>NZ_JBQFNZ010000005.1:0-325769 GCF_056532945.1 Ruegeria sp. H7
CCTCGTCTGCACATGCCCCCCAATGGACGCATACAAAGACGCAGCTGAATAACAACACAAACAAAACCCCCCGCCACAAAAAGGCGGGGGGGGTCATCCACGAACCGCCCCGAGCATTTAGTAATGGTACGTTCCACTTGTAGAAAGGCATCGCAATGAAACATTACGTCCCTACCGATGCGTGCCTGGAACTGGCTGGATCAGTGTCGCCGCAGCCCCAAAAGCAGCGCGACGTTGACGTGTTTGTGGCAACCGATATTGCAGCCGCATCAACCGGAATGATTGCGGAATTCTTCCAGGCCCTTAACGCGTTTTCCGAAGACTATTCCTATCAGGTAAACATCCGCCAGATTGCACAGGAAAAACCGGGGAACCCGATCTTCTGGCACGGGCGGACCGCGATCTTCTGGGGGGATCTGGAAAATCACTGGACCTTGTCCCCCATGGAAAGAGCATGGACCGCGCAGGTGATCAGCCTGGCCCCACGCACCATCTTTGTTGGAAGCGCCGTGTTGTTGCTGGCCGAAATCGGGCGTACGCACAAGAAATCCGTTGCGGTGCACCCGAACTTCGCCGCCGCCGCACAGGAAAGCGGGCTGTGCATCTGTGGTGGTGACAGGCACCTGACGGCTGAGGGGCGCACGCATAGCGCCTCGACCCGGCTTGGTGCGTTGCGGTTGCTGGCTGATCTGGCCTCACTGGATCACGGGGCCTATATCGCGGACACGCTGCGCGCGTATATCGGCCTGACCGAGCCGGAAGCGCAGCACAAAAGCACTTTGGCCACACGGTTGATCCAAAGATCCGGCGCGGACCCGATGGTTTTGCACGCCGTTGATGCCATGCTGGCGCATATCGAGGACCCGCTGAAAATCCCCGATATTTCGCGCATTCTGGGAACCTCGACCCGACAGTTGCAGCGGCGGTTTCTGGAAAAAACCGGAACCAAACTGTTGTCGACCTACAAGGCCTTGCGGTTGGAAAGGGCGCATGAATTGCTGCGCCACACCGATCTGTCACAGCGCGAGATTTCGGCGGCGACCGGGTTTTCGTCGGTCACAACGCTGACCCGGTCGTTTCGCGACCGCTATCGCCTGACCCCGGACGCGATCCGCAGCCAGCGCTTTAGTGGCTGCCTCTAGCTGGGACATCCGAACCTGCCAGCAGATCGGCGGCGGCGCGGGCGATGACCAGTTCCTCATTCGTGGGGACCACCATTGTCACCACGCGGGACAGGTTGGTCGAGATGATCCGGTTGTTGTCTGCATTTGCGTCGGGATCAAGCTCGATCCCCAGCCAGCCCATCCCGGTACAGACCCGGTCGCGCACAAGGCGTGAGTTTTCACCGATGCCACCGGTGAAGACCAGCGCATCGATACCGCCCAGAACCGCCGCCATCGCACCAAGTTCGCGCCGCAGACGGAAGGTGAAATAGCTGATCGCCTGTCGGCTTTCATGGGTGTCGGCCTTTTCCAGCGTGCGCATATCATTGGACAGACCCGACAGGCCCAGCAGGCCGGATTTTCGGAACAGCAGATCCGAGATTTCTGTGGCGCTCAGCCCCTCTTGCTCCATCAGGTACAGCACGACACCGGGATCAAGCTGACCGCAGCGGGTGCCCATCGGCAGCCCGTCCAAGGCCGAGAACCCCATGGTCGATCCGACTGAGCGCCCGCCGATCATCGCGCACATTGATGCCCCGTTGCCCAGATGCGCGACAACGACCCGGCCTTCATGCAGCAATGGCGCGGTATCCGCCATATGGCCCGAGATGTAGTCATAGCTGAGGCCGTGAAACCCGTAGCGACGTACACCTTTGTCATAATACTCGCGCGGCAGGGCGAAGACGTCATTCTCCCACGGGTGGTTGCGGTGAAAGGCGGTGTCGAAACAGGCGATCTGCGCCGCGTCGGGAAACCGTTCCATCGCCGCCCGCACCCCGGCCAGGTTATGCGGCTGGTGCAGCGGCGCGAAGGGCGAGAGTTTGTCCAGCGCCGCGATCGAGTCTGCGGTCAATGGCAAGGGCGTGTCGATATCCGGGCCACCATGGACGACACGGTGCCCGACCGCCGACACCTGCGCGGACGGATAGGTTCGGCTGAGAAAGCCCAGAACCCAATCCAGCGCTGCTGCATGGTCCGGCGTCTCGCCCGGGCTGCCATTGGCCAGCGCCCTGCCGCTGGCCGATTTTGCCGTGACCGAGACGCTCGCCTCGCCGATGCGCTCGACGGTGCCGGTGCATTTCTCGACCGGGTCGCCGGGGGCAAGTTCGTAGAACCCGAACTTCAGCGACGATGACCCGGCATTCAGCGTCACAACATGGGTCATGCCCGCCCCTTCCCAACTGCTGAGATGCGCGCCTGATGCAGCGCCGCCACTGCGCAAGACGCAAGCCGCGCCTTGTCGTCATCCGCACGGCTGGTCAGGATGATCGGCACTTTGGCCCCCATGACCACCCCTGCCCCTTCGGCATTGGCGATATAGGTCAGTTGCTTGGCCATCATGTTGCCCGCATCCAGATTGGGCACGACCAGAATATCGGTGCGGCCCGCAACCTCGGACACGATGCCCTTGGTGCGTGCGGCGGCAAGGCTGACCGCATTGTCCATCGCCAGCGGCCCATCGACCAAGCCGCCTTTGATCTGGCCACGCTCGGCCATCTTGGACAGAAGTGCCGCATCGACCGAAGACCGGATCGCCGGGTTCACCGTCTCAATAGCCGACAACACCCCGGCGCGGGGCTGTTCGATGCCCAGCGACATCGCCAGATCGATGGCGTTCTGGGTGATGTCGATCTTGGTCTCAAGATCCGGTTCAATGTTGATCGCCGCATCGGTCACAAGTAAAGGCCGCGGCTGGCCGGGCACATCCATGACAAAGACATGGGTAAAGCGCCGACCGGTCCGCAGCCCCTGATCCCGGCGCAATGCTGCCTTAAGCAGCTCATCCGTGTGCAAATGCCCTTTCATCACGGCCTGCGCCCGCCCTTCGGCAACCAGATCAACGGCGGTGTGTGCCGCGCCAAGGTGATCCATCACCGGCAGAATCTCGAACGCATCCAGCGATTGACCGATCTCACGCGCGGCGGCGTAGATTTTATCCGAATCACCGATCAGGATCGGTTGAATAATGGTCTCACGCGCCGCCAGCAGGGCCCCTCCCAATGAGTTCGCCTCTTCCGGGGCGACAATTGCGGTTGGCATCGGGTCCAATGGGCGCACCCGTTCCAGAAGGGCGTCAAAATGGCGATGACGTTTGACCACCAGGCCGGGCAGATCAACCTCGGCAAAGGTCATCTGTTTTTCCGGCGCAATCACGACGGCCTGACCGCGCAGGATCACGGCCCCATCCGATGCCCGCGTGACGCTGGTGTCAAACACAACCTCGCGGTTGTCGCGCTTTTCCAGAACGGTGACTTTCGAAGTCAATTCGTCACCCGCATAGGCTTGCGCGACAAACTCGAAACTCTGGGATTTATACAAGGTGCCAGCGCCCGGCAGAACGTTGCCCAGCACCGCCGAGACCAGTGCGCCGACAAAGATCGCCGGGGCCAGCGCCTCGGGCTCATTGTCGCCGTCACCATCTTCATGCGCCAGATGCAGCGGGTTGTGATTGCCCGAGTTGTTGGCGAAGACATAGAAATCATCGACCGAACAGCTACGCGTGATTTCGGCGCTGTCGCCGACTTTGAGCTGATCGTATGGTTTGTTGTGATATTGCATGTTTTTCAGTCACCTACGACCCCAAGGCCGCCCATTTCCAAACAATCCGACCCGAGCGTCTTGCATTGTGTCAACCAAGTCCAGCCGGATGCAGCCCGGTCGCCGGCAGCGTATCATTGGCTGCTTAACGAATTTGCGACGTGTCTGCCCTTTGTTCACGCCCTGCGCCGCGTGTCGCCGCCCTTCTTGCGCATGGTCAGGCCGATGCGTTTGCGCGGCACATCCACTTCGACCACGCGCACTTTGACGACCTGACCGGTCTTGACCACCTCATGCGGGTCCTTGACGAAACGGTCCGCCAGTTGGCTGACATGGACCAGCCCGTCCTGATGCACGCCGATATCGACAAACGCCCCGAAGGCCGCGACGTTGGTGACGGTGCCTTCCAGCATCATGCCGGGTTTCAGGTCGGTGATCTCTTCCACCCCGTCCGTGAACGAGGCCGTGACGAAACTGGGTCGCGGGTCGCGGCCGGGTTTTTCCAATTCGGCAAAAATATCGCGCACGGTGGGCAGGCCGAACCTGTCATCCACAAACTGTTCCGCCCGCAGGCGTTTCAGGGCACCCTCATGCCCCATGATCTGCCGGATGTCCCGGCCACAGGCGGCGACCACACGGCGCGCGACGTCATACGCCTCGGGGTGAACCGAGGAGGCGTCCAGCGGCTCAGCCCCGTCCCGGATCCGCAGGAACCCGGCGCATTGTTCAAAGGCGCGGGGGCCAAGGCGGGCGACGTCCAGCAGATCCTTGCGCGACCGAAATGGTCCATTGATGTCCCGGTGGCTGACGATGGCCTCGGCCTGCGCCGGACCCAGACCCGACACATGCGACAGCAGCGGGGCCGAGGCGGTGTTCAGATCAACCCCCACCGCGTTCACCACATCCTCGATCACGGTTGCCAGCGACTGGGACAGGCGGTGCTGATCCACGTCGTGCTGGTATTGCCCCACGCCGATGGATTTCGGTTCGATCTTCACCAGTTCGGCCAGCGGGTCCTGCAACCGGCGGGCAATCGACACCGCTCCGCGCAGCGAGACGTCCAGATCGGGAAACTCGCGCGCCGCCAGTTCCGAGGCGGAATAGACCGAGGCCCCGGCCTCGGACACCACAACCTTGGTGGGTGCTTTCACGCTCTTGGGCAACAGGCTGATCGCGTCGGCCACCATCCGTTCGGTTTCGCGGCTGGCAGTGCCATTGCCGATGGCAATCAGTTCGATCTGATGGGCCGAGATCAGGTTCAGGATCGCCGCCTGCGCCCCGCGCAAATCGTTCTTGGGCTGAAACGGATAGAGCGTGTCTGTCGCCACAACCTTACCCGTTGCATCCACCACAGCCGCCTTCACCCCGGTCCGGATACCCGGATCCAGCCCCAATGTAGGCCGCGCGCCTGCGGGGGCGGCAAACAACACATCCTTGAGGTTGCGGGAAAAGACCTGAATAGCCTCGTCCTGCGCCCGGCTGCGCAGGTCGGCCATCAGCTCGACCATCATGCTCAGCGACAGCTTGACCCGCCAGGTCCAGCCCGCCACTTTGCGCAGCCACTTGTCGCCCGGCCCATCGCCGCGCGTCTGCAAATGGGCGGCCACAATCGTCTCGGCCCGCCCTGCACCAAATTCCGGCTCCGGCGCGATGTCCAGCGTTACGATCCCCTCTTTCGAGGCCCGCAGCATCGCCAGCGCCCGGTGCGAGGGGACGTCGGCCCACAACTCGGAATGGTCGAAATAGTCGCTGAACTTGGCGCCTTCCTTTTCCTTGCCCTCAATGACCTTGGCACTCAGATACGCCTCGCGCTGCATGAAACTGCGTAACTCGCCCAAAAGGGCGGCGTTTTCGGTCAGCCGTTCGGTCAGAATATCCCGCGCCCCGTTTAGCGCGTCGCGCGGCGTAGGCACGGCGTCAGTAAAATACCCGTTTGCCAGCGCCTCGGGATCAGCGAACCGATCCGCAAGGATCGCATCGGCCAGAGGCTCCAACCCGTTTTCGCGGGCGATCATCGCCTTGGTGCGGCGTTTGGGTTTATAGGGCAGATAGATGTCTTCAAGCTGCGCTTTTGTATCGGACTGTGCGATGGATTTGGCCAGATCGTCGCTCAGCTTGCCCTGATCCTTGATCGATTTCAGAATCGTGTCACGCCGCGCCTCAAGCTCGCGCAAATAGGTCAGGCGGTCGGACAAGGTGCGCAGCTGACCGTCATCCAGCCCGCCCGTCGCCTCTTTCCGATACCGCGCCACAAACGGCACCGTCGCCCCGTCATCCAACAGTTTGACCGCTGCATTCACCTGTTCGGGGCGGGCTTGAATCTCGGTGGCGATGGTGCGGGCGATACGGTCCAATGGGGCCTCCTGAAATCAAGTTGGACGCACTTCTTAGACAGCCCGTCCCACAAGGGAAAGAGGCCCCGAAACTTTTATCAGGAGCCCGCCTTCTGTGCTGCCTCGCGCATCTGGCTGAGGGTCTGGCGCGGAGTCAGCGCTTCGGCTGAGATGTTCAGATCCAAAACCGCCCCGCTGTCCGACGCCAGCGCCCGTTCGAACGCGGCCTTGAACTCCTCGGTCCGCTCAACCCGCTCAGCATGGTAACCGTAAGACCTTGCAAGTGCTGCGAAATCCGGGTTCTCCAGCGTCGTGCCCGAGACGCGAGCGGGATAGGCTTTTTCCTGATGCATCCGAATGGTGCCGTATGTGCCATTGTTCAGGATCAATACGATGGGCTGGGCCCCGGCCTGCATGGCGGTTCCAAGCTCCTGACAGTTCATCTGAAAATCACCATCCCCGGCAAAACAGACAACAGTCCGGTCCGGATGCGCGACCTTGGCGGCAACGGCAGCCGGAAGCCCATAGCCCATCGCCCCGGATTGCGGAGCCAGCAGCCGCTGGTTCGGGCCGTACTTGAAGAACTTGTTCGGCCAAACGGTAAAGTTGCCGGCACCATTGGTCAGGATCGCATCCTCGGGCAGACGGTCGCGCAGATAGGCCGAGACCTTACCCATATCCACGGGGCTGGGCAGGTCGGGCAGATCGAAAAATGCCTCATAATCCGCGCGGGCTCTGGCCCGCCAGTCCGCCCAGCTGCCTTGCACAACCTGTTGCGACATGGCCTGAGCAAAGGCATTCGGGCCGGATTGGACACCTAGGTCAGCAATGTAGACCTTTCCAATCTCGCGGTCCGAGGCGTGCACATGGATCAGCGTCTGATCCGGTTTGGGCACGTTCAGCAAGGTGTAGCCATCAGTTGTCATCTCTCCGAACCGCACGCCAATGGCCAGAATCACATCCGCGCCCTGGATCTGTGCTCGGGTCGCCGGTGTCATGCCGGTCCCGGCGTCACCCACATAGCTGGGCGAGTGGTTGTCCAGGATGTCCTGAAACCGGAAGGCGGCGATCACCGGAATATCGGCGGCTTCGGCAAATCGCTGCAAAGCCGTGCTGCCCTCGGCCCGCCAGCCACCACCACCAATCAGGATCAGCGGGCGTTTTGCGGTCGAGAGTTTGGACACAACCGCCGCAATCGCGTCGGGCGTTGGGCCGGGTTCGTGAACCGGCGCAGGGCCCGTCAACGCGGGGACGTCTGTTACTTCGGTCAGCATATCCTCGGGCAAGGCGACAACCACTGGGCCGGGGCGGCCTGATATTGCGGTGGTCCAGGCGCGGGCGATGATCTCGGGGATGCGGTCCACCGCCTCAATCTCGGTTACCCATTTGGCGACAGTGCCGAAATAGGCGCGATAGTCGATCTCCTGAAACGCCTCGCGCCCTTTCATGTCCGTCCCGACCTGCCCTACGAACAGGATCATCGGGGCGCTGTCCTGCATCGCCGTGTGCACGCCAATTGAAGCATTGGTCGCGCCCGGTCCTCGGGTCACAAAGCAGATACCGGGCTGACCGGTCAGCTTGCCGTAAGCCGAAGCCATGAACGCAGCACCACCTTCATTCCGGCATAAGGTGAAATCCAGCGCGCCGTTTGTATCCCGCCTTGTGCTGCTTGTGTCATGCAGCGCATCCAGAACTGCCAGATAGCTTTCACCGGGAACGCCAAAACTGTGCCGCGCCCCAAGCCCCTGCAGGCATTCAACCAGTACCACACCGCCATTTCGTTGCGTCATCTCGGATCTGTCCTTCGAACCTGTCTGCGGCATTGCGCAGTCTCTGACGGGCAACTTGACCTAAGGGCGCGGCATACGCAAACGGGGAAATTCCTGATTTTGCGGTTTTGATATTTGGGTCCGTATTGCGCGCGAGGGTTTCGTCCTAAGGACCAAAAGGACTTAGAGCTATTTGGTTTTTAATAATCATTATTTCGGATTTTTGCGCGCTACATTGGGCGGGTGTGTTGGACAGGCAAACCGGATGCAGGCGATTTACTCAAACGCCTCTGGCTCCAGGTCCTGCCAAAAGGCAAAGATTGCCGCCGCGTTCAGACCAGAACGCCACCCATGTGCGCGGAAATGCTCTCGGTCCAGGTCATTGTCCAGGCCGGCCAGAAACAAACGCTTGTCGGCATCTCTCTGCGTGGGGTTTCGCCGCGAAACCAGCTCCTCGACGATCGAGAGTTTTCGCGCCCTTTCGGATCGCTCAGCCACCCGCGCGGCATAGGCGCGATCTTCCTCAGCCCGTTCTTCCTGACGCTGTTCCGCCGCGGCCAGAGCCTCAGGGCTTGGCTCTGGTTTCGTGTCCGGATCGGGTGGCTGGTAATCATCGCGCAGCGCAGCCGATAGGTAGCCCAGCGTTGATTTCACGCCCCCCTGCCCGCTTACATAGTCCAGCTTTTGCCGCACATAGTCTTCCCCATGTTCAGCAATCCATTGCCGCGCCAACCTGTCCGAGACCCCCTGATCGCGCATCGTCTTGTAGATCGGCAGGTTGCGAACGCCGTCGCTGTCATCAATCTCGAACATCGCTTTCTGTGGATTGCCCTTGATACGGAATCGGATGTCCGTGACGGTGCGACCCTTCTTCTTGAATTCCGGTTCAATCAGAATGTCCGAGCTTTTGTTCACCTCGGCCACCGCCGGTTTGATGATCTTGGCGTTCAGATGCTTGAAGCTGCTGTAATAGTCGCTGCCATCCACGCCCATCAACTTGCGGAACACGTCCAGCGCCCACCACCCTGTCGAGCCCGTTCTGACGAAGCGATAGCAATTCTCATACAATGCCAGGCCATGGCCTGAGCTGAAATTCCTCTGAATCTGCACATTGATGAGGGCATAGATCTTGGGGTCATAAAGCTTCTGCGCCAACGCCGGGGAATAGGCATATTCGCACACCCCGTTCTTCAGCTTGGCAAAACTCAGCAAGGACGAGACGCCCCATTCCTGACGGCCCTGTTCATCCAGCATATCCCACTCGGCTACGGTTTCAGCCAAAGCGCGCAGGCTGGCGCGCAGCGTATCGAAGTCATTGGAATTGTAACCGACCATCATGGCCAGGGTTCTGGCATCGATCGTATGGGTGGGGGCTGAGGTGAGCGCATCATAGGCATTCAGCAACAGCACATTGGACAGCTTGCGCTGCAACAGCGTTAGCTTGCCGCTGATATGAATCGCGGCGACATTCTTTTTCACCGTCTCCCGGCGTAGCGCACCAGAGAGGGTATCCATGTCCAATAATGTATCCGGCATGATTCTGCCTGACTGCTCGTTTTGATATTTGTGCCATGAAAGGTACCCAATGATCAATCTTCTTTGGGTGCCCAAATACAGGATGAAAGGAATCCCGTAGACAGGTACCTAATGACTCTGCACCGAGAGTTATCCCCAAGGCAGGGACTCGGCGAAGACTGGATGCCGGTCAAAACGACTCGTCAACCTGTTCCGAGGGGCAGGATTAGGCTCTGATTTCGCCTGTTTTTTCGAATACCGCGAATCGGGCCCCCTCTTCCCGGATTCTGGCGCTTTTCGTCCTGCAAACAGGAACCTATTGTCCTGAAAACGGGTTCCTTTCGTACCGTATTGAGGTCCGGTAGTACATTCATCTCATTGTTATTATTAGTAGTTTTGGGCCCAAAGAATCTAAAACTTCTAAATAGAATAAACTCTTTGTTGCGCCTTTTTCTGTTTTAAGAATTGGTTTCGCGACGAAACTCGGTCAATTGATGTATTTCTGTGGAAAAAAACGCAATCAAGGATAGCCGCCAGACAAAATGTTCGCTACATTTTGGAATATACGCTGGTAAGGCGAACATTATCCGAGGCATCGACAGTGAACAAATCCAACCAACCTCCCGTGCCGCCCTATTTGAATCTTGATCCAGAGGTCGCGGCAACCAAGTTGCCTGATCCTATCGGGACATCTCGATTCGCAAAAGCGGCCACATTCTGCGCCAAGGGACGAGAAGACCTTGCCCGCCGTGGCTATGCCCCTGACGGAGAGAAACGGCTGCGGCGGTTTTCCATTTGGGAAATCACCAAGTATCTTATTCCAGTCGCCCCCGCCCATCTGAGACGGGTTCTGAAGGCCAATCCCGACCTGCCCCAGGGTGAGGGTGAGGCCGGATCCAAATGGTTCACTTTGGAAGAGGTTCTGACCCTGCGCCAGCATTTCGCTGCTGAAGGCGTCAGCACAAAGGAATATCTGCCTTATCGTCCGGAGGGCCTTCCGGCAAAGGTTGTCGCCGTCGCCAACTTCAAGGGTGGTGTTGGAAAGACCTCGACCGCCGCTCATCTGGCAATGTCCGCCGCGCTGGACGGCTACAAGGTTCTCGTGATTGATTTGGACAGCCAGGGGTCCATGACCTCGATCCTTGGTGGTAGCGTCGCGGATGAGTGGCAAACGGTTTTTCCATTGATCGCCAAAGACTATGCGCGCGCCGTGCAAGAGGAAAACAGGGTTCGCAGCGCGGCGGGTCAACCCGAAATCCCCTTGGACGAAACGCTACAAGAGGCCCTGACCACCCTGCCCCGCGATGTCATTCAACAGACGCACTGGCCCAATATCGATCTGATCGGCGCGCAGCTGAACCTGTATTGGGCCGAGTTCCAGATTCCCGTCTGGCGCATGGGCCTGCGCAGCTGGCCTCTTTGGGATGGGTTGACGAACTTCCTGCAGGACGAAGGCGTTCTGAATGATTACGACATCGTATTCCTCGATACCCCTCCTGCACTTGGGTACCTAACGATCAACGCGTTGGCTGCGGCGGATATTCTGTTGGTGCCCCTTGGGGCGTCATTCCTGGAGTTTGATTCGACGGGCCGGTTCTTCGACATGCTGTATACGACTTTTGCCAGCATCGAAGATGGCGAGAATGCCGCGCAACGGGCGGCAGGTTTACCGGAACTTAAGTTCGAATGGGATGTAGTCCGGGCAATCATCACGCGCTTTGACGCCAGTCAGCAGACCGACATGGCAAACGTCATACAGGCTTATTTCGGGGATTTCATGAATGCCTATCGTCAGGATTATACCGCTTTGGTCGGGCAGGCGGGGGAGCAAGTGAACGGGATATACGAAGCGGATTACCGCGATTTCAACCGCGACACCTATGTGCGAGGCCGCGAGACCTTTGACCGGACCTATGCGGAATTCAAAGAGGTTCTGATCGGGTGCTGGTGGCGCGATGCTCAGATGGGAGGAGAGGCAGATGGCTAAACGCAGAAGACTGACCGCCCCGGACACGGCGGAACTGGAACAGCTCGAGGCTGGTTTCGTCGCGAAACCTTCGATCAGCCCGTTTGATACAAAATCCCCGGCACCGCCGATTGCACAGGTTGCGGCCGAGGCTGCGTCTTTGAACGGGATGGCTGCGGTGACGGACAGGGTCGCATTGGCGCAGGACCAAACAGATGCCGCCGCCTGGCGCGACGCAAAAGACGCTGGTCTGGTGGCGCAAAAGCTGGCCCTGGACGATATTGATGCCGACTACATCCGACGGGACCGCATGGTCGAGGATGAAGAGGCAATGGCCGAGTTGCTGGAGTCCTTGCGCGTCCACGGCCTTCGCACACCGATCGAGGTTACACCGGACGGTGAGGGGTATGGCCTTATTTCCGGGTTTAGACGCCTGGATGCCTTCCGGCGTCTGGCCAAAACCGATCCGAGATTTGCGGCGATCCCGGCCTTTGTGCGCAACGCCGAGACAGGGCAGGGTGCCTATGTTTCGATGGTCGAAGAGAACGAGCTGCGCGCCAACCTGAGCCCGTATGAGCGCGGTCGGATCGCTGTTCTGGCCGCAGGGCAGGGGGTTTTCGACTCCACCGAAGCCGCAGTGGACGTCTTGTTTGCAGCGGCGTCCAAGGCCAAACGTTCCAAGGTGCGCAGCTTTGCCAGTGTTCACGAGGCGCTGGGGGATTTGCTGCAGCATCCCATCGCCTTGACCGAGAAGGCTGGTCTGAAGCTCGCGGCCGCATTGCGGGACGGGGCACAAGCCAAACTGCGGCAGGCCCTGGCAGGTGCAGATGTTCTGGATGCCAAGGCGGAATGGTCCTTGCTGGAAAATGCGCTCAGGGACGCGCCCGAACCGTCCAGAGACAAAACGCGTGGCGGGCGGCCGCAACAGGTTGAGCGTTTGGCACCGGTCAGTCTTCTGGGTGGTGGCGAAATTCAGGCAGAGGTCTCGGCAGGCGAAATGCGCCTTCGCATTCGCGGGCGCAACCTGTCTGCAGATGATGCGGCGCGCATCGTCGAGCAGATTGCAGAGCACATGCTCTGACCTCGGTTTCGCAACGAAACTGAGGGGCAATCTAGGCGACTAGTTCCAACTTGGTTTAGGCCCTTCATTGAAGGCTTCAAGTTGTGCGCATTAATGTTAGAAAAAGAGCATTATGTGCATCGCGTCATTGTTTGAGAATGCACCCCTAAAGCAGGCGAAAATTCAACTCAAAGACTGTCGCGAAGCAAAAAGCTGGAAGGCGCGGGGTGTGTTGCGCTGACAATGGACGCGACCAATCAATAAGGTCGTCGACACAAACCTGAGCAAAAACTGGGCGAATGGCGTCAATTCGCCCAGGATTTAAGCAGTTAGACAGGAGAATCGGCAGGACCAGGTCGCAGTTCATAGAGTTCACTGCAACAGGCGGCGACAAATTTCCCGCAGCCTTGAAGCATGAGCCGTTCCCATCACCCAGACCATCCCGATATCGTCCCCCAATTTGGCCAATCCGCCCCGCGCCGAGGGCAGGGTCTTTTTGTCCAGCAAGGCACTCGGCCGCAAAACAGTCATCGACGGGTTCCAGCAGTCAGGCTCGTTCAAATGCCTGTTCCCGCGCGCGCAGGACCTGGGCCTGGAGGCCGTTTTGCTCAACACGGCCGGTGGGATCACCGGCGGCGACCAGTTCCGCTTTGCCGGGCAGATAGCCCCTGACACGACGGTGACTTTGACAACCCAGGCGTGTGAGCGGGTTTATGAGGCGCAGCCCGGACAAGTTGGTACCGTCAGAAACACGATCAAGGTGGGCAGGCGCGCGCGTTTGAACTGGCTGCCACAAGAGACGATCTTGTATGACAACAGCGCTCTGCACCGGCGTCTGATCGTCGATCTCGATCCCGGCGCGCAGGCGCTGGTGGTCGAGCCACTGATCTTCGGGCGGCAGGCCATGGGCGAAACCCTCGGCGACATACGCTTGTGGGACCACATCGAACTCCGCCTCGGCAATCAGCCATTGTTTCTGGATGCGATCCGGTTTGAAGGAGATTTGAATGCGCATCTTGGTAGGCCCGACATTGGTGGCGGGGCAGGGGCTATGGCGTTGGTCATTCTGGCCTCTGCCTCGGCAGGCGGTCATCTGCAAGCAGTGCGGGAAATACTGCCGGACACCGGAGGTGCCAGCCTTATCCGCGAGGACCTGATGGTGGTTCGGATACTGGCGCCCAGCGGGTTCGCGTTGCGCCGCATTTTGCTGCCGGTCCTGCGACGACTGAATTCCGAAACTCTCCCACGATGCTGGATGCTGTGACATGAATCTGACCCCGCGTGAAAAAGACAAACTGTTGATCGCCATGGCAGCCGAGGTCGCCCGTAAGCGTTTGGCGCGGGGCGTCAAGCTGAACCACCCCGAGGCGATCGCCCTGATCACCGATGCGGTGGTCGAAGGCGCGCGGGATGGGCGCTCGGTCGCTGACATGATGCAGGCCGGGGCCGAAGTCATCACACGCGATCAATGCATGGAGGGCGTGCCCGAGATGATCCACGACGTACAGGTCGAGGCCACGTTCCCGGACGGAACCAAGCTTGTGACCGTCCACAACCCTATTCGCTAACCCATACAGGAGGTCCAAATGAACCGCATGCTGTTTCCCGCCCTTGTCTTGTCCGGCCCGGCGCTGGCCCACTCGGACACCCATATTCACGCTCATGGCGGCGATTACGTCACGTTGGGTGTTGGGCTGGCCCTGATCGCGCTGGTCGCCATCACTCTGATATCCAAACTGCCCAAATGATCCCGGGTGAGGTCATTCCGGCGAAGGGGTCGCTGACGCTCAATGCCGGGCGCAGCAGTCGTTTGATTGCGGTTGCAAATACGGGTGATCGCCCGGTTCAGGTTGGCAGCCATTATCACTTTGCCGAGGCGAACTCGGCACTTGATTTTGATCGCTATGCCGCATTGGGGATGCGGCTTGATATTCCGGCCGGGACAGCCGTGCGGTTCGAGCCGGGGCAAACGCGCGAGGTCATGCTGGTTCCGTACGAGGGGCGTCGGCACATCTACGGTTTCAACATGCATATCATGGGGGCTTTGAGAGATGCCGGGCAAGATCAGCCGTAGTGATTATGCCGCCATGTTCGGGCCAACGGTGGGCGACAGGGTGCGTCTGGCCGATACCGATCTGATTATCGAGGTTGAAAAGGACCTGATCGTGGATCGCGCGACAGCGGCCCGGTTCACCGAAACCGGGCATCGCGACGCGGTCTATGGCGAAGAGGTCAAGTTTGGTGGCGGAAAGGTGATCCGCGACGGGATGGGGCAGTCTCAGGTCACGCGGGCCGAGGGGGCCGTGGATACGGTCATCACCAACGCGCTGATCGTCGATCACTCGGGCATATACAAGGCGGATGTGGGCCTGAAAGACGGGCGCATTGCGAAGATCGGTAAGGCCGGAAACCCGGATACGCAGCCCGGTGTCGACATCGTCATCGGACCGGGGACCGAGGCTATTGCGGGCGAAGGGCGCATTCTGACCGCCGGTGGTTTCGACAGCCATATCCATTTCATCTGTCCGCAACAAATCGAGGACGCGCTGCATTCCGGTCTGACGACCATGTTGGGCGGCGGCACCGGCCCGGCCCATGGCACTTTGGCCACCACATGCACCCCCGGCCCCTGGCATATCGGGCGGATGTTGCAGGCGGCGGACGCCTTTCCGATGAACCTGGCCTTTGCGGGCAAGGGCAACGCCTCGCTGCCCGACGCGCTTGAGGAACAGGTCAAGGGCGGGGCCTGCGCGTTGAAACTGCACGAAGATTGGGGGACAACGCCCGCCGCCATCGATTGCTGCCTGTCTGTGGCGGATGCGATGGACGTGCAGGTGATGATCCACACCGATACGCTGAACGAATCCGGTTTCGTGGAAAACACGGTGGCTGCGATGAAAGGCCGGACGATTCACGCCTTCCACACCGAAGGCGCGGGTGGCGGCCATGCGCCGGACATCATCAAGATCTGCGGCGAGAATCACGTTCTACCCTCATCCACCAACCCGACGCGGCCCTTCACGGTGAACACGGTCGAAGAGCATCTGGATATGTTGATGGTCTGCCACCACCTCGACAAATCCATCCCCGAGGACGTGGCCTTTGCCGAAAGCCGCATCCGACGCGAGACCATTGCTGCCGAGGACATCCTGCACGACATGGGCGCGTTCAGCATCATTGCGTCCGACAGCCAGGCCATGGGCCGGGTGGGGGAGGTGTTGATCCGCACCTGGCAGACCGCCGACAAGATGAAGAAGCAACGCGGACGCCTGCCCGAGGAAACCGGCGACAACGACAACCTGCGCGTTCGTCGCTACATTGCGAAATACACCATCAACCCGGCCATCGCGCATGGCCTGAGCCATGAAATTGGCAGCATCGAAGAAGGCAAACGCGCCGATCTGGTGCTGTGGAACCCAGCGTTTTTCGGGGTAAAGCCCGAGATGGTCTTGCTGGGCGGCACCATCGCCTGTGCACAGATGGGGGACCCGAACGCCTCGATCCCGACGCCGCAGCCGGTCTATAGCCGTCCGATGTTCGGGGCCTATGGCCGCTCGGTCGAGCATTCGGCGATCACCTTTGTCTCGGCAGCGGCACAGGCCGACGGGATTGGTGACGCGCTTGGTTTGGCCAAGCAAACGGTTGCCGTGCGAAACACGCGAAACATCGGCAAGCGGGACCTGTTGCTGAACGATGCAACCCCGCATATCGAGGTCGATCCCGAAACCTATGAGGTCCGCGCAGATGGCGAATTGCTGACCTGCCAACCGGCCGAGGTTTTACCGATGGCGCAACGCTATTTCATGTTCTGAGATTGGAAGAGGCCCCGATGACACCCGATATAAAAACCGCCCGCATCTATCACGATCACACCCATGCCCCTGCCCATGCGCAGGTTTCGCTGGACTATGACGGCCGGTTCCTGCGCCGCAAGATGCTGGCCACCGATGATGGTGAGGCGTTTCTGGTCGATCTGGCGCAGACGCTGTCGCTGGATCACGGCGGCGTTCTTGTTCTGGAAGATGGGCGCGAGATCGAAGTGGTGGCCGCGCCCGAAGATCTGCTGGAAGTCAGCGGAGACAACCTGCTGCGCCTGGCCTGGCATATCGGCAACCGCCACACGCCCTGCCAGATCGAACCGGGCCGTTTGCTGATCCAGCGCGATCATGTGATCCGGGACATGCTGGACAAACTGGGTGCCACCACGCGCGAGGTTGTGGAACCCTTCACCCCGGAAGGCGGGGCTTACGGGCACGGCAGGACCCATGGCCACGCCCACTGACGCCGATATCCTGACGCTGAACCAGTGGCTGTCACCCGCCTATCCGGTGGGCGGGTTCGCCTATTCGCACGGGCTGGAATGGGCCATCGATAGCGGGGCCGTGAAGGATGCCAACAGCGCGGGCGCGTGGATTTCGGATGTGCTGAACCATGGCTCGGGCCGGAATGACGCTTTGTTTCTTGTGGCGGCTTATAATGCCAATTCGAAGAAGGAACTGACCGAGATCGACGCAACGGCACGCGCCTTCTGCGCCTCGTCCGAGCGGTTGATGGAAACGCAGCTTTTGGGTGAGGCGTTCTGTGGTGTCACTGCACAGGTTTGGAAGGTGGATCTGGCCGACCTGACCTATCCGGCTGCGGTCGGACGTGCCGCGCGTTTGCATGGTCTGCCTCTGCTCCTGACCACACAGATGTTCGTGCAATCCTTCATGTCGAACCTTGTGGCATGTGCCACGCGGCTGGTTCCGCTGGGCCAGACCGAGGCGCAACGGCTGATCCGTGACCTGACACCGCTATGCTCCGGACTGGCGACCGAAGCGCAGGATCTAGGGCTCGAAGCGCTTAGCTCGACCGCGTTTCTGTCCGATATCGCGTCAATGAAACATGAGACCCAATATTCAAGGGTGTTCCGAACATGACCCAGATGAATGGCCCTTTGCGGGTTGGGATTGGCGGCCCGGTTGGGGCTGGAAAGACAACGCTGACAGCCGCCTTGTCCGAGACGTTGCGCGATACGCATTCGGTTGGTGTGATCACTAATGACATCTACACGCAGGA
Organism: Ruegeria sp. H7; assembly: GCF_056532945.1. Lineage (NCBI taxonomy): Bacteria > Pseudomonadati > Pseudomonadota > Alphaproteobacteria > Rhodobacterales > Roseobacteraceae > Ruegeria > Ruegeria sp. H7. Next base: position 17,403 of record NZ_JBQFNZ010000005.1, read on the forward strand.
GGACGCCGAGGCCCTGATGCGGATGCAAATCCTGCCACAGGACCGGATTATCGGCGTGGAAACAGGCGGTTGTCCCCACACTGCGATCCGCGAGGATGCTTCGATCAATCTGGCAGCCGTGGCCGAGATGCAAACGCGCCACCCGGATGTTGAACTTGTGCTGATCGAAAGCGGAGGCGACAACCTGTCGGCGACCTTCAGCCCTGAACTGGCGGATGTGACGCTTTACGTGATCGACGTGGCGGCGGGTGAGGAGATCCCGCGCAAAGGTGGGCCAGCGATCACGAAATCGGACGTTCTGATCATCAACAAAACCGATCTGGCCCCGCATGTGGGCGCGTCGCTTGAGGTAATGGAACGCGACGCGACCAGAATGCGTAATGGCCGCCCGTTTGTGTTCTCGTCATTGCGGCGAAGGGAAGGAATTGGCGCGATCGTAGAACTTCTGACCTCGATCGGCGGGCTCAGGGCACCGGACGCGGCGTGATGGTCTGACCGTCGTGCGGACAGCGGGCCTGCAATAACTCTACCGCCAGATCAAAGGGCGCGACGTTGCTTTCCGCGCGGGCTGTCAAATGCGCGCCTTCCAGCAAGGCAAGGGTCGCGCGGGCCTCGGCCGGGGGGCGGTCGAAATTGCGGATGCTGTTATCCGTCTGCGCAAGCTCAAAGATTCCTGTCAGACGGGCCACCATCATGGCGCGGAAGTCGTTGATTTTCTGGATGACCTCGTCTGACAGGCTTTCACGGCTGCTGATCAGCGCGACACACAGGCAGAGCGTTTTGCCATCGTTCAACGCATCCCGATACAACGCGATAACGGACAGCAGACGTTGCGCGGCGGTGGGGCAGGTTTCGTCGATCCGGTCGCATTCGCCTTGCAAGGTTGCGTGATAGCGGTCCATCAAGGCCACCGAGAGGGCGGCTTTGGTCGGAAAGTGATAGTGGATCGACGCCTTGCGGATACCGACCGCAACGGCCAGATCGGCATAGCTGAACCCATCGAAACCGCGCGCGCGGGCGGCGTGTTCGGCGACATCCAGAAGGGCGGTTTTGGTGTCTGGTCTCATAGTGTCTCAAACCTTTTCCTGCAAAAGCCGCGCGGCAACATGGTCCGCCGCTTCCAATGCGCCTTCCAGATAGCCGCCAAACTGCGGGGCCACTTCGGTTCCGGCAAAGATCAGACGGTTGTCCCAAATTCGGTCCAGCGTGCGGGGCAGGCCATAGGAGGGGTGGCTGAACAGCGGGTGTTGATCCTCTTCCACGGCGGTAAACGGGTCGGCGGACCAGTCTTTGATTTGCACATCCAACGGCTGCGCGGCCTCAGCCCCGAACAAGCGGGTCAGTTGTTCCGTTATCATCTGGCGCAGGCGCTGTTGATCTGTGCGCGCCTGCGGCGGCGTTCCAATGAAGCCGAACACCGCATAAGGGCCGGTTTCAGCGGGCGAGGCATCGTGGACCTCGACCATCGGGCCCCGGCGGCTCATGGCATCACCCGACAGCCCGGCCTTGCGCCAAAACGGCGTGTCATAGATCGCAAGGGCCTTGGCTTGACCGGCCATCCACGTGGGGGCGGCTGCCATTGCATTTGTGGCGGCTTCTGGCAGGGCTGGCGTGAAAGACATGCGCATCGCGACCCGAGGGGGCAGGGCCAGAACAACATGCCTCGCGCGGAAGGTCAGACCGTTCCGGCTGGTGGCGATCACACCATCATCGGTGCGCTGCAATGCCTGGATTGGGGTCGCGAGATATATGCGGTCGGGATCAACCTGCTTCGCCAAGCCATCGATCAGGGCGCCAAACCCTCGGTCCACCCGCAAAGACCCCTGCATCGACGAAAACCCGTGCCCGCGCAGGACGCGGCCCTGCTCGTCCTCATAGGTCAACTCGCCCGCGGAATACTGTTCGAACGCGGCCAACCCCAACCGCGCGATCAGCGCTGCGATCCGGGGCTGCCCCGGCCAGAACCACGCGGGGCCAAGATCAAACCCCGCGCTGCCGTTGTGGTGGGTCAGGATACGGCCCCCCAGACGGTCGCGCCCCTCGACCAGTACAAAATCCTGCCCTTGCCGCGCCAGTTGCGCGGCAAGGCTGAGACCTGACAAACCTGCGCCGATGATCAGTGTCTGGGTGTCCAGCGTAAGGTTGCGCCTCACGGTCTCGGCCCCCGATCACACTGCAGGAGGTTGGGCAAAGGGCAAATGCCCGGTTTTCATCCAGACCTTCGCGCCGTCTGGCCCAGCAACCGCCGACAGGGTTTCACCTTCGGGCAAACGCAACCAGGCGTTTTTGGCCAATTGGTCCCCACCCGCTGTGATTTGTCCATCGATCACCAGGATCTCGTGCCCGCCGCTGGCGTCCGAGATCAATTCAGCGCCCGGATCAAGACGACTATATGTGACAACTTCGCGCGCGTCTTCATGCAGGGTTGCGGTTGCCACACCGTTGACGGGCGTTCCAAGCTCATCCGCCATGGTTTTGCGAAACTGCGTGCGGTCATCCATATCGAATTGCCAGAGTTTGACGAAGATCGTGCAGCCGGGGGCAGAGCCGGGCGTGTGGGATGAGGTCGGCGGGTTGCGCACATAGGTCCCTGCCGGGAAGTCGCCATGTTCATCCTGAAACACGCCGTCCAGCACGATGAATTCCTCTCCGCCCGTATGGGTATGGGCCGAGAACGAACTGCCGGGGGCGTAGCGCACGATTGTCGTGGCACGTGCCACTTCTCCGCCTATCCGGTCCAGCATACGGCGATCAACGCCTTTCATCGGCGAAGGCTGCCAGTCCAATCGATCAGAATGAACGACAACGCGGGCAGAGAAATCTGAGTTCAGTTCCATAACGGTTTTCCCTTTTTTGGACGGACCACGGCTGTGGGATATGTTTGAGATAAACTACCTACTACTAGGTAGGGAAATTTCAAGTATCAGTTCCAAATACTCACTTCCGACTTCAAAAACCTGTGGGATTGATCTCAGATCACCCGTGCGCGAGGGCTGCCGCCAGATGATCGATCAAAGCCCGAATGCGGGCCGTCAGGTGCCGGTTGGGCGGGTAGGTGGCATAGAGGCCCAAGACTGCGGTCTCCTGCGCCTCAAGGATAAGCTGCAACCGCCCGTCCGCCAGAAAGGGCCGGGCAGTATAAAGTGGGACGCGACCGATACCCAGCCCGTCCGCCGCCATATTGGCCACTGCGCGCGGGGAATTGGCGCGGAAATTTCCGGATACCGGCACCATGATGTCCCCGTCCGGCCCTTTGAACGCCCAGCTGTCGATCACATTGCCGGTCGTTTGCAGCAGGCAATTATGCTCTGACAGATCCTCGGGTACATCCGGCGCGCCGAACCGGGCCAGATAATCGGGCGCGGCGCAGCAGACGATCCGCATATCTGTCAGTTTGCGCGCGACCAGGGTTGAATCCTTCAGCCCACCGAAACGGATGGCCAGGTCAAAGCCTTCATCCACCAATGAGACGTGGTGATCGGACAGGTGCAGCTCGATCACGACATTCGGATGTGCGTCCTGAAACGGTTTCAGAAGATGGACCAGTTCCGCCGACCCATAGCCGGTCGGGGCCGTGATACGGATGCGGCCTGCCAGCTCGGTCTGGCGTTGCTGCACCAGCCCCTCCAGCTCCTCAAACTGTTCCAACAAAGGCAGGCACCGTTCGAAATAGGCTTTGCCGGTGTCGGTCAGGGTCACGCTGCGGGTGGTGCGGTGGAACAGTTGCGCGTTCAGGCGCTGTTCCAGCTGGCCGACATATTTGCTGGCCAGTTTGGTGCTGATCCCAACCTGCCGCGCACCGTCGGTGAACGAGTTGTGGCTGGCCACGGCCACAAAGGTGCGCATTCCGATGATCGTGTCCATTGTCTACAAAACGTTCATAGTTATTCACCAGTTGAGTATATTATAGTTTAGATGCGGGCAAGTTAGCTTGGGGTTCAGTGACAATCGCCAAAATAAGGAATCCCCCATGTCCCAGACCCTCCGCATTCACAGCTTTCCGCTTTCGGGCCACGCGCACCGGGCCGTTTTGTTCGCAAATCTCGCCGGCCTGCCGCATCGGGTGATTGATGTGGACCTGCCGGGCGGGGCGCATAAACAGGATGACTTTCTGGCCATGAACCCGGCAGGGCAGGTGCCGGTTCTGGAAGATGGTGAGGTGATCATCTGCGACAGCAACGCCATCCTCGTGTATCTGGCGCGCAAATATGCGCCTGACTACCTGCCCAATGACCCCGTGCTTGAGGCCGAGGTGCAGAAGTTCCTGACCCTCGCCGCTGGTGAGATCGCCTTTGGCCCCGCAGCGGCCCGGTTGATCAACGTGTTCAACGCACCGCTGGACAAGGCGTTCACCCACGCGACGGCGGCCAGGGTTCTGGGCAAGCTGGACGCGCATCTGCAAGGGCGCGACTGGCTGGTGGGCGACCGCCCGACCATCGCCGACGTGGCGATCTACAGCTATACCGCCCATGCGCCCGAGGGTGACGTCTCGTTGGATCCATACCCGAATGTCCGCCGTCTTTTGGCGAATATTGAGGCGCTGGACGGCTTTGTCCCGATGCCCAAGACCGCAGCCGGTCTGAACGCCGCCTGACGCGGTTCGGACCCATGACAAAACCGGCCGTGCGATGCCACGGCCGGGCCCTCAAACCCATGCGAGGCCCCCGATGAATGCCACCGGACAAACCGCCAAATCCCCGTTTCACCGCGGCGAACGCGAGATGCAGACACGTATTGGCAAGCGCGAGCGGATGGAGAAAATCGGCCGCACCGTCATACGCCCCTACATGCCGGATCAGCATCGTGAGTTCTTCGGCAAACTGCCCTTTGTCGTGCTGGGCAGCGTTGATCCGCAGGGCTGGCCCTGGGCCTCGGTCCTGTCCGGGCGGCCTGGGTTTCTGTCCACGCCAACCGAAATTTTGCTGGACGTTCAGGCCCAACCGCATCCGGATGATCCGCTGAAAGCGGCCCTTGAAACCGCAGCACCGATTGGAGTGGTCGGGGTCGAGTTGTCGACCCGGCGGCGCAATCGGATGAATGCGACGGTGCAAGAGGTGTCGGAAACCGGCTTTTCGCTGGACGTGCTGCAATCCTTCGGGAATTGTCCGAAATACATCCAGACCCATGATGTTGAGTTTATCCGCGACCCCGCACCCGAGGGGGCACAGATCAAAAGCGAACGGTTTGAAGCTCTGGACACGGCGGCGCGCGAGTTCATCGCCTCGGCCAACTCGTTCTACGTCGCCAGTTATGCTGACACCGAAGGCGAGCGCAGCGTTGACGTCTCGCATCGCGGCGGGCGGTCCGGGTTTGTGAAAGTTCAGGGCAACAGCCTTGTTGTGCCCGATTTCCTTGGAAACAACTTCTTTAACACGCTGGGGAATTTCCATGTTACGCCGCGCGCGGGGCTGTTGTTCCCGGATTACCAAAACGGCGATCTGCTGATGCTGACCGGAACGGTCGAGGTGCTGGACGCGCACCACCCCGACATCGCCGGGTTCCAAGGGGCCGAACGGGGCTGGCGGTTTGATATGGTTCAAGGCCTTCGGCTTTATGACGCCTTACCCTTCCGCGGCGCGTTGACCGAGTTCTCGCCCAACAGCCTGAATACCGGCGACTGGAAAACGATGACGTAGCAATAGCGAGACCCCACCCGTGCGACGGCATTTGGCAGCAGTTATGTCGCAAATGTGCTAGTGTCGCCGGGAAAACCACGGAACAAACAGGTATGAACCGCGTGTGTATCCTCAACCCTCTGGATCGTCGGGCCACGGGCTGCGACCTCGTTGCGATGTGTCAGTAATCGCCCTTTTGGGCATTTGACTGGCAGGATTGCAAACGAGGACGGACCACCACATGACACACGCGCTGCGATTGGCCATCGACATTGGCGGCACGTTTACCGACACGGTTCTGGTCGAAGGCGAAGACAGGATTCTGGCCTCGACCAAAACCCTGACCACCCATCGAAACCCGGCGGATGGCGCGATGGAGGGCGCGCGGCGGGTCATGGCCGCAACCGGGCGGTCCCTGTCGCAAGTGACGGGGTTCATCCATGGCACCACGCTGGCCACCAACGCTCTGATCGAACGGCGCGGGGCCGTGGTGGCGACGATCTGCACCGAAGGGTTCCGCGACATCCTCGATATCGGGTATGAGCGGCGCTATTCCCAATACGATATCAATCTGGAAAAGCCCGATCTTCTGGTCCCGCGCGAGCGGTCCTTTGTGATCCGCGAACGCATGTCCGCCGAGGGCGCTGTGCTGATCCCGCTGGACGAGGCGCAAGTGGGTGACTTGCTGGCCGAACTGGACGCAAGTGGGGCCGGGGCGGTGGCGATCTGCCTGATGCATGCCTATGCCAACCCCGCGCATGAGCGGCGATTGCGTGATTTGCTGGCCCGGCACCGCCCCGGCCTGACCGTCTCGATCTCATCCGATGTCAGCCCCGAAGCGCGGGAATTTGACCGGCTCTGCACCACGGTGACGAACGCCTATATCCAGCCTCTGATGCAAAGCTATCTGGCCCGGTTCGTAGATCAGTTCGAGGCCGAAGGCGTAACATGCCCGATCCTGATGATGACCGCAGGGGGCGGCATGTGCACGGTCGAAACTGCGGCCCGTTTTCCGATCCGTCTGGTAGAATCCGGCCCGGCGGGTGGGGCCATTCTGGCGGCACGTATCGCGGCGCGGGCGGGTCTGGATCAGGTGCTGTCATTCGATGTGGGGGGCACCACTGCCAAGCTGTGCCTGATTGATGGGGCTCGCCCGCAGACCTCGCGCGCGTTTGAGATCGCCCGGGCGGCGCGGTTCATCAAAGGCTCGGGCATGCCGGTGCGTATTCCGGTGATCGAGATGATCGAGATCGGCGCCGGCGGCGGCTCGATTGCCGGGGTGGACCGTCTGGGCCGCTTGACCGTCGGGCCACAATCTGCAGGGTCCGAGCCGGGGCCAGTGGCGTTCATGCGCGGCGGCACCGAACCCACCGTGACCGACAGCGACATCACGCTGGGTTACATCGTCCCGGACACCTTTGCCGAAGGACATATCCGGCTGGACCCCGAAGGATCCAAAGCGGCGCTGGCCCGCGTGGTTGGTGAACGGCTGCAACTTGACGCCGTGGGCGCGGCAGATGGCGTCAGTCGGATTGTGGATGAAAGCATGGCCAGCGCGGGGCGGATGCATGCGGTGGAATCGGGCAAGGATCTGGGCCCGCGCACGATGATCGCCTTTGGCGGCAATGGTCCGTTGCATGCCAGCCGTGTCGCGCGCTCTGCTGGCGTGTCGCGCATCGTGATCCCACCCAATCCGGGTGTTGGGTCGGCGGTGGGCTTCCTGTTCGCGCCGGTTTCGTTTGAGATCGTCCGCTCGCGCTATTCGCTGCTGGACAGCATGGATTTGGACGGGGTGAATGCCTTGTTCGATACAATGATTGCCGAGGCGAAAGAGGTCGTGGCCCAAGGGGCGGGTGATGCGCAAACCCAGACCCTGCGCACCGCGTTTATGCGCTATAACGGGCAGGGACATGAGATCGAAATCCCCCTGCCGGATCGTGCGCTGACGCCCGAAGACATTGCCCCGCTGACCGCAGCATTCGAAGAAGAATACCGCAAGCAATTTTCACGCCCCGTGCCGGGGATGCAGATCGAGATATTGAACTGGGCCGTGCGGGTAGCGACGCTGGACAACATGGTTGCACGGGTGCTCAATGCGCCCGAACGCAATGTGTTCACCGCAACCGAGACGCGCCCGATCACCTGCGATGTGGATGGAACTGCGAAAAACGCCGCTTTCATTGCCCGTGCCGATTTGAAACCCGGCGATCACGTTTCAGGTCCGGCGTTGATCCATGAACCGCAGACCACCACGCTCGTATCTGCCGATTTCTCGGCCCATATGGATGCAATTGGCAATTTGGTTCTGATCCAGGACCAGAAAGGAGGCGCATGATGAGCTCCGACCTTTCCCCGGCCCGCCTGCAAGTGATGTGGAACCGCCTATTGGCAGTAGTTGAGGAACAGGGCCAGACCCTCATCCGCGCCGCCTTTTCCCCCATCGTGAGGGAATGCGGCGATATCTCTGCCGGGATATTCGACGTCGATGGCCGTATGCTGGCGCAGGCCGTGACCGGAACCCCCGGACATATCAACACCATGGCCGAAGCCGTCCTGCATCTGCGCCAACGCTTTGCCGTTCAGGACATGAAGCCCGGTGACATCTACATGACCAATGACCCGTGGCTGGCCTCGGGTCATTTGAACGACTTCCTGCTGATGATGCCCGCGTTCAAGGATGGCAGGGTGGTTGGGTTTACCTCCTGCACCTCGCATCTGGTGGATCTGGGGGGCTTGGGCATGGGGCCGGAAGGCTCGGATATCTATGACGAGGGGCTGCTGATCCCGCCCTGCAAACTGGTCGAAGAAGGCACGCCAAACGCGCTGCTGATGGACATCATCCGTGCCAATTCGCGCGAGCCGATCGCCAATGAGGGCGACATCTACGCCCTGATCGCCTGTTGTGAGGCCGGAGTGAACCGGCTGGTGGCGATGATGGATGAGTTCGGGATCGACGATCTGGACCGTTTGGGCAGCTATATCATCGATACCTCGCGCAACGGCGCGCTGGAGGCCATCGCCGAGGTGCCTGAAGGCGTCTACAAGAACGTGCTGCGCATGGACGGGTACGAGAATGAGCTGGAGCTACACGCCACGCTGACCGTTACCAAGGACGGGATGCATGTGGATTTCACCGGCACGTCGGGTTGTTCAAGAAAAGGCATCAACGTGCCGCTGAACTATGCGACGGCCTATACCGTGTTTGCCCTGCGCTGCATCGTCGGGCCGGACATTCCCAACAATGCGGGCTCGCTTGGGCCGTTTACGGTGGACGGCCCCAAGGGCTGTATCCTGAACGCGCAACGCCCGGTTCCGGTGGCGATGCGCCACACGCTGGGGCAGGTGACACCCGATCTGGTGCTGGGCTGCCTGCATCAGGCACTGCCTGACAAGGTTCCGGCCGAGGGTGCCTCGTGCATGTTCGACTTGCCCATGCGCCACGCGCCCGAGGTTGCGGCCAATGGCGGGCGCGAGTTTGCCATTGAACCCGTGCACAATGGCGGCACCGGTGCGCGGCCTCATGCGGATGGGCTGTCGGCCACAGCCTATCCTTCGGGCGTCTTTGGCTCACAGGTCGAAATCACCGAAAGCGTGGCCCCGGTGATCATGTGGCGGCGCGAGTTGCTGCCGGATTCGGGCGGTGCGGGCAAATATCGCGGCGGGCTGGGGCAGAGGATCGAGATGACCTCGTCCAACGACGCGCCCTTCATCGTGTTCCTGTCGGTCGAGCGGCTGAAATTCCCCGCCTTGGGCCGGATGGGCGGGCAGTCCGGCGCGCCGGGGCGGATACGGTTTCGGGACGGGGTCAGCGACATTCCCGGCAAGGGCGAGTTGCGGGTCGAAGGCGGGGACTACCTGATCTTCGACACGCCCGGCGGTGGCGGGTTTGGTGACCCGGCAGATCGGGACCCGGATGCGCTGGCGCTGGATCTGAGGCGCGGGTTGGTGACGCCCGAAGGGGCCAAGGCCTATGGGGGCAAACCATGATCCGGGCGGTCGATCACATCCGTTCCATGGCCGCCTATGCGCTGGCCGATCTTGGGCATGCGGGCACCGTTTCGCTGGCACAGAACGAAAGCGCCTTTCCAGCCAGCCCAAAGGCGATTGCGGCGGGGCAGGCGGTGATGGGGCAGATGCCGCTCTACCCGGACCCGGACTGGCCCGAGTTGCGCGCGGCGATTGCCGAGGTCCACAAGCTTGACCCCAACACGGTCCTGTGCGGTGCAGGGTCGATGGAACTGATCGGCTGTCTGATCCGCACCTTTGCAGGGTCGGGGGACCGGGTGCTGGGTACGGATTACGGCTATGCCTATGTGGCGTCGGCCACAGCGCAGGTGCAGGCGGATTACGTGCAAGCGCGTGAGGTCGATCTGACCGTTTCCGTCGATGATATTCTGGCCGCCGTCACGCCCCAAACGAGGATCGTTTTTGTCTGCAATCCGGGAAATCCGACGGGGACGCTGATCCCTAATGCCGAGATCATCCGTCTTCGTGACGACTTGCCCAAGGATGTGCTGCTGGTTGTCGATCAGGCTTATGCGGAATTTGCGGATGATGGCCAGAACCCGGCCGAGGTTTTTGATTTGATCGAACGTGGAGACACTGTCGTCATGCGCACCTTCTCCAAGGCCTATGGGCTGGCGGGTGCGCGTGTGGGGTGGGGCGTGTTCCCGCCCGCGATTGCGGCTGAGATGCGGAAAGTGCTGAACCCGAACAATGTGTCGATCCCGTCGCAAGCCATGGCAACTTCGGCGATCCGGGATCAGGCGCATATGCGGGAAACGGTGAACCAAACGGCTGCGATCCGGGATCGCTTTGCCGAAGGGTGCCGGGCGCTTGGTCTGTCGGTTCCGCCCAGCCATACCAACTTTGTGCTGATCCGGTTCGCAGATTTTGAAACCGCCCGGAAAGCCGATCAGGCTCTGCGGGCCGAGGGCTTGCTGATGCGCGGTATGGGCGGATACGGCTTAGCTGATTGCCTGCGGGCCACGATCTGCCGGGAAGCGATCATGGATCGCTGTCTGGCCGGGCTGCGAAAGGTGACGTCATGACCCATGAAACCCGCAGGCGCGCGAAAATCGGCGTTTTGGTGCCTTTCACCAACACCAACCTCGAAGCGGATATGATGCTGATGCGCTGCCCGGATACGACGGTGCATTTTCAGCGCATGGGTGGCTATGACGTGGATGAGATTCCGGGCTCGGACCAGATGGCCGGGCTGGGGGCCTCGGATATCAGCCATGATCTGCGGATGATCGCGGGCGTCCGGCCCGATGTGGTTCTGTACGGCTGCACCTCGGCCACGCTGACCCATGGCCCCGGCTTTGACGCGCAACTGGCACAGGATATCAAGGCCGCCTCGGGTGCGATCACCTTTACCGCCGCCGGTGCGTTGGTGCAGGCGATCAAGGCGCTGGGTGTGTCGAATGTGGGTTTCTCTTCGCCCTATCTGGGCGAGATCAACACGCAGGCCATGGGTTTTCTGGCTCAGAACGGGATCGAGACGGTGCGCTGCGCAGACATAGGGCGCGAACTGGGCAATTACGGTCAGGGAGAGCTGACGCCAGAGGAGGTTTTTGACCTTGCCTGCCGGGCCGACGATCCCAAGGCCGAAGCCATTGTCCTGAGTTGCACCGATATGCGCGCGGTCGAGGCGGTTGAGCGGATCGAGGATGCGCTTGGCAAACCGGTCGTGACCTCGAACCAGGCGATGATGTTTGCGTTGGTCCAGCAGCTTGGGCTGCCACCACATGCCGGGCTTCCGGGTCGGCTGTTCGACCGATTGTAAGGAAGGTTCTGATTTGTCGACATTCGGATGCCAGCTAAACCCTTTGTGCAGAAGGATTGCCGTGAGATGACCCTATGGATCAACCCCTTGCCGCCATCGCTGACATTGACGATGGTTTCCTTTGAGATACGGATCCCACACGGGCGCAGGCCATCGCGGCCCCGACACTTGGACGCAGTGACAGGAAGTACAACATGATCAAAGACAACCCCGGTCTGATCGCGGCGATCCGCGATCGTTTTGCCCATGTGGATAGCTGCCCGTTTCAGGGCGAGCGTGTTTTCTTTGAAAACGCAGGCGGCGCGCTGACGCTGAAGAAGGTGGCCGAGACCTCGGCTTTCTATGCGGCGATCCCGGACAATCCGGGGCGGATCAATCCGGCGGGGCAGGGCACCCAAAATGTGATCAACAAGGCCAAGGCCGATCTGGGCGTGTTCATGAACGCCTCATCGGGCCAGTTCTTTGCCGGGGAAAGCGGGACTGAGTTGCTGTTCCGGCTGATCCGCACGGCCTGTCTGGTTGCGCCGAAAGGGGCGAAGGTGATCGGGTCCTCAATCGAACACCCGGCGACCCGCAGTGCTGCGCGTCGCTGGGCTTGGATTGCCGGGCTGGACTACGTGAACGTGCAGCATGACGACGAAACCGGGCTGGTCACGGCTGAGGATTATGCCGCGCGGATGACTCCGGACGTGGCGGTGGCGACAATCCTGCATGCCTCACCCGTGACGGGGATGGGCATGGATGTGGCCGCGATCTCAGCCGCGATCCGGGCTGTCTCACCCGACTGTCTGATCATCGTTGATGGTATTCAGCACGCGGCACACGGGCAGTTGGATCTGGATGCCTACAACGTCGATGGCTATGCGATCTCACCTTACAAAGTGTTCTCGCGCCACGGCTATGGCATCGCATGGATTTCCGACAAGCTGAGCGCGCTGCCCCATGACATGCTGATCGATGCGCCGGCAACAGGGTGGGAGTTCGGAACCCGCGACACCGGGTCCTACGCCACCATGTCCGACGTGATCGACTATTTCATCTGGCTGGGCGGCGAGGTGTCCGACGAAACCGATCCGCGCAAACGGATCGAGGCTGCGGGTCGCGCCATTCACGGCTACGAGACGCATCTGACGAACGCGATGATCAACGGGGTCGGAAACCTGCCGGGGCTGCGGGATATGGACCACATTCGCATTCTGGCCGGGGCGGACAACGCTGCGCGTGAGGGGTTGGTGTCGATTGTGGTGGATGGCATCCCGTCGGAACAGGTGGTCGAAACGCTCAATCAGCAGGGTATCCGCACCCATACCCGCAAGGCAGATCATTACTCGGGCAATGTGCTGACGCCGCTGGGACTGTCGGATTGCATCCGCATTTCGCTGTGCCACTACAATACCGAGCAGGAGGTGGCGCAGTTGCTGACTGCCGTGAAGGACATGACCGCCTGAACAAAAAAGCCCGGCCAGAAGGCCGGGCTTTTGGTTTGATCGGATCGCGGCTTTAGAAGTGGACCGATTTCGTTCCGGCGGGCGCTTGCACCGGCGGGGCGAATTTGGTCAGGTCGATGCCTTCGACAGCCGCCTTGTATTCGTCCAGTGTCGGGGTCCGGCCAAGGATGGCGGACAGTACGACAACCGGAGTCGAGCCCAACAACGACTCACCCTTCTTGTCGGGCGCATCCGCCACGACGCGGCCCTGGAACAGGCGGGTCGAGGTGGCCAGAACCGTGTCACCTTTGGCCGCTTTCTCCTGGTTGCCCATGCAGAGGTTACAACCCGGACGTTCGAGGTACAGGATATTCTCGTACTCGGTGCGCGCCTGGGTTTTGGGGAACAGATCGTCGAATTCAAATCCTGAATAGCGTTGGAGAATCTCCCAGTCGCCTTCCTCTTTCAACTCGTCGATGATGTTGTAGGTCGGTGCGGCCACAACCAGCGGCGCGTTGAATTCAACTTTCCCCGAGGCTTTTTCGAGGTTGCGCAGCATCTGCGCCACGATCTTCATGTCGCCCTTGTGCACCATGCACGAGCCGACAAAACCCAGATCCACATGCTTTTCAGCATTGTAGTACGAGATCGGGCGGATCGTGTCGTGGGTGTAGCGCTTGGAAACATCGGCGTTGTTGACATCCGGGTCGGCGATCATCGGCTCGACGATCTGGTCCAGATCGACGACAACTTCGGCGAAGTATTTCGCATTGTCATCGGGGCGCAGGGCAGGCTTTTCACCCGACCTGATCTGAGCAATGCGCGCATCGGCGATGTTGACCAGCTTTTGCAGCATGCCGTTTTCATGCTCCATGCCTTTTTCGATCATGATCTGAATGCGCGACTTGGCCAGTTCCAGCGAGCCGATCAGCGTCTCATCATCCGAGATACAGACCGAGGCTTTGGCCTTCATCTCGGCGGTCCAGTCGGTGAAGGTAAAGGCCTGATCCGCCAGCAGCGTGCCGATATGCACTTCGATCACACGGCCTTGGAAGACGTTGTCGCCATGCTGTTCCAGCATCTGCGCTTGGGTTGCGTGAACCACGTCGCGGAAATCCATGTGCTCGGCCATTTGGCCCTTGAAGGTCACTTTGACCGATTCCGGGATCGGCATTGAGGCTTCACCGGTGGCCAGCGCCAGCGCCACTGTGCCCGAGTCCGCGCCGAAGGCGACGCCTTTGGACATACGGGTGTGGCTGTCGCCGCCGATAATGACCGACCAGTCATCCACGGTGATGTCGTTCAGCACCTTGTGGATCACGTCGGTCATCGAATGATAGACGCCTTTCGGGTCACGCCCGGTGACGAGGCCGAAATCATTCATGAACTTCATCAGACGTGGCGTGTTGGCCTGTGCCTTGGCGTCCCAGACCGATGCGGTGTGACAGCCCGACTGATAGGCACCATCGACGCTGGGGGCCACGACGGTTGCGGCCATCGCCTCAAGTTCCTGCATGGTCATCAGACCGGTGGTGTCCTGAGAACCCACGATGTTGACCTTGACCCGCACATCCGATCCGGCATGCAGGGTCTTGCCCGGCGTGGCGCCCACGGCGTTTTTGTTGAAGATCTTCTCAACCGCGGTCAGGCCCTGACCCTCGTGGCTGATTTCCTTGGACAGGGCGAAGACCAAGGGTGCTTCGACGCCCAGTGTCTCGGCTGCAAATGTCTGCAGTTTCTTGCCGAAGACAATGGCGTATGAACCGCCCGCCTTCATGAATTCCATCTTTTGTGGTGTGAAGGACGACGAGACGTCGACCAGTTCGTCACCATCCTCACTCAGCAGCTTGTGGCTTTTGGTGTCGATTTTCAGAACCGTACCGGTCGCAACCGAATATTTCTGTTCCAGAACCGGGTTGCCGTCGTTGTTGAGGATGGCGTTGCCGTCCTCGTCCACCTTCTTGACCCAGTTTTTCAGGTCGATCCCGATGCCGCCGGTGACGCCAACGGTGGTCAAAAAGATCGGCGAGATGCCATTGGTGCCCGCCACGATCGGGGCGAAGTTGACGAAGGGCACGTAGGGGCTGGCCTGCTTGCCAGTCCACAGCGCCACGTTGTTGACGCCAGACATGCGGGACGAGCCCACGCCCATGGTGCCTTTCTCGGCAATCAGCATCACGCGCGCGTCGGGGTGCTGGAGTTTCAGCGCCTCGATCTCTTGCTGCGCCTTCTCGGAAATCAGGCATTTGCCGTGCAATTCCCGGTCAGCTCGCGAATGCGCCTGATTGCCCGGCGACAGCAGGTCGGTCGAGATATCGCCTTCGGCAGCGACATAGGTGACGACCTTGATCTCTTCGTCGATGTCGGGAAGCTTGGTGAAGAACTCGGCCTTGGCATAGCTTTCCAGGATGTCCTTCGCGACCGGGTTGCCAGCCTCGAACGCGGCTTTCAGACGGTCGGTGTCGGCATCATACAGGAAGACTTGTGTTTTCAGCACCTCAGCCGCTTTGCCAGCGATCGAGGTGTCCTGACCCAGGGCCAGATCCAGCAGAACCTTGACCGAGGGGCCGCCTTTCATGTGCGACAACAGCTCGAACGCAAAATCCTGCGAAATCTCCTCGACGGCGGCTTCGCCCAAAATGATCTCTTTCAGAAAGCCTGCCTTTTCACCGGCGGCGCTGGTTGTGCCCGGCAGGGTATTGTAGATGAAATAGTGCAGCGAATCCGCGCGATATTCGTTCTGCGGATCGCGGATCTGATCAATGATTTCTTTCGTCAAAGCCCCATCATCGATGGGTTTGGGGCTGAGGCCCTGTTCTTTGCGGGTTTCGATTTCGGCAAGATAATCTGTATAAAGGCTCATGGCGTTTTCCGACGGTTTGGGCGAGAGCGCGAGGTGCGTTTGGCACCTGGCCATTTAGTTTGTATGCCGCGGTATACGAAATGCCAGCCGGTTGCAAGCACAACTCCTGTGGCGCGTTGTCTCTGCCCTGAAATCAGCGGATGATCGAAATCCAGACATCGCCAACGCGGAACCGGCTGTTCATGCCCAGACGCGTCGGTTTTTCCGGCCTGATCTGCCGTCCACCGATGAATGTTCCGTTCGACGAGCCCAGATCGCGCAGGTAGAGCTGATTGCCCTTGGCGATCTGGATCACGCAATGCTGCCCGGACGCCTTCTTGCTACGCTCCAGCGAAAGATCGGCCCAACCGGAATCGCGCCCGATCTTGATCTGATGGGTGGATGCGATTCCCGGCACATCGCGGAAGACGATGGATTTGCCCTGATCCGGGCCGGACGAAACCGCCAGACGCCACATCTTGATCGGGCGCGGCGCCATGGGGCTGAACCATCGCACCTCGGCGGCCCGGTCATAGCGCGCGGCCGAGTTCGGGTTCAGGCCAGTCAGGCCAAGGGTCATGATCTTTTTCATCGCCCGCGACGACCGGCGCATTGCCGAAACCGGCTTGCCGCTTTTGTCACGCATGTTCAGGCGCATGACAAACCGACCGATGGTTGCGCCGCTCAGGATGCCTTCGCAGATCAGCCAGTAGATCAGCACCAGCGCCAGAAACAGGCCAATCGGCAGGGCAAGGCCCGCCTGATGCAACCGAAGCTCTTGCCGCAGTACGGGTTCAAGCGTGGCGACGACAAAACCCAGGAACATGAAATCCAGCAGGGCCGCCGCGCTAAGCAGGCGCGCGGCGTTCTTGTCGTCCAAAGGTCCGCCGATCATCATTATCGTGTCCCCAGCAATGTCAGAACCAGAAACAGGGCCGCGCCGATTGAAAACAACAGCAGCGCGTCACAACGCAACCTCAGCGTATGTCTGCCCCCGGCGTTGGAACTGCGAAAATGGAAACCCGCCACCCAAAGCGCCAGACCCATGCCCGCGACGGTGAACAGCAGGGTTTCGGACAGGATCTGCTGTCTGAGCGATACCGCCAGCCACTCGGCCGCGCCGACGATCATTCCGCCCCACAGAATGGCCACGACATAGGCCGCGAAGCTGAGGGATTCATTGTTGGACCGGCTTAGCCACGCGACCAGAGCGCCCAGCCCCCAGCCCAGTGCCGCCGCAATCAGAATCAGCAGCGTCATGCGAACTGGCAACGAGAGGCTGGCGACTTCAACATTAAAGACCACACTGGTGGTATTGTTCGCGAAATTCGAGCTAATGCCCAAAAGCGCAAACAGCGCGCCAATTCCTGCGGCAATGTGTCCGGCAAATGCAAAAATCTCGTTTGCCAGATTCATCTTGTCCCGAATACCAAGGGGTATTTTCATCTTTAAACTCTACCTATGAACGAATCTTCGAAAGTGTTTGGTCGAAAGTGTCCCGAATCAGTATCCTGTAATCACAAGACATTCGCGAATCGTTGATTGAAAATAAAAAACATGTGAGTTCATAATCAACTACGAAGAAAAATTTGTATTACGGAGTAACGAGATGCGTACAGCCGCAGTGTCCCTTTTTGCTGCTATTTCCCTTTTTATTTCAGCCTGCACCGAAGAGACGATCCAATCCGCGTCATCATCGTCGGTGGCCGGCAAGACCCAGCAGGAAAAGCAACTTGAAAAGCAAGTCCGCAGCCTGGATCAGGTCTCGAAGGACATCATCGTGAACAACACGGTTCAGGGTGCCGTTGCGGGTGCCATTGTCGGCTGCGGACTTGGACTGCTGCTGGGTGGTGACGCCGGTGATTGCGCTGCGGGTGCCGCCGCAGGGGGGTTGATCGGCGGTGTTGGCGGCAATCAGGTCGGCAAGCAGGCCGCAGCCAAAAACGTCGAGATTGTAAACAGTAAGGCGGTTCTGGCCAATCTGTCGAATGTCAGCAAACAGCTGAACTCGGTCGAAGCGAACCTGCGTTCGGTTCTGGCCTCGCAGAACGCAGAACTGAAGTCGCTGCGTCGTCAGCTGGATGGCGGGCAATTGTCGCAATCCGCGTATAACCAGCGGGTCAAGGCGATCAAGTCCAACCGTCAGGTGGTCTCGACCGAGCTCAAGCGCAGCGAACAGAATATGGACAACACCATTTCCGAACTTCGGACGGCCTCAAGCAAAGGTCAGCCCGGTCTGGGCGGTGCGACCAATGCGGCGGTCAGCAATAAAAACCGTCTGGCCCGGACCCGCGCATCCATTAATCTGCTTTAATTTCCTTTGACCCGCGCCTGTCTTTCAGGCGCGGGTTTTCCAATAGTAAGTGTGGTAAAATGACGTGTGATCTTTTCCGTTTCTCAAAACCAGTAGCTTTTGTTTCCTTGATTGCGATTGCCGGTTGTACCGGATCGACCGATCCGACAACGGCCACATTGTTCGACAATATCGCAAACCTGAATTCGGGCGAATATGACCGCCAGATCGCCAATAACAAGGCGCAGGCGGATGCCATTATTGCGCAAAACCGGGCAGCCGAGCAGCGCAACGCGCAATTGGCCGCACAACGGGATGCCAACAGTTCCGAAATCGCGTCGCTGCGCCAGCAGATTGCCGAAGTGAAGGCGCAAGGTGCGCAGGCGCGTGCGGCCTCGGCCTCGGACCCGGTGAAGCTGCAGCAGGTGCAGGCGCTGGATAACCAGCTGAGCGCGGTCGAGCGTGACGTGAACAGTGGCGCAAGTGCGTCGGTCGTGTCGTCCGAACTGAACCGGATCAAGGCGGCCTATCGCGCGTTGTCGATTTAATACCAATCACGTCAGGTCGGCGCTTGTCGACGCATGCGACGACCGGGACGTCTTGCCTGAGGGGGGTCTTGGGATCGTGACCTACGGATTTTCACGCAGATTTCTGGCGCTTGCCGCCGCTTTGGTCATTTCGGGCGCAGCCCACGCGCAAGAGGGGAAGACCCGCGCACCAGCCACCGGGCTGGCCATTTTGGATTGCGCCCCGGAAGCCCCCGCGCCCGAGGACAGTTGCCTTGTGCGCGTCCCGTCCGGCAATGAACGCGGCGGGATGAGCTTTCGGTCACTGGGCGATGCACAGGCCGATTTCGAGTTCGTCAAATCTGTGGACGATCTGCCCGGTAATCTGACGCTGTCGGCCACGATGGTTCTGATCGACCTGTCGGTGGGCGACGGCAGTGGCCGCCTGCGCAGCTGGAACCGCGAACGCGAGTTGATCTCGCGCGTTGTCAGCAACCTGCCGGCGGATGAGAAAGTGGCGATCTATGGGTTTGGCAACGACATTGTCGAACTGTCGCCCTTTTCGACCAGCCGCGCCCGCGCCGAGGATGTGATCGAAGACCTTGAGATCAAGGAACAGAACACCCGCCTTGTCGCCAACGCCACCCGCGCCATCGAATTGCTGAGGCAGCAGGACGATGTGCTGCTGAAAAACCTGATCCTGATCACCGACGGCGATGAGGAAGGTCTGGCCACGGTCGAAGAGATCTCGGAAGCGGCTGAGCGTGAGGGTGTATCGGTCTCGGCCCTTGGCATGTTCTGGCGGGCGCAGGGCAATGCGCGCACAACGCGCGGCATCGATGTTCTGAAACGCCTGACCGACCCGCAAAACGGGTTGATGGAAGAGGTGTTCCTGCAGAACCAATCCGATGCGACCTCGGTCGTGGCGGATTTCATCCGGTCTTATGGCAACGCGGTCAAAGGCTCGGGCCTGATCGTTCCCGTTGGCGATCCCGCGCCTGCGCGGATCACCATCGACATGATCCAACCGGTTGTGGGCCAGCCTGGACAGACGGAAACCAAAAGCTACTCGGCCGAATTCCAGCCCGTGGTCGATCCCACGCCGACGCCGGATCCAGTGGTCGACCCGGTTGAAGAGGATCTGATTTTCGGCCTGCCGGCGCTGTATGTGTATATCGGGGCCGGGGTTCTGTTGCTGTTGCTGATCCTGTTGATCGTGCTGCTGACCCGGCGCGGATCGGGCGATGACGGCGATGATCTGGAAGCGGGAGAGTTCGACGATGGCGACATCACCGGCATGCGCCCGCCGCAGGATGACGCGCGCACCGTCGCCACCGCTCCGCCACCGATTGCCTATCTGGTGCGGGTCGATAACGGGCATCGGTTTCCGGTGCCGTCTGGCCGCTCGACCCTTGGGCGCAGCAGTACGAACGGCGTGGTGATCCCGGATGGCGGTATCTCGCGGGTGCATGCAGAGCTCAGCGGCTCACCCGATGGGCGGTTCACGCTCAGCGATCTGGACAGCCTGAACGGGACGCTGGTCAACGAACGCAAGATCAAAGGCGCACAAAGAGTGAATGTGGGTGACACGTTGGGCCTTGGGTCCGTTCGCCTGAAACTGGTCCGGGCATAACCCAGCGGCCAAACACACAGGAAAGGTGAAGAACATGGGCAACGACAACAAGACAAGCTGGCTGTTCGACAAGGACGAAGAAGACCTGAACGACGATCTGGATTTCGGCTCGGATGACGGATTTACCGAAAGCATTTCTCCGTCGGATGACGAGGCGACGCATGCTATGCCAAGCGGGTCGTCCTTCAGCGAAGCGCCGACGGAATATGTCGAGGATGACAAGACGCAGATCTATCACGGCGGCATGTCCAAAAACTTCTCGGACAAGGCCGAATTCGACCCGATGGTGGATCCGATCACCGGCTGGCTGGTCGTGGTCAAGGGACCGGGGCTGGGGCAATCGGTCAATCTGGGCTCGGGCATGAACACGCTGGGCCGCGACGGTGGCGAGCGTGTATCTTTGGATTTCGGCGACAAGATGATTTCCGGCAATGATCACCTTCGGATCATTTTCGACGATGCCAACCGGGTGTTTTTTGCCGCCCCCGGCACGGGCCGCAATATCAGCCGGATCAATGGTCAGATCGTGGCGACGACCATGCCACTGGAAAACTACGCGTTGATCGAACTGTCCAAGCAGACGCATGTGCGGTTCGTCGCCTTCTGTAACGAGGATTTTGACTGGTCGGAACTGGCCGAAAGCTCTGACGACTGATCCAGATGACAATCATCAGCGGCAAACAGAGCCTGGGCCAGCGCGACAATCAGGAGGACGCGTTCGATCTTGTCTATCAGAACGAGCGTGATCCCAAGTCCGACATCCTGATGCTGGTCGCCGATGGGATGGGCGGCCATGCCGGGGGTGAGGTTGCATCCAACCTGGCCCTGTCGGCGTTCAAAAAGCACTTTGTCGGGGGCTCGGACGCGCCGCGCCCGCGCGACCGGTTGCAAGAGTCGCTGACGGCGGCAAACGAGGCCCTGCGCCAGCGTATCGCCACGCAGCCCGACCTTAAGGGGATGGGCTGTACCTTGGTGGCGGCGCTCAAGCTGGGGGACCGGCTGATCTGGGTGTCGGTGGGCGACAGCAGCCTGTTCCTGCTGCGGGACGGGCGGCTGAAAAAGCTGAACGCGGATCATTCGCTTTATGGTGAATTGCTGCAGATGGTGGCGGCCGGAAAACTGTCGCAGGAAGAGGCCGACAGCCATCCGCGCCGCAACGCGCTGCGCTCGGCCCTGATGGGCGACCGGATTTCGCTGACGGATGTCAACGCGATCAGCCTGAAACCGGGGGATGTGGTTCTGTCCTGCTCGGACGGGCTGGATACCCTGTCACAGGCCGAGATTCGCGAAATCCTTCAGAATGGCAAAAGCCGCGATATGCGCGGTGTTGCATCCGATCTGCTGAACGCGGTCGAGGCGAAGGGAAAGCCGAAGCAGGACAACACCACGGTTGTCGTCTACGCCCATGTTCAGGACGGCATGAGCAGCCTTTTGCGAGGTAGCCAATGGGCGTTCCACAATTCGGACAGGAATAACAAATCCCTGAAATACGCGGCGATTGGACTGGGGGCGCTGGCCGTTGTCGCAACGGCAGGGGCGTTGATTTTCAGCCAGGGCGGCGAACCCGAGGTCACGCAGGAGGAAGAGCCCGCGCCAACCCCGCCCGTGCAGCAGGAAGAACGGCGAATCGGTGACAGTTCGGTCGACGAAGATCCGGCAGTGTCAGACCCGGACGGCGATGGTCAGCCGCTGACGGAACCCGAGCCGGAGGGTCAGGAGGACCCGGATACAGGGCCCGCGACACGCTCGCCGGATGAAGCCGAGCCCGAAGCACCGGCCCCGGAAGCGCCGCAAGAGTCGGAAACCCCGCAAGTGGAAGAGGAACCAGCATCCGAACCCGTCCCGAACGAGGACGCGGCAGAGGATGGTGAACCCCTTGGTGAAGGAAGGTAGACCCAACAGTGTCCGTGCATCTGCCAAAGGGAGAAACCTTTGCCGGTTACGTTCTTGGCGACGTGCTGGGGCAGGGGGGGTTTGGCATCACC
The DNA here is from genome assembly GCF_056532945.1 of Ruegeria sp. H7. NCBI lineage: Bacteria > Pseudomonadati > Pseudomonadota > Alphaproteobacteria > Rhodobacterales > Roseobacteraceae > Ruegeria > Ruegeria sp. H7. The sequence goes on from NZ_JBQFNZ010000005.1 coordinate 39,492, forward strand.
TACCGCTCGCGCAATCGCGAAACCGGCGAGCGGTTCGCGATCAAAGAGTACTTTCCGGCGGATTATGCGGATCGCGGCCCCAACAATGCGGTGTCGCCCACATCCGAGGGGCGGCAGCTGTTTCACATGGGGCTGGAAGCCTTCCTGCAAGAGGCCAACCTGCTGCGCGATCTGCCCCAGCAGCAGGGCCTGATGCGGGTACGCGCGGCGTTTCGCAAGCACGGCACGGCCTATTGCGTGATGGAATATATCCACGGCGATCCGCTGGACCGAATGATGGCGCGCATGATCGACGCGCGGGGGTCGGTGCCGCAGGACCTGGTGATGACCTTCCTGAGATCGATGCTGGGCGCGTTGGACGCGGTGCATGAGGTTGGCGTGGTGCACCGGGATATGAAGCCCGCGAATGTCATGATCCGCAAAGACGGTCAGCCGATCCTGATCGACTTTGGCGCGGCGCGGTTGATGGGGAAATCCAGCGGGTTGGCCTCGATGTTCACACGGAAATATGCGGCGATTGAGCAATTCCCCGCGGAAAAGACCGGTCTGGCCGGAGGCGTTCATGAAGGCCCGTGGAGCGACCTGTTCGCCTTGTCCGTGATCCTGTACGAGATGGTCTCGCAAAGCCTGCCGCCCAATGCCGAAGAGCGTTGGAAAGAAATGCGGGCCAGCGGGCGGGACCCTTATGTCCCGGTGCGTCAGAACCTGAAACGCAACCGCGTTCAGGCGCAATATGACGACGCGCTGCTGAATGCCATCGACATGGGCTGTAAGCTGCTGCCACGGGATCGCATCCGCACAGCCCGCGACTATGCGCGCGTTGTTGGTATCGACCTGCACGCGCCCCAAGCAGCCCCGCGCAATTCCGCGCCCGAACCGCGCAAAAAGGGGACCAACCGCCCAACGCCGAAACCCCGAAAACGGGGTGGATCGCGGGCGGCGTCGGTACTGGTCTTGCTGTTGATCCTGGTCGTGGCTGCGGCCGTCATTGCATATGGAATCCTGATGTGAGTGTCGTGAAAGTTATCCGTTCCCTTGGCTTCGCTGCCGCCTGTTTGATCGCCATGGCTTGCGCGGCACCTGCCCAGATCGTCCCGGAAATTGTTGCCGAGGCCGATAAGGCGATGGGGCGGACCCTGGTGGACCGGGGCGGTGGCCGGGGTGGTACCGGATCGGGCTTTGTTCTGTCGGAACTGCCCGAAGGCAACGGGTATTACTATATCACCAACCATCACGTCATTGATGGCGGCCAGTATATTCAGGTCGGGTTCAAACAGGGTGATCGGGTATTCTTTTACGACGCGCAGGTGCTGCATGCCTCGCGCGAGTTGGACTTGGCGGTTTTGCGGATCGTCCCGCAGGAAAACGGCGGGCATCGGCCCGGCATCCTGTCGCTGCGCGAAGGCAAGGCGCTGAAGGGCGAACAGGTTGCCGCCATCGGCTATCCGGGATCGTCAGATCAGATCAACGCGGGCGGCGATATGCTGCCGTTTCTGGAACCAACTCTGACCCAAGGCGCGATCAGCAAGGTGGCACCGGGATCGTTTAACGAAACCGGCCGGACGCTGGAGATTGTGCAGCACACCGCATCGGTCAATCCGGGCAATTCGGGCGGGCCGCTGATCGACTATTGCGGTTCGGTTCTGGGCATCAACACGGTGATCTCAGTCTGGAGCTCGGATGGCGTTACACCCACGAACAACACGTTCTGGGCCTCGTCCGCGAACCCCATTGCCGGGTTTTTGCGGGATACGGGTATCCCGTTCACGTCCCATCAACAGGAATGCGATCCGGAAAACCCGGAAATGGTGAACCCCGCCGGGGGTGACAACAGCCTGCTGATCATTCTGGCGGTTCTTTGCGGGGCCGGGGCCCTGGTGATCGGCGGGATCTACTATGTTGCGTCGCAAAACAAGGGCGATGACGGGTCAAAATCCTTGCGTGGCGGGGGTGTTAAATCCTCGGGCCGGGCGATTCTGGCTGTCAGCATGGACGGGCAATCGGCCAAATTCAGCGCGTCGCAGTTGCAATCCGGCGTCACCATCGGGCGGGCCAGTGAAAACACGCTGACCATTACCGATCGCAACCTAAGCCGGCGTCATGCCAGCCTGTCCTTGCAGGGGCGCAAGATGATGCTGACCGATCTGGGCTCGTCCAACGGCACCAAGGTCGATGGCCGGCGTCTGAAGTCGAATGAACCGGTGCAGATCAACACCAAGTCCAAGGTTGAACTCGGGGGGGTAGCGCTTGTCCTCAGACGTCCCTGATACGGTTCTGTCGATCCGCAACCTTGGGATCGAACGTGCGCCCGGTTTCTTCGTGGTGATCGAAGAGTTGGAGCTGAACGCGGGCGAAACCATCGTTCTGGACGCGGTTAGCGGTGCGGGCAAAAGCACCGCGCTTGGGCTGATTGCCGGGGCGTTGCCTCTGACCGACCTGCCGGACAGGCGGCATGTGATTGACGGGGTTCAGGTCACGCCCGACACCCCAAGGGCCGCGTTTGCCGGGCCGGACAAGCTGGGCTTTGTGCTGCAAACCAATACTCTGGTGCCGTATCTCAGCTTGCAGGAAAACATCGAACTGCCGGTGCGTGTTGCCGGGCAGGTACCGGATGCCGAATGGCAGGATCACCTGATCCGCGCCATGGGGCTGCGGGATCTGACCACGCGCAAGCCGGGTCAGTTGTCCGTGGGCCAACGCCAACGCGCCTCGGTCGCCCGGGCGTTGCTGGGGCAACCTGCGCTGCTGTTGCTGGATGAGCCTGTCTCGGCCCTTGATCCCGCCAATGTGGCCGAGGTCGAAGGGTTGATTGTGCATCTGGCGGCCGAGGCCGGATCGGCGGTGGTTCTGGCCAGCCATCAGGCGCAAACCGGTGAATTTGCGGACACCCCCCGCGCCGATCACCGCATATTGGATCATCAGGGGCAGTCCTACTCGATCTTCTCAACCGCAGGCCGCGCGGCGGCGAGGGTGGCGTGATGGTGCGGATACCGACCCTATTGGCCTTGCGCGAATTGCGCCATGACTGGCAATCGGCTTTGTGTTTCGTGGCCGCTTTGGCAGGCGTATTGGGCCCGCTGCTGATCATTCTGGCCCTGAAAAACGGGATCATCGGCACCATGGTGGGCCGGTTGATCGAGGATCCGTCGAACCGCGAAATTCTGGCCATCGGGGCCGAACAGCACGACGCGGCTTTCTTCGCGGCCTTAGGCGCGCGGCAGGATGTGGGGTTCATTGTGCCTGCCACCCGTTCGATCAACACATCGGCCAATGCGGTGCGGCATGAAGCACAGCGCAAGTTGGAGCGCGCGGTGCCGCTGATCCCCTCAGCCGCTGGCGATCCGCTGATCGACGGCGAAGCGGTTGCGCCGGGGCGTGTATGGATCTCAGACAAGCTGGCGCAGGATCTGTCGGTATCGGCGGGCGATACGCTGGACATGATCATCGGGCGCGAGGTGGACGGCCAGCGCGAAAACGCGCGCCGCGATCTGCAGGTCATCGGCGTGCTGCCGCCCGAGATCTGGCCCCGCCCGGCCATCTTTCTGTCGCTGCCCGATCTTCTGGCGGTCGAGCGGTTCCGGGACGATCTGACCTCGACCCCCGCGAACTGGACGGACCCTGTGGCCGAGCCCAAGACCTATGCCAGTTTCCGCCTTTATGCGCGCTCGCTTGAGGATATCGGAACCCTGTCCGCGCATCTGTCCGAGATGGGGCTGCAATCGCGCCCACGGGCCGAAAACGCGGCCCTGTTGCTGTCCTTCCGGCGCAACCTGAACATTCTGTTCACCGCGATTGCGGCGCTGGCGATGTTTGGCTTCTGGGCGGCGATGTCGGCCAATCTGCGCGGCATGGTCGAGCGGCAGCGGGTGATCTTCAGCCTGTTTTCCATGCTGACCATGCCCGACCGGCAACGCTGTGTGATCCCGGTGGTGCAAAGCCTGACGCTGGTGCTGGGCGGTGTGATTGCCACGCTGATCATCATCCTGCCCTTCCTGCTGGCCATCAACGCAACGTTTGAAACCGCCCCGGGTGAATCCGTGGCGCGCCTTTATGTGGGAAACATTCTGGCGACGCTGGTTCTGGGGGCCGTGACAGCGGTGACCGCAGCGGTCTGGGCGGTGTTTGCCGTGCGCAATGTCGAACCTCAGGAGGTGTTGACCCATGCCTAAACTGACCCGCCTTGCCCTGGCCCCGCTGATCGGTCTGCTGACCTTCTCCGCAACCGCACAGGCGCAGGACATCACATGGCGCGAGAAATACTATAACCCGCAGCCTGCGGATGGAGACCTGTCCCTGCCCATGCCCTGCGGCGGGGCCATGACCTTTCGCAAGGTGGCGACGCCCAATACCGATGGTGTGATCGGCGATGTTTCGGTCGTGTTGGGACAGGAAGGCAGCGATCAGCCCTATCTGAACGGTCTGCGCCGGGCCTTTGTCTCGGGCGCGTTTGCCGATCCCGAAGGCGCGGCCAAGGGCTATTTCTACATGGCCAAGTATGAGTTGGCACAGGCGCAATGGGATGTGGTTATGGAAGGCTGCCCCGACAAGGAACCCCGCCGCCGAGGCTTTGTTCCGGCGGTTGGGCAGACCAAGCTGGACTATCAGCGCTTTGCCGAAGCCTACACCCTGTGGCTGATGGAAAACGCGCCGGACTCGCTGCCCAGAGTGGGTGATACCCGCGCCTACCTGCGCCTGCCGACCGAGGAAGAGTGGGAGTATTCCGCCCGTGGAGGTCTGGAAGTCGATCAGGCCCTGTTCCGGGCGCCTTTGCCGCCTGTGCCCGAAGGCACGCCACAGGATGAGTACATTGCCCATGGTGGCACAGCCTCGGCGGGGGGGAAATTGCAGGTCGTGGGCTCTCTGCGCCCCAATCCGCTGGGTCTGCACGACATGCTGGGAAATGCGTCCGAGATTGTGGGGGACCCGTTTGCGCTGGTGCGTCACGGGCGTTTGCATGGTCACGCGGGTGGTTTCGTGAAGCGCGGTGGCGATGCGCGGACGCCTTTGTCTGACATCACATCCTCGACCCGGTTCGAGGTGCCGCCTTTTGACATCCTGTCCAACACCGCCTCGGCGGACCGGTTCACCGGCACGCGGCTGGTGTTGCAGGGTCTGGCGATTACCTCGGCCGATCAGGATCAGGCGCTGAAAGACGGGCTGGACCAGTTGGCGCGCCCCGATGAAGGACTGGCGGTCGCCGCCAGCGAGCAAGAGGCGATGGACCTTCTGGATGAGATCTCGGCGGAAACCCTGTCGGACCGCACCAAGACGCAGCTAGCTGTGATCAAGGACACGCTGAACCGGGGCCGGGTCGAGCGCAACGCGCAACGGGATCAGTCTATTCGCCTGATCCTGACCTCGGGCGTGCTGGTCTGCGGGCAGGGCATCCGGCGCTATCTGAACGCGCTGATTTCATCCCTGACCATTGCGCCGGAACTGGACGCGCTGGAGGCTGAGGCGCGCCAAAGCGGCGATCAGGCTTTCCTTGATGAAGTTCTGGCCGCCAAGGAAGACGCCGCCGCCAAACTGGCCGAGCTGGAGGCCAAGGCCAAGGCGGATATCGTCGAATACGCCAACCTGATCGAGGGTCTGGTCGATCAGTACTCGCCCGTTCTGCTGCGCAAACAGATCGATTTCATCTACCCCACCGAGGCCGAGCGTGGCCGCGAACGGGCGACCTGTCTGGCGATGGTGCAGGATCACATCGGTGCCCGCACTGTGGCGGGTTATTCGGATTTGGATCAGATCGCAGATGATTTTCAGGCTGTGGCCCTGGGCTTTGTCGAAGAATGAATTGGAAAGGTTGAAGAATGCGGGATGTATTGAACAAATCGCTCGAAGTGCTGGTCTGGATTACCACCGGCATATCCATTGTCTTTTTCTGTTTTATCGCGGTGAACATGCTGCGCCTGTCGCCTTTGGGGCCGGATACAACGACGATCATTGCGGCGTTTCTGACCGTTGTGTTCGGGATCACATCCTCGCTGGTGTTCGCGGGCATCTGCTTTCAGATCATGGATATCCGCACCTTTAGCAAACACAGCGCCATCAGCCTGAAAAACCGGAGGTAAGGACGACCATGGAACATTCGGTACTTGGCCTGAAACCCGGCAGCGTTCTGCAGGACACCTACGAGATCAAGTCCCTGCTGGGCGAAGGCGGCATGGGGGCCACCTTTCGCGGGTTGAACAGGGCCAGCGGGCATGAGGTGGCGATCAAGGTCATGACGCCCAGCTTTGCCAAAAACAAAAAAGCGGTCGACCTGTTCCGGCGTGAGGCGAACCTGCTGCGCACCGTGCGCAGCGATGCGGTTGTGCGGTTCGAAACCTCGATGCTGGACAAGGATGGCCGTCTGTTTCTGGTGATGGAGTTTGTGCCGGGCCACCCCCTTGCACACTACCTGAAGAAGGGTGCGCGGTTGTCCTCGGACGATGTTCTGAAACTGGGTTTGCGCCTGTCGCAGGGGCTTGAGGCCATTCACAAGCTGGGCATCGTGCATCGTGACGTGGCCCCGGACAACGTCATGATCTCGCACGAGGATATCAATCAGGCCAAGTTCATTGATTTCGGCCTCGCCTCGGACAGTGTGGGCACGGACAAGTCGATTATCGGCGACAGTTTTGCCGGCAAGCTTCGCTATTGCGCGCCCGAGCAATTGGGCCTGTTTGGCAATGAGGTCTCAGCCGCCACCGATGCCTATGCGCTGGGGCTGGTCCTGATGCGGACATCGGGGCTGAAACTGCCGGGTGAAGGTAAGGGGTTTGCTGCTGTCGAAGATCGCAAGACGGACGTAAAGATCACCGATCCCAAGGTCGAGCCGGGCCTGAAATGGGCGTTGGAGCAGTTGCTGAAAGCCAACCCCAAGGACCGCCCCACCGATTTGCCCGGCCTGTTCCGCAAGGCGCTGAGTGGCGGGGCCAAGAAATCCGCATCGGCTGGTGCGGCACCTGAAAAACAACCCGCCGCAACCCCCGAGGCGTCGGGCAGCAGCAAACTGCCCCTTATTGCGGCTGCTGTTGTTGGATTGGCCGTGATCGCGGGCGGCGCGTGGTATGTTCTGAACGGCGCAGGTGGCCCCTCGGCTGAAGTCAACGAATCTGTGGGCATCGCTCAGGATGCGGTTGCTGCCGACAACCCTCTGACCGCGGCCCGAGACCTATTGGCCGCGGGCGGGTCACAGAATCTGGATGCCGCGCTTGGGGCGTTGATCGCGATCAGCAATGATCAGGAACTGCCGCAGCAGGACAGGGCTGACGCCAATATCCTGATCGCCGAGATGTACGATCCCAAGACCCATAGCACAGTGACTTCACCCTTCCCGCGCCCCGACCCTTCTGCGGCGCGGCGCTATTATCAGCGTGCGGCTGATCTGGGCTCGGACCCTGCACGCGACGCCCTGAACCGCTTGGGCGAGTGAGGAGACGGATATGATGTTGAAACGGATAGCCCTTCTTGCAACTGCCTTGATGCTGGCCGGGCCGGTGCTGGCGCAATCGAAATCGCCGTTGCCGATCGAGGGCAAAACCAGCCTGTTCCAAAGGGTGCTGATCCGCGAACGCATCGACGCGCGGGTTGAACCTGATAGTGAAGAAACGGCCACCGCCCTGTCGCCTTTGCAGGTGTTCTTTGTTTACGAACGGGACGGCGATTGGATGCAGATTGGCGCGACCGATCAGGGTGACGATCTGATGTGGGTGCCGCAGACGGCGACAGTTGACTGGAACCAGAACATCGTCGCGACGCTGGAAGGCAGCGACAATGTGGGGCGGGTTCTGTTCTTCAACGACATCGATCCGATCTACGACATCATCGAAAGCGAAAATCCAGCCGGGTTGGCCAAGGATGCCCGGGATGAGGCACTGGCGGCGGAACAGGGCGGCACGCCGTCGGAAACCGTGATCGCCCTTGGCCCGCGTGAGACGATTGACCAGCGGCAGAACCTCTATGTCATGCCGATCTTGTCCACCGAAGAGGCGGTGTTCGATATCGGCCCCTTCGTCAATCTGTTGCAGGTTGCCGTGGCCAGCGCCAACGCGCCGAACCTGCCGGACGTGACCAGCCCCGACGCGACGGGTGATCTGAAAACAGCGGTGGTGTTTGTCGTCGATACAACAATTTCGATGGAGCCCTATATCCGCGCCACACGGGATGCGCTGCAGGAAGTATATCGTCAGGCGGCATCCTCGGACGCGGCTAATGCGCTTAGCTTTGGGCTTGTGGGCTATCGCGACAGCCTGCAGGCGGCTCCGGGGCTGGGGTATGACGTCAAAACCTTTGTCGATCTGGAACAGGGCCTGAATGTCGAGAATTTTCTGGCCGGTATCGACCAGATGCAGGAGGCCGAATCCAGCAGCAAGAACTTCCGCGAAGACAGCTATCGTGGCATCGAACATGCGTTGCAGGATATGGACTGGGGTGAGTTCGGCAGCCGGTTTATCGTGCTGGTCACCGATGCCGGGCCTCGTGAGTTCGATGACGAATACTCGTCCACCGGCCTCAGCGCGGAAAGCCTGAACCGGCTGATCCGTGAACGCATTGGCGGGGCCATGGCGGTCATGCACTTGCGGACCGAGCGCGGGGCAAAAGATCACCCCTCGGCCGAGGCAGCCTATAAGCAACTGACCGCTTTCCCGAACTCCGCGCCGTTGTATTTCCCGATCGAAAACGGCGATCCGGCCATCTACAAGGACACCGCCCGTCAGCTGGGACAGTTCGTGGCGCAGCAGGCGTCATCCTATCGGCGTAGCGGTGGCGATGAACTGCTGAACGAGGACGCGATCATCGACGAAAGTGAAGGCGGGCTGTTCAGCGGTCTGAACACCGCCAGCCGCACCATGCAACTGGCTTATCTGGGCCGGACCGAAGGTGCAAAGGCGCCCGATCTGTTCGAGGCTTACGTGGCTGACCGTGATTTTGACCGCACGGGCCTGAAACCGCTGTCGATCCGGCTGCTGATTTCCAAGGCCGATCTGAGCAATCTGGAAGAGGCCCTGCGTATCATCGTGGATCAGGCCGAGCGCAACGTGGTGAACCCGGATCAGTTCTTTACGCAGGTTCTGGGTGTGGCCGCGGATATGAGCCGCCGACCCGATCAGGTGTCGCGCCAGTCCGATCCCAGTCTGGCCGAGGCGGTGGCGCTGGACGAATATCTGGCCGATCTGCCCTACAAATCGCAGATCATGGCGATTACCGAAGATGACTGGGTGCGCCTGCCGATCTCGGAACAGCAGACCATCGTTAACGGTCTATACGACAAGATCGAACGCTATCGCCGCTACAATGAGTCGACGGATCAATGGGTCGATTATCTGGGGGCCGGGCCACAGGCGGGCAATCTGCTTTATCCGATGTTGCTGGACGATCTGCCCTAGGGTCCTGCGACCAGCGTTAGTGTTCCGGGCCTCGGGAACAGACCGAGGCCCGGATACTCACCCGGCAATCGCTGCTTTTTCGTTGCCCTTCTTGAACTGCTGGTCAAACAGCTTGCGGAAGCTGCCATCGCGGGCCATCAGCTCGTCCAGATTGCCCTGTTCGATAACCGAGCCATCCTGAACCACCATGATCTTGTCAGCCTCCAGAACCGTCGACAGACGGTGCGCAATGACGATCACGGTCATGTCTTTGGTCAGGGAATCCAACGCTTCGCGCACAAGGTTTTCGGATTCGGCATCAAGTGCGCTGGTTGCCTCGTCCAGAAGCAGAATTTCCGCTTTGCGAAGGATGGCGCGGGCAATTGCCAATCGCTGTTTCTGACCGCCAGACAGGAATGCACCGTTCTCACCCACCATCGTGTCGTAGCCATCGGGCAATTCTGTGATGAAGTCATGCGCATAGGCGGCGCGGGCGGCGTCATAGATTTCCTCATCCGTCGCATCCGGCGCCGCGAAGCGCAGGTTTTGCATGACGGTGGTCGAGAACAGGAACGTGTCCTGACCCACATAGGAGATCTTCTTGCGCAGAGAGTCGAAGCTTGCGAGGCGCACATCGTGGCCGTCGATCTCCACGGTACCTTCCTGCGGGTCGTAGAAGCGCATGATAAGACCGAAAATCGTGGATTTCCCGCCGCCAGACTGACCGACCAGAGCCGTGGTCTTACGGGCTTCGAAGGTCACATTCATGTCGTCGATCACCGAGATCGAGCCCTGGTAGCCAAACTTCACGTTCTTTAGCGCGATCTCACCCGGCCCGTCAGGCAGATCCTCGGCATCGGGGCTTTCGATCATGGTATCCTTCTGGTCAAGCAGGCCGAACAGGAGGCCTACGCCGACCATGGCTGCCTCGATCTGGACGCGCATTTTCGACAGGCGTTTTGCGGGTTCATAGGCCATCAGCAAGGCGGTGATGAAGGACATCAGCTGGCCGGCCGTGGGCTGCTCGGTTCCGGCAATGCCGAGGGTGCTGACAATCAGAATGCCTGCAATCGCCAAGCCCGCGAGGAATTCCATCAGCGGGCTTGCAATGGCCTGCAGACGGGCAATGTCATTGGCGCGTTTTTCAACTTTCCGAACGGCGGTATCCATCCGCTCGGTCATACGATCTTCCAGTGAAAGCACCTTGATGACCCGGATCCCGGCAGAGGTTTCCTGCAGTACGCGGATGATTTCGGCCATCGATTTGAATTCGGCCTTCATAATCGTCCGGACACTTTTCAAAAGGTACCGGACACCCAGCAAGGCAACGGGGCCCACGATCAGGAACATGACGGACAACAGCGGTTGCTGATAGACCATTACGATAACCAGCCCCAACAACGTAAGGGCATCGCGAATGAAGCCGGTCACCAGAACGTCGATCAGTTTACGGGCGGCCTGCGCGCCATTTGTCGTTCGCATCAGAAGTCCGGAGGATTCATTCTTGCCAAAGAAACCAACGCCATGCCGGATCAATTTCCGGTACACTTTTTGCTGCTGCGACGCGACGATCCGGTTCCCCGCCCGCGCAAGGTAGACCGCCTGCACGAACGAAGCCACCGCCTTGGCCAGGAACAACCCGATGACGCCAAGCGCAATCAATGGGGCCCATTCGCGCATCTCGGGGCTGGTCATGGCATCTACGATGTATTCCATCATGTAGGCCGACCCGGCAGTGGTGGCCGCCACGATGATCATCGCAACAATTGCGACAGCGTACATCCAGCCCTGAGCACGCAAACTTTCGCCCATCAGGCGGCCCATATAGCCGGATCGCCATTCATTCCAGGCGCGCTTAATCATTGCATTCTCCAGATCATGAAACCATGCGCTCGCTCAGATAACCTATAATCATTTCTGCCTAAAGGGCAGATTGTATCACGTGACAGAGTGACCGTTTTCGATGGGCGAGCGTATGACGGCAATATTCGCCGCGTAGGGATGCTCAGCTAGGAATGATCGAGCAGAGTTGCAAGAGGTCGGCGCATTGCCGTTTGCCCCGTATGCGCAGCATATGAATGCGCAAGGGATCAGTTGGTCATCCGGTATTATGTGTCTTATCGGTCACGCCGATCACCCAATATTACAAGGGAAAGCTGTTGCCTTACGCTATGTGGGGCGGTCTGATTAAGCCTCCGTTCAGCGCAAGTATTATTGCATCTCACCAAGCGTAATTCGAAATTTGAATAAGCAGTTTCAGTGTGATAGCCTGACATTGGCCTATCGCGGTACATCTTTGGGGGACGGGTTTCTGAATATTTACGCCTGGCTTGTTGTTCAGCGGAAAACCGCCATTGGGCTCAGCGCACCCAACGGCGCATGCAGGTGCCGTTTTAACGCTTGTGAATGTCATGTATGGCCCTTAGAACCCCGGCAAATTTGATTAGGTGAAAGCAAGTGTCGATCAAAGCCGTAATTCTTAGTCTGCCAAAAGACGTAGACCGGCGACGCTCCTGCGAAGACGAACTTGCGCGCCTGGGTTTGCAGTACGAATTTTCGGACGCCCTTGCCGGTGATCAGCTGAACGAAACCGACTTGGGTCGTTACTATGACGCGGACATGAACCGAAGCAAGTTCAAACGTCCCCTCAGCGCAAACGAAGTGGCCTGTGCGCTTGGGCATCGGCAAATCTGGCAAGCTGTAGCCGAGTCCGAGGATCACGTTGTTCTGGTGCTGGAGGACGATGCGACTTTTGTGCAGGACCCGACGGCCTTTCTGAGAGCATTGTCGAAATGTTCCGAATGCTTTGAAGATGTCATGATCAAACTGGATGGCGTTTCAGGCCGAAATAATCAGATACTGAAACCCTTTGCTGATCAGAGCCTTGTCTTGTCGGATTGTCTGCCGCCCAGAACCACGGGTTATATTCTGGGTCGCCGTGCTGCGGCACAATTGCTTCGGGTACACGCGCCGTTTGCGCGGCCTGTGGACATCGATCTCAAGTTTTATTGGGAACACAAAGTCCCAATCCTGACCCTGGCAGAGCAGATGGTGGCCGAGCGTGGGGTGTTTGACAGCAACATTGAAGCCTGCCGCACCAGCAAGAAAAGCGAGTCGTCCATCGGCCGGTTCGTGCGGAACCTGTTGTACCAGATCAAGTATACCTACGGGCGGCTCAGCCATCCCCTGAAGCCAGAGATGATTGAGGGGCTGGGCCCCTTGCTGCGCACGGATAACACGCTTCGGAACCGTATATGAAAAAGAACCTTGTCGTCGTCCGTGCGGGCGGCAAATCCCTCCATACCCGTTGGGCGGAGATTCCCTATGAAGACCGGAACTATGACCTTCTGATCAGTTATTTCTCGGACGAGGCTTTTGCGGCGTTCCAGCCAGAGCCCGGGGTCGAGGCGGTTCTGATCAAGGGCGGGAAGTGGGACGGGCTGTTCGCGACCCTGTCAGATCGGGATTTGGATGCGTATGATTTCTACTGGTTGCCTGATGACGATCTGGACATCAGCGCCAAGGATGTGAACGCGCTGTTTGATGCGATGAACACGCATGGTCTGAGGATCGCGCAGCCCTCGCTCAGCCCCGAAAGCTATTTCTCGCATTTCGTGTTCAGCCAATGCCCCGGATTTGTGCTGCGATACACCAACTACATCGAGATCATGGCCCCCTGTCTGCATCGGGATGTTCTCAGGAAGGCCCTGCCTTTGTTCCGCGGCACGATGAGCGGCTATGGTCTGGACTATATCTGGTGCCGCTGGGACGAGGCCGGAGCATATCGCACTGCCATTCTGGACGGGATTGCGATGCATCATACCCGACCCATCGGCAAGAACCTGAAAGCGGTGATGGCTGAGACGGGCAACCGGAGCTCGGAAGAGGAAGAGGCGGCCCTAAAAGAGATGTTCGATCTGTCTCGCCGCACGGTCCCGATTGTCTTTGCCGGGATTTTGCAGGGCGGTCAGCCAATCTCGGGCCGGGTACAGGTAGGCTGGCGCATGTGCCGCGGCTGGATGTCGGTTCTGCCGCATTTTCGCAGCACCAGCGAGGCCCGCGCCGGGATATTCAAGATCGCGCGGCGACAGCTGAGCAAACCGTTGGACATGACGACAATTTCCAAAAAGACCTGAGCGGGAACAGCATTGCGCGGGCAGAGTGAATCGGTGCAAGGGGCCCAACAAGACTCTGGTTGCAAGATATTCTGCAATCAAATATCGACACATACCGCCAACAGAAACCGAGAAGGCCCGGAATGTCTGGAAAATATTTGATGGTGGGCGCGGGCTTGTCCGGCGCTGTAATCGGTCGGTACCTGGCAGAGGCGGGCCATGACATCACCGTCGTCGACTCGCGGGATCACATTGGCGGAAACTGCCACACGGCCCGCGATGAAAAAACCGGTGTGCTGTTGCATGTCTACGGGCCCCATATCTTTCACACAGACGACGCCGAGGTGTGGGATTACGTAAACCGGTTCGAGACCTTCCTGCCTTACAAGAACCGCGTCAAAACCACGTCGCGCGACGCGGACGGCAAACGCGGCGTGTTCTCGCTGCCGATCAACTTACACACGATCAACCAGTTCTTCGGCAAAACCCTGCGCCCGGATGATGCTAAAGCTTTCATCACGCAAGAGCAAGCAGACACCAGTATCGACGACCCCCAGACATTCGAGGAACAGGCCCTGCGCTTTGTCGGCAAGGATTTGTACGAAGCGTTTTTCAAGGGTTACACGAAAAAGCAATGGGGCCTTCATCCGTCGGAATTGCCGGCATCCATCCTGAAAAGACTGCCGGTCCGATTTAACTACGACGACAACTATTTCTTTCATCGCTTTCAGGGGATGCCGGAAAACGGTTACAGCGTGATGATCGGGGCCATTCTGGATCATCCCGGGATCACCGTGCATCTGAACACCCATTTCACCAAGGATATGGGGGCAGACTACGATCATGTGTTCTATTCGGGGCCGCTTGACGGGTATTTCGACTACCAGTTGGGGCGCCTTGGCTATCGCACGCTTGATTTCGAACGGTTTGACTATGATGGGGATTACCAAGGCTGTGCGGTCATGAATTATGGTGACGAGGACGTGCCCTATACCCGTATCACCGAGCACAAGCATTTTGCCCCATGGGAACAGCACGAAAGCTCGGTCTGCTATCGCGAGTTCTCTCGATTGGCAGAACCCGGTGACACGCCTTACTATCCAATCCGTCAGGTGAAGGAAAAGGAGTTGCTCGGATCCTACGTTGATCTTGCTCGTTCAACGGACGGAGTGACGTTCGTAGGCCGGTTGGGAACCTATCGCTACCTCGATATGGACGTGACAATCCGCGAAGCCCTCGACACCGCCCGCGCATTTGAGGCGAGTCTTAGCAAAGGCGAGAAAGCCCCTGCGTTCTTTGTTGCGCCGCTCTAAACGCCCGTTTTACAAAGCACAAAAATAAGGCTTCGGCTGCGTCCGCAAAGCTGTCGAAACATCTTGCACTGCGCTCTTGCTACTGCGTCAAAGCAGTCGGCATCGAACTCTTTTATGTGTGCCAGGTCACGGCGGACCACTTGCGAAGGGGGCTGGTGGACAAGGAGCATAGGACTCAAGCACCACTGAAACACGCAACGGCAGCTCTGCAAGCAGAATGATTGCGTAATTAGGGGACAACTTTGATTTTGGTCGGAGTGAGAGGATTCGAACCTCCGACCCCTGCCTCCCGAAGACAGTGCTCTACCAGGCTGAGCTACACTCCGACCGTGGCGGCGGGTCTATACCCGGTGTTTGGGATGTGCAAGAGGGATATTTCTATATCTCGCGGGCAACTGGAATAGGCAGGCGCGCGGGTCAAGCGCAGCTATGCGGGCCTTTAGGGCAGCGGGCCGGATTGGTAGAGTTTGATTTTCGTGCCGCCGTGATCGACCACTGGCCCGGCGGACAAATCAGGCAAGCGGGTGGATCGGGCGAGAGAAGGATTGCTGGTCACGATCCCGACGCGCCAGCCGGAAAAGCGCGCCAGCAGGGTCTTGCCGAGGCTGCCGTAAAGCGATCTGAGGCGTTTTTCATCGCCGATGCGGGCTCCGTAAGGCGGGTTGACGATGACCAGCCCGGCGGGGCCTTCGGGTGGTTTTATGTCGCTGACCGCGCGTTGGGTGAAATGGGCCACGTCCGAAACACCGGCCTGATCTGCGTTTGCGGTGGCGGCTTCGATGGCGCCTGCATTCCGGTCCGAGCCGTAGAACCTGATGGACGTCTGTACCTCAGGCCCGGTTACGCGCAGCGCGTCAAACGCTTGTGCGTCAAAGCAGGCGAGGTCTTCGAACGCAAACCGGCGCGAGCGGCCGGGGGGCAGGCTAAGGGCGATCTCGGCGGCTTCGATCACGAAAGTGCCCGAGCCGCACATGGGGTCCAGCACCGGCTCGGTCCCGTCAAAGCCGCAATTGCGCAGGAACATGGCAGCCATGGTCTCGCGCATTGGCGCTTTGGCGATGGCGGGTTTGTGGCCGCGTTTGTGCAAAGGCTCGCCCGAGGTATCCAGCGACAGGGTGCAGACGTCTTTGTCGATGCGCAGCATGACGCGCAGGTCTGCCTCGGATGAAATCGGCGCGCCCAGCGTTTCCGAGATGGCGCGTTCCACGCGTTGGCGCGCAGCTCCGGCATGATAGATGCGCGATTTGCGGCTGGTGGCCTCGACCTTCACGGGGATGCCGGGGCGCAGGAATGTGGCCCATGGAAATTTGCGGGCGCGTTTGTCCAGTTGTGCCAGATGAACAGCGGGGAAACTGCCGATCCGGACCAGAACCTTGTTTGCCCCGCGCAGGCACAGATTGGCGCGCCAGACCTCGGACCAGTCGCCCCGGCAACTGACGCCGCCGGCCACGCGATGGGCGTTTGCGAATCCGTTCTGAACGGCTTCGTCGCAGAGCGGCGCCTCGAGGCCCGGGGTCGCCGCCAAAAAGATCTCGAACTGGTCAGATGTTGTCATTTCCGTTGCTTACACCGGATAGAAACCGGGCGCGACACGGTTTTTTTTATGCTAGATTGCTGCCATTGTGCCTGTTCACACAGAAAGTGATAGGGTTTCCGCATTTTCGGCGGTAACAGGTTTGCGTTTCGCGACAGGCGCGCGTAAAGGGTCCGTGATCGAAAAAACGCCAGCGGATTTTGGCAGGGAAATGGCGCTTTTGCCCTCCCTTGGATGAGACAATTCGCGCTATCTCGGGCCATGACCCGATGGCAGAGATGGTCGGCGCAGGTAAAGAGGCTTGGAAGACAGTAGCGACATGCAAACTTTCAAACTGAAGAAGGGGATGGAATTGCCGGTTCAGGGTGCGCCTGAACAGAAAATCCATCCGGGGCCGGAATTCAAAACCGTAGCGGCGTTGGGCGCAGACTATCTGGGGCTCAAACCACGCATGCTGGTGCAGGAAGGGGATGCGGTTCAACGTGGCACGCCCTTGTTCTGTCACAAGGATGCGCCCGATGCGATGATGGTGGCCCCGCTGACCGGCAAGGTCGTGGCCATCAATCGCGGTGCCCGCCGTGTGCTGCAAAGTGTGGTGATCGAGGTATCGGACCCCAATGATACGGGCGTCGATTTCTCGGGTGTTGGCAATGCCGACAGTGCCGAAGGCGTGACCGAAAAGCTGTGCGCCGCCGGTCTGTGGACCGCGTTCCGTACGCGGCCCTATTCGAAAATGCCCGAACCCGGTACCAAACCCGCTGCAATCTTCGTGACGGCGATGGATTCCGAACCTCTGGCCGCAGATGCCGCTGTGATCATTGCGGATGCGGGGGATGCGTTTGCTGCGGGTCTTGGGGCCATTGCAAAACTGACCGAGGGCAAGACATATCTGTGCCACAAGGACGGCGACAGCGTTCCCGGTGCGGATATGCCCGTTGTTGAAGCCGCCGCCTTCGCGGGCCCGCACCCGGCAGGTCTGGCTGGTACGCATATCCACTTCCTTGAACCTCTGGCAGGCGACAAACAGGTCTGGACGATCGGCTATCAGGACGTGATCGCCATCGGTCGTCTGGTGCAGACCGGTCATCTGGACCCGAATATCGTCATCGCGATCAGCGGCCCCGGCGCGCGGCAACCGCGCCTGATCCGTACCGTCATGGGTGCCTCGACCGACGATCTGACCCGGGACGAGGTCAATGTCGACGGCACGCCCCGGATCATCTCGGGCTCGATCCTGTCGGGAACGCAGGCCGATGGACCGACCGCTTATCTGGGGCGCTTTGCCCGCCAGATCTCGATCATTCGCGAAGATCACGACCAGCATACGCTGGGCTGGATCCTTCCGATGCCGTCGAAATTCGCGGTGCAGCCGGTTCTGGGGTCTGCCCTTGCCAAGAAGCTGTTTCCGCTGACCTCGAACCTGAATGGCGGACGCCGCGCGATGGTTCCGACCGGCACGTTCGAGCAGTTGATGCCGCAGGACTACCTGCCGACACAGCTGCTGCGCGCGCTGCTGGTGATGGACACCGATACCGCGCAGGCGCTGGGTGCTTTGGAGCTGGACGAAGAGGATCTGGGCCTTGTCGGCTTTGCCTGTCCGGCGAAATATGAATACGGGCTGGCGCTGCGCGACTGCCTGACCAAGATTGAAAAGGAGGGCTGAGCCAAATGGGTTTGCGCAGCTTCTTTGATCGGATCGAGCCGAACTTTACCAAGGGCGGCAAGTACGAGAAGTACTTCCCCATCTACGAGATGGTAGAAAGCTTTATCTACACTCCGAAAACCGTAACCACCGTCGCGCCGCATGCGCGGTCGTATATCGATATGAAGCGGATCATGACCTATGTCGTGTTCGCGACAATCCCCTGTATCCTGTGGGGGATGTATAACACCGGTTATCAGGCGAACTCGGCCATTGCTGCGCTGGGGCCTGACTCGGCGACCGGATGGCGGATTGCGCTGTTGCAGATGTTTGGGATTTCGCTGGACCCCTCCAGCGTCTTTGCCAATGTGATGCACGGGCTGATGTATTTCCTGCCGATCTACATCGTGACGCTGGTTGCAGGCGGTATCTTCGAGGTCATCTTTGCCACCGTGCGTGGACATGAGGTAAACGAAGGTTTCCTTGTCACCTCAATGCTTTACACGCTGATCATGCCAGCTACTGCGCCCTTGTGGCAGGTGGCGCTGGGGATCATCTTCGGCGTTGTGATCGGGAAAGAGGTGTTTGGCGGCACCGGCAAGAACTTCCTCAACCCTGCTCTGGTGGGCCGGGCGTTCCTGTATTTCGCTTATCCAGCCAGCATGTCCGGTGACACGGTCTGGACACCGGTTGACGGGTTCTCGGGCGCCACTGCTCTGTCCGTCTCGGCCTCGCAGGGCTTTCAGGCGCTGGCCGCTGATGGCATCACCTGGTGGAATGCGTTCTTTGGCTCGATTCAGGGCAGCTTTGGCGAAACCTCGACGCTGGCCTGTATGATCGGTCTGGCCTTCCTGCTGGCCACGCGGATAGCCAACTATCGCCTGATCATCGGCTGTCTGGCGGGCACCATTGGCTTTACCCTGCTGCTGAACCTGATCGGTTCCGACACCAACCCGATGTTTGCGATGCCATGGTATTGGCACATCGTCATCGGCGGCTACGCCTTCGGTCTGGCCTTCATGGTGACCGAGCCGGTCTCGGCCAGCCACACCAACATGGGCCGCTATATCTACGGTGCGCTGATCGGTGTCATGGTTGTGATGATCCGTGTCATCAACCCGGCTTTCCCCGAAGGCATGATGCTGGCCATTCTGTTCGGCAACGTCTTTGCACCGCTGATCGACTATTTCGTCGTTCAGGCCAACATCAAACGGAGGGCGCGTCGCCATGTCTGATACGCAATCCCCAGAACCCAAAGGCGCGATTGCCAAGTTTCTGGCGGCCTCGCCGGATTCGGTCGGCAAGACGATCTTCATCGCGGTCGCCGTCTGTCTTGTCGCCTCGATGGTTGTCTCAGCCGCGGCGGTCAGCCTGCGCCCGGTGCAAGAGGTCAACCGCCTGAAGGACAAGCAGATCAACGTGTTGCAGGTGGCAGGCGTTTATGAGCCGGGCACCGACGTGACCGAAGCTTTCGCCGCGTTCGAGCCGCATGTTGTGGAACTGTCCACCGGCGATTTCGTCGATGACCAGTTCGACCCGGCCACCTTCGACGACATTGCCGCCGCCAGCGATCCTGAGCTGAGCGTTGCGCTGGACGATGACCCGGCTGGTATTGGCCGCAAGTCGAAGTATCGCGTAATCTACCTGCTGCGCGACGATGCGGGCGATCTGGACAAGGTGATCCTGCCGCTGCACGGCTATGGCCTGTGGTCCACGCTCTATGGCTTTATCGCGCTGGAAAATAACGGCAACGATATCTACGGTCTGCAATTCTATCAGCATGGCGAAACCCCGGGCCTTGGGGCCGAGGTGGACAACCCCCGCTGGAAGGCGCTGTGGAACGGTAAAAAGCTGCGCGATGACAATGGCGATCTGCAGATCACCGTGTCGAAATCCCAGCCTGCGGCCGGACCTGATTTCTATATCGACGCGCTGGCGGGGGCGACCCTGACCTCGGTGGGTGTCGATAACCTGGTGAAATTCTGGATGGGCGACGCGGGCTACGCTCCGTTCCTGGCCAAGCTGCAAGCAGGAGAGTTCTAATGTCTCAGACCAAGAAAGAGATGCTGGTCGACCCGCTTGTCGACAACAACCCGATCACCTTGCAGGTGCTGGGCATCTGTTCCGCGCTGGCGGTGACCTCGTCGCTGCAGGTGTCGATGGTGATGGCGCTGGCGGTGATCTTCGTGACTTCGTTCTCGTCCTTCTTCATCTCGTGCCTGCGCAACCAGATCCCGGGCTCGATCCGGATCATCGTGCAGATGGTGATCATCGCCTCGCTGGTGATCCTGGTGGACCAGATCCTCAAGGCTTACGCGTTTGAGATCTCGAAAACCCTGTCGGTTTTCGTTGGCCTGATCATCACCAACTGTATCGTGATGGGCCGCGCCGAGGCGTTTGCGATGAAGAACCCCCCGGTCGCGTCCTTCATCGACGGCATGGGCAACGGCATGGGCTATGGTCTGATCCTGCTGCTGGTCGGCTTCATTCGTGAGCTGTTCGGCGCCGGGTCGCTGTTTGGCGTCACCATTCTGGAGACCGTCAACAACGGTGGCTGGTACGTGCCCAACGGCATGTTGCTGCTGCCCCCGTCGGCGTTCTTCATCATCGGTCTGATCATCTGGGCCTTCCGCACATGGAAGCCGAACCAGGTGGAAGAGCGTGAATACAAAATTCAGCAGGTAGAGGCCCACTGATGGAAGGTCTGATCTCACTGGCCGTAAAGGCCATCTTTGTCGAAAACCTTGCGCTCAGCTTCTTTCTGGGGATGTGTACCTTCATCGCCGTTTCGAAGAAGATCTCGACAGCGCTGGGTCTGGGGATTTCGGTGATGCTGGTTCAGGCGATCACCGTGCCTGCCAACAACTTGCTGCTGAACTACCTGCTGAAACCGGGCGCGCTGGCCTGGGCCGGGTTCCCGGATGTGGACCTGACCTTCCTTGGCCTGATCTCGTATATCGGTGTCATCGCGGCGATGGTTCAGATCCTCGAGATGATCCTGGATAAGTATTTCCCGCCGCTTTACAACGCGCTGGGGATCTTCCTGCCGCTGATCACGGTGAACTGCGCCATCCTTGGTGGCTCGCTGTTCATGGTGGAGCGCGACTATAACTTTGCCGAGGCGGCGACCTATGGTCTGTCTTCGGGCTTTGGCTGGGCGCTGGCGATCACCGCGATGGCGGGTGTGCGCGAAAAGCTGAAATATTCGGACATTCCGGACGGCTTGCAGGGTCTTGGCATCACCTTCATCACCGCGGGACTGATGGCTATGGCCTTTATGTCCTTCTCGGGCGTGAAACTGTAAGGAGGGCGCAATGGAAACCTTTAGCTTAGGCGTCATCCTATTCACTCTGATCGTTCTGGGACTGGTTGCCATCATCATGGCCGCCCGCTCGCGCCTGGTGTCGACCGGTAACGTCAACATCACGATCAACGGTGAGAAAACCGTATCCGTTCCGGCGGGTGGCAAGCTGCTGCAAACGCTGGCGGCCGAGAAACTGTTCGTTCCTTCCGCTTGCGGCGGCGGCGGTACTTGTGCGCAATGCCGGGTGCGTGTGCATTCGGGTGGCGGGTCGATCCTGCCGACCGAGGAAAGCCACATCACCAAGCGCGAGGCATCCTGCGGCGACCGCCTGTCCTGTCAGGTTGCGGTCAAGCAGGATATGGAGATCGAAGTCCCGGAAGAGGTCTTTGGCGTCAAGAAGTGGGAATGCACCGTTCGCTCGAACGAGAACGTGGCCACCTTCATCAAGGCACTGACGCTGGACCTGCCCGAAGGCGAGGATGTGAACTTCCGCGCCGGTGGTTACATCCAGATCGAGGCCCCCGCGCACCAGTTGAAATACACCGATTTCGACGTTGAGGAAGAGTATCGCGAGGATTGGGACCGCTTCAATCTGTGGCAATACGAGTCCGTCGTGAACGAGCCGATCGAACGTGCTTATTCGATGGCCAACTATCCGGATGAAAAGGGCATGATCATGCTGAACGTCCGGGTTGCTTCACCGCCTCCGGGCTCCGAAGGGATCCCGGCCGGTCAGATGTCGTCGTATATCTTCAACCTGAAACCGGGTGATAAGGTGACGATCTCGGGTCCGTTTGGTGAGTTCTTTGCCCGCGAGACGGAAAAAGAGATGGTCTTCATCGGCGGTGGTGCCGGTATGGCCCCGATGCGCAGCCACATTTTCGACCAGCTCAAGCGTCTTGAGAACCGCAACCGCAAGATCACCTTCTGGTACGGCGCGCGTTCGAAGAAAGAGATGTTCTTTGTCGAGGATTTCGATCAGCTGGCCGAAGAGTTTGACAATTTCGAATGGCACGTGGCGCTTTCGGATGCTCAGCCCGAGGACGATTGGAAAGGCTACACCGGCTTTATCCATAACGTTCTGTACGACGAATACCTCAAGAACCATCCCGCGCCTGAGGATTGCGAGTTCTATATGTGTGGCCCACCAATCATGAACCAGTCGGTCATCAACATGCTGCTGGATCTGGGCGTGGATCGCGAAGACATCATGCTCGACGATTTCGGCGGGTAAGATTAACGCAGGACCAAGATAGAAAAGCCCCGCTCATTCGCAGCGGGGCTTTGCTATTTGGTGATCTTAAGCAATTGCCGAGACGGCTTAGATCTGCGTCCAGCCAGCCTTCAGCCAGGCCGCAAATTCCGCCTCGTCAACCTGACCCGCTGCAAGGTCTTCTATCATCTGGACACCTTTGACCGGGTCGGGCAGGAAGGCATATCCATTGAGCCTCAGAAAGGTCAGGGCGGTGACGAAAGCCGTGCGTTTGTTGCCGTCGATGAACGCATGGGCCTTGGCGATGCCGAACGCATAGGCCGCTGCGATTGCCGCCAGATCGGCATCTTCATAGGCCGCCAGATTCATGGCGCGTGCGCAGCCCATCTCCAACAGCGCCCGGTCGCGCATACCGGGCGCGCCGCCATGGCGCGAGATTTGTCGGTCGTGAATGGCGATGACTGCGGCCAGCGGAACCCAGATCCGCAGCTTCAAGCCAAGGCCTGCAGAAGATCGCGGTTTTCATCCATGACGATCTCGGCCGCTGCCAGCGCCTCGGCCACCGAAGGGTCATGCGCCATGACTTTCAACGTGCCATCATCCCCGCGCAGCACAAAAAGAGTGTCCCCTTCCTTGGCATCGAGGATGGTCAGCATTTCGGTCGATAATGTCATAACGGCCGAGTTTCCGACCTTGCGGATCTTGGTTTCGATCATTTGGACCTCCGGTATATATGGATGTATATACCGAAAGCGGCCCCATTTCGCAAGCCTAGGGGCTTGAGGCCCCCAAGGCTTGTCGGATCTAGGCCTAAAGCCTCAGATCGCTGGCCTCACGCGGCAGGCAGGATTTGATGTCATAGACGATGCTTTGCGATTTGCCATAGGCGCGGAATTGGGCCGGATCGAGCGTTTTGTATTCCTCATGCGCGACGGCCAGAATGACGCCATCATAGGTCCCGTCCTGTGGCGTATCGATCAGGGACAGACCATATTCCGCCTGCGCCGCTGCCGGGTCGGCATGCGGGTCGTGCACATCGACGCTGACGCCATAGCTTTGCAGTTCCTCGATAATATCAACCACGCGTGTATTGCGCAGGTCCGGGCAGTTTTCCTTGAAGGTCAGCCCCAGCACCAGAACCCGCGCCGCGCCGACATTGATACCGTCGCGCGTCATCCGCTTGATCAGTTGCGAGACCACATAACCGCCCATCCCGTCATTCAGGCGCCGCCCGGCGAGGATGATCTGAGGGTGGTGCCCCACCGCCTCGGCCTTGTGGGTCAGGTAATAGGGGTCGATGCCGATACAATGCCCACCGACCAGACCGGGGCGGAAGGGCAGAAAGTTCCACTTGGTGCCTGCGGCGCGCAGAACGGCCTCGGTATCGATTTCCATCCGGCCGAAGATCATCGCAAGTTCGTTCACCAAGGCAATGTTCAGGTCTCGTTGCGTGTTCTCGATGACCTTTGCGGCCTCGGCGACGCGGATGCTCTCGGCCTTGTGGGTTCCGGCGGTGATGATCCGCGCGTAAAGCGCATCGACCAGATCTGCCACGTCGGGGTTCGAGCCCGAGGTGACTTTGCAGATATCCGCAATCCGGTGGGTCTTGTCACCGGGATTGATCCGTTCGGGGCTATAGCCTGCATAGAAATCGGCGTTAAACCGCAGGCCCGAGGCGCGTTCCAGCACCGGCACACAGTCTTCCTCGGTCGCGCCGGGATAGACGGTGGATTCGTAGATCACCAGATCGCCGGGTTTCAGAACCCCGCCCACCGTTTCGGACGCTGCCAGCAAAGGCGACAGGTCCGGCCGTTTGCCCGGTGTAATTGGGGTTGGAACGGTGACGATATAGGTGTCGCAGTCGGCCAGATCCGACACATTGGTGGTAAAGCTCAGCCCTGAGGCGGCGGTAAGATCTTCGGGCTCGACCTCTTGCGTGGCATCATTGCCGCCGCGCAAGGCGTCGATGCGCGGCTGGTTGATGTCGAAGCCGACGACCGGGCCGATCTTGCCAAAGGCCACGGCCAGCGGCAGGCCGACATAGCCCAGTCCAATAACAGCGATTTTGCGGGCATCCGGGTTTGTGTCCAGCATCAAGCTTTGCCCCTTATTTGCCGTGATACTCTCGGAACCACTCGACAAAGCGGGCGATTCCATCCTTGAAATCGGTTTGCGGGCGGTAACCGGTCAGGCGTTGCAGCAGGTCTGTATTGGCCCATGTGGCGGGAACATCGCCCATCTGCATCGGCATATAATTGCGGATTGCCTCTTTGCCCACCGCCTCTTCGATGGCTTCCACGAAGTCCATCAGGCGCACCTTGTCGCCATTGCCGATATTGACGACCCGATAGGGGGCGACCGGGGACAGGCTGTCGCCGTCATCGATCTCATCCGCGCTGGCGGGTCGGACCGGAGGCACATCGATCAACAATCGGATGCCACGGACAAGATCGTTCACGTTTGTGAAGTCGCGATACATGTCACCATGGTTGTAGATGTCGATCGGACGATCATCCAGAATCGCATCCACGAATTTATACAGCGCCAGATCGGGCCGTCCCCAGGTGCCATAGACGGTGAAAAAGCGGAACATGGTGGTCGGCAGGTCCCACAGATGCGCGTAGGAATGCCCCATCGCCTCATTCGCCTTTTTGGTGGCCGAGTAGATGGTCAGCTGCGTGTCGGCCTTTTCGACCTCGATAAAGGGCATATCCTCATTCGCGCCATAGACCGACGAGGTCGAGGCCATCAGCAGGTGATCGACCTTATGCACACGCGCAACCTCCATCACGTTGAAGGTGCCGACAACATTGGAGTTTATGTAGCTGCGCGGTTCTTCCAGACTGTAGCGGACACCGGCCTGGGCGGCGAGGTGCACGATGACTTCGGGCTGAAACTCGTCGGCGATTTTCATCAGTTGGTCGTGGTCTTCCAGCATGGCCTCGGTCGCGGTGAAGCCCGGCGTCTGCATCAGCATCTGATGGCGGCGCTGTTTCAGGGTGACGTCGTAATAGTCGGTCATCCCGTCATAGCCATGCACGCGGAACCCTTCTGACAGCAGCAGCTTGGCCAGATGGAACCCGATGAAACCCGCCGTACCGGTAATCAAAACTCGCTTCATAAAACCCTCGAACACAATAAAACCCTAGGCATCAGGGATACTCTCCTTGCTGCAAGGTCAAGTAGAATCTCCCTTTTATCCGTCATAGCAAATCTGCAACCGGATTGGTCAACATCGTGACATGGCCCGGAATTGCCGATTGTCGGAACGCATCAGGCCGGGTAGTGAAAGACTGTGATGGTTAGGAACTGGATAAAAGGGTTGTTCGGGCAGGGTGACGCGCAGACCGCAGAGGTTGACGCGCCGGAAATCGCGCCCGAGGAGCGGTTCATCGCGATCGGGGACATTCACGGGCGGCTGGACCTGTTACAGGATCTACTGCCTCGTCTGGATGATACGTGTCCATGGGTGTTTGTCGGCGACTACGTGGATCGCGGCGACAGCAGCGCACAGGTTCTGCATCACCTGCACCACCTCAGCGAATCCTCGGGCGGGCGGATCATCTGTTTGCTGGGCAATCACGAAGAGATGCTGTTGCGCTTTGTCGAAGACCCAAAGCGTGTGGGTCACCTTTGGCAGCAAAACGGCGGCGTTGAGACGCTGAACTCGTTCGGAGTGTCAGGCGGTGCCGAGGTGACAGAAGGAGAACAGGCCGTTGCTGTGGCCGAAGAACTGCGGCAAGCCATGGGGAATGAGTTGCTGAGCTGGCTGTCAAACCGCCCGCTCAGCTGGACCAGCGGGAATGTCACGGTTGTCCACGCCGCTTTGGACCCGCGCAAGGCGCTGGACGCGCAATTGCGCCAGATTTGCCTGTGGGGGCATCCGATGTTCCGGGTTCAGGCCAGACAGGACGGGCAATGGGTTGTGCACGGGCACACGATTGTCGCCCACGCGCGGGCGCAGAACGGGGTTGTCTCAATCGATACCGGGGCCTATTCAAGCAGCCGCCTGACGGCGGCTGAGATATTCAGGGGCGGGGTGCGGTTTACCTCGACCTAGCCCACAATCATCTGCTTCATGCGCAGCGCTTCGTATTCCAGTTCTTTCAGGCGGAAATGCACCACGTCGCCGATGGTGATCACGCCGCACAGGTTGCCGTCGCGCAGGACCGGCATGTGACGGAACCGGCCTTCGGTCATGGTTTTCAGAACTTCGTTCAACGGATCATCTGGCGAGCAGGTCTTGACCTCGCGCGTCATCAGATCCTCGACCGATTGCGGCAGGGTCTGGCCGGGCGTGTCCGCCATCCGGCGCACGATGTCGCGTTCCGACAGGATCCCCTGCAGCGCGCCGTTCTGATCGGTTACCAGAACAGCCCCGATCCGCTTTTCTTTCAGGGTGTTGACCACGGAATGGATCGTCTCGTTCGGGCGCACTGAAAACACCGAGTCACCCTTGCCCTCAAGCAGTTTGGCCACGGTCGTCTGTGACTGCGCCAGATTGGACCCCGTCGTTTGGCTGTGCGTCGTCTTTTTGTCTTTATCGCCGCGCATCGGTGCCTGGTAAGAGGTTGGGGCCATAGGCAATCTCCTTCTTGGTTCTTGCAGTGTCTTTCCCTTTTACCTTAGCGCAGCTAAATGGCCTGTATAGGGTGCAAATGCCCTGATCGGCGAAAACCCGGAGTCTGACCTTGTGAGCGATCTGTACCTGACACCCCCCATCGCGGCGCTGATCTTCTTTGCGGTGGTCGTCTGTGGCCATAATTTCCGCATGGCGTGGAAACAACAGCCCGAGGGTTGGCAGAAACGCGCGTGGCTGTTCGGGCTTCCGGCGGGGATCGGCCTTTTGGTGCTGGGCTTTTTGCCGCTGAAGCTGTGAAGCCGGTTTGACTCTGACAGGGGGCGCTGGCATATGCCGGGCACTGATTTTCCCCGGAGACCGATCCATGCGTCTGTTGTCTGCACTGGCCCTTGCATCCTTTCTGACCGGCTGCCTGTTCGACAAGGAACCCGACGTGGTGCGCCTGTCGGGCGAGACGATGGGCACGACCTTCAACATCACCGCAATTGGCGAGGATCTGGACGAGGCCGCGCTGGCCGCATCGGTCGAACAGGCACTGGCCGAGGTCAACGCCAAGATGTCGAACTGGGACCCGAATTCCGAGGTTTCGACCTTCTCGGCCTCAACCAGCACCGACCCGGTGGCGATCTCTGACGAATTCGCGTTGGTCTTGGCGGCGGCAAATGATGTGCATGAGAAAACCGGCGGTACTTTCGACGTCACACTGGGCCCGCTGATCGAGCTTTGGGGCTTTGGCCCGCGCAAGCCCGAGGATCCGGTGCCATCGGATGCCGATATTCAGGCCGCCCTGAATGGTGTGGGGCAGGCGCGACTTTTGACGCTGGATGCCTCGGCTGGCACGTTGGCGAAATCTGATCCGTCTGTCGGGATCAACCTGTCAGCGATTGCCAAGGGCTATGGCATCGATGCGGTGGCCGAAACCCTGCAGGATGCGGGGATCGAGGATTATCTGGTCGAAATCGGCGGCGATCTGGTCACCAAGGGCCAGAACGATCAGGGCGAGGCCTGGCGGATCGGCATCGAAAAACCCGAGGCCGGATCGCAGAGCGTGCAGTTGATTGTGTCGCTGGATGATCGCGGCATGGCCAGCTCGGGCGATTACAAGAACTTCTTCGAGCAGGATGGCGTGCGCTATTCGCATATCATCGACCCGACCACCGGGCGTCCGATCACGCATCGCACGACCTCGGTCACGGTTCTGGCCGAAAACGCGATGATGGCCGATGCCTGGGCGACTGCCATGCTGGCGCTGGGGCAGGAAAAGGGTATGGAACTGGCCGAACAGTATAAACTTGCCGTGTATTTCATCTCGCGCGATGTGACAGGCGGCGACGATGCCTATATAACCGTCCACAGCAGCGCGTTCAAAGACGCCCTGGGAACCAACTGACCGGTAGGAACCGACATGAGCACCTTCATTCTGGCCTTTATTCTTCTGTCTCTGGTCATGGTCGGCATGTCGCTGGGTGTGATGCTGATGGGTAAGACCATCAAGGGCAGCTGCGGTGGTCTGAACGCGATCTCGGGCGCGGATAAATGCGTGGTCTGCCAAAAGGATGTAGACCCGAACAGCCCCCTGCGCGATCAGCTTCAGTGCAAGCGCGCCAAGAAGATGCTGGAACAGATGGAACGGCAGGCCTGATCTGTATTTGCGCAGCGCCTTTGGAACCGGCTAGATAGCCCCCGGACCAGTCGGGAGGCGCGTGTGGCCAAAGCCAGAAACATCCTGTTCATCATGTTCGACCAGCTGCGCTGGGATTATCTGAGCTGCTACGGGCATCCGCATCTGCACACTCCGAACATTGACCGTTTGGCCGCCCGTGGTGTGCGTTTCGACCGGGCCTATATCCAGTCGCCGATCTGCGGCAGTTCCCGCATGTCCACCTATACCGGGCGCTACGTGCATTCCCACGGCGCGTCGTGGAACGGCATTCCGCTGAAAGTGGGCGAGATCACGATGGGCGATCACCTGCGCAAGGCCGGAATGGACTGTTACCTTGTCGGCAAGACCCATATGCGCGCCGATGCTGAAGGCATGGCGCGGTTGGGGCTGGAACCGGACAGCCTGA
Source organism: Ruegeria sp. H7 (assembly GCF_056532945.1). Lineage (NCBI taxonomy): Bacteria > Pseudomonadati > Pseudomonadota > Alphaproteobacteria > Rhodobacterales > Roseobacteraceae > Ruegeria > Ruegeria sp. H7. Next base: position 68,614 of record NZ_JBQFNZ010000005.1, read on the forward strand.
TCGGTGCCCGCGTGGCCGAGTGTGGCTTTGACGTATTCGAACGCGATGACGGAATGTTGCCCGAGGGCCCAGATGGCTTCTACGACCCGGATGGCGCAAAGGAATACAATAAATATCTGAAGTCCAAGGGCTATGAGAGCGACAATCCCTGGCACGACTTCGCCAACTCCGGATTGGATGCCGAGGGCAACGTTCTGTCTGGTTGGTTCCTCAAGAACGCAACCGAGCCCGCGAATATCGCCGAAGAGGATAGCGAAACGCCTTATCTGACCGGGCGCGGTATGGAGTTCATGGAAACCCATGACGGCCCGTGGTGTTGCCATCTGAGCTTTATCAAACCCCATTGGCCCTACATCGTGCCGGAACCCTATGCCTCGATGTACGGCCCCGAACATGTGCTGCCGGTGGTCCGATCCGAGGCAGAACGCCAGAACGCGCATCCGGTGCTCAAGGCATTCATGGACACCAAGATTGGCCAGACCTTTTCTCGTCAGGAGGTCCGCGAGGCCGTGATCCCCGCCTATATGGGCCTGATCAAGCAGGCCGATGACCAGATGGGCCGCCTGTTCGACTGGATGGAACAGACCGGGCGGATGGACGATACGATGATCGTTCTCAACTCGGATCACGGGGATTTTCTGGGCGATCACTGGATGGGTGAGAAAACCTTCTTCCACGATGCCTCGACCAAGATGCCCCTGATCATCTATGACCCATCGCCCGAGGCTGATGCGACCCGCGGCACCGTCTGTGATGCGCTGGTCGAGTCCATCGACCTAGCGCCCACTTTCGTCGATGTGGCCGGAGGGGAAGTGGCCAACCATATCCTCGAAGGTCATTCCCTGCTGCCGATCCTGCATGGGCAGATGCAAGAGGTGCCACGGGATGTAGTGATCTGCGAATACGACTATTCCGCCTCACCCATTGCCGAGCGTCTGAATGCTTCGGTCCGGGATGCAGTGATGTTCATGGTCGCCAATAAACGCTGGAAACTGATCCATTGCGAGGGCGGGCACCGCCCCATCCTGTTCGATCTGGAAAACGACCCGCAGGAACTGATCGATCTGGGCGACAGCGCCGATCATTCTGAGGTGATTGCCGAGATGTACGAGCATCTGTTCGCCTGGACCCGCCGCCCGTCGCAGCGCACCACCCGATCAGAGCAGCAACTGTTCGAGATGCGGACCAAAAGCCGGGGCAGGGGGATTGTCGTCGGGATCTACGATGAGAACGAGATGCCGCTGGACCTGACAGTCAAATATCGCAACCGCAAAGCGAAGCCTTACAAGGACTATCTGAAAGACTAGCCGCGCCGCGCTTTCCATTGCACATAGCGCGCCATGCCGCGTTCCAGCAGGTTCGGCGCTTTACCATCGTCCAGATGCAACCCGCCGCCGCCCGCGCGATACATCTCGGCGAACACATCCAGCACTTTGGATTTGACCATTCCGCGCAGGGGGACATGGGCCATCATGCCATAGGTTGCCGCCCCGCCGGTCTTGGCAAGTTCGGGATTGGCGCGCACGGTTGCGACGGCCTGCGCCAGATCAGACAGGTATTCGTCGGTCACATGCAGGTGTTTGGCGGTGACCATGCAATGGATGCCATCGGGGTTTTGCACCCGGTTGATGTTCCAACCCGCCCGTTCCAACTGATCCGCCACGGCGTAGATGTTCAGCTTTGGGTCGCTTGAACCATAAGCCAGCAGCGGCCCCTGCGGGTTGCCCAGAATGCGCAGCCCTTCGATCGCTGTGATGCCTGCCTTCAGCTGTTCGACCGCCTCGGTCGTGTCTTTGGCCAGCCGACAATAGCCCTCGACCCCCAGCTTTTGCATGACGGCCCATGCGGCAGCATAGGCTCCGCCCGGTCGGGTGCCCAGCAGAGCGGGAGAGGCGAAGACTCCGCCGGGCCAATCCTGGCAGATGAACATCTGGTGCTTCAGCAGGTCCAGATCGCGATACAGGATGGTCGAGGCCCCCTTGGCCGCATAGCCGTATTTATGCAGGTCGGCCGAGATCGAGGTGACGCCCGGAACCCGGAAATCCCAGTCGGGCAGGTCGACCCCGTTCCGCTCCATGAACGGCAGGATCAGCCCGCCGACGCAGGCGTCGATATGCAATGGGATGCCTTTGGACTGCGCAATCGCCCCCATTTCGGCAATCGGGTCGATGGTGCCATGCGGGTATTCCGGGGCTGAACCCAGGATCATGACCGTGCCCGCGTTGATCATTCGCTTCAGCCGGGAAATGTCGGTCGCATAATCCGGTGTCATCGGCAGCAGGCGCGCCTTGACCCCGAAATATTCCGCCGCCTTGAACCATGCCACATGCGCCGCCTTGGGCAGGATCATGTTGGGCCGTGTCACCTTGCGCCGTTTGCGCGCCATGTCGCGGTAGGTTTTGACCGCCATCAGGCAGCTTTCCGTCCCACCCGCCGTCACAACGCCGCACGTGTCCGGCCCGCCATGCAGCAGACCGGCCATGGTCGAGATGATCTGGGTCTCCATCCGTTTCAGGCTTTGAAACGCGGCTGGGTTCAGGCCGTTGGCCGAAGAAAACGCGCTGTAGGCCTTGGCGGTGAAGGCGTCGTGGTCGTCATCCAGATGGTAAACCAGGCTCCAGGTCCGGCCATCGCGGTAATTCGGGTCATCCTCGGCAAAGGACTTGAGCTGATCCAGTATCTCACCCTCAGGGCGGCCCGTTTCCGGTAGTTTCTGATGGTCCATATCCTATCCCCCTTGGGCCAGCAGCAGCGCCAGTGAAATGCCCAGATAGTTCCCGATGGCGAAACCCAGAATGCCGGTTGCCATGCCCGACATCAAGATCGCCGGGTTGCGCAGGCTGCGCGAGATCATGGGCACGAAAGCAGGTGACATGACGGCGGCGACCGAGGTGATCAGAAACGTGTCCCGATCCACCCTCGCCAGTCGCGCCAGCAGCGCATGCAGGGCAAAACTGCCAAAGGTGGCGATTAGGACAAACCCCAGAACGGCCAGATCCAAGTGGCGCAGCGTTGCCAGATCCATCGAGGCCGCAACGCTGAACGAAAACACATAAAGCAGATACATCCCCATATGCGGCGCGGCCCGGTTTTGGCGTAAGGACGGGGTCAGGGACCCCAGAATGCCCAGCGTCGTCAGCAGAACGACGATCATCACCTGCGGCGCGGCGAAGGTGACGAAAGGGGCCAAGGTCAATGCCGCACCGACGCACATCGAGGCCCCCAGCAACGCAATCAGCCCGTGTGCGATCCAGTTGGGCCGGGTGGCCTCGGCCGGTTCCGGGGGATTGGATTCAACGCATCCGACAAAGGGTTTCAGGAATCGCCCAAAGACCACAGGGGCCAGCGTCAGCACAAACAGCAGGTAGGCCGCGCCGACAACGGTATCGACGGTGGCGAACAGCAGATAGCGACCCTCGGGGATATCCAGCGCGAGCTTGATCGCGCCCATATTGGCCAGCCCGCCGGTATACATGCCGACGGCCATGCCCGACAGCTGCTCGGCCTGTTCGGTGCCACCTGCGTTGAACACGTAAAACAGACCGGTAGCAACAAGACTTACGGACAACACGGCCAACACCATGGACAAAAGGGCTGATCCGGCGATCCGACCCCAGGCGCGCAGATTGACGCCAAACAGCAGCAGCGGAAGGGCAAGCCCCAGGCTGGCCTCGATCACGCTGTTGCGGATGTGCTGGGCCGTCTCGGGTTGCAGGCCCGACAGACCCAGCGCCAGACCACCCATATAGCACAGCACAATCGGCCCCAGCCGCCCGGCCAGCGCCCAATGCCGCGCCAACAGCATCAGCGCGGCAGGCGCGAATACGTAGATCAGTGCAAACACCGCAATCTCTGGCTGCATGACTGTCCTCTCCCCTGTGGTCGAGACTAGGCAGCCCGACCTCAATGGCGCAAGGTGGCGTGACGTAAGGTTCGCTACCTGTTGGGGTATGGAAATCCGGGCCTCTATGCCCGATGAGCGGTTGATTAAATCTGCGCCAATTGCCTCAAAGGCGGTTCACCCCCCGGCGGTCACCGGGTAGAAGGTTCGCCAAGAGCAGTTACCGGAGAGTAAAATGGCCACGCCCAAACCCGTAGTCCTGTGCATTCTCGATGGTTGGGGATTGTCCGAGGACACGCAGGCCAACGCGCCTTATCTGGCGAAAACGCCCACCTTCGATGCGATCATTCAGGGCCCGCATGCCACGCTGATCACCCACGGCCCGGATGTGGGTCTGCCCAGCGGGCAGATGGGCAATTCCGAGGTTGGCCATACCAATATCGGCGCGGGCCGGGTTGTGGCGATGGATCTTGGACAGATCGATCTGGCCATCGAGGATGGATCCTTCTTCGACAATGAGGCGTTGCAGGATTTTATCGCCAAGGTGAAGGCGGCGGGTGGTACGGCGCATCTGATGGGTCTGGCCTCGGACGGCGGCGTACATGGCCATGTGAATCACATCGTCGCTGCGGCCAAGGCAATCACCGATGCCGGGGTGCCGGTCGCGTTGCACGCGGTGACAGACGGTCGCGACGTGGCCCCGAAATCGGCTTTTGGGTACATCGCCGAGCTTGAGGATCGTCTGCCCGAAGGCGCGCGCATTGTCACCGTCAGCGGGCGTTACTTTGCGATGGACCGCGACAACCGGTGGGAGCGCGTGTCAGAGGCGTATAACGCCATGATCAAAGGGCAGGGTCGCGCGGCCAGTTCCGCACATGGCGCGGTCGATCACGCGTACAACCAATCGGAAACCGATGAATTCATCTCGCCCACGGTGCTGGATGGCTATAAGGGTGTCAAAGACGGCGACGGGTTCTTTTGCCTGAACTTCCGCGCCGACCGCGCACGGGAAATCCTGCGCGCTATTGGCGAGCCGGGCTTTGCCGATTTCGATACCGGCCCGCGCCCGGCGCTGTCGGCATTGCTGGGGATGGTCGAGTATTCCGACGGCCACAACGGTTACATGACAACGGTGTTCCCGAAACGCGCCATCGTGAACACGCTGGGCGAATGGGTGGCCAAACAGGGCCTGCGCCAGTTCCGGCTGGCCGAGACCGAGAAATACCCCCATGTGACCTTCTTTCTGAATGGCGGCAAAGAGGTGCCCGAGGCAGGCGAGGACCGCTTCATGCCCAAATCGCCCAAAGTGGCGACCTATGATCTGCAGCCCGAGATGTCGTCGACCGAAGTGACCGCCAAATTCGTCGAGGCGATTGAGGCGGGCTATGATTTGATCGTCACCAACTATGCCAATCCGGACATGGTTGGGCATACAGGCGATTTGCAGGCCGCGATCAAAGCTTGCGAAGCCGTGGATCAGGGTCTGGCACAGGTCGTCGAAGCATTGAACTCCGCCGGGGGCGCGATGATCGTCACAGCCGATCACGGCAATTGCGAAATGATGGTCGATCCGGAAACCGGCGGGCCACATACCGCGCATACGCTGAACCCGGTGCCGGTTGCTCTGGTCGGTGGCCCCGCAGGTGCCGCGTTGCGAAGCGGGCGATTGTCGGATCTTGCGCCAACGCTTCTGGACCTGATGGACCTGCCCAAACCACCTGAAATGACCGGGGAAAGCCTGCTGTCATGAGGGGTCTGGCCGTCGCAGTCGCGCTGTGTCTCGCCGGTTCGGCGACGGCCCAAAGCAATCCGTCTGAGGCGGCGCTGGCAGCGGCCGAGATGCTGGAACAGGCCTCGGTTTCACTGACCGAAGCCGACAGCGCGAGGGACCGCGTGCGGGCCCTGACCCAGACGATCCAGGCCTACGAGGCCGGACTGTCCGCCATGCGCGACGGTTTGCGCATGGCCGCCACGCGTGAGGCGCAGCTGTCTGCCGAATTGCGCGCCCGCGAAAAGGATGTGGCGCAGCTGCTGGGTGTGTTGCAGACGATCGAGACCACCGCACCGCCGGTTCTGATGCTGCATCCCTCTGGCCCTTTGGGCGCGGCCCGCACCGGCATGATGCTGTCCGAGGTCACACCGGGCCTAAACGCCAAGGCCGAAGCTTTGGCGCGTGATCTGCAAGAGGTTCAGACCCTGCGCCTGTTGCAACAGGACGCCGCCGAAACCCTGACCGAAGGCCTGACCGGTGTGCAATCGGCCCGCACCCGTCTGAGCGAGGCGATTGCCGACCGCACCGACCTGCCGCAGCGCTTTGTCGAGGATCCGATCAAGACGGCGATCCTGATCTCGTCCACCGAAACGCTGGACGGGTTTGCCAGCGGATTGTCCGAAATCTCGGAAGGGGAGATTGCGGCCACCAATGCCAGCGTCTCGGGTCGCAAGGGTGATATATTGCTGCCGGTTCAGGGCATTCTTCTGCACAGGGCAGGCGAAACCGACGCTGCGGGCGTGACGCGCCCCGGTCTGGTCCTGGGCACACGGCCCCGCGCGCTGGTGACTGCGCCCACTGCGGCAACCATCCGTTATCGCGGCCCGCTGCTGGATCTTGGAAACCTGATTATTCTGGAACCGCAACCGGGGCTTCTGTTCGTTTTTTCCGGCCTGCAAGAGGTCTATGGCGACATCGGACAAGTGATCCCCGAAGGCACACCGGTTGGGCTGATGCCCGGTGAAACCCCGGAAATCGGCGCTATTTTGTCAACAACTGGTGATGGCACTGGAACTGACCGGTCAGAAACGCTCTATATAGAGGTAAGAGAAGACAACAGCCCCGTGGACCCGGAATCGTGGTTTCGGACCAGCAAGGATGGATAAACGAGTATGAAGAAATTTGTGATGGCCGGACTGGCCGGAACCGTGGCAGGCATCATTGCAACCACTCAGATTGCAGGCCCGTTGCTGGCGCAAGAGGCCGAAAAGAAGGCCGATGTGTATCAGCAACTCGACCTGTTCGGTGACATCTTCGAACGCATCCGCGCGCAATATGTCGAAGAGGTCGAGCCCGAGGAACTGATCGAAGCGGCAATTGACGGCATGCTGACCTCGCTGGATCCGCATTCCAGCTATCTGTCGCCCGATGATGCTGAACAGATGCGCGTGCAGACACGGGGCGAGTTTGGTGGCCTTGGCATCGAAGTCACGCAGGAAGAAGGCTTTGTCAAAGTTGTCTCGCCCATCGATGACACGCCCGCCGATGAGGCCGGGATCGAGGCCGGGGATTTCATCACTCATGTGGATGGCGAAAGCATTCTGGGCCTGACATTGGACAAGGCCGTTGAGCTGATGCGCGGGCCGGTGGGCTCCGAGATCATCATCACCGTTGTCCGCGAAGGCGAGCCCGAGCCCTTCGATGTCACCATCATCCGCGACACGATCAAACTGACCGCCGTGCGCGCTCGCACCGAGGGCACCAGCGTGGTGCTGCGCGTGACAACCTTTAACGATCAGACCTTCCCCAACCTGCAGGCCGGGCTGGAAGAACAGATCGCCGAAGCCGGTGGTATCGACAAGGTCAATGGCGTGGTTCTGGACTTGCGCAACAATCCCGGCGGTCTGCTGACGCAGGCGATCCGGGTGTCGGACGCGTTCCTGAACGAAGGCGAGATCGTCTCGACCCGTGGCCGCAACCCGGAAGAGGGCGAGCGGTTCAACGCAACCCCCGGTGATCTGGCCGAGGGCAAACCCATCGTTGTTCTGATCAACGGCGGCTCGGCCTCGGCCTCGGAAATCGTGGCCGGTGCCCTGCAGGATCACCGCCGCGCCATCGTGGTCGGCACCAAGAGCTTTGGCAAAGGCTCGGTCCAGACGGTTATGCCGCTGCGGGGCGACGGGGCGATGCGCCTGACCACCTCGCGCTATTACACGCCGTCGGGACGCTCGATCCAGGCGCTTGGCGTCAGCCCGGATATCATCGTCGAACAACCACGCCCGCAGCCCGAAGCCGAGGAGGAAGAGGAAAACCGCTTTACCCGGTCCGAGGCCGAACTGCGCGGCAGCCTGGACAATGACAGCCTGAGCGAGGACGAGATTCGCCAGATCGAAGAAGACCGCGCCAAAGCCGAAGCCACCGCTGAACTGCGGGAAGAGGATTACCAGCTGGCCTATGCCATCGACATCCTCAAGGGCCTGTCGGCCTTCAATCCAAACGGGCCTTCGCAGTAGGGCGCTTGGACATTAGGGGCGCGGGGCGGCGTAGGGCCGAACCTCTGACCAAAAGTGTTGATCGTGTGCGAATAAGTGCGCGATCGACAACGTGTGAATGGTAGTTGTGGGTGCCAAAGCAAACGGTGTTCGTTTGGTGAATTTGCTCAAATGCCACAGGAATTTCCTATCAAAAACAAATATATGAATTGTTCTCTTCAAGCCTTATGATGGTGAAGTGGTTTCGCCTTTTGCCGCGAGAGGAGACAGTTGGTGATAATCAATAGCCCGATCGATTTGGGTCGCAAATTGCAGCGCGCGGCTTTGACGAGTTTAACATTCGTAAGTTTAGCTTACTTTTTGTTGTCAGCCAGCGCACAAGCCCAAAGCTCACAGGTTTGCGCTGAATTGGGATCGCCTCGAGTAGAGTATTCATCTGGATCTGAAACTACTCTTACAAACCAAACTATCTCTACAACCGAGCGTACGTGTCTTCCAATCCCGAATGGACCGATAACGGGACTTACTATTGAAAACTCATCAATAACGTCCTCTGGGGAGATCGAGATATATGTCCCGGGTCGGAACGTAGTTCCCAGTAACGCTTCAGTATTGACCCTGCTTAATGTAGATGTCGCAGCAGGTAGTGGAGACTTTGTTTCCCGAGAAGCGCTGGCTACAAACCTGAACGGCAAGCTTAGAGTAAATCTGATCAACACTTCGATTGGATCGGGCCGATCCATGACGTTTGCGCCATTCAATGGCCAAAACATCGACCCCACCGAAGTGTACTTTCAATCCGACCGTCCGTTAACCTACGACAACCTGACGGTTGTGGGAGCAACCGAATTCGTTTTCGGTGCATATTTTATTCAAACTCGGATTGTTGAGGCTTCTGATTTTACACTGACCAATAGTTCGATTTCTTCAACCAGCGATATGGAGATTGCCGCCGGAACAACGTTGCGCCTGGATGCGTCAAGCAGTCTTTCTTCCTTTAACTTCGACAATTTTGGCACTTTGGCGGGCAATGGCACGGTAAATGCCGTCAATTTCACGGTAAAAAACGGCGGCGTACTTTCGCCGGGCTTTTCTATCGGAACGCTCCACAACACTGGAGGGATCGCCTTTGATGCCGGATCAACCATCTTGACTGAAGTTGATCCCTTAGCCGGACAAAAAGCCGACTTGGTTACATCCACCGGTCCAGTGACCGGAATCAATCGTGCGAGGATACAGGTCGAAGCAGCTCGACCCGGTTTGTCAGCACAAGACTATGCGTCTGGCAACGATTACACAGTCTTTCAAGCTTCCAGTTTCGACGGTGACACCCCCATACTTGTTGCCGGGGGTTCCTTGCCAGCTCTCTCCAGCTTGAGTATCGCAAATGTGCCAACGGCAGACGGTAGAATTGATATAGCGTTTACGACGCTGCCCGTTTCAAGCCTGCCGCAGAACCCCCTAGTTGCAGGCTCTCCCAATGCCAGTAACCTTTCCGGAGCAGTTGCGAACACGGCAAGCACTTCGCCGGGAACCATGCTTAGCAGTGGCGCGACTTTGGGCAACGCTGTCAGCACGCTAACCAATGCTGGGTTGGCCGGGTTCAATCGGGTACATGCCGAGCCCTATTCCTCAAATTTGACAATCGGGTTGGAGCAACTGGACCTGATAACCAACGCTGTGCTTAGCCACGCAGATTGTCGCAGGTATCAATCGGTTGGCTTCAGGACCCAGGACCAACCCATTGCGTCCGGTGACATCGATGCCATCCAGAACAGGACTGGTGCAATAGACTGTGCTGATCGTCGCTGGTGGATCGATACAGCTTATGTGAGTGGCAATGTCGATGGCAGTAACGGCCTCGGAACATTCGATTATTCGCTCAGCACCATTGTGGCCGGTGCGGATGTCGTAAGTTCCGATAGAGGGGTCGTTGGCGTTTACGCAGGCGTTGGGACGTCCTCCATGGATGAGCACGATCAAGTCGATCAAGACTTTTCGACCGACAGCTATCACGCTGGTGTTTACGGTCGTACGACAACCGGAACCTGGGAATTTTCCGGGTTGATCGGATACATGTTCGGTGAAACCGACGCCAGGCGGATTAACCCTTCTCTTGATGGCTTTACTGGAGGTGAGGCAAAATCGGATCTTGACCAAGAGGGAATTCACGCCGGTGTTCAGGCAAGGAAGCTGGTCAACCTGAAAAGCGGTGCAAGAATGTCCACAGTTTTTGGATTGAATTTTGGTCGCATCCGGCAAGGCTCTGGGACAGAGACCGGGGGCGGTGACTTTAACTATTCAGTTGAAAATGCGGATGCGGAGTCCCTGATCGCTTCCATTGGAATTGACTATCAACAGGACTTCTTAACCGAGAATGGTTTGCTCACACCAATAGCCTTTGCCCGCTACGAGTACGACTTCTATGCCAACAAGAACAGGGAACACGAAATCACCGTTACGAGCCCGATATTTGGGACATTCACTCAAGTCGGACAAAACCGAGGAGCCAATGGGTTCGTTCTTGGGCTGGGGCTAGGGTATCAGATGTCTGAGCAAACTAGGTTCACGGCAGGGTACAGTTATTCGGCTCGTTCCAATGGCGAAGAACATGGCCTGGGAGCAAATTTAAGCGTACTGTTCTGATCAGTAAAAAAAGCCATCGATTAAACTGCGGCTTTGTTGCGCACTGCCGCCGTTCCCGGGTGCGGTACATTCCCAGAAATATGCGAGGGTTAAATTTTAGAGTAGTTTAGTACACTGTGCTTTGTATCTGGCCTCGCAATACTTCTGGTAAGTTGCTTGCAGCAGGGCGCGGACCTTCTTCATCCCTCGATCTTGTGCAGTTTGCTTTCGTCCAGCCTCAGCGCAAGAAGAATACCGACCGAGACCGAGATGGTGGAAAAGACAAAGGCCATGCTCATGCCGCTGTTGAAGGCCGCTGAAAGGGCGGATTTGACCGTTTCGACCTGATCCGCATCAAATTTGGCCAAAACCGCGCGGGCCGAGTTTGTATCGAGTGTGCCGCCGTTGATGGCGCGCAGATCGGTGTCGGACAGGGTGATCTTGGCGGCGGCCAGTTTGTCGCGCAGGCTGGACAGGGACACCACATACATGATCGCGGTGGCGCAGGCGACGGAGATCGCTCCGTAAACAAGGTGGGTCATGAAACTCAGCCCACCGACCAGACCGGCGCGTTCGGGCTTGACCGCACAAACTGCCGCGGTGCCCGACGGACCAACCGTCAGCGTTGCCCCCAGCCCGATCATCGCCATGCCGGGCAGGATCTGGAAATACCCCAACCCGCCGGGCAGAAGCACGATGCTGGCCGAGCCGATGGTGGCCAGCATGTATCCCCAGAACAACAGCCGCTTGGGCCCGAAATCATTGTAAAGCGTCCCCGACACGATCGAGCCCACGGCCAGCAGAACGGTCAGCGGAGCAAGCCCCAAAGCCGAGGCAAAGGTCGACCAGCCAAGCACCTTTTGCATGTATTGCGGGAAATACAGCAGGGCGACAAAGGCAGCGGAGACGTTGAACATGTTCAGCCCCAGTGTGATCCGGAACTGTTTGTTCTGCATCATCTGCGGCAGTAGCAGTGGTTCCTTCACGCGTTTCTCGACCTTTGGGAACAGGAAAAACAGAACCGCGCTGACAAAGAACAAAAGCAGCAGCGGAACCGAGGTCCAACCCCAATCCGCGCCGACATCAAGCCCGTAAAGCAGAAGCAGTACGGCCAGGGACAACAGGCCCATACCGGCGAAATCGATATGCTCGCCCTGCTTGTGCTGGGTCTCGCGCTCCATCAGGACCAGCGCGGTGGCCATCGAGATGCAGGAAAAAATCACATTCGCCAGGAAGAAATAGCGCCACTCGCCCAGGTTTACGGCAAGCCCGCTGATCATCGGACCAAAGACGTTGCCCGAGGTGACGCCGGCCAGGATCAGACCCATCACCAGCGCGCGGTGTTCCTGACGCGAGACTTTGGTGGCCCCGAAAGCCAGCGTGCAGGGCCAGACGCAGCCCGCGCCGATCCCTTGCAGCGCCCGCGCGCCGATCAGGAAATCGAGGCTGGGGGCCACAAAACACATCACCGACGAAAACAGAAAGATCGTCAGGCCGATGATCATGATTTTGCGGTGGCCGTACATATCGCCAAGGCGGCCCCCGGCCACCATGGTCATGGCAAAGAACAGCGCATAGATATTCAGGACCCATTGGGTGCTGGTGATATCGGTGTCAAAGCTGTTCTCGATTGCCGGGACCAGCATCAGGGCGCCGGTAAAATCGATCCCGATGCCGAAGGCGGTCACCATCAAAGCGATGACTTTTATGATGCTGCTCCGCTCCATATCCGCACCTTTTTCGATCCTGGTGGGTCAATGATGCATGAAAAGGGCTGAAAAGATAGGGAAACCGGCCCGGGGCGGTCAGGCGTCGTCCCGGCAAATCCGGCGGAAGGCGCGTTTGAGCATCTCCAGTTCGGCGCGCAACAGCTCGACCTCGGCGCGCAGATCATCGGCGGCGGGCTCGCCCGCGATTATGGTGAAACCGCCCAGCTTTTGCGTGTTGGCCGTGTCGATGATGACAAAGCTATGAACGCCTTCGGACAGGGCGGCAACGGGAACGGGCACTGTGATGGTCCAACCGCCATCGGCGGGTGAGACCTCGACCCCAGACAAGGTTTCGCCCAGATAGCGGGCCTCGATCTGAGGCTGCGTGTCTGCCTCAAGATGGCCTTGCCAGATGCCGTTTTCAAAGCTGGATGGGGTCAAGCTGGGCTGCGTCATGTCCTGGCGTCTCACAAATCGGCGCGGTGGCGGCGGCAGAAGGTCAGATCGCGCAGAACGATGCGGTTCATGCGCGGGTTTTTAAAGATCAGGTCCAGCCAGATCTTTTCGATCCGCCGCTCGTTCAGGGGCAGATGCGCCAGATCGAAATCCACCGCCACGGGGGATACGGATAAATCCATCTGCCGCAGCACCTGTTCGGTGTTTGGCCCGTGCTGGATGTTGAGGCGTGCAAACACGCCCGAGTTCTGTTCGCTGTCAATCAACGTATCGACACGCATCAGATGTTGTTTGGTCAGATCCCGTGCGGCCTCGGGCGGCAGTTCGACGGACAGTGACAGGAATGAGCCCTCGAAGCTGAACGCCTCAACCGCCAGGCTGAACGGGGCCAGATCATCGTCGCCCCGGTTGCGGACCTGCCGCACCGCGATCTCGGATTGTGGACAGTCGTGGAACAGGGTGACCTGACCGTCAATCCCGGCCTTGCGCGGGGCCGAGGCCACACCCGGTCGGGCCAGAGGTCCGCGCCACAGGTCCGGGCGCCAGGACCAGTCGGTGCCGACGGGTTTGGGAAACTGAACCGAGCCAATCTGGGGACGGATAAGACGCCCATCGGCAATATGGATCAGCTTGTTCAGATGGGCCCGCAGCCCGCGGGCCTGATCGCGCTGAAGCCGCAGTTTGGACTGCGGCACATCCTGCGCCTGCTGCGCGGCGGTGCGCCAACGCTGCATGGCCCGTCGATGAATATAGCGATCCAGAATCCTGCCCATGGTCCCATCGTCCGAAGTTGTACCTCTTTAGTCAAAGACGCGGTGCGGGACAAACCCGGAATGGCACAGTAGGGGGCGAATATTCACCAATCCTGAAGACGCACCCCCGCAGGCCCCGATTTCGTGCCAAGAAACACCCCAAGCGTTCTTGTATTACGCGGGGCCAGTGCTTACCGTCTGCCACCTGACTTAAAGTGGGTCTTTCTTAGGAACCTCGGCGCAACAATTTCATTACAGACAAGGCCAGTGCATGGAACCCACTCTGTTTTCGTTTATTTGGAAATACTCGAAGAAACAGCAACTTGTGCTGCTGGTTCTGACCGTTTTGTCATTTCCGTTCCTGTATGCCTCGCTGGAATTGCCCAAGCAGATCATCAACGACGCCATTGGGGCGCCGGGGGATACGGTGACCCTGTTGGGGATCACCTTCACACAGGTCCATTACCTGCTGATCCTGTGTTGCGCCTTTCTGGCCACCGTGATCGCAAGCGGGTTGATGAAAATGCGCATCAACACGATGAAGGGCGTTCTGGCCGAGCGGATGCTGCGCCGGTTGCGGTTCACGCTGATCAACCGATCCATGCGTTTTCCAAAATCCTACTTTGCGACGACAAGCCAGGGCGAGCTGGTCTCGATGATCACCTCCGAGGCCGAGCCGATGGGCGGGTTGATGGGCGACGCCATTGCACAGCCGGTGTTCCAGTTCGGCCAGATGATGACCATCGTCACCTTCCTGTTCATGCAAAGCGTCTGGTTCGGGCTGGCCAGCATCGCCCTGATCCCGCTGCAGGCCTGGCTGATCCCCAAGCTGCAACGTCAGATCAACCTGCTGAACAAGGACCGCATTCAGGAGGTCCGGCACCTGAGTTCCGAGATCGGAGAAAGTGCGGCAGGGATCAGCGATCTGCGCACCAATGGCGGTTGGCGCTATCGTCTGGCGCAATTCAGCCATCGGCTGGGGAACCTGTTCGAGATCCGGTTCAAGATCTACAACAAAAAGTTCTTCATGAAGTTCCTCAACAATCTGATCACTCAGATGACGCCGTTTCTGTTCTATTCCGTCGGCGGTTATCTGGCGATCAAGGGCGAGATCACGGTGGGCGCTCTGGTCGCGGCCCTTGGCGCGTACAAGGATCTGAGCGGTCCGTGGAAGGATCTTCTGACCTATTACAATCAGGTGCAGGACATGTCGCTGCGCTGGGAAATCGTGACCGAGCGATTTGCGCCGGACAACATGATCCCCGAGCATCTGTTTGACGGCGAACCCGACACGATCCCGCACTTGAATGGTGATATCGAGTTGCGGAATGTAACGGTGCGGGATGGTGACGGCAAAACCATCCTTGAGGACCTTGATCTTGTCATCCCCAACGGCGCGCGCGTGGCAATCCAGTCCACCCACGCGTCTGAGCGCAGCGCTTTGGGTCAGCTGCTGACGCGCGAGATTCTGCCGGTTCAAGGTGACGTGATCATGGCCGGACACGATTTGCGCGAATTGCATCAGTCGGTTATCGCGGCCCGCATCGGATATGCCTATTCGCGCCCATATCTGTTTGACGGAACGCTGGGCGACAACCTGATGATGCCCCTGCGAACGCATCCCCAGCCTGAAAGCGACGACAAGAAGGCCCCGACGCGGCGACAGATCGAATCCGCGCGCTCGGGCAACCCGACGGATTCGCTCAGCGATGAATGGATCGATCCGGGTCTCGCGGGGTTGGAGAATATCGACGATATCCGCAATTGGTGGTTCGAGCTGGTCGAGGCGATGGGCATTGACGAATTCATGTTCCGCCGGACGCTTGGGTCGCGCTTTGATCCTAAGCTGCATCCCGTTCTGGCGCAGGAAATCGTCAATTTGCGGGACACCATTGCCGAACGTCTGCGCGAGAAGGGGTTGGACAAATATGTCTATCGGTTCGATCCCAACCGCTTTAACCCGGCTGTCCCGCTGGGCGGCAACCTGCTGTATGCAGCCCCCACACGCCATATCTCGCCCGAAAGTCTGGCCAGTGACGGGCATTTCCTCTCCATGCTCAGGGCGCATGATCTGGCCGATGACGCGATGAGCATCTCGAAGGCGGTTCTGGATACGCTGAGCCGTACCTTTGGCCGGGATGGCACCGATCACCCGCTGTTCCTGCGACTTGGGATGAGTAAAGAGATGTACCACCGCTGGCTGGACATCGAAGATCGCCGCAAGGGCAAAGGCGACGGTGAGCTGAGCGATGAAGAAAGCGCCTTGCTGCTGACCGTGCCCTTCCTTCTGACCGCAGAACAGATCGGCGCGGATTTCCCCGATGAATACAAGGACAAGATCCTTGCGATCCGGCAGGGGCAGGGCGAACAATTGCGCAGTTCGATGAACGGTATGTTCCTGCCGCTGTCGCCGGATATCTATATCCCTATGCTGCCGGTTCTTGAAAACGCGCTCTACGGGCGGATCTCTCTGACCGCCGGCGTCCATGCGGGCGAGATCGAGGACGTTGTGGCCGAGGCTATGAACCAGGCCGGACTGCGGCGCCGCGCGGCGGCCATTATCTACGATCTGCCATCGGGTCTGGGCGGGAACAACCTGCCAACGGTGTTTCAGGAACGCGCCGCGTTTTCGCGCGCCGGTATCAAGCGGCCCGATGTTCTGATCCTCGACAAAGCACTGGCCAGCCACGATTCGGAAAGCCGCCTGCGCACCCGCCTGAAACTGCGCGAGCTGCTGCCGGACTCGATCATGATTTTCATGGAGGATCACTTTGCCCATCCCGAAGCCTATGATCTGTTCATCGAGATCAAGGATGGCCGGATTGACGGTGTGTCCCGCACGCAGACCCTGCACGAAGAAAGCGTCTCGGCCGATCTGAGCCGTAAGCTTGAAATCATATCGTCGACCGAGCTGTTCTCGGGCATCGACGCGCGAAACCAGCGCCTGCTGGCATTTTCAGCGCAATGGTATGATGTCGCCGCTGGTCAGATGATCTTTTCGCGCGGGCAGGTTCCGGATGCGGCGTATCTGTGCATCAAAGGCAAGGCCAATCTGGATTGGTCCGACGAGGATGGAAACCGCCGCACGATCTCGATCATCGAACCTGGTCGTCTGATCGGTGACCTGTCGATCATCACCGGAGATCTACGGCAGCTTGATCTGACCGCCACCGAGGATTGCACCTTCCTGCGCATCGGCGCGGAAGAACTGCGTGCCGTGATCGAAAGCGACGCCGGGGTTGCCGTGCAACTGTTGCAGACTGTGGCAGGTTATCTTTCCACGCTGTCCACACGTATCAACAACGCCAAGGACCCATCGGAAATCTTCCCGGAAGTTGCGACGACGCTTCAGGATGAAAGTGCGGGCCCTGATGCCTGAGCCAACGGCCTATTCCGCGCATGAGCAACTGGTCAGCGATGCCCGTGCCCGGCCCGAGCTGTGGCGGCTGCTGGCCGGGCTGGTCATCGTCATGGCGCTGTATCTGGCACTGAACTCGGTGTTGTTTGCCTTGATCGGGGGCCTGATCCCATCGTCCGAGGTCGAGGGGTTCTTGTTGGGAACCTCGACATCCGGTGCGCTTCTTTTGCTGGCCAGCTTTGGCTTTCTGACCCTGGGCGTGGCCGTTGCAGCCCGGGTGATGCAGCACCGCCCGCTCAGCGCGATTCTGGGGCCGCGAGTTTTGGCCGTTCATCAGTTCTTGCGCGTGTTTGTGGGCCTTGTGCTGCTTGGATTTGCGATGGCTGTCCTGCCGCCTTATGGCATGGGCGATCCGCTGACGCCGAATTTGCCATTGTCTATCTGGTTGATCGTACTGCCTTTCGCCGCCTGCGCAGTGCTGATCCAGACCAGCGCCGAAGAGATCCTGTTTCGCGGCTACCTTCAACAGTCGCTGGCCGCGCGGTTCAGATCGCCGCTGATCTGGATGGGGGTGCCATCGGCCCTGTTCGCCGCCGGTCACTACGCCCCGGGTCTTGCCGGTGACAACGCCCTGATCGTCGCGGTCTGGTCCTGTGTCTTCGGCTTGCTGGCCGCTGACCTGACGGCCCGGTCCGGCACCCTGGGCCCGGCTATCGCCTTGCACTTCTTCAACAATGCGGTTGCGCTGCTGTTTGTCTCGCTGCCCGACACGCTCAGCGGGCTGGCCCTGTACCTGCTGCCTTATGACATGTCCGAAACCGGCATGTTGCGACAATGGCTGCTGGTGGATTTCGTCGCAATGTTTGTCGGTTGGCTCACAGCACGGCTTGCCATCAGGCGCTGATTGCATTTCTTTCCGTAGCGTCTTATTTGACGTCAACGCCGCACAAGCAAGGTTCCGACATGAACTGGATCACAAACTACGTCCGCCCCCGGATCAACTCGATCTTTTCGCGCCGCGAGGTGCCCGAAAACCTGTGGCACAAGTGCGACGAATGCGGAACGATGCTGTTCCATCGCGAGCTGGCGGAAAACCAGAATGTCTGTACCCAGTGCGGTCACCACATGGCGATCACCCCGCGCGAGCGGTTCACCCATCTGTTCGACGGCGGTATCTTCACCGAGGTCGAGGTGCCCGCACCCAAAGACGATCCGCTGCACTTCCGCGATCAGAAAAAATACCCCGATCGCATGAAAGCCGCACAGAAAAAGACCGGCGAGAAAGAGGCGATGCTGGTGGCTTCGGGCGAAATCGGACGTACGCCGATCATTGCCGCCGCACAGGATTTCTCGTTCATGGGCGGGTCGATGGGCATGTATGTCGGCAACGCCATCATCGCCGCCGCGCAAGAGGCGGTGAAACTGAAGCGCCCGCTGATCCTGTTCTCAGCCGCTGGCGGCGCGCGGATGCAGGAGGGGATCCTGAGCCTGATGCAGATGCCCCGCACCACTGTCGCGGTCGAAATGCTGAAAGAGGCGAACCTGCCCTATATCGTTGTGCTGACACACCCGACGACGGGCGGCGTAACCGCGTCTTACGCGATGCTGGGCGATGTGCATATTTCGGAACCCAATGCGCTGATCTGCTTTGCCGGCCCGCGCGTGATCGAACAAACCATCCGCGAGAAACTGCCCGAAGGCTTCCAGCGCGCCGAATACCTGCTGGACCACGGCATGCTGGATCGGGTGACCAAACGCACCGAGATGCGCGAGGAACTGATCACCATCACCCGGATGCTGATGAAACAGCCCCCCGCGATCAAGGGCGATCTGCCCGCGCCGGACCCCGAAGCGCCTGCGGCGGATGCCCCGGCTGAGGATACGGACAAGAAATGACCGCGCAGACATCGGACGCCATCCTCGACCGGATGATGGCGCTGCACCCCAAGATCATTGACCTGACCTTGGATCGCGTCTGGCGTCTGCTGGACGCGCTGGACAACCCGCAAACCAAACTGCCGCCGGTGATCCACGTGGCCGGAACCAACGGCAAAGGCTCGACCCAGGCGATGATCCGCGCGGGGCTCGAAGGGGCAGGGCTGTCGGCGCATGCCTACACATCACCGCATCTGGCACGGTTCCACGAACGCATCCGTCTGGCCGGAGAACTGATCTCGGAACCCGATCTGACCGCGGTGCTTGATGAATGCTACGCGGCCAATGGCGGCGAAAACATCACCTATTTCGAGATCACAACCTGCGCCGCCCTGCTGGCCTTTGCCCGCGCGCAGGCGGACTATACCCTGCTTGAGGTCGGCTTGGGCGGTCGGCTGGACGCCACCAACGTGATCGAACAGCCCGCGGTCACGGTGATCACCCCGGTTTCCATCGACCACGAGCAGTTCTTGGGCAACACGCTGGCGAAGATCGCGGCGGAGAAAGCCGGGATCATCAAGCGTGGTGTGCCCTGCATCGTCGGCCCGCAAGACGATGAGGCGATGGAGGTCATCGAACAGACCGCCGCCCGCCTCGGCGCGCCGCTGATTGCCCATGGCCAGCACTGGCACGTGGCCGAGGAAAACGGACGCCTGATCTATCAGGACGAAACCGGCCTGCGCGACCTGCCGCTGCCCAATCTGCTGGGCGCGCACCAGATCCAGAACGCAGGCGCCGCGCTGGCGGTTCTGCGGCACCTGAACCTGGGCGACGACGCCTATGAGGCTGCGGTGACCAAGGCCGAATGGCCCGCCCGGATGCAGCGCCTTAAATCCGGACCGCTGGTCGAAGCCGCCCCACAGGCCGAACTTTGGCTGGATGGCGGGCACAACGCCGCCGCAGGCATTGCATTGGCGGATGTGCTGGCCAAACTGCCCAAACGCCCGACCCATATGATCTGCGGCATGCTGAACACCAAGGACGTGACCGGCTATCTCGCCCCGCTGGCGGCGCAGGCCGAATCCCTGAGCGCCGTGTCGATCCCCGGTGAAACCGCCACGCTCAGCGCCGAAGACACCGCTGCGGCTGCGACGAAAGTCAATCTGCCCGCCACCACAGCCAGCAGCGTTGCAGATGCGCTCAATTCCATCGTGGCCCAAGATCCACAAGCCCGCATCCTGATCTGCGGCTCACTCTATCTTGCGGGCAATATCCTGCGCGAAAACGGCTGAGGCGATCCGCCCGCAGGGCTTCATCTGGCTAAAAATACCTCGGGGGGCCGCCAAAGGCGGCAGGGGCAGAGCCCCCTAAGCCCCCCAATCCTCAGCCTGCATCTCTCTCAGGCGTGAGGCGGTGCGTTCGAATTCAAACGTCCCTTCACCCTCGACATACAACATCTCGGGTTCGGCGGCGGCAGAACAGATCAGCCGCACCTTCGCCTCGTACAAAGCATCGATCAGCGTGACAAAGCGCTTGGCTTCATTGAAGTTGTTGCGCGACAGGCGGGGGATGTCTTCCAGCACCAGAACCTTCACCTCAGCGGCAATGGCCAGATAATCCGCCGGGCCCAGCATCCGTCCGCACAGGTCATAAAACGAAGCCCGCGCGATCCCGTTGCGGAACTGGGGCAGCTCGACCGCCCGTCCCTTGACCTGCAACACCAGCGGATCGGCCGGACCACCGGCCAGATCGCTCCAGACCGCGCGGATGCTCTGCCGGGCTTCGGGGCCAATCGGCGTGAAATAGACCGGCGCGCCCTCCAGCCGGTTCTGGCGGTAATCGGTGGGTGAGACCAGTTCCCACACCTGCAACTGCTCTTTGATATGCGCGATGAAAGGCAGAAACAGCTGCCGGTTCAGCCCGTCCTTATACAGTTCATCCGGATGACGGTTCGAGGTCGTCACGACCACAACCCCGCCCTCATGCAGCAGATCGAACAACCGCCCGACGATCATGGCGTCGGTGATATCGGTGATCTGCATTTCATCAAAGGCCAGCAAACGCACGGATTTCACGACCGCTTGCGCAACAGGGGCAAGCGCATCCTCAACCCCGTCCTGCCGCGCCTTGTGCATCCCGGCATGAATTTCCTGCATGAAGGCATGGAAATGCACGCGCCGCGCGGGGATGTCCTGCAAATTGTCGACGAACATATCCATCAGCATGGACTTGCCACGCCCAACACCGCCCCACAGGTACAATCCCTGCGGTGCAGGTGGCGCCTTGCGAAACAACCCGCGTTTCACCGGCGCGGCCAGCGCGGCGCGGATCCGTTCGAAATGTGGCAGAACAGCCTCTTGCGCGTCGTCGCGGGTCAAAATGCCTTCGGCAATGCGGGTGTCGTAAAGCGAGATCAAATCCGTCATAAACCCGAGCCTTACCTTTGACCCCCAGGCTTGAAAAGCGTCATTTCGGACAATGCATCAATTTTGCGGGATCGTTGTGGTGCCCAGGTGAATGGCCCGCCCAATTGCCAGAAGGTCACGGCGCAGGCGCAGGAATTCTGTTTCAGGCCAACATAACCCGACAGGGAAGAAATACCGAAACTACAGGTTTCGAACCCCGTCCGATGTCAGGGAGCTGACCAAATCGGCATAGTCTTCGCGGGCTTTTGGCCCCGCGCCGGAATTCCACATGTAATACCAGTTCAGCATCCCAAAGACAGACATGGTGGCCCCGCGCAGCTTGTCCTTGTCATCGCCAAAGGATTTCGGCGACAGGTCCCTCAGAATGTCGCGCATGAAATTCACCAGATCCATCTGATAGCCGCGCAGGCGCTTCTGCTGATCATCTGTCAAAGCGCTCATGCCGCTGATCTGGACCCGGTGTTCGTCATCCGCACCCTGATAGGCAAACAGGATCTCGCGCACGGCCTTGTGCAGCTTTTCCTCAGGGTCCAAGCCGTTCAGATCGACGTTGCAAATCCGGTCGCGCAGTTCCCGCAGATAGGTTTCAAGGATGTCATACAGGATGGCATCCTTGCTGTCGTAGTAATGATAGATGTTGGCCTTTGAGATCCCGCATTCCT
This sequence comes from Ruegeria sp. H7, assembly GCF_056532945.1. Lineage (NCBI taxonomy): Bacteria > Pseudomonadati > Pseudomonadota > Alphaproteobacteria > Rhodobacterales > Roseobacteraceae > Ruegeria > Ruegeria sp. H7. The sequence continues at coordinate 90,521 of NZ_JBQFNZ010000005.1, forward strand.
TGGCCAGCAAGGTCATCGAGGCGCGGTCAAACCCCTGATCGGCAAACACTTTGGCCGCCATTTTCAGGATCTGCTTGCGTTTCTGGTCGTGGTCTTTGGCAATTGTCCGGGCCACGGCTTATTCCTTGTCGCGATTGTCGATGACGCGCTTCGCCTTGCCCTGAGAGCGTTCGACGTCGCCGGGGTCACCTACAACAATTTCCGTGGAAACGCCAACGACGTCCTTGATCCGCTTGGTCAGCATTCGCGCCGCGGCAGTCTTGGACAGCTCATCGGTGGAATCCAGCGCCGCCTCGACAAAGACACGCATGGCGTCCATGCGACCGGATTTATAGAGTTCGATCTGGTAGTAGGGCGCAAGGCCGCCGGTCGCCATCACCTGTTCCTCGATCTGGCTGGGGAAGACATTGACGCCGCGCAGGATCATCATGTCGTCGCTGCGCCCAGTGATCTTGGCCATCCGGCGCATGGACCGCGCCGTGCCCGGCAAAAGGCAGGTCAGGTCACGTGTGCGATAGCGGATCATCGGCAGACCTTCCTTGGTCAGGGTCGTGAACACCAGTTCTCCGGTTTCGCCGTCGGGCAGGACCTCGCCGGTTTCGGGGTTGATGATTTCGGGCAGGAAATGGTCCTCCCAGATCACCGGGCCATCCTTGGTTTCAACGCATTCATTGGCGACACCGGGACCCATGATTTCGGACAGGCCGTAGATATCGACCGCGTGCATGTCAAAGGCGGCCTCAACCTCGGCCCGCATGGCGTCCGTCCAGGGTTCTGCGCCGAATACACCCACCTTCAGCGAGCTTTCGCGCGGGTCCAGCCCCGCTTTGTGGAACTGTTCGAGGATATTGAGCATATAGGACGGCGTCACCATGATCCCGTCGGGCCGGAAATCATGGATCAGGCTGACCTGCTTTTCGGTTTGCCCGCCTGACATGGGTACCACGGTCGCGCCCAGCCGTTCGATCCCGTAGTGGGCCCCAAGACCGCCGGTGAACAGCCCATAGCCATAGGCATTGTGCACCATGTCCCCCTTGCGCAGCCCCGACGCGCGCAGGGACCGTGCGCCCAGATCGGCCCAATTGTCGATGTCGGATTTTGTGTAACCCACCACGGTCGGTTTGCCCGTCGTGCCGGATGAGGCATGCAGGCGAATGATCTCGCTGCGTGGGACGGCGAACAGGCCAAACGGGTAATTGTCGCGCAGGTCGTTCTTGTAGGTAAACGGAAACTTCGCCAGATCGGAGAGCTGTTGCAGATCGTCAGGATGCACGCCCGCCTCGTCAAAGCGCTGCCGATACATCGGAACGTTGTCATAGGCGTGGCGTACCGACCATTTCAGGCGCTCAAGCTGTGTGGCGCGGATTTCGTCGATCGAGGCGATCTCGATCGGGTCCAGGTCCGCCCGGTTCGGGGAAAGGTCTTCCATCGCGTGCCTCCTCTGGTCGCGAAGCTATTCTTCGAAATTCTGACCACCAATCGCGCGGGACATGCCACGAAACTCGGCGATCAGAGTGTTGTCCTGGTTGGTAACGCGGACGTCGTAGATACCGTTGCGGCCCGCAACGGTGACTTCGGTCGCGGTCGCGGTCAATTGGTCGCCCTTTTTTCCGGGGGCGAGAAAGCTGATCGTCGTATGCTGCGCGACGGTTGCCGTGTTGCGGCTGTTGCAGGCAAAGGCAAAGGCGCTGTCGGCCAGCGCATGGGTGACGCCCCCGTGGCACATGCCGTGCCCGTTACAGTGATGGGGCGCGATGGTCAGGGTCAGGACTGCGCGGCCTTCATCGACCTCGGCGATCTCCATCCCGAACCATTTGCTGGCCTCATCATTGGCCCACATTGCGGCGGCGGATTTTTCGGCGCGTTCCTTTGGGGTCATCCTTAGCGTCCTTGAAAATTCGGTGCGCGTTTTTCCAGGAAGCTGGAAACACCCTCGGCATAATCCGCGCTTTCACCGCAGGTTTTCATCGCATCTGCTTCGATCTCAAGCTGATCGCTCAGGGATGTGGTGGCCGCGGTTTGAATGCAGTGTTTTGTCAGGCCAAGTCCAAGAGTGGGGCCGTTGGCGAGTTGCGCGGCAAGCGCGCGCGCCTCGTCCATCAGTTGATCATCGGGCAGCGCCTTCCAGATCAGCCCCCAGTCTTCGGCCTGTTTCGCGGTAAGCGGTTGCGCCGTCAGGGCCAGACCCTTGGCGCGAGCCTCACCCAAAAGACGGGGCAAGTGCCAACTGCCGCCGGTATCCGGGATCAGACCGACTTTGGAGAAGCTTTGGATGAATTTTGCGCTTTCCCCGGCCAGAACCATGTCGCAGGCCAGTGCCAGATTTGCGCCCGCGCCTGCGGCGACGCCGTTCACGGCGCAGATCACGGGAAAGTCCATCGACCGTATTAAACGGACCAGCGGCGCATAGAAACTGCGGACCGTTTTGCCCAGATCGGGCGGGCCGTCCATTTTCGACGGGTCGCGGTCGCCGAGGTCCTGACCAGCACAGAAGCCACGCCCGGCTCCGGTCAGCAGGATCGCCCTAGCCCCATTGTCGCGCGCAGATTTCAGCGCGCTCTGCAAGGCAAAGTGCATCTCTTCGTTGAACGCATTCAGCTTGTCGGGACGGTTCAGGGTTATTTCGGCCCAGTTCCCGTTGTCTTGCACAAGAATCGTATCGCTCATGACTGTCCCACCCGGTCCCGTTCCAACTTAATCATTGCATTAACCGAACGGTTGGTCAATATATAAACCCGAACCGATTCCGGGCCGATCAAAGGAATAGCTCATGTCGCTGGTGCGTGTTGATTTCAGGGGGGACGTGGCCTGGGTCACGGTTGACAACCCGCCGGTGAACGCAACCTCGACCGGGGTGCGGCAGGGGCTGTCCGACGCGGTTGACGCGGTCAAAGGCGCGCGCGTGGCGGTGCTGTGTTGCGCGGGCAGAACCTTTATCGCGGGCGGAGATATGTCCGAATTCGATGCGCCGCCGGTTGAGCCGCATTTGCCGGATGTTGTGCAGAAAATCGAAGACAGTCAGGTGCCGTTCATTGCCTGCATGCATGGCAATGTGCTGGGCGGCGGGTTTGAGGTTGCGATGGCCTGCGCCTGGCGGATCGCCGCGCCGGGTACCGGTTTTGGTCTGCCTGAGGTCAATGTAGGTCTGATCCCCGGCGCAGGGGGCACGCAACGTTTGCCGCGTCTTGTGGGGATGCAGGCTGCAATCGACATCGCGTGCTCGGGAAAAATATTGAAAGCCGAGGCTTTGGCCGAACTTGGGGGCGTGGATCTTGTTGCCGAGGACCCCAAGGCCGCGATCCCCGACTTCATCGCCAAGCTGCCCGAACGTCCGATCCCTGTCAGCCAGCGCCCCGTGGCAGATTTTGCGCCCGACCTGCTGGACATCAGCCGCCAGACCCTGAAGAAACGCGCCAAAGGGCAGCAATCGCCGCTGGAGAACCTGACCGCGCTGGAATGGTCTGCCGAGCCGTTTGCAACAGCACAGCCGAAAGAGCGTGCCCGCCATCTGAAATTGCGCCAAAGCGCCGAAAGTCGCGCCCTGCGCCACGCCTTTTTTGCGGAACGCACCGTGGCGAAACCCGCTGTGATCAAAGGCGCGACCGCGCGTGACATAAGCCGGATCGCGGTTGTCGGCGGGGGGCTGATGGGCGCCGGAATTGCCACCGCTGCCCTAAAAGGTGGCCTGTCAGTCACTTTGATCGAACGGGACTCGGATGCGGCGGCAGCGGCGCACAACCGGGTCGAGGGTCTGCTGCAAGGGGCCGTCAAACGGGGCAAGATGACCGATGTGCAGTTTTGGGATCGTCTGGCCGGTTTTCGGGCCGTGGACAAGTACGCCGAAGCCGCCGATGCAGAACTGGCGATCGAGGCGGTTTTCGAAGACCAGTCCGTCAAGCAACAGGTATTCGCGGAACTGGCCCGCCATATGCCGCAAGATGCAATTCTGGCGACCAACACGTCTTATCTGGACCCGCTGGAGATTTTCGAGGGCATTAAAAACCCGTCTCGCTGCATTGGCCTGCATTTCTTTAGCCCGGCTCATGTCATGAAGCTGTTGGAGGTTGTGCAAACCCCGCACACCTCGGCCGAGGTGGTCGCAACCGGGTTTGCGCTGGGTAAAAAGCTGCGCAAGATATCGGTTCTGTCGGGCATTTGCGACGGGTTTATCGGCAACCGCATGCTGGCCGCTTACCGGCGCGAGGCCGATTATCTGCTGGCGGACGGGGCGCTGCCCTATCAGGTGGATCGGGCCATGCGGGCGTTTGGAATGCCCATGGGGCCGTATGAGTTGCAGGACCTGACCGGCCTTCAGATCGCCTGGGCCAATCGCAAGCGCAATGCTGCAACCCGCGATCCGGGCGAACGCTATGTGACTATCGCGGACCAGCTGTGTGAAATGGACCGGCTTGGCCAGCGCACGGGCAAAGGGTGGTATCGCTACGAGGACGGCAAGCGCGAGCCGATCCGCGATCCCGAGGTTGAGGCGCTGATCGAAGCCTATTCCGCGCAGCAGGGCATTACTCGCCGCGCTTTTTCGGATGACGGGATCACCTCGCGTATACTCGCCGTGCTGGCCAATGAGGGGGCATTGATCCTCGAAGAGGGGATCGCGGAAAACACCGAGGCCGTCGATATGGTACAAATCCATGGGTACGGCTTTCCGCGCTGGCGGGGTGGGCCGATGGCCTATTGCAAAGAGATCGGGCCGGACGTCACCCGCGCAACCATGGCAACCGTCGCTGCAGAAAGTCCGGGGTCGTGGCGCATCGCGGAAGGTCTTGAGGGTCTTTAACATGTTGATGGTTACAAAAGCGACCATTAACGCATTTGCGAGTCATGTTTCACAGGGAGGAGACAGAACCATGAAACTTACCAAGTTGAGCACGCTTTTGGCCTCGGCCGCGCTGGCCGTTTCGGGCACCGTAGCGCTGGCGGCGGATTACACGCTGACCATTTCCAGTTGGGCGCCGCCGACCCATGGCATCAACGCCAAGATGTGGCCGAAATTCGTCGAGATGGTTGAAGAGGCCACCGATGGTCAGGTGACTGCCGAATTGAAACTGGGTCTTGCCCCTCCGCCTGCGCAGATGGACCTGATTATGGACGGCGCGGCGGATGCCTCGATCATCTTCCACGGCTATCAGCCGGGCCGGTTCGTCACCACCAAGTTGATCGAACTGCCTGGATATGAAGGCTCGGCCGAGGATGCCTCGGTTGCCTATTGGCGCACCTATGATCAGCACCTCAGGGCAGCGGATGAACATCGCGGGGTTAAAGTGATCGCCCTGCATACCCATGGCCCGGCGCAGCTGCATTCCAGCAGCCCGGTAACCGCGCTGGACGAGGTCTCGGGCCTCAAGGTCCGTATTCCGGGCGGTGTTGGCGGTGACGTCGGTACGGCGCTGGGGGCGACCGGTATTCAGGTGCCTGCGCCGAAAGTATACGAAACGCTGGCCTCGAAAGCGGCCGATGGCGTGGTCATGCCCTTTGAATCCCGCAAGGGCTTTAAGCTGACCGAAGTGGCGCAGAACGTTTACGAGGTTCCGGGTGGTCTGTATCGCGGGTCGTTCGCTTTCATCATGAACGAGGATACCTTTGCCGATCTGCCCGCCGACCTGCAGGCCGCACTGGAAGAGAACGTCTTCGGCGAACCGCTCAGCCGCGAGATTGGCAAGATCTGGGATGAGATTGACGCGATTGGCCGGGAAGCCACCGAAGGGACCGAGGGCAACGCGATCAACACAGCCTCTGCAGAGGATCTGGAAAAGTTCAATGCGATTGCAGTGGATGTGCGCGCCAAGGTGATCGATGAGGTCAACGGCACCGGTGTCGATGCGCAGGCCGCCTATGACATGATCGTCAATGAAATGGCTGCGCAATAACGCGCTTTGGCTGGCGGGATCGATCCGCCAGCCAGTTTCACCCACCGGGGACCAATCATGCAATCTCTCGTGACCTTTGCGCGTCGCGTCAGCATCATTCCGACGGTGTTGGCCTGTGTGGCGCTGTTCATCCTGATGGTGATGACCTTTTTCGACGTCATCCTGCGCTCTGTCTTCAATGCTCCGATTGAGGCCGCGACCGAGCTGACGCGGATTCTGATGGCGATCCTTGTGTTCTCGGTCCTGCCGATGATCTCGGCGGGGAAGGGGCAGATCGCAGTGGACCTGACGGATGGGATATTCTCGCGCCTGCGACTGAGCCGGGTGCGCGATGCGATTGTCTATCTGATGTCCGGTATCATGCTGATCTGGCCGATTCAGCGGGTCTGGGTTCTGGCGGAGCGCGCGCGGGATTATGGTGATGTCACCGAATACCTGTCGATCCCGGTTTTCTACGTGGGTTGGTTCATCGCCGGTTTCACTGCGATCACCGCCGTTGCAATGATCATCACCGGCCTTCTGCAGATCTTTGCCCCCCACGCCTTGTCGGAGCACGCCTGATGACTGCCGCACTAATCGGTTTTGCCCTTGTTCTTGTCCTCGTGCTGCTGCGGTTGCCCATCGTGTTTGCAATGGGCCTGGTCGGTACGCTGGGTTTTGCTTATGAACGCGGCGGCAGCATCCTGTCCGAGCGCGGGTTGAAGGCCGCGATGTCGATGGTGGGTCGTCAGATCACCGACACGGCGCAGGACTACGGCCTGTCGGTCGTACCACTATTTATCCTTATGGGGCTGTTTGTGAACAAGGGCGGTCTGGCGCGTGAACTTTACGCGGTTTCGAACGCCTTTCTGGGGCACTTTCGCGGTGGTATCGCCATGGCGACCGTCGCGGCCTGCGGCGGGTTTTCGGCCATTTGCGGCTCTTCACTGGCAACGGCTGCAACCATGTCCAAAGTTGCCATGCCGGAAATGCGCCGCTACCGTTATTCGGATGAGCTGTCGACGGCGTCGATTGCGGCAGGCGGCACTTTAGGCATTCTGATCCCGCCGTCGGTGATCCTTGTGATCTATGGCCTGCTGACCGAAACCTCGATCGGCAAGCTGTTCGTCGCGGGTATCATTCCCGGCGTTCTGGGCATCCTGTTTTACCTGTTTGCCGTGCGCTGGACGGTTTGGCGCAGGCCCGAGTCCGGCCCGGCGGGCGAACGCCATGGCTGGGGCGAACGTCTGTCAGCACTGCGTTCGGTTTGGGCCGTGTTGCTGTTATTCTTTCTGGTGATCGGCGGCCTGTATGGTGTGTTCGATTTCTACCCGCTGAACCTGACCTTCAGCCCGACCGAGGCTGCGGGCATGGGTGCAATGGGCGCGTTCCTGATCGCTCTGTCCCGTGGTGGGCTTACGCTGGCGTCCACCTTTGAGGTGCTGAAAGAAACCTCATTCACGGCGGCGGCGCTGTTCTCGGTTCTGATCGGGGCGCAGATCTTTTCGAATTTCATCAACCTTGCCGGTCTGCCCGAAGCCTTGATCGCCTTGGTCACGGCGTATGAGGTGGAACCCTTCGTGGTCATCCTGATGATCCTCGGGATCTACATCATTCTGGGCTGCGTCTTTGAATCGCTGTCGATGCTGCTGCTGACAGTGCCGATCTTTTTCCCGCTGGTCACGTCGCTGGGCTATGACCCGATCTGGTTCGGTATTGTCGTCGTTGTCGTCACCGAGATCAGCCTGATCACGCCCCCTGTCGGTTTGAACGTGTTCATCCTGAAAGGCGTGGTCGGCGATGTGTCGACCGGTACAATCTTCAAAGGGGTCACGCCGTTCTGGGTGGCGGACATCTTCCGTCTGGCTCTGATCGTTCTTGTGCCTTGGCTGGTACTGGTATTGCCTGAACATATGGGGGCGATGGGTCACTGATGTTTTCTCTGACCGCATTGCCACAAGGTTTCCACGCGGACCCGTATCCAATCTACGCCACGCTGCGCGAGGACACGCCGGTCTGCTGGCAGCCCGACGGATCTGTGGTTCTGTCGCGATATGATGATCTGGATCTGGTGTATCGGGACACGGACCGGTTCATATCTGATAAAAAGGCGGTTTTTGGCCCCAAATACGGGATCGACAGCCCTTTGTTTGAACATCACACGACCAGCCTGGTGTTCAACGACCCGCCCCTGCACACCCGTGTTCGCAAGGTGATGGTCGGCGCGATGAACCCGCGGGCTTTGGCGCAGATGGAGCCGGGGCTGATCCAGCTGGTCGATGGGTTGCTGGACGAGATGCAGGCGAAGGGCACGGTGGAACTGATCGAGGATTTTGCCGGTGCGATCCCGATTGAAATCATCGGCAACCTTTTGGGCATTCCCCGGTCCGAACGGGGGCCGCTGCGCGATTGGTCTTTGGCCATTCTCGGCGCATTGGAGCCCAAATTGACGCCAGAGCAAGAAGAGTGGGGCAACCGCTCGGTATCCGACTTCAAGGATTTCCTGAGGCACATCGTAGAAGACCGCCGCGCCAATCCCGGAGACCCCGCGACGGATGTTCTGACGCGGCTGATGCAGGACGACACCGATGGCGGGTTGACCGAAGTCGAGCTGTATCAGAACTGCATTTTCATCCTGAATGCGGGGCATGAGACCACCACCAACCTGATCGGCAACGCGTTGGAGTTGCTGGACCGCCACCCCGACAAACGGGCCGAGTTGCTGGCCGACCCCGATCTGATCACCACCGCAGTGGATGAGTTTCTGCGGCTGGAAAGCCCCAACCAGTTTGGCAATCGTTTGACCACCCAAGACGTGTCGTTTCACGGAGAAACAATCCCGGCCGGGACCGACGTTCACCTGTGCATCGGCGCGGCCAACCGCGACCCGCGGCAGTTCGACCGGCCCGATGCTGTCCTGTTGAACCGCCGCCCCAACAAGCATCACGCCTTTGCCGGCGGACCCCATACCTGCGTCGGCCTGACTTTGGCGCGGATGGAGGGGCGCGTTGCCGTCGGGCGTTTTCTGACCCGGTTCCCCAACTATCGCATCACGGAAGGTGCCGAACGCGGCGGGCGGATCCGGTTTCGCGGCTTCGCACGACTGCCCGCGCAGGTTTGAGATGTTTGGTTCAGGGGTATCGGTTCGGGAATTTATTGACCGACCGTACGGTTTAAAATATCATTTCGCCAGACCGGCAAAGGGCTGCGCGAAGATCGCCATGCAGATGAGGAGACGCTCATGACCATCCAACAGATTTCCAGCTTCGCCGCCGGTGAGTGGGTTTCGCCCGGCGAAGGGGCCCGCACCATTGCCAGCGCTGTCACGGGCGAGGTGATCGCCACTGCGGGCAACAACGCGTTGGACGTGCAGGCGATGTTGGACCACGCGCGCAACGTCGGCGGCCCGGCCTTGCGCAAGATGACATTTCACGAACGGGCCAAGATGCTCAAGGCGCTGTCTCTGCATTTGGGCCAGCACAAGCAGGCCCTTTATGACCTGTCCTTCAACACGGGCGCCACGCAGTCGGATCACCTGATCGACATCGACGGCGGTATCGGAACGATGTTCGTCTTCGCTTCAAAGGGCCGGCGCGAGATGCCGGACGGGCATGTGTATCTGGATGGTGAGGTCGAGCAGCTATCGCGCAATGGCACCTTTCTGGGCCAGCACATCTGCACTCCGCTGCATGGCGTGGCGGTTCATATCAACGCGTTCAACTTTCCTGTCTGGGGGATGTTGGAAAAGCTGGCACCGACCCTGTTGGCAGGAGTTCCGGCGATTGTGAAACCGGCGACGAATTCCTGCTATGTGACTGAACTCTGTGTCCGGCTGATGTTGGACTCGGGCATTTTGCCAGCGGGCGCGCTGCAACTGGTCTCGGGCGGGCTGGGCGATATGCTGGATCGCCTGACCATGCAGGACGTGGTCAGTTTCACAGGGTCTGCCGATACTGCTCTGAACCTGCGATCCAACCCTGTGATCTTGCAGAACTCGGTGCGGTTTGTGGCGGAACAGGACAGCCTGAACTGTTCGATCCTCGGCCCCGATGCACAGCCGGGCACGCCGGAATTTGACCTGTTCGTCAAGGAAATTCAGCGTGAAATGACCACGAAAGCGGGTCAGAAATGCACCGCAATCCGCCGGATCATCGCGCCCGAGTCGCAGGTGCAGGCGGTGATCGAGGCGCTATCCGCGCGGCTGGCCAAAACGGCCATCGGAGACCCAAAGCTGGAGACCACGCGCATGGGTGCGTTGGTCTCGACCAGTCAGAAACGCGACGTTCTGGAAAAGGCCGCGATCATCGGGAAAGAGGCCGAGCGTGTCTTTGGCAACCCGGATGATTTCACGGTCGATGGCGCGGATGCCGAAAAAGGCGCGTTTCTGCCGCCCATGCTGTACCACTGCGCCAACCCGGACACGGCACAGCGCGTGCACGACACCGAAGCCTTTGGTCCGGTCAGCACAGTGATGGGGTATCGCGACCTCGACCATGCGATCGAACTGGCGAACCGGGGGCAGGGGTCGCTGGTGGCGTCGATTATCACCCATGACCCGGATGTGGCGCGGCAGGTTGCGATGGGGGTGGGGGCCTATCACGGGCGGCTTTACTTCAACAATCGCGACTCGATGACCGAATCCACCGGCCACGGTTCACCCTTGCCGCATATGGTCCATGGCGGACCCGGCCGCGCCGGGGGCGGCGAAGAAATGGGCGGCGTGCGCGGCGTGAAACACTATATGCAGCGCACCGCCATTCAGGGTTCACCCGATCTGCTGACCGCGATTGGCGGCAAATGGGTGCCGGGTGCTGCTGAAATCGAAGGCCCCGCGCATCCCTTTACTCGCAGGTTCCACGACCTTGCGATTGGTGAGACCATCCACACCGACCCGCGCTCCATCACGCTGGAGGACATCGAACATTTTGCCCATTTCACCGGTGATACGTTCTATGCCCACATGGATCAGGCCGCAGCGGAACGAAACCCGTTCTTTCCGGGCCGTGTCGCGCATGGATACCTGTTGCTGTCCTTTGCTGCGGGGTTGTTTGTTGAGCCGAATGAAGGGCCGGTTCTGGCCAATACCGGCCTGGACGGGTTGCGCTTCATGAAACCGGTCGAGGCGGGGGATACGATCAAGGTGCGCCTGACAGTCAAAAGCAAGACCAAGCGAAACGACGAATATGGCGAGGTTCGCTGGCATGTCACCCTGACCCAGCAGGATGATGACATGGTCGCAGAGTATGAATTGCTGACCATGGTCGCCTACTAGACCCACAAGGCCGGATGGCATTTCCGTCCGGCCCGATTATACTTGGCCTATGAAAGATACGGCTCCTGATTGGTTCGAAACCTGCGTCAGCCAACTGACAAACACGGGCACGCAGCGGGTGTGGTCGGTTCTGGTTACGATTTTTGGCGATCTGGCGCAGAACGGATCGGATCAGGTGAGTGGTGCGCTGATTACCACGCTCACCGCTCTGGCCGGGATCAAGGCCGAAGCGACGCGTGTCGCGCTGCACCGGTTGCGCAAGGAAGGTTGGATCGAAAGTACGCGGGTGGGGCGGAACAGTGTGCATCGCCTCACCGAATTCGGCCGCAGCCAAAGCGCGGCTGCCGCGCCGCGTATCTATGCCCGCGAAACGACTAAGCCTGATGTGTGGCATGTGCTGATTGCCAGCAATACCGAGAGTTCCCGGAAAGAATTGTCGGATTTGATGCTGACCGGAGATTATATCTCGGTGAATCCCACAACAGCCATGGCGCCCGGCCCGATCCCGGACGGGCTGGAGGAGTTGCTGGGCATCGAAAGCAGCACCATCGCGGCACCCGATTGGCTGCGTGATCTGTGCGGGCCAGAGGCCCTGAAAACGGCGTATGACCAGTTCTGGAACTCGATTCAGGGTGTCGAACACCTTCTGCCCGCAAAAGGGGTGAACGATGTGCTGCGAACTGCCGTGTTGCGCGTTTTGATCGTGCACGGGTGGCGGCGTCTGATCCTGCGCCACCCGGCCCTGCCACCTGCGTTTCTGCCTTCGGATTGGAAGGGGGAAGAGTGCCGCGAGGCGGTCTTTCGGTTGCTGGACAAGCTGCCCCGCCCCGATCTTGCAACATTGGAAGCCGCGCTGGACGATTGACGCAGGGCCGGTTGCCCAGACCTGTGAAGGCACAAAACCAGCGGCTTGGGTTGGTTCGACCATTGTGGCGGCATAGGCATGGATAATCATGTTACACAATATGCGAAGCAGGCGATGATATGGTAACATAAGGCTTGCCTCGAATCGGATCTGCATTTATTAACCGACCAGACGGTTAATGACGGTTCCTGCGAACAGGAGACATTACAGATGGACGCATTCATTTGCGACGCGACGCGCACTCCGATTGGACGGTATGGCGGAGCGTTGTCTTCTGTGCGCACGGATGATCTGGCCGCCATCCCGCTGGCCGCCCTGAAGGCCCGCAATCCCCAGGTTGACTGGGCCAGCGTGGATGATGTGATCTATGGCGACGCCAATCAGGCAGGTGAAAGCAACCGCAATGTGGCACGCATGGCCGCGCTATTGGCCGGGTTGCCGATTGACGTTCCCGGAACAACGATAAACCGCCTGTGTGCCAGCGGCATGGATGCTGTCGGAATGGCCGCGCGTGGGATCAAAGCGGGGGATTACGATCTGGCCATCGCGGGCGGTGTAGAAAGCATGTCGCGCGCGCCGTTTGTGATGCCCAAGGCGACGTCCGCCTTCACGCGCAGCAATGCGGTGTATGACACAACGATTGGCTGGCGCTTTGTGAACCCCAAGATGCAGCAGGAATACGGCATCGATTCCATGCCGCAAACCGCTGATAACGTGGCCGAGGATTACGGGATCAGCCGCGAGGATCAGGATGCCTTTGCCGCGCGCAGCCAGGCCCGTTGGCAGGCCGCGCATGCAGCGGGCGTGTTCAGGGACGAAATCACCCCGGTCTCGATCCCGCAGCGCAAGGGCGATCCGATTGTCTCGGACACCGACGAACATCCGCGACCGGGAACAACGGCAGAAAAGCTTTCGGGTCTCAAAGGGGTGAACGGGCCGGACAAGACGGTTACGGCGGGAAATGCCTCGGGCGTGAATGATGGGGCCGCCGCGATCCTGATGGCGAATGAGGCGGCAGCGGCAAAGAACGATCTGACCCCTATGGCCCGCGTGGTGGGCATGTCGGTCGCGGGGGTAGAGCCGCGCGTCATGGGGATCGGCCCGGTGCCTGCGACGCGCAAGGTTTTGGCTCGTGCGGGGCTGCGCATCGAACAGATGGACGTGATAGAGTTGAACGAAGCCTTCGCGTCCCAGGGGCTGGCGACGCTGCGGGAACTGGGCCTGCCCGATGATGCACCGCACGTAAACCCGAATGGCGGCGCGATTGCGCTTGGCCATCCCTTGGGCATGAGCGGCGCGCGTCTGGTGCTGACCGCGGCCTATCAGTTGAAACGAACCGGGGGCCGCTATGCGCTCTGCACCATGTGTGTGGGTGTCGGGCAGGGCGCGGCCCTTATTCTTGAACGCGTGTGACGGAGGAGACGGAACATGTACGCTCAGATGGTAAAATCCGAAGCGTCGGACGACGATCCGGAAAAGCTGGCGGAATTTCAGGCGCGGATCGACGCGGATATCAAGATCGAACCCAAGGACTGGATGCCTCAGGCCTATCGCAAGACCCTGATCCGCCAGATCGGGCAGCACGCGCATTCCGAGATTGTGGGCCAACTGCCTGAAGGCAACTGGATCACGCGCGCGCCAACGCTGGAGCGTAAGGCGATCCTTCTGGCCAAGGTGCAGGATGAGGCCGGACATGGGCTGTACCTGTACTGCGCGGCCGAGACATTGGGGGTCAGTCGCGATGAACTGACCGAGATGCTGCTGGACGGGCGCATGAAATACTCGTCAATCTTCAACTACCCGACCTTGAACTGGGCCGATATCGGCGCGGTCGGGTGGTTGGTCGACGGGGCTGCGATCATGAATCAGGTGCCGCTGCAGCGCACGTCTTATGGCCCTTATTCCCGCGCCATGATCCGCATCTGCAAGGAAGAAAGCTTTCACCAGCGTCAGGGCTATGACGCGATCCGCAAGATGGCCGAAGGCACGCCCGAGCAGCGCAGGATGGCGCAGGACGCGCTGAACCGGTTCTGGTTCCCGTCGCTGATGATGTTCGGACCGTCCGACAAGGATTCCGTGCATTCGGCGCAGTCGATGGCGTGGAAGATCAAGATCAACACCAATGACGAGCTGCGTCAGAAATTCGTCGATCAGACCGTGCCGCAGGCCGAGTATCTGGGTCTGACCATCCCCGACCCGGACCTGAAATGGAACGAGGACCGCGGGCATTACGATTTCTCGGAACCCGACTGGTCCGAGTTCTTCGACGTGCTCAAAGGCAACGGCCCCTGCAACGTGGATCGTCTGGCCGCCCGCAACAAGGCCTGGGATGACGGCCAGTGGGTCCGCGACGGGCTACTGGCCCATGCCCGCAAGAAACGCGCCGGCAATCTGGCGGCGGAATAAGCTTGCCCAAAGGAGGAAACCCGATGAACAACGAATGGCCCCTGTGGGAAATCTTCATCCGCGGCCAGCATGGGATGAGCCACCGGCATGTCGGCTCGCTGCATGCGCCCGATGCGGAAATGGCGATCAAGAACGCGCGCGACGTTTATACCCGCCGCAACGAAGGCGTTTCGATCTGGGTGGTCGAAGCCAACAACATCTCGGCCTCGTCACCCAGCGACAAAGGCCCGCTGTATGAACCCAGTGAAAGCAAAGTGTACCGCCACCCGACCTTCTTCGACATTCCCGAAGATGTGGGGGCGATGTAATGAGTGTTTCGGTTACCAACGACGCTTTGCTGCAATTCCTGCTGCGGATGGGGGACAATACCCTGATCCTGGGTCACCGCGTCAGCGAGTGGTGCGGCCATGCGCCGGTGCTTGAGGAAGATATTGCGCTGGCCAACACGGCGCTGGACCTGATCGGACAGACCCAGATGTGGCTTGGCCTTGCGGGTGAGGTTGAAGGCGGCAAAAGCGCCGATGATCTGGCCTTTCTGCGCGATGCCTGGGATTTCCGCAACGTGCTGCTGGTCGAGGTGCCGAATGGCGATTTCGGCCGTACGCTGATGCGCCAGTTCCTGTTCGACGCGTGGCATTCGATCATGCTGGGGCGTCTGATGACATCCTCGGACGACCGGGTCGCAGCCATTGCCGCGAAGGCCAGCAAAGAAGTTATCTATCATCTGGAACGCTCGGGCGAGACGGTTGTGGGCCTTGGCGACGGGACCGAGGAAAGCCACGCAAGGATGCAGGAGGCGCTGGATTACCTGTGGCCTTACGTGGGTGAGATGTTTGTCGGCGACGACATCGATGCCCAGATGGTTGCAGCGGGGATCGCACCGAACCCGTCCGATCTGCGCGCCGAATATGACGCTTTGGTTGAACGCGTTCTGACCAGGGCAACGCTGACCATTCCGGACAGCCGTTTTACCCATAAGGGCGGGCGCGATGGGCGGATGCATACCGAGCATCTGGGCCACCTGCTGACACAGATGCAATGGCTGCAACGCGCCTATCCCGGCGCGAAGTGGTGAGATGTGATGCAGGCCTCGACCGAACAGATCTGGGGCTGGCTGGATGCCGTTCCCGACCCCGAGATCCCGGTGATCTCGGTCGTGGATCTGGGCATTGTCCGTGGCGTGCGGTGGGAGGCTGAAACGTTGGTCATTACGGTCACGCCCACCTATTCCGGCTGCCCGGCGACGTCGGTGATCAGCATGGATATCGAAACCGCCCTGCGCGATCATGGGATCGGGGATGTGCGGATCGAAACCAGCATCGCCCCCGCCTGGACCACCGATTGGCTGAGCGATAAGGGCCGCGCCCGGTTGGAAGACTATGGCATTGCACCGCCGCAACCGGCGGGCGGCCCGGACCGGTGCCCCCATTGCGGCAGCAAGGCGGTCGAGAAGGTCAGCCAGTTCGGCTCGACCCCCTGCAAGGCCCATTGGCGCTGCACCGATTGCCTGGAACCCTTTGACTATTTCAAGTGCATCTGAGGAGGAGCACCGGATGGCACGTTTTCATGATCTGAAAGTCACCGACATCCACAAGACCATCCGCGATGCGGTTGTGGTGACACTTGAGCCGGTAAACGGTGCGGCGGATCAGTTCGACTTTACTGCCGGTCAGTATCTGACGTTCCGGCGTGATTTTGACGGTGAGGAACTGCGCCGATCGTATTCGATCTGCGCGGGCAAGGATGACGGTGTTTTGCAGGTTGGTATCAAACGCGTCGAGGGCGGTGCCTTTTCAAGCTGGGCCAATGCAGAACTTACCGTTGGCGACGTCGTGCAGGCGATGCCACCAATGGGCAGCTTCCACGCGCCCATCGATGCAGATGCGCAGAAACAGTATCTTGGCTTTGCCGGCGGCTCGGGCATCACGCCGGTTCTGTCGATTCTGAAAACCACGCTGGCCCGCGAGCCCAAATCCCGTTTCACGCTGATCTATGCCAACAAAGGCATCAACACGATCATGTTCCGGGAAGAACTGGAGGACCTGAAAAACCTCTATATGGGCCGCCTGAACGTGATCCACATCCTCGAAGCAGACGCGCAAGAGATCGATTTGTTCACCGGTCTGGTCACGCAGGACAAATGCGGCCAGCTTTTCAAGCATTGGATCGATATCACAAACGTGGACACCGCTTTTATCTGCGGACCGGAACCGATGATGCTGGGGATTGCCGCCGCTTTGCGCGACCACGGGCTGGAAGACAGCCAGATCAAGTTCGAGCTTTTCGCCAGCGCCCAACCGGGACGGGCCAAGCGCAAGGCAAGCGCGGCGCAGGCGGGCACGCAGGCCAACCAGACCAGTGCGTCGATCACGCTGGACGGGGCCACTCAGACCATGACCCTACCCAAGGATCAGTCCATTCTTGAGGCCGCGCTGGAAAACGCCATGGACGCGCCATACGCCTGCAAGGCAGGAGTTTGTTCCACCTGCCGCTGCCGCGTGCTCGAGGGCGAGGTCGAAATGCTCGCCAATCACGCGCTTGAGGATTACGAGGTCGAAAAGGGCTATGTCCTAAGCTGTCAGGCCTATCCGGTGACCGACCGCGTCGTCGTCGACTACGATCAGTGACAGGAGAGGATTGATGAGCGATACCATGACACTCGACAGCTATCTGGCCGCAGGCGGGGTGCTGACCAATCCAACCAATGTCCCGCCGCGATACCGGGCCGAACTGATGAAGCTGATGGCCACTTTCGTGGATAGCGAACTGGCCGGGGCCGCGGGGTTTGCCGACATCATCAATCAGGGGCCGGGCATCAAGGAACGCATCGCGGCCGCCAAGATCGTGCTTGAAAAAACCGACAACGCGGATCGCGTCCTGAAGATCATGGGTGAGTTCGGGGCGGACACCGAAAGATACGCCACCCATCACCCCTGGACCGCGCGTCTGGACCGTGATGCCGATATTGGCGCGACCCGCAGCAAACACGACATGCGCCTTGCGGTGTTCAACTACCCGATCAGCGGCTGGACAGATGCCGTCGTCATGAACCTGCTGATGAGCCGCGCCGTCGCCGAGCAACTGGCTGAGTTTTCGACGATCTCGTATCAGCCGCTGGCCGAGGCTTTCCGGATCGTCGCGCCTATCGAGGCGAACCACGGCGATCTGGCCTTGGAAGGCGCAACCAAGCTGATCGCGGCGGGCGAGGCAGACGCGATGCAAAGCTCGGTCGATTATTGGTGGCCCCGCGTGACCGCCTCGTTCGGGGGCGATGATCCGAAACGGTTCGAGCTTCTGAAATCCATGAACCTGAGACGCACCGAGAACCACATGCTGCGAGAGCGGTGGCACCATACGATGGGCGAGACCTTGGCGACATTGAACCTTAGAAAGCCCGTCTAGACCCTGTCGTCCGACTTGGCCGCCTGTAATTCGCGACCAGACGGCCCTTTGCTTTCGAGGTTGATTAGCGCATCAATATTTCTGATGCGTAACCGCAAATCTGTTGAATTGACGGGCCGTCTGAATCCGCTAACGTCTGCCGGATCAATGCGCCCCGAGGTCCCCATGCCGCAATCCGCCCGACTGTTGAATCCGATCCTGATCGTGGGGTGTATCATCATCACGGTCAGCTTCGCCGTCCGCGCCTCGTTCGGGGTGTTTCAGATCCCGATTGCGGATGAGTTCGGCTGGCTGCGCACCGATTTTTCCCTGGCCATTGCGATCCAGAACCTGGCCTGGGGCATTGGGCAACCGATCTTTGCCGCGATTGCCGAAAAGATCGGTGATCGAAAGGCGATCATCCTCGGTGCATTGACCTATGCCGCAGGCATGGTTCTGTCGGCCTGGTCGATCACGCCCTTCGGGCACCAGATGTATGCATGGCTGGTGGGCTTCGGTATCGCGGGAACCGGGTTCGGCGTTGTTCTGGCTGTGGTTGGCCGCGCCTCATCCGACAAGAACCGGTCGATGTCTCTGGCGATTGTGACTGCTGCGGGCAGTTTTGGTCAGGTGATCGGCGCGCCAACTGCGGAATGGTTGCTCACCTTCCTGCCGTGGCAACAGGTGTTTATCGTGTTCGCCGTTGCGATCCTTGCGCTTGTTCTGACGCTGCCCTTCATGCGCGCGCCGCAACCGGTCAGCAAGGCCGAGCTGGAAGAAAGCATGAGCCAGATCCTGGGCCGCGCCTTCCGGGACCCATCCTACGCTTTGATCTTCTTGGGTTTTTTCAGTTGCGGCTATCAACTGGCCTTCATCACCGCCCATTTCCCGGCTTTCGTGACCGAGATGTGCGGCCCCATCCAACCCGGGGGTGTTCTGCATTCGCTGGGCATTACCACCACTTCTGCCTTGGGTGCGGTGGCGATTTCGCTTGTGGGTCTTGCCAATATCGGCGGTACGCTGTTGGCGGGCTGGGCGGGCAATCATTTCCCCAAGAAATACCTGCTCGCCGCGATCTACACAGCCAGAACCCTCGCGGCTGCGGCGTTTATTCTGATGCCGATCACGCCAACCTCGGTGATCGTCTTCTCAATCGTCATGGGATCGCTCTGGCTGGCTACGGTGCCGCTGACTTCGGGCCTTGTCGCGCATCTGTATGGGCTGCGCTACATGGGCACGCTTTATGGCTTCATCTTCCTCAGCCACCAGATCGGAGGGTTCCTGGGTGTCTGGCTGGGCGGGCGGATGTATGACGTCTATGGCGACTACACCATGGTCTGGTGGATCGGCGTCGCGGTCGGAGCGTTCAGTGCCATCGTCCACCTGCCGATCCGCGAAAACCGGGGCGCAACACCCGCTGCAGCCTAGCGGGCTTCTTCTTCGGTCAGCAAGCCTTCGGCCACCAGGCGGTCCGCCCAGCCTTGCGGGCCGGTGAAGTGATGCGTCTGCCAACCACGGGACCGCGCGGTTTCGATGTTGTCGATCCGGTCGTCCGCGAACAGCAATGTCTCGGGCGGTAGACCACAATCGGCCTCGACCTGCGCATAGATCGGCACATGGGGCTTCACCATCTTCATCCGGCCCGAGACATAGTGCCGGTCAAACTCGTTCAGAAACGGATAAACGGTGGTGGCATAGTCGAAATTCTGCACACCGAAATTCGTCAGCGCAAAAACGGGCACGCCCTTGGCGCGCAACGCCCGCTGCAACCGGACCGAATGCGGAATTTCTGGCGCGGCAAGCTCGATCCATTTGTCGTGCCACATGCGAATCTCGTTTCGCCAATTGGGATATTTCTCGGCCCAGTTGTAGATCGTATCGGTGAAGTGATGGCCCTGATCCACCAGATCGTTCATGCCGTGCAGATCGACCTCGTCGAACATCGCGCGGCGGCGATCCTCTCCGATCACGCGGTCATAGTAGCGCTCGGGCTGCCATTCGATCAGTACATTGCCGATGTCGAAAATGACCGCTTGGATGGGCATGTTGTGTTCCTGCTTCAATTTCCTGCCGCGCCGACTGAACCAAGCCCGGCGTTCAAGTTCAAGCACCAACCGCAGCGCGCAGCGCTGCCCGGCCCAACCGGAGAAGATGCATCCTTGATGCATCGCCGACGGGCGGGAGGGCTATGCCCGTTTTGCCGCTCTCAGTTCCCGTTCCAAGGCGTCCAGAAACCGGGACCGGTCGGCCTTGCCGAAGGGTTTGCCGCCGCCCCCTGCACCCAACGGGTTTGCCGCGCGCAGGTCGGCCATCAGGTCGCGCATCGCCAGTTGCTGACCAATATTGGCGGCGGTGAACGCCTCGCCATTGGGGCGCAGTACGCGCGCGCCGGCCTCGACACATTTTGCGGCCAAGGGGATGTCGGATGTGACCACCACATCTCCCGGCCCGCAGCGTTCGGCGATCCACTTGTCGGCCTCATCAGCCCCTTCCGAGACAATGACCACCTGCACCAAAGGGTTTGCCGAAGGCCGCAGTCCGCCATTCGACACCAGCGCCATCGGAACCTTGTGCCGGGTCGCCACCCGCTCGGCCTCGGCCTTCACGGGGCAGGCATCGCCATCGATATAGAGCGTTGTCACGCCTTCTTTGCCTCTTTCGTCGCCGCTGGCTTCTTTTTCACCTTGAACTCTTCCGGGATCGGCATCCGGTTGAACGCATCCAGACCGGCGATCTTGTAGGCTTCGGCCAGCGTTGGATAATTGAACGTGTTCTGGACAAAGTAGTCCACGGTGCCTTTCAGGTTCAGCACGGCCTGCGCGATATGGATCAGCTCGGTCGCGCCTTCACCGACGATCTGCACGCCCAGAACCCGGCGGGTTTTCAGCGAGAACAGCATCTTCAGCATGCCATGTTCCAACCCCATGATATGCCCGCGCGAGGTTTCGCGGAACCGCGCCACGCCGACCTCATAGGGAATGCCACGCTCCTGCAACTCCTCCTCGGACATGCCGCAGGTGGAAATCTCGGGTACCGAATAGATGCCATAAGGATACCAGGGGCTCTCAGGCAAGGTCGGTGTTTCCAGCGCGTGACAGGCGGCGACCCGACCCTGTTGCAAAGACGTAGAGGCCAGCGAGGGGTGCCCGATCACATCGCCGGTTGCGTAGATATGCGGCACCGAGGTTTGATAGGTCTTGCGATCCACCTTGATCCGGTTGCGGTGGTCTGTTTCCAGCCCGACCGCGTCCAGATTCAACGCCGAGGTCGCGCCCATGCGGCCCGCTGCAAACAGCAGCATCTCGGCCCGGACGTGCCGCCCGTTTTCCAGCGTGACTTCAACGTGGTCGCCGGTGTCTTCGATTTTCTCGACCGCAGAGCCCAGCCGCAGATCGACACCGTTCTCGCGGATCTGATGGGTGAAATCGTGGATCAACCGGCTGTCGATGAAATCGAGGAAGGTTTCCCGTGGTTCGATCAACGTCACCCGCACATCCAGCGCCGAGAACATGGTGGCGTATTCCACCCCGATCACCCCAGCCCCGATGACGACCAGCGAGCGTGGAATCTCGGCCATCTCAAGAAAATCGTCACCATCCACGACGGTCTTGCCGTTGAAGGGCACATAATCGGGGCGATAGGTTTTGGTTCCGGTGGCGATCAGAAACTTGGCTGCGGTCAGGCGCGTTTTCTCACCGGCATCGGTGGCAACTTCGATCTCATGCGGGCCAACGAACGAGGCCAACCCGTTCAGGGTTTCCACGTGGTTGCGATTGAACTGGTGTTCCAGCACATCGACCTCATGATCCAGCGTCATATGCAGACGGGCCTTGAGGTCTTCGGCGCGGATCTGGTCCTTGACGCGATAGGACCGCCCATAAAAGCTGCGCTCGCGCCAGCCGGACAGGTTCAGCACCGTCTCGCGCAGGGTTTTCGACGGGATGGTTCCGGTATGGACCGACACGCCGCCAAACCGATCCTTGCGGTCGATCACCAACACGCGGCGCTTCAGCTTACCGGCCTGAATCGCGGCGGACCGCCCCGAGGGACCGGACCCGATGATGATCAGGTCGTAGTCATAATCGGTCATGCCTCAGTCTCCGTACAGCGCTTCGGCATGGAAGGTGATGTGGTCTTCCATGAAGGTGGACACAAAGAAATAGGAATGATCATAGCCCGGTTGCAGGCGATAAGTGGCCTGCTGGCGACGCTCGGCGATGGCGGCGGCCAGCGCTTCGGGGCGCAGCAGGTCGATGAACTGGTCGCTTGCACCGGTGTCGATCAGGATCGGGCCATCAAACCCCTTTTCCTTCATCAGCAGGGACGCATCATGTTTCGCCCAGGCCGCTTCGTCATCGCCCAGATAGGCTCTCAGTTGTTTGCGGCCCCATTCGGCCCCGGTGGGGTTCGAGATCGGCGCAAAGGCCGACGCCGACCGGAAACGTCCCGGCAGGTTCATCGCCAGCGTCAGCGCACCGTGGCCGCCCATCGAATGACCGGTGATGGCTTGACGGTCCATGTCGATGGCAAAATTCTCGGCCACCAAGGCGGGCAACTCCTCGGCCACATAATCCCACATGTTGAAATGCGGGGCCCAGGGGGATTGCGTAGCGTTCACATAGAACCCGGCACCCTGGCCCAGATCGTAATCCTCGTGATCGGCCACGCCTTCGCCGCGCGGCGAGGTGTCGGGGAAGATGACTGCGATGCCCTGTTCAGCAGCCCAGGCTTGCGCCCCCGCCTTGGTCATCGCGTTTTCATGGGTGCAGGTCAGGCCCGACAGATACCACAGGATCGGAACCGGGCCGTCCTTTGCCTCGGCCGGAAGAAACAGGCCAAAGGTCATGTCGCATTGGCACGCGGTCGAAGCATGGCGGTAGACGCCCTGCACGCCACCGAAACAGGCATTTTCCGAAAGGGTTTCCATCAGGTCTTTTCCTTACGTTAGGGTTCGCCCATGGCTAACGGTCCAAGGCCCCTACGTAAAGTCCGGGCACCTTCGTCGCGCGTATTTTTCGAAAAGGTGAAGATCAGAAGGTGCCGACCCAGGCAATGACCACGGGGACGGTCAGGATGCTGGCCACAGTAGACAACAAAATCGCGGCTGACGCGCGGTGCGGAGCGACATTATAATGCGCGGCCAGCATGTAGACATTGCCCGCCACGGGCAGTGCCGCCGCAGCGATTGCGACCGCCGCCGGAAAGGCTTCGACGGGCACCAGCCATATTACGGCCACGGCCACGCAGGCGGGATGGATGACCAGTTTGCAAAAGCTGAGCCAGGCGGCGATGTGGACGCGCTCGGCGGATTTTCCGGCCAGAGAGGCTCCGATGGCGAACAGCGCGCCGGGCGTTGCGGCCCCGCCCAGAATGGTCAGGAAATCATTCAGGGGGCCGGGTACCGGCACTTGCAAGGCTGACCAGATCAGACCGGCGGAAATGGACACGATCATCGGGTTTTTTAGCAATCCGATCCCGATCAGGCGCAGCGTTGAAGGGGTCAGTTTCCCGTCCCGCCCACCGTTGATCAGTATGACAATCAGTGAGGAAAACACCACCAGATCAACCGCCAGCACCAGCATCACCGGGCCAATTGCGGCCTCGGTCAGCAGCAGGGCCAGCATCGGCAGGCCCAGAAATCCGACATTGCCAATGGCGGCACATTGCGCCTCGACCGCTGCGGTGGGGATGTCCATGCCGCGCAACCACGCGACAAAGGTGGCAAGGGAATAGACCGCCAGCGTTCCGATCAGGTAACCGATGATCAGGCGGCCGTTGAAAATCTCGGCAAAGGGCAGGGTGGCTGCGAACCTGAACAGCATTGCCGACAGTGCGAAAAAGAACACGAACTTGGTCAGATAGGCGGTGGCCTCGGCCGAGAAAAACCGGGTGCGCCCGGCCCAATAGCCCAGGCCGATGATCGCAAAGAAGGGCAGCGTGCGCAGAAAGACCTCGACCATGGGTCTTGTCCTAGCATGGTTTGGGCCTGCTGCAAGCCCGGTCTTGGGACAGGGGTGACCGTGCTGGGAGTGCCGGATTTCACAGGATCGTGACGTCAAACTGCGCGCAATGGCCAAGAATCCTTGTATCTGAACCGAACGGTTTATAAACTCGGACCACCTCAAGCATCAGGAGACGACATGACCCAGACCGCTACCATCCTGCGCACCGGCCGAAAATTCGACCAGGTTCTGCGCGGGGCCCGAGAGGTTTTCATGGCGGATGGGTTCGAAGGCGCAAGTGTGGACGACATCGCCCGTGCGGCGGGTGTGTCCAAGGCGACCCTGTACAGCTATTTCCCGGACAAGCGGCTTTTGTTTGTCGAGGTGGCCCAGACCGAGTGCCGCCTTATGGCCGAGCGTGTTCTGTCGATGATCGATGAAACCAAGCCAGCACGTGAGGTGTTGACCATCACCGCAACACAGTTGGTCGGGTTTTTTGTGTCGGACTTTAATCAACAGGTCTTCCGGGTCTGTGTCGCAGAACGCGATCGGTTCCCGGAACTGGGGCAGGCGTTTTATGAGGCCGGACCTCAGAACGGGCAACGCAAGATTGCCGAGTACCTGGAAAAGGCCGTTGTCAGAGGGGAACTTGCCATTGAAGATGTCCAGATTGCCGCCGAGCAATTTGCCGAACTGTGCAAGGTTCGGCTGTGGGTGCGCGCTGCCTTTGGCATCCAGAAAGAGTTCAGCCAGGCCGAGATTGACGAAGTCGCGCTGCATGCCGTGGATATGTTCCTGGCCCGCTATGGTGCCTGAAAATTGATGGCCTGCACCGGGGCTTGCGGTGCAGGCCATCCTTCACTCATTAAAATGGCACTCGGTAAGTATTGGGTCTAAGGCACAGGTCTTTGGAAATCCTTTATTCGATGAAAGTTCGTGCCAGCCGGTCGCTGATGGGTTGCGCCAGATAGGCGATCACCGTGCGCTCGCCGGTATTGACGAACAGATCGGCAGGCATGCCCGGAACCAGATCGAGCGCGGTAACCGGCGCGGGTTGATCCGCATCCAGCCTGACGCGGGCCTGGTAATAGGGCTCGCCCGTCCGTTCATCCTCCAGCACGTCCGCTGATATATCGAAGATCTGGCCATGGGCTTCGGGCACATCGGCCTGCGCAAAGGCCGACAGGCGGATGCGCGTGGATTGTCCGACATGCAGCTTGTCGATGTCAGCGGTCTTCACCCGCGCTTCGACGATCAGGGCTTGGTCGGCGGGAACAATGTCCATGATATGCTCACCCGGCCGGATCACACCGCCAGTGGTCGAGGCGGTCAGGTTCACCACGCGCCCGCTGGCCGGGGCCACAAGCTCGATCCGGCTGCGCCGTTCGGCGGTGCCTGCATATTGCGGGCGGATCAGGTCCAGTTGCGCCTCGACCACCGCAAGTTCACCGGCAATGACCTCATCGCGCAGCTTTTGCTGGCTGAGCAGGGTCAGTTGTAGCTCATGAATCTGGTTCTCAGCCTGCGCAATCTGCGTCCGAAGCGAGGCATCGACGCCCGAAAGACGCTCAAGCTCGATCTGCCGGGCGCTGACACGGGTTGCGGCAACCAGACCCTTGTCCAGTAGACCCTGCAGGTTGTCCAATTCGACCTGCGTGATCGAGATCTGGTTTTGGGTGCTCAGGCGCTGTTCGGCCAGCCCGGCGATCTGATCGCGCAGCCCTGTGATGCGTTGGGCATTGATGTCGGCCTCGGTCCGTCGGGCGCGGGCTTCGGCGTCGAACAGTTGTTTCTGGGTCAGATAGGCCGGGAACCAGTGCAGACGGTTCACGTTGGCCGAGAACTGGGCAAGGGCTGCGGCCTCGTCAAAGCTGGCCTCGCCCGTCATCTGCGCGATCAACCGCGCGCGGCGGACCGACAGCCCTCCCAATTGGCTGCCCAGCACGTTCAGGTCGACATCAATCTCAGTGCTGTCGAGCCGGATCAGAGGTTGCCCCTGTTCGACAAAATCCCCGTCCGCGATCAGGATCGAGCGGATGATGCCGCCATCCAGATGCTCGACCGTCTTGCGGTCACCTTCGACCACGAAAGAGGCCGGGGCCACCACCGCCCCGTCGAGTTTCGAGGCAAATGCCCAGTAGACGCTACCAGCCCCAAAAGCCACCATTGCCAAAAGTCCAAACAGGACATAGCGCGCAATACCGGGCGATGTGTCGGTGATGTCGATCATCTGCCCGTCATTCAGGGTCAGAGTAGTCTGCGATTGGGTGTGTGGAACAAGCTGTCTCATTGTGCGGCTCCTGTGACTTGGGGTGCGGGGGCGGGCTGGGGTGTGGATTTCGCTTGCGTCTCCAATACGTTGCGGCGGTTGACCTTCAGCACATCCTCTTTGTCACCAAACTGAGTCTGGGCCCCGTTGCGCATGACCATGACCTTGTTTGCGGCCTGAAGGGTGGCGGGGCGATGGGTCATCACGATGGCAATGGCACCGCGCGCCTGAGCGGCCAGAATAGCCTCACGCAATGCGTGTTCGCCTTCGGCATCCAGATCGGAATTGGGCTCGTCCAGGACCAGTACAAACGGATCGCCATAGAGCGCGCGGGCCAGTGCCAGACGTTGCCTCTGACCGCCGGACAGGAAGAATCCCTGACCGATGCGCGTTTCATAGCCGTCGGGCAGGGCGTTGATCATCTCGTGAATGCCCGCCTCGCGCGCGGCGCGCAGAACCTCGGCATCGTCGATGGCGACCGAGAAGCGCGCGATGTTTTCGCGGATCGTTCCGTCGAATAGCTCAACGTCTTGTGGCAGATAGCCGATCTGCTTGCCCAGATCCTCGGCATTCCATTTGGCCATCGGGCTGCCGTCCAGCAGAACCTCGCCCCGTTGCGGATGCCAGATGCCCGCCAGCATCTTGCCCAGCGTGGTCTTGCCCGAGCCGCTATGGCCGATGACCGCCAGCACATCGCCCGCGTCCAGGGCGAAATCGATCGATCGGATCGTGGCGTTGATGGCGCGGGGCGGCCCGGCCTGCGCGATGCGGACGTTCAGGGATTTGAACGCGCGGGGCAGATGCAGGTTGGGCGGGGTCTCGGCAAATTCGTCGGTCAGGGCCTTGATCTTGGCATAGGACCCGCGCGCCGCCAGAAAGCCGCGCCATTGGCCGATCAACTGGTCGATGGGCGACAGGGCGCGGGCCAGAACAATTGTGGCGGCGATCATCACGCCTGCGGTGGATTCGCCGGTAATCGCAAGGGCGGCCCCCAGTCCGAGAATCGCGGATTGCAGGCCCATGCGAATGGTTTTGGACATGACCGAAAAGCTGGCGATCCGGTCAGCGGCCTTGGTCTTGTGCCTGTGCGCATCGATCTGCAGCGCGGTCCAGCGGCGCACCAGATCGGATTTCATCCCCAGCGCATGGACCAGTTCCGCGTTGCGGTCGCTGGTGTCGAACAACGCATCCGACCGTCCCCGCGCCTGCGCGGCGTTTTGCATCGGAGTATGGGCGCGGGCGTTGTTGATCAGCGCCATGAGGGTCAGGGTTACGGCTCCGGCCAGCCCCAACAGACCCAGCAGCGGGTGCAAGACGTAAAGGACCAGCAGATAGATCGGGATCCATGGCGCATCAAAAAAGGCAGTCAGGGTGCTGCCCGAAATGAATTCGCGAAATCCGTTGACGTCTTCGACCAGATTTTCACCGGCCTGACCGTGGCCCTGAACCCGGCGGCGCATGGCCGCACCAAGGACTGGGGCGCCGACAGACATCTCGAACCGGGCGGCAAGACGGCCAAGGATGCGCATCCGCATCAGGTCGAGGCAGGCGATCACGACAAACACGCCGCCCAACAGCAGGGTCAGTGCGATCAGCGTGTCAATGTTCTGGCTGGTCAGTACACGGTCATAGACCTGAAGCATGTAAAGCGGCCCGGCCAGCATCAGCAGATTCAGAAACAGGCTGAACAGCGCGACGGCGACAAAGCCTTTGCGCAGCGCGGCCCAAGCGGTTTCGACGGGGTTGGATTTCTTGAACATCGGATAGCCCTTTCCGGTTGATCAAAAACGGGGCGACCCGAGGGCCGCCCCGATTGGAGTTGGTTACGCGACGAAGTCGTCGTCACTCAGGTCGGTGCTGTTGACACCGGCCAGACGGACCGAGCCTTCGCCTCCGAACGAGATGACAGCGTCGTTGCCATCCTGCGCGACACTCAGCGCGCCGCCGAAGTCCGGACCGAAGTCACCGAACTGGAGCTGGTCGAGACCAACTTCGAAGTCCTGGATCACGTCGTTGCCGAAGTTCGAACCGAACGAGAAGGTGTCTGCACCTGCGCCGCCGATCAGGATGTCATCGCCACCCTCACCGTTCAGCAGGTCGTCGCCTTCGCCACCGTTCAGAACGTTGGACAGATCGCTGCCAAAGATCACATCACCATCGTCCGAGCCGATGACGTTCTCGATGGATTGCAGGATGTCTGTCTCGATCTGGTTCTCGATGACGTCCTGACCGATGACACCGATGCCACCCACGGCATTGACGTCCAGCGTGGCGCCCGCGTCCACCAGCGTGTCCTGCACGACCGGGCCATTCGCGCCCGCCGGTGCATTGTGCAGGTGGATGGCAGAGACAACACCCGGGATCGGCGTGTTCAGGTCGGCTTCGTTC
This sequence comes from Ruegeria sp. H7, assembly GCF_056532945.1. Taxonomy (NCBI): domain Bacteria; kingdom Pseudomonadati; phylum Pseudomonadota; class Alphaproteobacteria; order Rhodobacterales; family Roseobacteraceae; genus Ruegeria; species Ruegeria sp. H7. Next base: position 118,908 of record NZ_JBQFNZ010000005.1, read on the forward strand.
AGACCCACAACGCTGAGTTCGCTAGAATAGGTGACCTCGCCTGTCGCTAGGTTCTGGGTGATGACAACGGTTGCGTCACCAGTGGCGTCGCTGTCCGAGGTCGGCCCAGGCTCTTGCGCCGCGTCCAGACCGCCGCTCAGAGATACGGTACGGATGCCGTTCTCGGTCACGTCGCTATCGACCAGCAGTTGCCCGCGGATTTCACCGCCCGGGAACTCAGAGGTGTGGATGTTGTAGTACAGGTTGCCCTGAACCGCTTGTTCCACGAACTGAGCGCCATCTTCGATAGCCGACCCGAACTGACCCGGTGCTGCGACAACCGCATCGACGACCGAGATGTTGAAGCCCGTATCGCGTGTGGCGGTGCCGTTGCCGTTGGCGTCCAGACGAACCTCGACCGCGACATCCAGATCCGAGAAATCGGCTGTGTCGATGCCGTCGCCACCGTCGATGAAGTCATTGCCCAGACCGCCGGTCAGAACATTGTCCCCATCGCCTGCGATCAGCACGTCATCCCCTGCGCCGCCAACGATGTCACCGTTGGTGGTACCCAGATCGACAAAGATGTCGTCGCCATCGCTCAGCAGAACGTTGCCGTTGATCACACCTTCGTCGTCGTTGACGATGGTCACGCTGGCTGCGTCCGAGGCGTCGATTGCATTGACCGTGCCGCGAATCTCACCTTCGTTCAGGATCGCACCCAGCAGGTTCAGGCCGCCATCGATACGAATACCGGCTGCCGCGTCCGAGTCCTCGGACCCTGCGATCAGGCCTTCGTTGACAACAACACCGGCGAAAGAGGCATCATCCTGGCTGGTGAACAGGCGCAGACCGTCGCCGACCTGATTGCCTTCGATCGCGTCGCCACGACCTTGCAGCGTGCCTTCGTTCAGGATCGCGGCCGAAACCACATCGCCCGAGACGTCACCAGTTTGCAGCGAAACGGCAGACCCGTTGTTGCCTTCACCTGCATCCACCACACCGGAGTTGTTGAAGGTGTAGTTGTCGGCGGTGCCATCAGCGTAGACAGTCCCGTTGCGCTGGTTGCCGGTACCCAGGATTTCGCCTTCGTTGACAACCTCCAGCCCTTCACCATCGATGTTCACCGCACGGCTGTCCGAGGTGACGGTGCCTCGGTTCACAAAGGAACCGCCTGTGTGGTCGCCGGTGCCAAAGTACACACCGTTCTGGCCACCTTCGAACAGACCGCCTTCTTCGTTGATCAACTGACCCTGGAAGTTGACGTTGTTCACCGCGCGGAATGCACCGACGGTACCGTTAGCCCCTTCCGAGGCGACCACGCCCGCGTTGGTGATGGTGCCCGAGAAGGTCCCGGCGTTGCCGACATTGCCAATGCGGATACCGTCACCGGCTGCGTTGGTGCCTGCGGCGGCGTTGCCACGGCCCTGGATTGTGCCGGCATTGTTCAGCTCGAACGAATTCTCGCCTGCAATCTCAGCGCCAAAGCCCGAACCTTCGTTGCCTTCGCCTGCGTCCACAACACCGGTTTCCAGGTTGTTGAAGGTGAAGTCTTGCGCGGTGCCGTCAGCGTAGACCGTGCCGTTGCGCTGGCTGTCAGTGCCGATAATTTCACCGGCGTTGTTCACCTCAAGGCCAATGCCATCGATGTTGAACGCCCGGCTGTCCGACGAAATGGTTCCGCCTTCCAGGTTGTTGAACACACCGCCGGTGTGATCTGCGCCTTCGCCTGCAACGGGGTTGCCGAAATAGACACCGTTTTGAACGCCCGAGATATCGCCCGAGTTGTTGAACTCACCCTGGAACGAAACACCGTTGACGAAACGCACACCCGCAACAGTTGCGTTTGCCCCTTCCGAGTCGATGGTGCCAGTGTTGTTGATGATCGCGTCGGTGGTGCCGACATTGCCAACATTGCCGATCCGGATACCGTCACCGGCAGCGTTTGTCCCCGCTGCGGCATTGCCACGGCCCTGAATTGTCCCGGCATTGTCCAGCGTGAACGAGTTCGCGCCATCTGCGGCCCCGCCGATTTCGACGCCAAAGCCCGAGCCCTGATTGTGCTCGCCCGCGTCGATGGTCCCGGTGGCCAGGTTGTTGACCGAGAAGTCGTCGGCTGTGCCATCGGCATAAACAGTGCCGTTGCGCTGATCGTCGGTGCCGAGGATGTCGCCGCCGTTGATCAGGTTGACACCCGTGCCATCGATATTCACCGCGCGGCTGTCCGACTGAATGGTGCCAAAGTTCAGAACGTCCAGATCATGCGCGCCCTGACCGATATACAGGCCATTTGCAGCGCCTTCGATCACACCGGTCGAGGTGTTCAGAATCTCGCCTTCGGTGTTTGCACCGTCAGCGATACGGATACCAGCAGCGGTGCCTTGGGTGCTTTCCGAAGAAATCAGGCCGCTGTTGACGATCTCAGTGTCCAGAATGGTGCCTTCGGCGCCATTGTCGATGCGGATACCGTCGCCCGCCAGCGCGGTGTTCGACGCCGCCTGACCCCGGCCCTGAATGGTCGCGCCAAAGCCGTTGAACACATCGGTTTCCACACGGTCGCCGATCTCATCCCCGATCTGAAGCGAAACGCCTGCGCCCAGATTGCCCTCACCGGCATCCACGGTCCCGCCCGCGAAGTTCGAGATCGAGATATCCTCGGCAGTGCTGTTGGTGTAGATCGTGCCATTGCGCTGGTCGCCAGTGCCGACGATGTCGCCGAAGTTGCGCAAATCGATGCCTTGACCTTGGATGTCCACCGCGCGGCTGTCGGAACTGATCACGCCGCCCCGGAAATTGTCCAGGCTGCCCGAGCTGTCTGCGCCCAGGAATTGAACACCGTTGAAGTCGCCCGAGATTGCACCAAAGTTGCGGACAGCGGCGCTGCCGGTGACCTGAACGCCGGTTGCCAGCGCATCAGGGCCGCTATTGGCGTCGATCACGCCCGAGCGGAAGTTGAAGATGTCAACATCCTGCCCCTGCGCCTGAACAGCGGCAACGGCGTTGTTGGTGACGATCTCGCCAAAGTTCAGCAGGCGCGAGAAATCATTGGCCAGAACAAAAGCGGGGGTGTCATCGACCACAGTGCTCTGGAAGAAGTTGTTGAAAAGGGTTTGGCCGTCGCGGGTCGTCTCTTGCGCCAAGGTTGACGTGGTCAAGAGACGGGCGCGCAGGCTTTCTACGAATTGGGACAGCATGGGTCACTCCGTCAGGTTTGTTGCGTGGTGCAGGCGGCCCGAATGCTTGGGCAGCCGACGCATCAAAGGAGTAGGCCCCACCCCGAGGCAGCGGAAATTCATGATCCAAATCGGGGCTATAACCGATGCAAATAGTCACAAAACGCGTGAGGTCTGAAACCTTCAAACCCCGAAAAACAAGGCGCTTCACGCATACACGCCACGCGGTTTGCCCTATTCATTTTCGAAAGTTGACAGATTTGTTAACGGAAGTGAGCGTTTATCCCCCCGGATTTCGGGCGCAGGTCTTCTGAATCCGGCCCCTCAGGCGTATTTTGACGGCATGAGTGTTCCCATTTCCAATTGTGACGTTTGCCAAAATGAATATCCGTGATCTGGAATATGCCCTTGCGATTGCCAAACACGGTCAGTTCAGTCAGGCCGCGCAGGCGTGCAACGTGTCTCAGCCGGCGATGTCCAACCAGATCAAGAAGCTTGAGAACGAGCTTGGCACTGAATTGTTCCTGCGGCTGAACAACGAGGTACGCCCTACCGCCTGCGGTGCGCGGATCGTGGACATCGCAGCGCGCATTCTGGCCGACGCGCAAAAGATCCGCGATACCGCGACCGAGTTCCGCGACCCCGAGGCTGTGCCCTTCACCATCGGCATGACCCCCACGCTGGCCCCCTATCTGACGCAGTATTTCTCGGAACTGTTTAACACGCTGTTCCCGCGCATGCGTGTCACCATGATCGAAGACCTGCCGCAGAATATGCTGCAGATGGTCGAAGATCATGCGCTGGACATGGCTCTGGTGGCCAAGATCAACAACAGTGCCGCGCTGGATTTCACCTCGATCTGGTCCGAGCCGCTGTTTCTGGCGCTGCGGCAGGGGCATCCGCTGTGCACCTTACCCTCGATCGCACCGGAAGACGTGCCGCCGCATGACTTCATCCGCCTGCCGCACAGTTTTGGCTATGAGCTTGAGGAGCGGTTGCCCAAACATGACCCCTCAACCCGGATCAGCAAGCGCTTTGACCTGACTGCCCTGCGGTTCGAAACGATCTGCCGCCATATCTGCCATTCGGATGACTGCACCATTGTCTCGGCTTTGGCGGCCGAACAATTCAAGCGCGACAACTGGCCGTTGTGCTTTATTCCGTTCGACGCGCCCGGCCATCTGCGCGATCTGGGGGCTGCCACACGCCCCAATTGCCCGAGAAAACCGATGTTGGCGCGAATAGGGGAGTATATCCGGGAAAAGCCGCCCGTTGGGGTTATTCCGACCTATCGGTCCGAGCTTCCCGCCCATCAGGGGCAGCGCCCCGCGCTTGCCCGAGCCTGAGTTTTCTCGAAACCCATTGTTGACGCAGGCCGGAGGGCAGTTCTATCCGTTGACCCGTGGCAATTGGGGTAGGCAGATGGCAATGGACATTCGGAACGAAGGCATGCGCATCGGCGGGCAGGTGGTGTTCTCTGAGGCCACCATTCCGGTTCATTATCCCTACACGAACGAGGTGGTCGGCACCGTTCCCGCAGGCACGGTCGATCACGTTCGGCAGGCCTTCGAGATTGCCGCCAATTACACACCCCACCTGACCCGCTATGAGCGCAGTCAGATCTTGCAGCGTGCAGGCGACCTGATCGGTGAGCGGCGCGAGTACCTCGCGAAATGGCTGACGCTGGAGCTTGGGATTTGCCATCAGCACGCGATCTATGAGACCAAACGGGCGCAGGATGTGTTTCAGTTCGCCGCCGCCGAGGCGCTGCGCGATGATGCCGAGGTCTTTTCCTGCGACCTGACCCCCAACGGCAAGCCCCGCAAGATTTTCACCAAGCGCGACCCCGTTCGTGCGATCAGTGCGATCACGCCGTTCAACCACCCTTTGAACATGGTCGCCCACAAGATCGCGCCGTCGATTGCGACGAACAATTGCATGGTCTGCAAGCCGACCGAACTGACCCCTCTGACCGCGCTCAGCCTGGCCGACATTCTGTATGAGGCCGGTTTACCGCCCGAGATGTTTCAGGTTGTCACCGGCTGGCCGCAAGAGATCGGGGATGAGATGGTCACCAATGACCATATCGACATCATCACCTTCACCGGGGGCGTTCCCGTCGGCAAAAGTATCGCGGCCAAGGCGGGGTACAAGCGGCAGGCCTTGGAACTGGGCGGAAACGACCCGCTGATTGTGCTGAACGATCTGAGCGACGCCGATCTGGACCGGGCCGCGGCCATTGCGGTTGCCGGGGCAACGGGCAATTCCGGGCAACGCTGCACCGCCGTCAAACGTATTCTGGTTCAAAACAGCGTGGCAGATCGTTTTGTGCCCTTCGTGCTGGACAAGGCTAAAGCCATCCGTTTTGGCGACCCGCAGGACCCGGAAACGGAACTGGGCTGCGTGATCCATGCAGAGGCTGCGGCGCTGTTTGAAACCCGCGTGATGGATGCCGAACGGCAGGGCGCGCAAGTTCTGTATCACCCCGGGCGACAGGGGGCCTTACTGCCCCCAATCGTGGTTGATCACGTGCCCTACAATAGTGCGTTGGTGATGGAGGAAACCTTCGGCCCCATCATCCCCATCCTGCGTGTCCCCGACGATGACGACGCGGTGATGGCAATTTCCAATGGCACGCCGTTTGGCCTGTCATCGGGCGTTTGCACAAACGATCTGAACCGCGCGATTGCCTATATCAACGGGCTGCACGTCGGCACCTGCAATATCTGGGAGCAACCGGGCTACCGGATTGAGATGTCTCCGTTCGGGGGCATAAAGGACAGCGGCAATGGTGTGAAAGAAGGTGTCATCGAAGCGATGAAGTTCTTCACCAATGTCAAAACCTACTCGCTGCCCTGGCCTCAGTAAGTGGTGCGCATCTGGTATCCCTGATGGAAGGTCATGCGCACGAATGTCACCGGTTTGGCCTGAAACCATGTCGTGCGCTCCAACTGGAACAGCGGCGTTCCGGGCGGGACGGACAGGAAATCCTGCAAATGCCCCGTGGCCGGAACCGCCGACAGGGCGATCTCCGCGTTTGAAAAGGGCACCTCGGCCAGCAGCCATTCGTTGGGTCCGGTTGCAAGGAAATCCTCGTCCACCACATGGGGGACCGCCTCGACATTGATCCAGCGTTCCTCGAACTGAAAGGGGCGGTTGTCGGCGTGGTGCATGCAGTGCAGGTGAAGGACCTGAGCCCCCTCGGCCAGACCCAGCTTGGCCTGCAACCATGCGGGACAATCAATCAGGGTCCGACTGACCAGAGCATAGCGGTATTCGGCATTCATATCCTCGATGGTTTGGCGAACCACGGTGATCGGCAGCTTGGCCTGCTTGACCGGAGTGGTCACGACGCGCGTGCCGCCCTTGCGCTTGCGGGTGATGATCCCTTGCTCGGACAATTCCCGCAGAGCGCGATTGACAGTGGCGCGGGCGCAACCGAACTCGGCTGCAAGCTCCAACTCGGTCGGCAAAAGGCTGCCTTGTGGCCAGATGCGGGTCTGGATGCGGTTCAGAACCTCGTCGCGTATGTCCTGAAAGCCCATTGTCTTTGGCACGGTCACGGGTTGCTCACTTAATATCTGCCTCTATTCATATTATGTCCGGATTAAATCTGGATGCAAAGCTATCAACCTAATCACAGCGCGGACAAAAGCCCCTCTATCGCGGTTCGGTACGTGGCGATGATCCGGTCGCGATGGATATGGCGACCGTTGCGCACCTGATGCCGCCCGGCGGACCAAAGATCGGTCACGACCGAGTCCCTGGCCGCAAAGACCAACCCGTCCAGCACCTGATCGGATCGCAGCGCACACAGCGCCGGGTTTTGACTGTCTATGGCGACCAGATCAGCCAGCTTGCCCTCGGCGATCTGGCCCGCATCGCGATCCAAAGCCTGTGCGCCACCCATGGCCGCGCCGCAATAGAGCGTTTGCCCGACCGAGCCTTCACCCACAACCAGCACATTGCGCGACAGATCACGCAGCCGCTGGGAATATTCCAACGTGCGTAGTTCTTCCGTCAAAGAAATCAGCACATTGGAATCCGAGCCGACCCCAAACGTCCCGTCAGCGGCCAGATACGTCGGGCCGTTAAACGGACCATCACCCAGATTGGCCTCGGTGATGGGGCACAGGCCTGCGACGGCCCCGCTGGCGGCCATAGCGCGGGTCTCGGCCTCGGTCATCTGGGTGGCGTGGATCAGGCACCAATTGGCATCGACGGGGGCATTGGCCAGCAGCCATTCTACCGGGCGCGCGCCCAGACCGGCCTGTACTTCGGCCACCTCTTTGGGTTGCTCGGCGATGTGGATGTGGATCGGACCAGTGCCTTGCGCGGCGATCACCTGCGCCAGATCGGCGGGTGAGGTGGCGCGCAGGGAATGCGGCGCGATGCCAACGCGGCAGTCCGGTGGCAGTTCGCCATGCGCGCCGCGCGACTGATCGACCAACGCACAGAACCGGTCCACATCATTGCCGAACCGGGCCTGTCCGGCCTCAAGAGGTTTTTCCCCGACGCCCGCGTAGCTGTAAAGCACCGGCAGGTGAGTCAGCCCGATCCCGGTCTCACCAGCGGCAGCCATGATCCGGTCACTGAGTTCGGCAAGCCGGTCATAGGGCTGCCCGCCGGGTTGGTGATGCAGGTAATGGAACTCTCCGACTGCGGCATATCCGGCCTCCTGCATCTCAAGGTAGACCAGCGCGGCACTGGCCTGCACCTGATCCGGCGTCAAATGCGCGGTAAAGCGGTACATCAACTCGCGCCAGGTCCAGAAACTGTCGCGACCCGCCAAACGGTACTCGGTCATCCCGGCCATCGCGCGCTGAAAGGCGTGGCTGTGCAGATTGGACAGCGCGGGCAGCAAGGTATCGACGCGGGTGTCGCCTTGCATGGCTGCCGCGTCCGTCGTCAGGCGTAAAATGCGCCCGTCCTGAACCTCCAGCCGCAGATTTTCGGCCCATCCATCCGCCAGCAGGGCGCGGTTTGCGAATATGGTGGTCATATTTGCCTCCGGTTTTATGGATAGACATAAAGCATAAACACCTGTACCAGAAAAGAGAGAATTTCACGAGAGGGATTCGAATGCAGGCCCCCGACCACCTGTTTACTGACCTGAATGCCGCGACCATGGCGGGTGAGGCCGCATACGGGCTGATCCATGGGGCCGCGATTGCCGTTCAGGGCGGTCGGATTGTCTGGGTCGGTGCTCAGACGGAATTGCCTGCACAGTATTCGGCGCTGCCCAGAACCTCACTGGAGGGCCGTTTGGTAACGCCAGCACTGATCGACTGCCACACCCATGTGGTGCATGGCGGCCATCGCGCGGCCGAATTCGAAATGCGCCTGAACGGGGCCAGCTATGAACAGGTCGCGCGGGCCGGGGGTGGCATCATCTCGACCGTGAAGGCGACGCGCGCGGCCAGTGTCGATGACCTGATCGCGCAGGCGCTACCCCGCGTCGACGCGATGCTGGCCGAGGGCGTTTCCGTGATCGAGGTCAAATCGGGTTACGGGTTGGATCACGAAACCGAGTTGACCATGCTGCGCGCGGCCAGGGCTTTGCCCGAACACCGCCCGGTGCGCGTGGTGACCAGTTTCCTGGGTGCCCATGCAGTGCCTGCGGAATTTGCCGATCGGCCCACAGATTACATCGCCGAAATCTGCATCCCGACCCTGCGCGCCGCCCATGCCGAGGGTCTGGTCGATGCGGTAGATGCGTTCAGCGAAGCAATAGCCTTCCTGCCCGACCAGTTGGTGCCGTTGTTCGATGTGGCGCAGCAGCTTGGTCTGCCGATCAAGGTTCACGCCGAGCAACTGTCTAATCTGGGTGGTGCAAAGCTGGCCGCTTCATATGGCGCGTTGTCGGCGGACCACATCGAATATCTGGATGAAGACGGCGTTCAGGCCATGGCTGAGGCAGGTACCGTGGGCGTCATCCTACCCGGAGCGTTCTATACGCTGCGCGAGACACAGGCCCCGCCGATCGACCTGCTGCGCAAATACAATGTGCCGATGGCGCTGGCGACCGATTGCAATCCGGGCTCGGCCCCCCTGACGTCTTTGCTGCTGACGATGAACATGGCCTGCACCTTGTTTCGCATGACGCCCGAAGAGGCCTTGCAAGGGGTCACCACCAACGCCGCCCGCGCGCTGGGTCTGAGCGATTGCGGCCAGATTGCCCCCGGCCTGCGCGCCGATTTCGCGGTCTGGAACGTCTCGCACCCGGCGGAACTCGCCTATCGCATCGGCTTCAACCCGCTTCACGCCCGCATCATCGGAGGTGCGTTTTGACCCCGCTGACACTAACCCCCGGCGCTGTCTCGCTGGCGCAACTGGAACAGGTTTACCGCGAGGAATGCGCGGTGCGGCTTGACCCGGCCTGCCGCCCCGGCATCGAAGCGGCGCAGGCGCGCATTGCCGAGGCTGCGGCGGGTGAGGCGGCGGTTTACGGGGTCAATACGGGCTTTGGCAAACTGGCCAGCGTCAAGATTGCCGCCGAGGATACGGCGACCCTGCAACGTAATCTTATCCTGTCTCATTGCTGTGGTGTCGGTCCTGCGATCCCGCGCGCGGTTGCGCGGCTGATGATGGTGCTGAAACTGCTCAGCCTTGGGCGTGGCGCGTCCGGTGTGCGGCTGGAACTGATCGACCTGCTTGAAGCCATGCTCGACAAAGGCGTCACCCCGGTGATCCCGGCGCAGGGCTCGGTGGGCGCTTCGGGCGATCTGGCACCGCTGTCGCACATGGCGGCTGTCATGATGGGAGCGGGTGAAGCCGAATATGGTGGCGAGGTGATACCCGGCCACAAGGCGCTGATCGCCGCCGGTTTGACCCCGGTGGAACTCGGCCCCAAGGAAGGGCTGGCGCTGATCAACGGCACCCAGTTCTCGACCGCTTTTGCGCTGGCAGGTCTGTTCGGCGCATGGCAAGCCGCACAAAGCGCGTTGGTGACTTCGGCGCTGACCACGGATGCGATCATGGGGTCCACGGCCCCATTGCAACCGGAAATCCATATGTTGCGCGGCCATTGCGGCCAGATCGAGGCCGGGGCCACCATGCGCGCGCTGCTGGCCGGGTCGGTGATCCGCGAAAGCCACCGTGAGGGCGACACACGGGTTCAGGACCCTTATTGCATTCGCTGCCAACCGCAGGTCGTGGGTGCGGCGATGGATGTGCTGCGTCAGGCGGCCACCACGCTGGAGATCGAGGCAAATGCAGCCACCGACAACCCTCTGGTCCTGTCCGGGGCCGGTCTGATCGTCTCGGGTGGCAATTTCCATGCCGAGCCGGTGGGTTTTGCCGCCGACATGATCGCGCTGGCGGTGGCAGAGATCGGGGCGATCGCCCAACGCCGCATAGCGCTGATTGTCGATCCGGTACTCAGCTTTGATCTGCCGCCCTTCCTGACGCCCAATCCGGGGCTGAACTCGGGCCTCATGATTGCCGAAGTCACGACGGCCGCGCTGATGAGCGAGAACAAGCATCTGGCCAATCCCTGCGTCACGGACTCAACACCCACCTCTGCCAATCAGGAGGATCACGTCAGCATGGCCGCCCATGGCGCACGGCGTCTGGGGCAGATGGTGACCAATCTTGAACGCATTCTTGGGGTCGAACTGCTCTGCGCCACGCAAGGCGTCGAATTCCGCGCGCCGCTGCCCACCAGCGAGACCCTGCAGGGCGTGATGGCGCGCCTGCGCGCTGTGGTGCCGCCCCTGGGCGACGACCGCTATACCGCGCCGGATATCGAAGCCGCCTATACCCTGATTGCGAACGGTGAGATTGCCCATGGCACAGGTATAGACATGCCGGAGCTTGGCGCATGATCGACCCGGTTGAGGTCACGCGGGGCGACAGCCCCATCGTGCTGGGCCTGCCCCATACCGGCACTTATGTCCCTCCCGCGATCAAGGCAAAACTGAACGACCGGGGCAGGGGGCTTGACGATACCGACTGGCATATCCACCAGCTCTATGACGGGTTGCTGCCCGGTGCCACCACCGTGCGCGCCTCCTTCCACCGCTATGTGATTGATGCCAACCGCGACCCGTCGGGCGTGTCGCTTTATCCCGGGCAGAACACCACGACGCTGGTGCCGCTGACGGATTTTGACGGGCAGAACATTTGGGATCAGCCACCATCGGAGGCAGAAATCGCAGAGCGCCGCGCCACCTTCCACGCGCCCTATCACGCCGCGCTTGAGGCCGAACTGGCGCGGGTCAAGGCGATCCACGGTGTTGCGGTGCTGTATGATTGCCACTCGATCCGCAGTCATATCCCCTTCCTGTTTGACGGAACGCTACCGGACATGAACCTGGGCACGAATAACGGCACGACCTGCGCGCCCGAGATTGAGGCCATCGCCCATGAGTTTGCGGCCTCTTCGCCCTATAGCACAGTGCTGAACGGGCGGTTCAAGGGCGGCTGGACGACCCGCCATTATGGCCGCCCCGCCGAGGGGCTGCACGCCATTCAGATGGAACTGGCCCAATCCACATACCTGACCGCCGAGCGCCCACCGTGGTCCTATGACGAACGCAATGCCACGCGCCTGCGCCGCTGGCTGAAAGATATTCTCGACGCTATCCACGACACCGCATTGGAGCTTGCCCGATGACTGACCCTCGCAAAAACACCCGTGACGTGTACCCGCCCACAGGCCCTGAGTTGAACGCCAAAAGCTGGATGACCGAGGCGCCGCTGCGGATGTTGATGAACAACCTGCACCCGGACGTGGCCGAGAACCCGCATGAGCTGGTGGTCTATGGCGGCATCGGACGCGCGGCGCGGACGTGGAAGGATTTCGACACCATCGTCGCCAGCCTCAAGGATCTGGAAGAGGATGAGACGCTGGTGGTGCAGTCCGGCAAACCGGTGGCGATTGTGCGGACCCATTCGGATGCGCCTCGGGTGCTGATCGCCAACTCGAACCTGGTGCCGCATTGGGCGAACTGGGATCACTTCAATGAGCTCGATAAGAAGGGCCTGATGATGTACGGCCAGATGACCGCCGGCTCGTGGATCTATATCGGCACGCAGGGCATCGTGCAGGGCACCTATGAGACCTTTGCCGAGGCCGGGCGGCAGCATTATGACGGCGACCTGACCGGCAAGTGGATTCTGACCGGCGGTTTGGGCGGCATGGGCGGCGCGCAGCCTTTGGCGGCGGTCTTTGCCGGGGCCTGCTGTCTGGCGGTCGAGTGCAACCCGGACAGCATCGATTTCCGTCTGCGCACCAGATATCTGGATGAGAAGGCCGAGACGCTGGACGAAGCGTTGGAAATGATCGACCGCTGGACCAAGGCGGGTGAGGCGAAATCGGTCGGCCTGCTGGGCAACGCAGCCGAAATCTTCCCCGAAATCTATCGGCGGATGCAGGAAGGCGGCATGCGCCCCGACATCGTCACAGACCAGACCAGCGCCCATGATCCGGTCAACGGCTATCTGCCGCTGGGCTGGACCATGGCGCAGTGGAAAGACAAGCGCGAAAGCGATCCCAAGTCGGTTGAAAAAGCCTCGCGCGCGTCGATGAAACAACACGTGGCGGCGATGGTCGATTTCTGGAACGCAGGCGTGCCGACGCTGGATTACGGCAACAACATCCGTCAGGTGGCGCAGGATGAGGGGCTGGAAAACGCCTTTGCCTTCCCCGGCTTTGTCCCCGCCTATATCCGCCCGCTGTTCTGCCGTGGCATCGGCCCGTTCCGCTGGTGCGCGCTGTCGGGCGACCCGGAAGATATCTACAAGACCGACGCCAAGATGAAAGAGCTGTTCCCCGAGAACACCCATCTGCACAACTGGCTCGACATGGCGCAGGAGCGGATCGCCTTTCAGGGCCTGCCCGCTCGCATCTGCTGGATCGGACTGGGCGACCGCCACAAGGCGGGTCTGGCCTTCAACGAAATGGTGCGCAACGGCGAGTTGAAAGCCCCCGTGGTGATCGGCCGCGACCATCTGGATTCGGGCTCGGTCGCAAGCCCGAACCGTGAGACCGAGGCGATGAAGGACGGCTCGGATGCGGTTAGCGACTGGCCGCTGCTGAATGCGCTGGTCAACACCGCCTCGGGGGCGACATGGGTGTCGTTGCACCATGGCGGCGGGGTCGGTATGGGGTTCAGCCAGCACGCAGGCGTGGTGATTTGCGCTGATGGCACGGATGAGGCTGCAAAACGGCTGGAGCGCGTTCTGTGGAACGATCCGGCCTCGGGCGTTTGGCGTCATGCCGATGCGGGGTACGAGGATGCCAAAGCCTGCGCGCGCGAACACGGGTTGCGGCTGCCGGGCATTCTGGGCTGACACCTTGTTTCTCAATTGCGTACGAGATCGTCACAGAACGACGATGCGTCATATTGGGGTGATTGGCGTATAGAGTGTTGCGTCAAAACATTTTATCGATAATAACTCCAAAGCAACGCAAGCTGCAGGAAATTTTATAGATAAAATGATCATCCCCCATTCCGGCTGGACCCGCAAAACTGCGCAAGCTGTCTATGACCTTCCGTTGATGGATCTTCTGTTCCGGGCACAAACCGTGCATCGCGAGAACTTTGATCCCAATAAGGTTCAGACCTCAAAGCTGTTGTCGATCAAAACCGGCGGCTGTGCCGAGGATTGCGCCTATTGCTCGCAATCGGCCCGCAACGGCTCGACCCTGCCGGCGTCGAAACTGATCGAGATCCAGCGCGTTCTGGCCGAGGCGAAGAAAGCCAAGGATGGCGGCGCGACGCGGTTCTGCATGGGGGCGGCGTGGCGCGAGCCCAAGCCCCGTGACATGCCTGCACTGGTCGCCATGGTCGAAGGCGTCAAGGCGATGGGCATGGAAACCTGCATGACGCTGGGCATGCTGGATGACACTCAGGTCGTACAACTGCGCGATGCGGGGCTGGACTATTACAACCACAATATCGACACCTCGGAACGCTATTATTCCGAGGTCATCACCACCCGCACCTTCAGCGACAGGATCGACACCATGAACCGGGTGCAGGAAGCCGGGATCAAGGTCTGTTCGGGCGGTATTCTGGGCATGGGTGAGCATTCGGGCGACCGCATCGACATGTTGCTGACGCTGGCCAACATGCAGCCCGCACCGGATTCGGTTCCGATCAACATGCTGATGCCGCAGGCGGACACGCCCCTGGCCGATGCCGAGCCGATTGACCCGATTGAGTTTGTGCGGATCATCGCTCTGGCCCGGATCCTGATGCCGAAATCCTATGTGCGTCTGTCCGCCGGTCGCAGCGACATGAGCGATGAGATGCAGGCCATGTGTTTCTTTGCCGGTGCGAACTCGATCTTTGTGGGTGAGACGCTGCTGACGGCCGAAAACCCCGAAGAGGATGTGGATTCGATCCTGTTCGCCAAGCTGGGTATTCAGCCCGAGACGGCAGAAGATCACGCGCAGACGGAAGCTGCCGAATGACAGCAGTCGATCGGCTGGAGTCGATGCTTGGCACGCTGGATGCGCGCCATCGTCGTCGCCATTTGGCGGCGGCGAAAGGGCTGGACTTTGCGTCGAACGACTATCTGGGGCTGGCGAGCTCGCAACTGTTGCGGGACGCCGCGCAGGACGCGGTGGCGCGTGGCGTGCCAGTGGGGTCCGGCGGGTCGCGCCTGCTGCGCGGCAACCACCCCGAACACGAAGTGCTGGAGCATGAGGCCGCCGCGTTTTTCGGTGCCGAGGCTGCCCTGTTCATGGGCGGCGGGTTTCAGGCCAATCAGGCGATCTTTTCCACCCTTCCGGCGGCAGATGATCTGGTTCTGCACGACGCGCTGGTCCATGCCAGCGCCCATGAAGGGATGCGCGCCAGCCGCGCGGATCTGCGGTCGTTCCGGCACAATGATGTAAGCGATGCCCGGGCGGTGGCGGCAGAATGGCGTGCGGCAGGGGGCACCGGGCAGATCTGGATTGCCGTCGAAAGTGTCTATTCGATGGAGGGTGATCTTGCCCCGCTATCGGATTTCGCGACCCTTGCACGGGAATTCGATGCGATTCTCGTTGTGGACGAAGCGCACGCCAC
Organism: Ruegeria sp. H7; assembly: GCF_056532945.1. Classification (NCBI taxonomy): domain Bacteria; kingdom Pseudomonadati; phylum Pseudomonadota; class Alphaproteobacteria; order Rhodobacterales; family Roseobacteraceae; genus Ruegeria; species Ruegeria sp. H7. The sequence continues at coordinate 134,080 of NZ_JBQFNZ010000005.1, forward strand.
CGGCGTCTATGGCGCGCACGGAGAAGGTCTGGCGCATGATCTGGACGCGCAACTGTTGACATTGCACACTTGCGGCAAAGGGTTGGGTGTCGCCGGGGGATTGATCTGCGGACCTCGGGTGATGATCGACGCGTTGATCAACCGCGCACGACCGTTCATCTTCGCAACCGCTCCTTCGCCGCTGAACGCAGCGCTGGTGCGCGCAGCTTTGCAGGCGCTGGCCTCGGACACAGGGCTGGTACAGGCCGCGCAGGGCCGCATTCGCCATGCACATTCGGTGGCGCGCCAGCAGGGCATCGCCGAAACTGCCCTGAACAGCCAGATCATCCCGGTCATTCTGGGCGATGAGGCGCGCACGATGGCCATGGCCTCGGCCCTGCAAGAGCGTGGCTTTGACGTGCGCGGCATCCGCCCGCCCACCGTTCCGCGCGGCACGTCGCGCCTGAGGATCTCGATCACCGGCAATGTGGATCATGCCGACATCTCGGCCCTGTTCACCGCGCTGGCCCAACAGCAATCGGAGGCCGCATGAGCGCGCTGATCGTCACCGGCACCGATACGGGTGTCGGCAAAACCGTCTTCTCTGCCGGGCTGACCGCTGCCTTGGGTGCGACATACTGGAAGCCGGTGCAGTCGGGGCTGGAAGACGCCACTGACACCGACATCGTTCGGGACCTGTCCGGTGCCGAAGTTCTGCCCGAGGCCTACCGACTGAACATGCCCGCCTCACCCCATCTGTCCGCCGAGGATATGGGGCTGGAAATCGATGCAAAGCGCCTGTCCCTGCCGCAGGTTGACGGGCCCTTGGTTGTCGAAGGGGCAGGGGGCCTGATGGTGCCGCTGAACCGCAAGCTGTTCTATCTGGACCTGATCGCGCAATGGAGGGCCCCGGTTGTGCTGGTCGCACGGACCGCTTTGGGCACGATCAACCACACCACGTTGTCCCTGATGGCGCTGCGAAATGCAGGGTGCCGCGTGGTGGGCTTGGCTTTTGTGGGTGAGCCCGAGCCGGATGTGGAACAGACCATCGTCCAGATGTGCGATGTGCGTCATCTGGGGCGTCTGCCCATGCTGCCCGACCTGTCTCGTGACGCTCTGGCCAACGCATTCCAGGCCATCGATGTCGATGCCATCCGGGGGGAGCTATGACCCCGCTGGATTTTGACGCCCGCCACCTGTGGCACCCCTATACCAACGTGGCTGATCCCGGCCCGATGCACCTGATCGACCGGGCCGATGGTGTGTATCTGTACCGTGAAGACGGGGCGAAGTTGATCGACGCCATGTCCTCGTGGTGGTGCGCGATCCATGGGCATAAGCACCCCGAGATTACCTCAGCTATGCAGCGTCAGCTGGAGAAGATGCCGCATGTGATGTTCGGCGGTCTGACCCATCATCCGGCCATCAATCTGGGGCGCAGGATGGTTGACATGCTGCCCGAGGGGTTGGACCGGATATTCTACTGCGACAGCGGCTCGGTCTCGGTCGAGGTGTCGATGAAAATGGCGGTGCAGTATCAGATGGCCCATGGCCGCACCGGCAAGGTCGAATTTGCGACCGTGCGCGGCGGCTATCACGGTGACACCTGGAAAGCGATGAGCGTCTGTGACCCGGTCACCGGGATGCATGGGCTGTTCCGTGGTGCCTTGTCGATCCAGCACTTCCTGCCGCGTCCGCATGTGCGGCTGGACGACGAATGGCCTGAGGATTCGGCGCAAAACGGGCTTGAGCCGCTGGAACGCCTGCTCGACGAAAAGGGCGACCAGCTTGCGGCGCTGATCCTTGAACCGGTCGTGCAGGGCACGGGGGGGATGTATTTCTATCACCCCGAATGGCTGCGCGCGGCACGGGCTTTGTGTGACGCCCACAACGTTCTGATCATCTTTGACGAGATCGCAACCGGCTTTGGCCGCACCGGCAAGTTATTTGCCATCGATCATGCGTGTGTAACACCTGACATCCTGTGTCTGGGCAAAGCGCTGACGGGCGGGCATATTTCGTTCGCGGCGACGGTGACCAGCGAGAAGATCGCCTATGGCATCGGCAACAGCGAGGCGGGCGTGTTCATGCATGGCCCGACCTATATGGCCAACCCGTTGGCCTGTGTCGCGGGTTCGGCCAGCCTTAGCCTTCTGGCCGAAGGTCATTGGACCGGGCAGGTGGCTGCCATCGAAAGCCAGATGCGGGCTGAACTGGAGCCCGCCCGCCACTTGCCGGGCGTCGCAGACGTCAGGGTTTTGGGCGCGATTGGCGTGATCGAGATGAAGGATACGGTTGATCCCCGGATCGCACACCGCCTTGCCCCGCAAACCGGCGTCTGGCTGCGCCCCTTTGCGCGCAACATCTACACGATGCCGCCCTACATCATCTCGGCTGATGAGCTGAGCCGCGTCACGGCGGCCATGGTTGCGCTGGCCGGAGGTGCGCAGTGAAGCATAAGTGGCTGTCACGTTCGAACGGAACCGACCTGACCCTTGTCTTCGGGGGCTGGGCACTTGGGGCTGCGCCTTTTGATGGTCTGACCGATGCGGACAACCTGTTGCTTGTTCAGGATTACACGCAGATCGATGCGCCACTACCGTTGGATGGGTTTGATCGCGTTCGCCTTCTGGCGTTTTCTTTCGGGGTTGTATCGGCAGCGCATTGGCTGGCGCAGACCGGTTTCCGGCCTGACCGGCTGGTTGCTGTCAGCGGGACGTTGAACCCGGCCAGCACCGAATTTGGCATCGCACCCGACCTGATCCGGGCAACGGCGGATAACCTGTCTGACGCGAGTTTCACCAAGTTCTGTCGCCGGGCCGGATTGGTCAGGTCTGTGCCCGCGCTGGACATTGCCGCCGCACGTGACGAACTGCTTGCCGTGATCGATCGGGGCGCGGCCCACGATCCCGGCTTTGACCGCATCTGGATACCTCAGCGGGATCGCGTCATCCCCACCACCGCGCAAGAGGCCGCATGGACGGATCGGTCAGACATTATCCGGCGCGTCGATACCCCTCATGTCCCGTTTGCAGCGGGTCAAAGCTGGGCGGAGTGGTTTGCATGACAGTCCATCTGACAGACAAGGTGCAACGCAGTTTCAGCCGCAGTTTTCACACCTATCACGATGCGGCAAACCAGCAGGCCTGGGTGGCCGAGAAGCTGGTGGACGAGTTACACCGGCTGGGCGCGCCCAATCAGTATCGGGCGGGGTTCGAGCTGGGCTGCGGCACCGGGCATCTGAGCCGTTTGTTGCGCGCGCAGTTCTCGGTTGATCACCTGAGCCTGAACGACATCGCCCCGCAGGCCCGCGAAACGGCGCATGCGGTGGGTGCCGGATTTATCGAAGGTGACGCGCGGCAGGTATCCTGGCCCGCGCATATCGATCTGTTGGTGTCCGCTTCTATGATTCAGTGGATGGAGAACCCGGCTGATCTGTTGCGCAAAGCGGCCAAGGCTCTGGCCCCCGGCGGTTGGCTAGCCGTATCCGGTTTCGGCCCGAAACAGTATCAGGAGTTGCGGCAGATCGGATCCGCTGCGCAGGCACCGGGCCTGTGTGGGGCGGAGGAAATGCGCGCAGCTATCGAAGATGTACTGATCGTCAAATCCGCCGGTGAGAGCCTGCGGCCCTCCTACTTTGCCACCCCGCGCGACGTGCTGCGGCACCTGCGCAACACCGGCGTGAACGGTCGCGCGCAACGTGCCTGGACCAAATCAACGCTGGCCCGGTTCGAACAGGACTATTGGACAGAATTCGGCGATGGGCAGGGTGTGCCGCTGACCTACCATCCGGTCTGGATCATTGCCCAGAAACGCGAAGGCTAATCCTTTACCACCAGATCGATTTCGTTCTCGGCCAACATGTCGCGAATGCCCTGCGACGGCTGGGTGTCGGTGAAAAACAGGTTGATCTTCGTCGGAACCTCAAGCGTCACGGGCGCCCGTTTGCCCAGCTTTTCGCCATCGGCCACCACCACACGCACCTGAGCGTTGTCGATTGCGATCCGCGCCAGGTTGGCCTCTTGTAAATCATGCAGCATGAAGCCCAGATCGGCGTTTACCGCCCCGACCGACAGGATCGCAAAGCGGACGTTCAATCGCCTGATCAACTCCTGCGCTTCCACCCCGAACGCGCCGCCGTCATGGGGGCGCAGCTCACCCCCGGCCATGAACACGCGGTTGTTGTTATGCGCGGCCAGCGTGTTGGCCACGACAACCGAATTTGTCACCACAAACAGGTCCTTATGATCCCGAAGGGCCTGCGCCACATAAGCTGTCGTCGACCCGATATCGAGGAACAGGGAATCCCCGTCGCTGATGATCTCGGCGACGGCTTTGGCCAGCTTTTCCTTGGCGTCGACCTTACTGTCCAAACGGCTTTCCAGCGAAGGTTCCAGCAGGTTTTCGACCAGATGAACGCCGCCATGGACCTTGCGGACGATACTGCGCTCTTCCAGATTTCGCACATTGCGGCGGATGGTTTCCAGCGTCACGCCAAGTTCATTGGCCAGCACGCTGACCCGACAGGATCCGCCCGACCGGAACAGGGCGCGCAAGATCTCATCTTCTCGCTGATTTGTGGTTTTCAGGTTCATTGGGTCCATGGTGATGGCAGTAGTTGACACTAGGGGTACCACAACTACCACATAAAGCAACGCAATTGCCAGAATTTGCGCGGTTAGGTTTTAATTTGAGAGTATTTATGTGGCTTAACGTGGTTTTTATTGACACAAAACCCCACAATGTGGTCGTCTTTCAATAATACCACCGATTCACAAAGAAAAACCACGACAGGGAGATGGTATAATGCAACTCAAACTGGGACTTAGCGTATTGGCTTTGGCGGTTGCGGGCGTGACCTCGGCGGGGGCTGTGGAATCCTCGGACCCGATCAAGCTGACGCTGCATGACTGGTCAGGGCAATTGATCAACACCAAGATCATGGGCTCGATCCTGCAAGAGGCGGGGTATAACGTCGAATATGTGCAGGCTGATTACATCGCGCAGTTTGCGGGCCTGAAAACCGGCGATCTGCATCTGGCGATGGAGATCTGGGAAACCACCGGGCGCGAGGCGCTGGATGAGGCGACAGCCTCGGGCAACGTCGTGAACGTGGGTGAAACCGGGCTGATGGCGATCGAGGAATGGTGGTATCCGTCTTACATGAAAGACCGCTGCCCCGGCCTGCCGAACTGGGAGGCACTGAAAGACTGCGCCGAGGAGTTCGCCACCGCCGAAACCGCGCCAAACGGGCGTTATGTGGGCGGCCCGGTAACCTGGGGCGGGTTCGACGAAGAGCGTGTCGAAGCGCTGGAGCTTGAGTTCGAGGTTGTCCACGCAGGCACCGATGCGGCCCTGTTCGCCGAATTGGAATCCGCTTATCAGCGCGAAGATCCGATCATGCTGTGGGTCTATGTCCCCCATTGGGCACCGGCAAAATACGACGGTGAATTCGTTGAATTCCCGCCGTTTTCCCCGGAATGCTACGCAGATCCGTCAGTCGGGGTGAACCCCGATCTGGCCTATGACTGCGGCAAGCCGCGCGGCCCGATCTGGAAGGCGGCCTGGTCCGGTTTGCAGGAAAAATGGCCGGGCGCCTATGACATCATCGAAGCCTACAGCATCAATAACGATGAGATGAGCGCGATGGTCGGCAAGGCAGATTTGGACGGCGTCGAGATTGATACCGTTGTTGCAGATTGGATGGGGGCCAATAAAGACCGATGGTCTGGCTGGATCTCCAAGTAATCTGCATTGGCCGGAGCGGTCACCCCGTTCTCCCCAACCGCTCCGGCTTACCCGGCCTTTCAATCGGACGTCCCAGATGACCCCCAAGACCAAATTGTCCTGCCGTAACGTGTGGAAACTCTACGGTCCGAATGCGGATGCGCTGTTGCGGCAAAATCCGAACCCGTCAGCTGATGACATCCGCAAGGCGGGCGTGATCGGCGCGGTGCGCAACGCCAATATCGACATCGCCGAGGGTGAGATTTTCATCATCATGGGCCTGTCCGGCTCGGGCAAATCCACCTTGGTCCGCTGCCTGTCGCGGCTGATCGAACCCACGGGCGGAGAGGTTCTGTTCGACGATGCCGATCTGCTGCGCGCCAGCGAAAAGGAGTTGATCGAGATCCGCCGTCACAAGATGGGCATGGTGTTCCAGCATTTCGCCCTGCTGCCGCATCTGACCGTTTTGCAGAACGTGATGTTCCCACTGACCATTCAGGCCACACCCAAGGCTGAGGCCGAGGTCAAAGCCCGCGAAGTGGTCGAACTGGTCGGGCTGAAAGGGCGCGAGGATTATTATCCGCGCGAATTGTCAGGCGGCCAGCAACAGCGCGTCGGCATCGCCCGCTCGCTGGTGACGGAACCGGATCTGTGGTTCTTGGACGAGCCGTTCTCGGCGCTCGATCCGCTGATCCGGCGCGAAATGCAGGATGAGTTTCTGCGCCTGCAGGAGCGGCTGCATAAGACAATCGTCTTCATCACCCACGACTTTGAAGAGGCTGTCCGTCTGGCCGACCGCATCGCCATCATGAAGGACGGAGAGGTGATTCAAATCGCCACGCCAGAAGAGCTGGTGATGCACCCGGCCACTGATTATGTGGCTGAATTTACGAAACATATACCCCGCTCGAAGGTTCTGACCGTTGGCGGCGTGATGGCCGCCGGTGCGGATGGTCAGGGCGACCCGATCCCGCAATCTACCCGCGTCTCGGACGTGGCGGAACGGATCATCGCGGCCGATGCGCCGATCCCGGTTTCAGACGACACCGGACGGATAGTCGGGGCCATCGACCGCAAGGCCGTGGCGCATGTGCTGTTCGGTGACGGGGACGCCGCATGATCCGCCCAAGCCGCAGCCAGATCGTCATCCTGTCGCTTGTGCTGATCACGATCCTGCTGGGCTGGTTCGGTCGTGATCTGGGCAAGGCGCTGGATGCGCGTTGGCTGACCAAGTTCCCCTCGGCCTGGGTGATCCCATTCAAGACCTATATCTCGTCGGCAATGACATGGCTGATCGAGGATGCCGCCCTTGGCCCGGTCTCGTTCACCGATGTCACCCGCGCCATCGCCTGGCTGATCGAGCAGCCCTATAATCTGGTGCTGGCCCTGCTGGCTGACGGATTTGTCAGCGGTCAGGGCAATGACGCGCAGGTCATCCTGCCCGCGATCAGCTGGGTCGTGGTGATCACTGCCGTGATCGCTCTGGGGCAATACTGCCGTGATTGGGGGCTGGCGGCGCTGGTCGGCGCCTGTTTCATCTATCTGGCCGTCTTTGGACAATGGGACAGCGCGATGGTGACACTGGCCTCGGTCCTGATCGCGGTGCCGATTGGCGCGGGCGGAGGGTTGATGCTGGGCATTCTCGCCTATCGCCATCCGTTGTTTGAAAAGATCATCTCGCCCGTTCTGGACCTGATGCAGACGATCCCGATCTTTGCCTATCTGGTGCCGATCCTGTTCATGTTCGGCTTTGGCCCGATCTCGGCTTTGGTTGCCACGATCATCTACGCCACCCCGCCGATGGTGCGGATTACCACGCTGGCGCTGAAAGGCGTGGACCCTGAGATTCTGGATTTCGGACGTATGGCAGGTACAACCCAGCGGCAATTGATGTGGCGCGTTCTGGTGCCATCGGCCAGTCACAGCCTGATGGTCGGCGTCAATCAGGTGATCATGCTGACACTGAACATGGTCATCATCGCCTCGATGATCGGGGCCGGAGGGCTGGGGTTCGACGTCCTCGCCGCGCTGCGCCGTCTGGATATTGGGGCGGGGTTTGAGGCCGGTATCGCCATTGTGGTTCTGGCCATCGCTGTGGATCGGCTAAGTCAGGCTTTTGCCGAACGCATGGGGCAGGTGCATCATGAACAGCCGGGCGCGTGGATCGCGCGCCATCGCCGCACGGTTCTGGTGCTGATCCTGCTGGTGCTGACATGGGTGCTGGACCAGTTCTCGCCCTTGCTGCTGGAATATCCCGAAGGCCAGACCATCACCACGGGCGCGTTCTGGGACAACACGGTCGAATACCTGAACGTCAGCTATTTCGACACGTTCGAGGCGATCAAGGTCTTTTTCCTGACATGGTTCATGATCCCGATCAAAACGGTCCTGCTGGGCATCCCGTGGCCCTGGGCCATCGCGATGCTAACCCTGCTGGGCTGGCACGCGGGCGGTTGGCGGCTGGCGCTGCTGTGTGGCGGAATGGCCTCGCTAATCCTTGTGTCGGGTCTGTGGTCCAAGGCGATGGTGACGGTCTATCTATGCGGTGCGTCGGTGATTTTGGCGACGCTGATCGGGGTGCCTCTGGGCGTGCTGGCCGCACTGAACAAACGGGCGGGCGCTGTGATCAACCTGCTGATCGACACGCTGCAAACCCTGCCCAGCTTTGTCTACCTGATCCCCGTGGTGATGCTGTTCCGGGTTGGCGATTTCACCGCCCTGATCGCCATCGTCCTTTATGCGCTGGCCCCGGCGGTGCGCTATGCCGCGCATGGGGTCCGTTCGGTCAGTGAGGAGTTGATCGAGGCCGGTCTGGTCTCGGGCTGTACCCGCACGCAACTGCTGCGCCATATCCGCCTGCCGATGGCCTTGCCCGAGATCCTGCTGGGCATCAACCAAACCATCATGCTGGCGCTGTCGATGCTGGTGATCACCGCCCTCGTCGGCACCCGAGATCTGGGGCAAGAGGTCTATATCGCCCTGACCAAGGCCGATACAGGCCGGGGTCTGGTGGCCGGTCTGTCGATTGCCTTCATCGCCATCATCGCCGACCGGCTGATCAACGCCAGCGCCCGTCAGGCCCGCATCCGCTTTGGACTGGAGAATTGACATGAGCCAATCCGATCTGATGACCCGCATCCATGCTCTGCCGATCTGGCAGGGTGAGATCGAGGCCACTCCGCTGACCGGCGGCATCACCAATGTGAATTACAAAGTGACCGATGACAGCGGATCTTATGTGGTTCGTGTCGGCGACGATATCCCACTGCATCAGGTGATGCGCTTTAACGAACTGGCCGCGACGAAAGCCGCCCATGCCGCAGGTCTTTCCCCTGCGGTGGTCCATGCCTCGGGCGATCTGACGGTGCTGGAGTTCATCGAAAGCCGCACGTTGTCCGAAGAGGATGTGCGCCACCCCGACATGCTGCCGCGTGTGCTGGATCTGGTAAAGCGATGCCATACGGAGGTGCCCAAACACCTGCGCGGCCCGTCGCTGGTGTTCTGGGTTTTCCACGTCATCCGCGACTATGCCGCCACGCTGACCGAGCGCAGTAGCGCCCACGCGGCCCTGATCCCGGAGCTGGTGCAAACGGGTGACGATCTGGAAACCGAGGCCGGGCCATATGACATGGTCTTTGGCCATAACGATCTGCTCTGCGGCAATTTTCTGGATGGTGGCAGCCGCCTGTGGCTGATCGATTTCGACTATGCCGGGTTCAACTCGCCGCTGTTTGATCTGGGCGGGTTGGCCTCGAACAACGGGCTTTCACCGGATCAAGAAGATTGGATGCTGGAGACCTATTTCCAGACCCCCGTCACCGACGACCTGCGCCACCGTTATACGGCGATGAAATGCGCCTCGCTGCTGCGGGAAACGATGTGGAGCATGGTGTCCGAGATCACCTCGGATATCGACTTTGACTATGCGGCCTACACAACCGAAAACCTCGCGCGGTTCCGCGCGGCCCTGCTTGATTTCAAAAACACCTGAGGACAGACATGACCGACCTTCCGACAACAGCCAAAGCCGTCATTATCGGTGGCGGGATCATCGGCTGCTCGACCGCGTATCACCTGGCCAAGCTGGGCTGGACCGACACGGTGCTGCTGGAACGCAAGAAACTGACCTCGGGCACCACCTTTCACGCCGCCGGGCTGGTGGGGCAATTGCGTTCGAACGCCAATATCACGCAATTGCTGGGCTATTCGGTCGATCTGTATAACAAGATCGAAGAAGAAACCGGCCTCGGTACCGGCTGGAAAATGAACGGTGGCCTGCGGCTGGCCTGTAACGAGGAACGCTGGACCGAGGTCAAACGACAGGCCACCACCGCGCATTCCTTTGGTCTGGACATGCAATTGCTCACGCCCTCCGAGGCGCAGGAACTGTGGCCGCTGATGGACGTCTCGGACGTGATCGGTGCGGCCTATCTGCCGACGGATGGGCAGGCGAACCCCTCAGACATCACGCAGGCGCTGGCCAAAGGTGCCCGCATGGCCGGAGCGAAGATTTTCGAGGACACCAAGGTCACCGATATCGAGATCGAAGATGGCAAGATCCGCGCCGTGATCACCGAACATGGCCGCATCGAATGCGAAAAGGTAATCTGCTGTGCCGGTCAGTGGACCCGCACCTTTGCCGGGCGCTTTGGGGTGAACGTGCCACTGGTGCCGATGGAGCATCAGTATATGGTGACTGAGCCCTTTGACGTGCCCGGTAACCTGCCGACCCTGCGCGACCCCGACCGGCTGACCTACTACAAGGAAGAAGTCGGCGGGCTGGTCATGGGCGGGTACGAGCCGAACCCGATCCCGTGGGCCACGAAGGGCATTCCGCAGGGCTTCCACTACACGCTGCTCGACAGCAATTTCGACCATTTCGAACAGTTGATGGAACTGGCGCTGGGTCGTGTGCCCGCTTTGGAAAACGCAGGGGTCAAAACCCTGACCAACGGGCCGGAAAGCTTTACGCCTGACGGCAATTTCATCATCGGCGAAGCGCCCGAATTGAACAATTTCTTCGTCGGCGCGGGCTTCAACGCCTTTGGCATCGCCGCAGGCGGCGGCGCGGGTATGGCGCTGGCTGAATGGGTGCACAAGGACGAGCCGCCGTTCGACCTGTGGTCTGCCGATATTCGCCGCTTTGGCCGCCCGCATTTCGACACCGACTGGGTCCGCACCCGCACGGTCGAGGCATATGGCAAGCACTACACAATGGGCTGGCCGCATGAGGAGCATGACTCGGGCCGCCCCTGCCGCAAGTCGCCGCTCTATGACACGCTGAAATCACAGGGCGCGTGTTTTGGTGAGAAACTGGGGTGGGAGCGTCCCAATTGGTATGCGGATACCTCGCTGGGTGAGACGCCCAAAGACGCATACACCTTTGGTCGCCAGAACTGGTTCGCCGCTGTGGGCCGGGAACACAAGGCAGCGCGGGAGGCAGCGGTGCTGTTCGACCAGACCTCATTTGCCAAATTTGCCCTGAAGGGGCCGGATGCACTGGCCGCGATGAACTGGATCTGCGCCAATGACGTGGACAAGCCGGTGGGCGCATTGACCTATACCCAGATGCTGAACGACAAGGGCGGGATCGAATGTGATCTGACCGTTGGCCGCGTCGCGCATGACGAGTTCTACATCGTCACCGGCACCGGCTTTGCCACCCATGATTTCGACTGGATCAGCCGCAATATCCCCGATGGCATGAATTGCCAGCTGTTCGACATCACCTCATCCAACGCGGTGCTGTCGCTGATGGGACCGAAAGCCCGGGATATTTTGGCCGCCGTCACCCGCGATGATGTCTCGAATGACGGGTTCAAATTCGGCACGATCCGCACCATCGGCATCGCCGGTTGCCCGGTCAAAGCCCTGCGCGTGACCTATGTGGGCGAGCTGGGTTGGGAGTTGCACCTACCGGTGGAATACGCCCAGACGGTATACACCGCGCTGATGCAGGCGGGTCAGCCCCATGGACTGGTCAACGCAGGCTACCGCGCCATTGAATCGCTGCGGCTTGAGAAAGGCTATCGCGCCTGGGGGGCCGAGATCGGGCCGGATCATACCCCATTCGAAAGCGGGTTGGGCTGGGCCGTGAAGCTGCGCAAGGATGTTGATTTCAAAGGCCGCGCGGCGTCTGAAAAACAAAAGGCCGAGGGCGTCAAAAAGATGCTCGCCTGTTTCACCGTCGACCCGGATGTGGTTCTGCTGGGCCGAGAGACGATCTATCGCGACGGTAAACGCGTCGGTTGGCTGACCTCGGGCGGCTATGGCTACACGGTGGGTAAATCCATCGGCTACGGCTATGTGCGGAACCCCGATGGCGTTGACGCCGATTTTGTCACCTCTGGCACGTATGAGCTTGAGGTTGCGACCCGACGCGTGCCGTGTCAGGTCTCGCTACAGCCGCTTTACGATCCGAAAATGGAGCGGATCAAGGCGTGACCCGAATGCAGTCAAAAGGAAAATGCAGTCAAAAGGAACCTGACATGCTGGATGCCATGGCGCTTGAAGACCACGCAAAGGCGATCTCGGATATCGCATCGCAGGCGGCGATGCGGTATTTCCGGGGCACGCTGGGGGTGGAATTCAAACAGGATGAAAGCCCTGTTACTCAGGCCGACCGGGGCGTGGAAGCCGAGGTGCGGGCCTATCTGCGCCAGCACTTCCCGGATCACGGTATCTTCGGTGAGGAACAGGGCAAGGAAGACGGTGATGGGCGGCATCTGTGGGTGATTGACCCGATTGACGGCACGCGTTCGTTCCTGTCCGGGCATCCCCTGTTCGGCTTCCTGCTGGCGCATCTTGTCGATGGTCAGCCGCAGCTTGGCATCGTCGGTATGCCGGCGATGAATGAAACCTTTGTGGGCACGCGTGGCAGCGGGGCCACGCTGAATGATCGGGCCATTCAGACCTCGGACGTGACACGTCTGGATCAGGCGGTCCTGTATTTGAATGAGGGCGACAAGATATACCGCGATCAACCGTCGGTCTTTGACCGTCTGATGCGGGCCGGGCAGACCCGTCGATTTGCGTATGATTGCTACCCTCATGCGCTGCTGGCAGCCGGGCATGTGGATGCAGTGGTGGATTATGAGCTTCAACCCTATGATTACCTTGCACTCTGCCCGCTGATCGAGGCGGCAGGCGGGGTGATGACCGATTGGAAGGGGCATGCCCTGACTATGCAATCCGACGTGGCGGTTGTGTCAGCCGCAACGCCCGAATTGCACGCCGAGCTTTTGAGCCTGCTGAACGCCTAACCGATGGAGCCAAGATTTGAAAAGCCGCCCTACTGTTGAGATCATTAACCCCGATGGGGCGGGGCGTGTGGTGTTGCTGTGCGAACATGCCAGCGCGTTTATCCCGCCGTATTACGACGGGTTGGGACTGGCCGAGGCGGATCGCGACAGTCACGCTGCCTGGGATCCCGGTGCGCGCGACCTGACAGTGCGTTTATCGCAGGCACTGGATGCGCCCGCTGTGGCCGCGACCGTGTCGCGGCTGGTCTATGACTGCAACCGCCCGCCTGAAGCCGCCAGTGCCATGCCGGTGAAATCCGAGCTGATCGAGGTGCCGGGCAATGTTGATCTGAGCCCCGAACAGCGCAGGCTGCGCACGACAACCGTGTATGATCCGTTCTGCAACGCCGTCGCGCGGGTTCTGGGCGTGCGCGGGCCTGACACGGTGTTGGTTACGGTCCATTCATTTACGCCTATCTATTTCGGCCAACCCCGCGCCGTCGAAATCGGCTTGCTGCATGATGAGGACAGCCGTCTGGTCGATCTGATGCTGGATCACGTGGATCAGGTCTCGGGCCGCCGGATCGAGCGGAACGAGCCCTATGGGCCGTTAGACGGCGTGACCCATTCCCTGCGCCTGCACGCGATCAGCCGGGGACTGGCGAATGTCATGATCGAAGTGCGCAACGATCTGTTGCGTTCGGATCAACAGGTTGCCACGGTGGCGGATGAAATACTGGCGCTGCTCAGACCCGCCATTCAGGAACTCAGGGAGGACGCATCTTGACCGCAACACTTACCTTCGAACATCTCAAGACGCAGGTCGCTGCGGGCGAAGTGGATACGGTTCTGGTCTGCATGGTCGATATGCAGGGCCGCCTGATGGGCAAGCGGTTCCATGCGGGCCACTTTGTTTCGGGCGCGTGGGAAGAGACCCATTGCTGCAATTACCTGCTGGCGACCGATCTTGAGATGGGCACACCGGACGGCTACGCCTCGACCAGTTGGGAGAGGGGCTATGGCGATTATGTCATGAAGCCGGACCTGAGCACGCTGCGCCCGGTGCCGTGGCTTGAGGGCACCGCAATGGTTATGTGCGATGTGCTGGATCATCATACGCATGAAGAGGTGCCGCACGCGCCGCGTTCGATCCTGAAGAGACAGGTGAATCGCCTGAAGGCGATGGGCTACGAGGCGATGTGTGCGACCGAATTGGAGTTTTTCCTGTTCGAGAAGAGTTTCGACCAGATCCGCAAGGAAGGCTTTCGCGATCTGGAGCCGATCTCGGGCTATAACGAGGATTACCACATCCTTCAGACCACCAAGGAAGAGCATGTGATGCGTCCGATCCGCAACCATCTGTGGGACGCGGGGATACCGGTCGAGAATTCGAAAGGTGAGGCCGAGACCGGGCAGGAAGAATTGAACATTAAATACGCACCGGCGATGGCGACAGCGGAATATCACTCGATTGCCAAAAACGCGGTGAAAGAGATCGCGTGGCAGCATGGGCACGCAGCGACCTTCCTGCCGAAATGGCATCATGAAAAGGTGGGCAGTTCTTCGCATGTGCATCAGTCGCTGTGGATGGATGGGCAGCCTGCGTTTTATGACCAGTCGGATGCGTTGGGCATGTCTGCGCTGATGAAAAGCTACATGGCGGGTCTTTTGAAATACGCCGCCGATTACACTTATTTCATGGCGCCTTACATCAACAGCTACAAGCGGTTCATGAAGGGGAGTTTTGCGCCGACACGGATCATCTGGTCGGTGGACAACCGCACCGCAGGGTTCCGCCTGTGCGGCGATGGCACCAAGGCGGTTCGGGTGGAATGTCGGATTCCGGGGTCGGACATGAACCCCTATCTGGCGATGGCCGGGATGCTGGCCGCCGGGATTGCAGGGATCGAGGAAGGTTTGGAGTTACAGTCGCCTGCCGCAGGTGACGTCTATCAGGGCGATACGGGCATGATCCCGGGCAACCTGCGCGCGGCGCGGGATGCGTTGCATGGGTCGGCCATGTTGCGGGCTGCCATGGGGGATGAGGTGGTGGATCACTATGCGCGCGCGGCTGAGGTTGAGATCGAAGAGTTCGAGCGTGTGGTGACCGATTGGGAAATTGCGCGCGGGTTTGAGCGGGCGTAAAGGGCAGGAGCGAGGGGCCAGCCCCTCGCGCTCCCCGAGGTATTTTTGAACAGAAGAAGCAGGGGACCCTGCGTTTCTGGTAGATGGAGTGGATATGGGGCAGATGTTGCGATGTGTCTCGCCGATTGATGGGTCGGTTTTTGCGGAACGCGAGGTGCTGTCGCCGGAGGCGGCGTTTGAGGTTGCTGGCCGGGCACGGGCGGCGCAGGCTGGCTGGGCTGCGCGACCGTTGCAGGAGCGGATTGATTTGGTGATGGCAGGCGTGGCCGCTGTGGGCGCGATGAATGATGAGATCGTACCTGAGCTTGCGCATATGATGGGCCGACCGGTGCGCTATGGCGGTGAGTTTGGCGGGTTCAACGAACGTGCGAGCCATATGGCCGAGATCGCTGAAGGCGCGCTGGCGGATATCGCGGTGGGCGAGGATGAGACGTTCAGGCGGTATATCAAGCGCATTCCGCATGGGGTGGTGTTTGTGGTGGCGCCCTGGAACTACCCTTACATGACCGCGATCAACACGGTCGCTCCGGCGTTGATCGCAGGCAATACGGTGATCCTGAAACATGCGACGCAGACCCTGTTGGTGGGTGAGCGCATGGCGCGGGCCTTCCATGCGGCGGGTGTGCCCGAGGATGTGTTCCAGAACGTGTTTCTGAGCCATGACGTGACCAATGATCTGATCTCAGGCAATGCGTTTGATTTTGTGAACTTCACCGGCTCGGTCGGTGGCGGTCAGGCGATGGAGCGCGCGGCGGCGGGGACATTCACCGGCGTCGGGACAGAACTGGGCGGCAAGGACCCCGGCTATGTCATGGAGGATGCCGATCTGGATGCGGCGGTCGATACGCTGATTGACGGGGCGATGTTCAATTCGGGCCAGTGCTGTTGCGGGATCGAGCGGATTTACGTGCATGAGAGTCTTTATGATGATTTTGTCGCCAAGGCGGTTGAGATCGTAAAGGGCTATGAGCTGGGCAATCCGCTGGACAGCGAGACCACTCTGGGTCCGATGGCGAACGTGCGTTTTGCTGATGAGGTGCGGGCGCAGATTGCCGAGGCCGTGGCCGATGGCGCTGTGGCCCATATCGACACTTTCGCCGAAGATGATGGCGGTGCGTATCTGAGCCCTCAGATCCTGACCAATGTGACCCACGATATGCGGGTGATGCGGGATGAAAGCTTTGGTCCCGTGGTGGGCATCATGAAAGTGTCCGGCGACGAAGAAGCGATCGCGCTGATGAATGACAGTGAGTTCGGCCTGACCGCCAGCCTCTGGACCCGCGACGTGGATCGCGCGGCGCGGGTAGGGGACCAGATCGAGACTGGTACCGTGTTCATGAACCGGGCCGATTATCTGGATCCCGGCCTGTGCTGGACCGGCTGCAAGAATACCGGGCGGGGCGGTGGCCTTTCGGTCATCGGCTATCACAACCTGACCCGCCCCAAATCCTACCATCTGAAGAAGGTGACATCATGAGCCTTGTTGGAAACTGGTCTTACCCGACCGCGATAAAATTCGGTGCTGGCCGCATCCGGGAGCTGCCCGAGGCCTGCGCGGCGGCCGGGATGAAGCGCCCTCTGCTGGTGACCGACAAGGGGTTGGCGGATCTGCCGATTACCGTCGCAACGCTGGATATCATGGAGGCCGCCGGTCTTGGGCGCGGGTTGTTTGCGGATGTGGATCCGAACCCGAGTGAAAAGAACCTTGACGCCGGGGTTGCAGCCTATCAGGCGGGTGGCCATGACGGGGTGATCGCGTTTGGCGGTGGCTCGGGGCTGGATCTGGGCAAGATGGTGGCCTTCATGGCCGGTCAGACGCGCCCGGTCTGGGATTTCGAAGACATTGGCGACTGGTGGACCCGCGCCAATGCCGACGTGATTGCGCCGATCATTGCGGTGCCGACCACCGCCGGGACCGGGTCCGAAGTGGGCCGCGCCAGTGTCATCACCAATTCCGAAACCCATGTGAAGAAGATCATCTTCCATCCCAAAGTGCTGCCCTCGGTGGTGATCTGCGACCCGGAACTGACCGTGGGGATGCCCAAGTTCATCACAGCAGGCACCGGTTTGGATGCCTTTGCCCATTGTGTCGAGGCGTTTTCCAGCCCGCACTACCACCCGATGTCTCAGGGTATCGCGCTAGAGGGGATGCGGCTGGTCAAGGACTACTTGCCGCGCGCCTATGCCGATGGAACCGATATCGAAGCCCGCGCCCAGATGATGA
Source organism: Ruegeria sp. H7 (assembly GCF_056532945.1). Taxonomy (NCBI): domain Bacteria; kingdom Pseudomonadati; phylum Pseudomonadota; class Alphaproteobacteria; order Rhodobacterales; family Roseobacteraceae; genus Ruegeria; species Ruegeria sp. H7. The sequence continues at coordinate 151,396 of NZ_JBQFNZ010000005.1, forward strand.
GTGCAGCGGCCATGGGCGCGACCGCATTTCAGAAGGGTCTGGGTGCGATTCACGCCATGAGCCATCCGATCGGCGCGCATTTCAACACCCATCACGGCACCACCAATGCGGTCTGCATGCCCAGCGTTCTGGAGTTCAATGCCCCTGCTATTGCTTACCGGTTCCAGTCGGCCGCAGCCTATCTGGGCATCGAAGGCGGGTTCTACGGGTTCCGGGATTTTGTGCAGGAATTCAACGACTCGCTCGGTATCCCACGCACGTTGTCCGAACTGGGTGTGACCGATGCGTCGATCCCGGAACTGGTCGAAGGTGCGATCATTGATCCGTCCTGCGGCGGCAATCCGATTGAACTGACCAGGGAAAACCTGACCCAGCTGTTCAAAGCGGCGTTGTAAAGCACAAGGCCCGGCGTGTTTCCCCGCCGGGCCTTTCATGTGATGCGGTTATTCCGCTGCGATGGCGTTTTCTCTGATCTCGGAATTCACCATAGGGACCCATTCAAGGTCTTTCGTGTAGCGCCAGGCAAGATCGCCGTTTTCGTCCATGGCGATCAGGTGCAGCCAGCGGTTGTCGAACAGCTCTTTGACGCTTTGATGGCGTCTCAGGATGTCGTTCATTGCTTCACGCGGGGCTTCGATGACCACCGACAGGCGCAGCGGGTCGTGCTGATAGGCTTCGCCGTCATGCACCGATTGCCAGGGCAGACCGGGGCGCAGCGCGCCGCCATTGCCTTCGATCACGCCGATGCCCCCGACCACGTTGTGCAGCAGCTTGTTGCCGCCGCCGAACAGGGTCGGCGCAACGGTCGAGCCATAATATTGCAGGCTGATCCAGCTTGCGACCACGACCGGGGCGGTCATGATCAGTTCCAACACGCCAAACCCGGTATCGTCCCGCCAGTCATAGCTGTGCAGGAAGGTTTGACCTGACAGGCCGGTCCCATCCGTCCTGGACCGGGGTGCGGCGATGAAGGCCCGGCATCCGGCCAGACCCCATTCGGGGCGCAGTTCGGCCCAGTCGGTGGCGCGGCGGGCGATGTCGCGGGCCCCTCGGGCCCGAGGCAGACGCGTTGAGCGTTCGGTCCGGGCAAGCCGCCCAGCCGATTGCAGCCACATCTTCAGTTGCGCGATATTCTGCGCCCATTGGCCGGTCGGCTGGTCCTGATCGAACAGTGTCACCTCATCCGTTGTCGTGTGGTGCATGGCGGCCAGGAACAGCGTGTCCCTGGGGATGTCGATCCCTTCTTCGCGCAGCCCGTTGCGCACGGCTGGATCGTTCAAAAGACCTGCCAGAAGGCGGGCGCTGACATCTCCGGCATGGCCGCCGCACGCACCGCATTGCAAGGCGCTTTCATGCGGGTTGTTGGTCACATCCGCGCCATGACCGGTCAGCATGACGATGTGGCCAAAGTTGCTGGTCAGGGACATGGCACCAAGGATGGCTTTTGCCGATGCGATCCGTGTGGGCAGGTCAATTGATGGGTCCAGCTTGGGTGCAGGATCGAACGTAGACCCACCATGTCCTTTCCCCAGCGCATCCCGCAGCAGCTTTCCGGCATAGACCGGTCCTGTCGCCTCGACAAAGGCAAAAGAGGAAACCGCGGCCAGCTTAAACCGGCCCCAGGCGCGCTTGGCCCGCGCAGAGTAGCGGCGGTTGAGGTCGGCCTGCGTATCCTCAGCCGCATGCGAGCAGACACCGGGGTTCAGCAACACGGGCCCCCGCAATTCGGTCACATCCGAACCCGCCGCCTTGTGGGCGCTGGCGAGGCCGAAGAAGCCTGCGAACCCGAGGGTTTCGATCCCTTCGCCCTGCGCTTCCAGGGCGCGGCGAAAGACCTCTGACCGGACGTCGATGCAGAACGCGGCCTGAACCATCGGGCGGCCCGCGATCTTGCGCGGCTGCCGCTTGGCAAGCGACTGTCCCAGCTGGCGTTGCTGCGCGCGTTCAGCGGCATCCTGCAGCACCGCGTCGATCACCATATCGCGGGATGGTGTAACCGGAGTTTCATGTTGCGCGACGGTCTCGGCCCAGCGTTCGGCAATCTGATCGCGATAAAGGTCGAACAGCGCCTCTTCAAACACCATGCGGATGGCCAGCAACTCGGTCGTGGTGGTGTCGGTCTTGCCTTCAAGCTCGGCCTGCCACAGCAGATAGCGCGCGTATTGTGCCCATCCGCCCAGCGTCATCAGCCAGCGGTGGAAGGCGGTTCCAGCGGCCTTGGGCGTCACCCCCAGTGCCTCGGACGCCCGGCCAATCGCCCGCCATTGCGAGCGGTTGGTACCGGCGACAAAAGCACCAAAGCCTTTCAGGCCGTGTATCTCGAGCGTCAGATCACGTGTGGCGAATTCACGCCAGGCAATATAGGCCCCGCCGGTGCGGTTGGCCTGCCACAGCGCCTGACCCTGATCAAAGTGGCTGGCGGCCCAGGCTCCGATCCGTTCGTCAATCAGGCCGGGCCAGTCGATCCCCGAAACTTCTGCGGCCAGATCAGCGACAGTGGGCAGAGGTGCGGGATGGGCCGCCTGGGTTTCAAGCGCTGCTGCCAAATCCTCTGGCGACGGTGTGTCAAACGGGCTGTCGATATGGGCCAGTGCTTCAAGCAGATCACCCTCGGTGATCTCTCCGGCGTTCAACTTTTCTGCAAACGCCGTGCGATCCGGCATGATCCGCGTTCCCGCAACCCGGCCAAGCCGGGCCGCGGTTACGGCCAAAGGCTCGTTGGTTTGCCCAAGAAACGGGTTCACCGCGACATTCGAGGACAAGGGAAACAGAGGCGGGATCTGACGGGCCGCGTCATTGGCCAGTGCGACCAGTTCCAAAAGGGCTGCGGGATGGCTTTCGTGCTTCATATACATCTTGGGAACCCCTCTTACACAGTCTGCCGCTTGGACCATCCGTCCAACAGCCGGTCAAAGATTGCATTGGCATAAAGCCCGTTCGACAAATGCACCCGGATGCCCGCCGCAGCAGGATGCGAGGCCCAAAGCGGGAAGGTGGATTGCGCCAGCGCGACCGCGCCAAAGCTGATCAGGGCGAGGATGATCAGCGCCCATTCCAACGGTCCCGGAACCGGGGTCGCGGGCAGGGTACCTGCGGTCAGTTTTTGCGCGATGATTTGCAGCACGAAGTAGCTGACCGAGGTGACGCTGGCGTAGATTACCGTGCGACGGGTCAGTGCTCCGGGAGCTGCATCTGCAAAACCCTGCGCCAGCAGGTAAGCGACACCGAAGATCAGGATGACGCCAAGTGCAATGGCCTGGACCGACTTGCCGTCGATGCCAAACACCGCCGCCACGATGCCGTAGATCAGGATGCCCGTGGCAAAGGCCAGCACCACATTCCGTGCGCTTGGCACCGCAACCGGGCCGGGGCGGCGAATTGCGGCCACGTTCCGCACGGCCTCACCCGCGCTGAGAAAGGCGTGCGCCTTGTACAGTGAGTGCGCCACGATATGCAGCAGGGCCAGCGGGAACAGCGCCAGACCGCACTGCATGATCATGAAGGCCATCTGCGCGATGGTGGACCACGCCAGCGAGGTTTTCACAGCCGGTTGCGTCAGCATGACCAACCCGCCGAACAGCGCGGTGAACCCGCCCAGCATAACCAGCATTGCCATGATCCCCGGGGCGACCAGCATGACGTCCGCGAAGCGGATCAGCAGGAAGCCACCGGCATTGATGACACCTGCATGCAACAGGGCGGATACCGGGGTCGGGGCCTCCATTACTTCGGTCAGCCAGCCATGGATCGGGAACTGGGCCGAGGCCATGACCGCAGCCAACGCGATCAGCAAGGCCGCGACGATGGTCAGGGCGTTTCCTTGGGCCGAAGACAGGATCGTCGCAATGTCAGTGGTGCCGTAGCTGGCAAGCAGCAGTACGACCGCAACGGCCAGCGCGCCTTCGCTGATCCGCGCCACCACGGCCTTTTTACGAGCAGCACGTTGAGCGGTGGTGCGTTCTGGATAAAACAAAAGCAACTGGTGCAGTATCAGGCTGGTCGCGATCCAAGCCGCCAACAGTTGGACCAGATTGCCCGACATCACCAACAGCAGAACGGCCGCAAGCGTGGCAGACATCCAGCCGGTGAACGCACCTTGCCGTGCTTCGCCGTCCATATAAGTAGCCGAGTAACGCAACACGATCCAGCCGATAAAGCTGACCAGCACCAGCATGATGGCGCTGACTGCATCCAGTCGCACTGATAACCCCAGGCCCAAAAAGCCAATCAGCGGCGATGTGCCGGAACCCTGCGTCACCAGCAACAGCGCCGAGATAGCAGCCACCGCAAAGGCGGCCAGAGCGGCCCATTCGGACAGTTTCGCGACATTGCCCGGCCGCAACCCCGGATGGCGACTGGCGTAATACGCCGATGCCAGCAGAATCAGCGGGCTTAACAATGGAAGAAACAGATGAAGCATTTTGCGCGTCCCTTTTGGTCTTGGGCTGACTCGGCCCGTTTCGCAGGACATATTGCGGGTGCAGCACAATGAAAAATTCATTGTTCTGAGGTTTTCATTCAGTTAAATAGAACGATATGCCGTTGAACTATCACCACCTGCGCTATTTCTGGGCTGTCGCCCATGATGGGAACCTGACCCGAACAGCCCAGCGACTGAACCTGTCGCAATCGGCGCTTTCGGTTCAGATCAAAGAACTGGAGGAGAGGCTGGGCCACCCGCTATTCGAACGGCGCGGGCGCAAGCTGCACCTGACCGAGGCCGGGCACATCGCCCTGGACCATGCGGACGCAATTTTTGCGGCAGGGCAAGAGCTTGTGGCAACGTTGCAGGATACCGGAAACGCCAGACAAGCGCTGCGTGTGGGCGCACAGTCGACCTTGTCGCGCAACTTTCAGATCGGGTTTCTGCGGCCCATTCTGGCCCGTACAGATGTCGAGGTCATTCTGCGTTCCGGCAGCCCCAGTGAGTTGCTTGAGGGGCTTGAGACGCTGAATTTTGATCTGGTCCTGATGAACCACGAACCGGCCAGTGACAGCCTGACCAGCTTCGTCACCCATCATCTGGCGGAACAACCGGTCAGCATTGTCGGCACCCCGGCGCGGCTGGATCCCAAGCGCCCCATCAAGGCGCTGCTCGAAGAACAACCGTTCATCCTGCCGACCAGCAAAAACAGTGTGCGCACGGCTTTCGACGCAATGGCCAGCCGGATGTCCGTTCGCCCGCAGGTGGTGGCCGAAGTGGATGACATGGCGATGATGCGCCTGCTGGCACGTGAAGATATTGGGTTGGCCCTTGTGGCCCCAATTGTGGTGCGGGATGAGTTGTCCTCGGGCCGGTTGATCGAGGCGCAAGAGCATCCGCGCATCAAAGAGAACTTTCACGCAGTCACGTTCAAGCGGCGGTTCCCCAATCCGCTTGTGCAGGAATTACTGTCGAACAGTCAGGGTCTGGACGGCGCAGCAATAGTACGGGAAAAGGCCGGGGGTTAACCCAGCCTTTGTCCAAATCGTCTAAAGGCTGGCGCGACACCAGACGCAGTCATGATCGGACAGGGGCGTGCCCTCATCCGAGATTGATGTCAGCAACCCTTTGTCGATGCAGCTCAGATCCCGGCCTGCGAGCCAATCAAGTTTCATCACCCGCTGCGGGTGCGGGGTGATCAGGCTGGGCCGTGTGGTGGGGCCGTCAATTGTGAAATCCCAGCTATATCCGTGCGTTTCGGCCAGGCTGAACAGGCTTTCGTCCTGCCAGTTGAAATCCGGGGGCAGGTGGTTGCCGGTGTTCAGATCGCCACCGATCAGAACCGGCAGGCCCGGTGCAAACCTGTCGATTGCATCCAGCAGAAGAACGAATTGGGTGTGCCGGTGCGCAGCATCCGCATTGCTTTCCAGATGGGTCGAGATCACACAGATTGGTCCGTTTTCCGTCGGCACGATGGCAGCGAGTGCCATACGGCCCCCGACTCGCGGCTGATCCGGGTCGGCAGCCCCTTCGTCGCAGGAAAACCAATGGCCGTGATCGTCCAGACGGATCAGGGCCGTGCGCTGGAACGGAACCGAGGACAGAATGGCGTTGCCATGCCAACCCAGCGTGTTGAAGTCGTCCTTGCAAAAGCTGCGCTCGGTCGGGCCGCCAAGGTCCAGTTCGTGGAATTCGACACCAAAGGCATAGACCATGCCCAAGGCCTCGGCCATGGCTTCGGTCGTGTGCCGTTGCGAGGTGCGGGCCATGCCGTGATCAACCTCGGACAGCAAAACAATGTCCGGTCGGATCGGGCGCAGATGGGCGGCAGTCGCCTCGGGGAAGAGGCACCGTTCCACATTCCATGCCGCGACATTGAACTGTGCCGGCAAATGCGTGGTGGTTGCCTGACCGCCCATTTGCAATGCGTTCATCGCAGGTATGTCACCCAGCAATTCGCGATGCGCGGCAGCCGTACGGGGCGCCGACAGGATGCGCGCCCGCTGATCCGCTGTTACAGCGGGCAGGGCGTCCAAAACGTCTGTAATCAAATGACTTTTCCCGTTTCCACATCAAACAGACGCAGTGCGTCGGGTTTCAGGGTGATATGTGTTTCGCCTGTCTGTGCATCGTGGTCCTTGCTGACCAGAACGGTAAAGGGCTGCCCGCCCAACTGACCGTGCAGCAGCCGGTGCGCGCCCAGTTCTTCCAGGATGTCGACCTGAAACGGAACCGAGCCCTGACCGTCGAGTTCAATATCTTCGGGCCGGATGCCCAGCGTCACAGGGCCATTGGCCGAGGCCGGGGCAGTCATGATCCCGTCATAGCCATTGATCCGCACCTGACCCTGATCCACTTGCGCCTCGATCAGGTTCATTGGCGGCGCGCCCATGAAAGAGGCCACAAAGGTCGAGGCCGGGTTGTGATAAATTTCGGACGGGGTGCCGATCTGTTCGATCTTGCCTGCGTTCAGGACGATGATGCGGTCGGCCATGGTCATCGCCTCGACCTGATCGTGGGTCACGTAAACCGCCGTGGTACCAAGGCGGCGTTGCAGGGCCTTGATCTCGATCCGCATCTGGTTGCGCAGTTTGGCGTCCAGGTTTGACAGAGGTTCATCAAATAGGAACAGCGCCGGATCGCGCACGACCGCGCGGCCCATGGCAACGCGCTGCCGCTGACCGCCCGACAGTTGCGCCGGTTTGCGATCCAGATACTCGGTCAGGTTCAGCATCTTTGCCGCGTCTTCGACCTTGGCCGCGATCTCGGAGGCAGGCGTGCCCCGGTTCTTCAGCCCGTAGCCGATATTCTTCCGCACGGTCATATGCGGATACAAAGCGTAGTTCTGGAACACCATCGCAATGTCGCGATCCGCTGGGTCCACATCGTTCACCACCCGGTCGCCGATTTTCAGCGTGCCTTCGGTGATATCCTCCAGCCCCGCGATCATCCGCAGAAGCGTGGACTTGCCACAGCCCGAGGGGCCGACCAGAACGACAAACTCGCCGTCCTGAATGGTGAAATTGGTGGTCTCAACGGCCTGAAAGCCGTTGGGATAGACCTTGCGGATGCCCTCTAACGAGACCTGAGCCATGCGCGTATTTCCTTATTTATCGGATTCTGTGAGGCCCTTGACGAACCAATTCTGGAAGAAGATGACGATAGCCACCGGCGGGATCATCGCAACGATCGCCAGCGCCAAGGCCTGCCCATGTTCGGGGATCTGACTGTCGGTATAGGTCAGCACGATCTGCTTGATGCCCCGGACCAGCGTGAAGAAGCTTTCATCCGTGGTGATCAGTGTCGGCCACAGATACTGGTTCCAGCCAAAGACGAACATGATGATGAAGATCGCCGCAATCATCGTCCGGCTGAGCGGGACGAGGATGTCGATGAAGAACTTCCACGGCCCTGCGCCATCGATTCGGGCGGCCTCGGCCAGTTCCTCGGGCACGGACATAAAGAACTGCCGGAAGAAGAACGTGCCTGTAGCGGACGCGATCAGTGGGACGATCAGGCCGGTATAGGTGTTCGTCAGGCCCAGTTTCTGGATCGCTTCGTATGAGGGCAGAATCCGCACCTCAAGCGGCAGCAGTAGCGTGGTGAAGATGATCCAGAAGGCCAGCGTGGCAAAACGCAGGCGGAAATAGACAATGGCATAAGCGGCCATCATCGAGATGATGATCTTGCCCACCGCAAAGCCAATGCCAAGGATGAACGAATTCATCAGCATCAGCGTGCCATCGACGGTTTGGGTAAAGCCGCCTTTTTCGAACATGGCGGCGTTGAAGTTCTTGCCGAGATCGTCGCCAAGGCCCAGTTGAATGCCCTGCCGGTGGATGGTCACCGCATCATGGCTGGCCGTGGTCAGCGCCAGCAACGGCGGCAGCATCATCAGCAGCGAGCCCAGGATCAGGACGGTGTGATCGCCAACCGCGCTCCATTTGATCTTGCGGGGGCGGCGGGTGGTTTGGGTTGTCTCAAGGGTTGTGTCAGCCATTTTGCGCCCCCATCACGTATAGTGGATCCGGCGTTCAACCAGCCGGAACTGAAAGACGGTCAGGATCAGAACAAGAACCATCAGGACAACGGATTGCGCGGATGAGCCGCCAAGGTCATTGCCCCGGAACCCGTCCAGATAGACCTTATAGACCAGCGTCATCGGGTTGTTCCCCGGCTCACCCTTCATAAGCGCATCGATGATGCCGAACGTGTCGAACAGTGCGTAGGTGATGTTGATGATCAGCAGGAAGAAGGCGGTCGGGGCCAGCAGCGGAAAGGTCACCTGCCAGAACCGACCGGTGGCCGAGCGGTTGTCGATCATCGCCGCCTCGCGGACCGAACGCGGGATGGACTGCAGGCCGGACAGGAAGAAGATGAAATTGACCGGGATTTGTTTCCAGACGGCGACGATGATCATCGCGGTTGCGGTGGCATTGTAGTCGACGCCCAGTTTGAAATCCCAGCCAAACATCTGGAAGAACTTGGTCATCGGGCCGGTGCTTTGGTCGAAGAACAGGATGCCCAAGAACCCGGCGACCGGTGGCGCGATGGCGTAGACCCACATCAGAAGCGTGCGATAGGATTTGGCACCCCGGATCACCTTGTCGGCCTTGACCGCCAGCAGCAGGGCGATGGACAGCGAAAAGAATGTGACCAGGACCGAGAAGACAATCGTGAACCACGCGATGCGCTTGTACTGATCGTTACCCAGCAACGAGGTGTAGTTATCCGCCCCTACAAAGGTCGAACCGAAGCCAAACGGGTCCTGCAGAAAGAAGGACGATTGCAACGCCCAACCCGCAGGCCAGTAGAAGAAGATTGCGATGATCATCAGCTGTGGCAGCAGCAATGCCACAGGAAGCCAGATAGTGTCGAAGCCCGCGCGTTTCATGACCCGTCCAGTTGCGAAAATGGGGGATGGCCGCGCCCGGAGGCGCGACCATCTTGGGGGTGATCCCGGGGTTTAGCCCTGGGTTTTTGCGAAGCGGGCCAGCAATTCGTTGGCTTCGTCTTCGATTGTCTGGAACGCAGTGTCCACGTCGGTTTCACCGGTCAGGATACGGCCATATTCGCGGTTCATGATGTCGCGAATCTGCACGTAGAAGCCCATGCGATAGCCCTTGGTGTTGTCACCGGCTTTCGCCTGCAACTGGTTCACACCGACTTCGGCTGCCGGGAAACGGTCATAGTGGCCGTCTTTCTTGGCAACGTCATAGGCGGCCTCGGTGATCGGCACATAGCCGGTTTCCTGATGCCAGAAATACTGGGTTTCAGGCGCGGTCAGGAAACGGAAGAACTCGGCAGTTGCCTTGTTTTCTTCGTCCGATTTGCCGGCCATCGCGAACAGGGCGGCACCACCGATGAAGGTCTGGGTCGGCTCGGGCGTCACGGCTTCCCAATAGGGCAGTTCAACCGCGCTGAATTCAAAGCCCAGATTTTTCTGCAACAGGCCACCGAACGAACCGGACGAGCCCAGCCACATGGCAACTTTGCCCTCTTCAAACGGCTTGGCGTTGTCACCCCAACCGGTGCCGTACCACTCGAACAGGCCATTGTCCTTCCACTCGGTCACGGCGGTGAAGTGCGCCTTGATCGCGTCGTTGTTCACCAGAATCTCGGTATCCATGCCGTCATAGCCGTTGTTGTTGGTCGCAAACGGCAGGTTGTGGCGCGACATGAAGTTCTCGGTGAAGATCCAGGGCAGGTGCGATTGGCTGAGCGGGATATAGCCCGCCTCTTTCAACGCCGGGGCGGTGGTCGACTGGAATTCTTCCCATGTCTTCGGCGGGGTCACGCCAGCGGCTTCCAGCGCGTCGACGTTGTAGTACAGAATCGGGGTCGACGAGTTGAAGGGCATCCCGATCATCTTGCCATCGCTGTCGGCATAGAAATAACGCACACCGGCGATGTAGTCGTTGATGTCGAACTCGACACCGTTTTCGGCCAGCAGGTCCTGTACCGGAACGGTTGCGCCCTTGGCGGCGATCACGGTTGCAGCGCCCGCGTCAAAGACCTGCATGATGTTCGGCTGCTCACCGGCGCGGAAGGCCGCGATACCAGCGGTCAGCGTCTCTTCGTAGCTGCCTTTGTAGATCGGAGTGATTGTGTATTCGTCCTGCGACGCGTTGAATTTCTCGGCCACCTTGTTGACGGTCTCGCCCAATTGCCCGCCATGTGCGTGCCACCAGGTGATTTCGGTTTCTGCAAAGACTGTGGTCGCGGTGAACGCGAGTGCGGCAGCCGTTGCGCAAAACTTCAGTTTGGTCATTTCGATCCTCCGGTTCGGTGTCGGCCCCTTGCAGCTAAGGGACCGGTGGCAAATTTGTGCCAGGTTATTGTGCAGGCTCCCCTGCGGCGTTTGATGCGCGCAGCCTCCGACCTGCATCATGGACGCGTCTGGAATCTGCACACGTGCCCACATAGTGTTAACGTATGACAGTTCGGTGAAAGATTTCTAGCAATATTGACAAATTCCACCAAATCGAAGGACAGGTTGAGCGTGGTTCAGGATCGTGACAAACCCGCCGAAAGGCGCCGAAGGGTCACTGCGCAGGCCGTCGCGGACGCGGCTGGGGTGTCTCGATCGGCCGTTTCCCGCGCCTTTACACCCGGCGCATATCTTGATGAAAATAAAAGAAAAATAATCGAAGATATGGCCGAGCGTATGGGCTATCAGCCAAACGCTTTGGCCGCCGGTCTGAAGGACGGACGCTCGCACCTTGTGGCGGTGTTTGTCGGCAATATGCGCAGCGATTTTGATTCCGAATTTGTGCGTGCTTTGGTCGGTAAACTGAACGCTTTGAACAAATGGCCGATTCTCATCGACGGTGGGGATCAGCGTGCAGAAGACGCGATCGAGCAGGTTTTGCGCTATCCGCTGGATGCTTTGATCCTTCGCGGGGGCAGTATGCCTCAGGCGCTGGTCAAACGATGCAGCAAGCTGGGCGTGCCGATGATTTCTGCCGGGCGCATTGTGCAGGCGCCAGGGGTCGACAACGTGTGCTGCCGCAATGCCCAAGGCACGCGACTTGCGACTGAGGCGTTGATCCGGAAAGGTCGGACACGGTTTGGATTTCTGGGTGGCGCGCCCAGTTTCTCATCCTCGGCCGAGCGCAGGGCGGGTGTGATCGAGGTGCTGGAACGCGCGGGCCTTGGACTGGTGGCGGAAGAGACCGGAGATTTCACGGTCGAGACCGGGCGGGACATCGCGCTGACCTTGCTGGGACAGCACAGGCTGGACGCGCTGATCTGCGCCAATGATGCCAGCGCAATCGGGGCGCTGACAGCGGCGCGCGAGATGGGTCTGGACGTTCCAAACGCGCTGTCGCTGGTCGGGTTCGACGACATCGAAATGGCCAGATGGCCGATCTTCAACCTGAGCACGGTCAACAACCCGATTGCTGAGGCTGTCGATCAGGTCATTGCGCTGCTGGAACGCAGGCTGGCCGATCCCGCCAAAACCAGCGAGACGATCATGGTCGATCCCTATTTCGTGCCACGCGGCACGCACTAGGCTTAGTCGTTGCGGGCGGATTTGAACAGGTACAGGAAGACGAACAGTGATCCGATGGATGTGGTGACGATGCCGACGGGAAGTTCCTGCGGGGCCAGCAGCAAGCGCGACAGGATGTCGGAGAGCGTCAGCAGGATCGCACCCACGATGGCCGAGGTTACCAACAGATTGCGGTGCAGTGTTCCGGCAATGCCTCGGGCGATGTGAGGGACCATCAGGCCGACAAAGCCAATGACGCCCGCGACCGAGACAAAGCTTGCCGTGGCCAGAGCCGCAACAAAGAACATCCGAAACCTCAGGCCCTGAACCGGGATACCCAGCGTAGCAGCAGTGAAATCCCCGGTCAGCAGCGCGTCCAGCCAGCGGCTGCGGTAGAGTGAATAGCCCAGGATCATCGCAAGCCCGATCAGGACAAGGGGAAAGGTCTCCCACCGCGCGAGGCCAAGACCGCCCAGCATCCAGAAGATCACCGAATGCGCGGCACGACTGTCGCCGGAAAAAATCAGATAGTTGGTGATGGCAGAAAACAGGAACGAGACCGCAAGCCCCGCAAGGATCAGCTTTTCCGGCGCGCTTGTGCGCAGGCCCTGAACCAGCGCCAGAACGATGCCGGACGCGATCAGACCGCCACAGAAGGCGGCAAGCGGCAGGGTCCAGATGCCAAGAACGTCGCCGGTCACCGTGATGACCAGAACCGCCCCGGCGGCTGCGCCCGAGGACAGGCCAAACAGAAACGGATCGGCCAGATCGTTGCGCGTGGTCGTTTGCAGCACCACGCCGACCACGCCCAATCCGGCACCGATGACAGCCGCAAACAAGGCGCGGGGCAGGCGCAGGTCGAACACGATCCGGTGCAGGGGCGACATCTCGCCTTCGGTCAAGCCGGTGCCCAGCATGATCGCTGTACCTATGTCTGCGAAAGGAATAGGTGTCGTGCCATAGACAACAGACAGCAGCAAAAGGGCGGTCAGAATGACCGCCCCCAGCAGGACCGCGCGGCCCGTTTGAGCCATGTTAGTTGAGCTCCGGGTGCATGGCCGAAACCATCTTTTCGATGGCGTCTATATTTGCCGGTCCCGGGGTCAGCTCTTCATAGCGCAGACCGATCCAGCGTTCGTTCTTGACGGCGTCGGTCAGGGACATGGCCGGATGCTCTTGCAGGAACTTGAACGTGTCTTCGGCACCGTTTCCGGTCTGATAGTCCAGTAGGACCAGAAATTCGGGGTTTGCGGCGGCCACAGCCTCCCACGAGGTACGGCCCCAGCTGGTGTCCATGTCATGGGTGACGCTGACGCCGCCCGCGGCCTCGATCATGGCGTCGGGAATGGCGAATTTACCGGCGGTAAAGGGCGCATCGGCGGGACCGTCCAGCAGGAAGACGCGGGGCTTCGCCAGATCGGCGGTCTTCGCCTCGATGGCCGCCAGCTGGTCTTTCCAGCCCGAAACCAACGCTTCGGCCTTGTCTTCCACATGCATCACCTTGCCCAGACGCAGCACGTCATCGAACAGAAGGTCCATGCTGGCTTCGGGGCGGTCCTTGTTCAGGTGAACGCAGCTTTCGGTCAGGACCATGGTTTTGATGCCAAAGGGTTCCAGCGTGTCGGGGGTGACTTCGCCACCCGGCTGCATGCCGTAATACCAACCGGCAAAGAACATATCCGGCTCGACCGCGACCAGATTTTCGACGGTGGGGTATTTGGGCGCCAGTTCCGGGATGTCACCGCGTTTTGCATCGAAATCCGGGCTGGTCTTGTACCAGCCGGTAATGCCGGTCAGGCCGACAATCTTGTCCTGCAAACCCAGCGCAAAGGCCATGTCGGTCATGTTCATGTCGTGCACGACAATCCGCTCGGGCGTGCCGTCGAACACCAGTGGTTCTCCGCAATTGTCGACGGTCACTTCATGTGCCGCCGCACCACTCGCGAGGCCCGAAACAAGGACTACGGACCAGAATTTCTGCATCATCAAATTCTCCTGTTAAGATGACAGCTTTCGTTTTCGGATATCCAGCGCCGGGATCACGCGCCCTTCGTGCTGGAAACACAGGTAGTCAACGCCAAACGTATCGCGCACACGCTCGGGTGTTAGAACCTCGGGGATCAGGCCGAAGCCGGTCATTCGGGTTGCCTTCATCAAAGCGATATGGGTGGCGAATTCGGGGATCATGACCAGATCGTGCACGATCATCACAACCGTAACGCCCAGTTCGGCCACCAGCGACAGCATGTGGCCCTTGGCATCGGGGTCGAGGTGGTTTGTCGGCTCGTCCAGAAACAGCAGCGATGGCCTTTGCGCCAGAGCCCGTGCGATATGCGCCCGCTGACGTTCCCCGCCGGACAGACGTTGCATCGGTTTATCGGCCAGCGGGACCAGTTCGGTGATCTCAAGCACCCGCTCAAGATCGGCCTTATGATCCTCGGCGGACCGGTCGGCCTGAATCGGGATTTGCCCAAGGGCCACATAGTCGCGCAGCTTCAGCCGGCCGTCAGGCAGTTCCTGTTGCCCGACAACGGCGATGGTGCGCGCCCGTTCCGGGGCAGACAATTGACGCAGGCTTTGCCCCTTGATCGTCACATCGCCAAGGGCCAGACGTTCGAGGCCGCAAAGCAGGTTCAACAGCGTGGTTTTCCCCGCTCCGTTCGGCCCGGCAATGGCCAGGATCGACCCCTCATCCAACGAGAAGGACACATCCTGTAGCAACACATCCCCATTCAGGGCGTAGTATTCGAGCCCCTTGGCAACCAGAAAACTCATATCTCGCCCTCTGTCGAAAGGCGCGGCAGACGCGCCAGAGTTTTGTAAAGCAGGGCAGGGGGCCGGTCGGTTGCGCTGGTCCAGCCGTCGTCACTGTCGCGGAACTGACGGGCAAAGGCGGCAATCGCGTCCAGATCGGCTGGGCTTTGGATATCGCCGAACAGATACTGCGCCTTGCCTTCGGCTTGCAGCCCAACGGTCATGGGGCGTTCGCACCCTGCCATGCAGGCAATCAACCGGGTCGCAAACTCCGGTGGTAGGGTTGCGTCCAAACTGGCCTTGGCTGCCTTGGCTTCGATTTCACCCTGACAGGTCGAACAGATCAGGACGAAGTGGTCAGCTTGGGATGACATGGCTGTCCCCGCTGCGGAAACCGCGCGAAAAGAAGACGCCACGCCCGCAGGCGAAAAATTGAGCCATCAAATCCTCCTTCCAGGACGCCCCGCCCCGGGTTGGTTGCACAGGTGATGGCAGGTCTCCTGACTTGCGGGTCGTGGCTTGGCCAACCTTCCCGACCTGTTCAGGCCAGTGGTGATTTGGCGTCGCTCTGCGCTTACAGTTGCGGGGGCAGTCACGGATTTGGCCGCAGGGCCGCACCGTATTCCCATTTTCATCCCGCAGGCATCGCTACGGGAACCATCGCTGGTCAGCTAGTCTGTCGCGGATTTAATTGTCAAGCGTTCTGGCCGAGATTTTGGCGACGCGGACTGAGTGTTTAGTAGTCCGCAACCAGCAAAAATTCCGGCGCTGCGTCCTCTTCAATGGTCGCGAACCGGGGGATCGGTTGCTCGAACACATTGTCCGTGCGGTCGTCATTGACGGTTGAGACTTCACCGATCAGACAATCGCCACGCTCGGCCCAGAAGGCATGCCAGATACCGGGCATCAGGGTAACGCTTTCGCCGGGTTTCAAGCGCAGCAATTCGCCGGGCGTGATGGTCACGTCGCAGCCATCGCTGGGCACAACAACCGGATTGTCGCGATCAATGCCGCCTTCGGGGTCTGAGGCGTAGATCTCCATCACCAGATCACCGCCACCCCGGTTGATGATGTCCTCGGCCTTGATGATATGGCGGTGCATCGGAGACAATTGTTTGTCGCGCGAAATCAGCAGTTTCTCGGCATAGAGCATACCGCGACCCTGGTTCAGATCATTCACGTCGCCATTGCGCAGGGTGAACAGGAACAGGCCCAGCTCATCAAACTTGCCCTGACCGTAATCGGTAATGTCCCAGCCCAACCCTCGGGCGCGGATCGTGTCGGCCTTTGCGCTGCGCATCTGATCAGGGGACCAGTCGGCGAAGGGCGGCAGGACCGCGCCGAAGGATTTGATGAAGGCCTGCGCCTCGGTCTTGATGTCGTTGATGTCGGATCGTTTCATGTCGGTTCCCTCGTGGGATCAAAGCTCATGCGCCCAGGGCGGATTTGCCCCGGCGCGGGATACGGTGACGGCGGCGACATCGGCGCCCAGGGACAAAGCCGCGCGCAGGCTATCAGGTGTCAAGGCGCGCAGGCCCTCTTTGCTCAGGTGCCCGGCGCGGTGGAGTTCGGCCAAAACGCCCGCGTTGAACGTATCGCCGGCGCCCACAGTATCGATAACCTGCACCGGTTTGACCGCCACCGAGGTCTCGGACCCGTCCGCCAGATAGCCTGTCGCCCCCTGTCTGCCGCGTGTCACAATCACCACGGACGGCCCGGCCTTCAGCAACAAGGGCACCTTCTCGGCATGGGTTTCCGGCCCGGGAATGATCCAATCCAGATCCTCGTCCGAAACCTTGACGATATCGGCCTGCGCGATCATGCGATTCAGGCGGGTGCGATAGCGGGTCTGGTCCTTGATGAATCCCGGCCGGATATTCGGGTCCAGCATCACCGCGCGGTCGCCGCCATGACGGTCGAGCAGCGCGGCATAGGCATCGGCACAGGGTTCACAAGCCAGGCTGATCCCCCCCAGATACAGGGTCGAGGTCGCCAGCAATTGCTGTGGCATATTCTCGGGCTGCAACATCCGCCCGGCCGTGTTTTCATCAACAAAATTGTACGAAGCATGCCCATCCACCAGCTTCACAAAAGCCAAAGTGGTCGGGCGGTCGCTGACAATCACATGCGAGGTGTCCACATGGCTTGCCTTCAGCGTGTCCGCCAATTGTGCGCCAAACATATCCGAGGACAGGCCGGTCAGCATCCCTACCGGCGCGCCCAAGCGCCCAAGGGCGATGGCCGTGTTGAAAATTGCGCCGCCGGAATGGGGCACATAGCCCTGCGCGCCTGAATTGGTCGGTTCGGCGATCATGTCGATCAGGGCTTCGCCACAACACAGGATCATCCCGCGGTCCTTCTTTGGAAATGGTCACACGGTTTTACCGCATGAGCGCATTTTTACAGAAGTTGTTAGCGCCAACAATGCCAAATTCGACCTGTTCCGAGATATAAAGGTTCATCCCTTGCCGCAAATCGCTGAATCGACCGCCTTGATTGAAGGCGTCCAGAAAACGCTCGCCGAACAGCCAGCGGTTCTTCTCCGCCACGCCGCCCACCAGGAACACGCCGCCCCGGGGGATCAAGGTGACGGCCAGATCACCCAGCAGAGCGCCCAGATGGGTCGTGAACATCTCGGCTGTTTTAATGGCGTGCGCATCCGATCCGTTGCGGGCGTCGTGAAGAATGTCCTTTGCCGGACGGTGCGGGACATCTGTGTGACCGGCGGCCAGTGCGATGGATTGATAGAGGACAGGCAGCCCCGTGCCGCTCAGGAACATTTCAGCTTCAAGCGTCAGGCCCTCGCCAAAGAAACAGTCCGGCGCGATGTGGCGGGCAGCTTCGAAAATATCAACCTCGTCCCGGTGGCGCGGGGATACGCCGACATGACCGCCTTCGCCCGAGGCTGTGTGGTAATGTCCTTCCGAATACAACAGCGCCCCGACACCCAGCCCGGTTCCCGGGCCAACGACCAGACGGGTGCCGGTTGGCGGTGTAGGGTCGCCTTGCAGTACGGCCACATCGGCCTCGGTTGCCTCGGCCACGGACCATGCCGCAGCGGTGAAGTCGTTGATCACATAGGTATGCCGCGCACCTGTGGCCTTGGCTAGCTCGGCCTCGGACAGGTCCAGATGGGCATTTGTCAGTTGGATGACGCCATCGCGAACCGGGCCCGCGCCTGCGGCGACAACAGCCTGAGGGTCGGTGCCGATGTCATCGCGCAGGCTGTGGAACGCCTCCAGCAGGTCGGGCAGGGTACCGGTCGGATGCTTGCGCAGATCCGTCAGCTCTCCGTTTGTGATGACCCCAAGCCGGGTGTTGGTGCCGCCGATATCTGCCACCAGGGTCCAATGCTCATGCACCGCACCTGCCGGTTGTGCCAGGGGCACCGCAACGGGTTCACCCTGAGCCAGAGCCGATTTCAGCGCATTAAACGAGGCTTTGGGTCTGCGCTCCAGCGTGTCGAAATCCACATCGACCAGCCCGAACCGCTTTTCATAGCCAAAAGCCCATTCGTAATTGTCCAGCAGGGACCAGATGAAATAGCCCTTGACCGGAACGCCCTGTTCCAGCGCAGTTTGCACCGCCGTAAGATGCTGATTCAGATACTCTATCCGGTCGTCATCCTGCTGCCGCTCGGGGCTGGCCATGCCGTTTTCGGTGACATAGATCGGCAGATCCCCGGTGTAGTCCCGCGCCGTGCGGGTCAGAAAACGGGAAAGGGCCGTCGGCTCGATCTCCCACCCCATCTGCGTTTTTGGCAGCGGGCCGGGCATCTCTTTCAGGCTGGGCCATGCGGTGTCGGACGGGGCGATCAGCTTGCGGGTGTAATAGTTCAGCCCACACCAATCGACTGGCGTTCCGATCGTTTCGAAATCGTCCTGCCAACCGGTTGGCAAGTGCTTTTCCAACCCGTCCAGCACATTCTGCGGGTAGGCTTTTTTGAAGACGCCACCCAGGAAGAACCGGTTGTAAATCCCATCATAAAGATCGGCGGCCTCGCGCGCTGTTGGGCTGCTGTCGGCGGGTTCGGCCCATTCCAGATTGAACACCGCGCCCAGATTGTTCATCCCCAGCCCCCGCATGGCCTGAATGGCGCGCCCATGGGCCAGCAGAACATGGTGCATGGCGCGCGCCGCCGCACGAATGTCGCGCATGCCGGGGGCGTGGTGCCCTTCGAAATGGCTCAACCAGCTCACGCACCAGGGCTCGTTGATCGGGGCGACGCTGTGCATACGGTCGCCGATGCGGCCCATGATGACCTCGGTGAAATCGGCGAACCACCCGGC
This sequence comes from Ruegeria sp. H7, assembly GCF_056532945.1. Taxonomy (NCBI): domain Bacteria; kingdom Pseudomonadati; phylum Pseudomonadota; class Alphaproteobacteria; order Rhodobacterales; family Roseobacteraceae; genus Ruegeria; species Ruegeria sp. H7. The sequence continues at coordinate 170,357 of NZ_JBQFNZ010000005.1, forward strand.
AATATCGCGGTTGCGCCAGCCGCCGAGGTCGGCCAGGGCCGAAGGCAATTCCCAATGATAAAGCGTGGCGCAGGGGCGGATACCGCGATCCAGCAGCGCATCGGTCAGGCGGTCGTAGTAGTCCAGCCCGGCCTGATTGACCTGACCGCGCCCCTCGGGCATGACCCGCGCCCAGCTGGTTGAAAAGCGATAGCAATCAAACCCGGCATCGCGCACCAGATCGAAATCCTGCGGGAACCGGTTCAGGTGATCGCAGGCCAGATCGCCGTTTTCGCAGCGCACGACATTGCCGGGCGAGGCGGCGAAGGTGTCCCAATGGGTCTGGCCAGCGCCGCCCTTCGCGTGGCCTTCAATCTGATAGGCCGAAGTTGCCACACCAAAGAGAAAATCCTTGGGGAAATCAGCGCGGGTGTATTTCATTTTGTTACCTGCTTGGCACCGGGCCGGTTGATCTGCCCACGACCAGTTCCGCCTCGAGCAATTTGGTTTTGGTCGGATCGTTCGGGGACTTGATGCGCTCGATCAGCATGTCGGCGGCCAGTTCCCCTGCCTGACGTACGGATGAGCGTGTGGCTGTGAAAATGGGCACGTCCTGCCCGTTCTTGAGGTAGGACAGGTCGTCGTCATGGGCAATCACGGATACATCGCGGCCCATCTGCAAACCGGCCTCCTCCAAAGCGCGGCGCACACCAATGGCCGAGATCATGGAGGAGGTCAGGATTGCGGTGGGTGGATTGTCCAGCGCCAGCATGGCGCGGGTTTCGTGATGGCCGTAAACTTCGGTCATTTCGGCGCTGCGCATCAGATCGGGATCCAGCTCCAGCCCGGCCTGCGCCAGCGCAGCAAGATAGCCGTCGCGGCGGCGATGGGCGAAATCCATATCCTCAAGCCCGTTGATCAGCGCGATGCGGCGATGGCCCAGATCCAGCAAAAACCGGGTCGCGCGCTGAAACGAACTTTTGTTGTTCACGTCGATCCAGTCATAAGGCATGTCCACCCCAGTTGAACGTCCGTGCACGATAAACGGCACGGACATGCGGCTGAGCACTGAAATCCGATGCTCGTTCACCTTGGGACCTTGCAGCACGACCCCATCTACCGCGCCGCGTTGAAACAGGCTGCGATAAGCTTCTTCGATCGAGGTGTCGTCGGCATTAGTGAACATCATGTCATAGCCATGCTCGGCATATTTCTTTGCAGCACCGGCGACGAAATCCCCAAAAATCGGGTTCACCATTTCATGCTGGGATGAGCTGGGGATCACATGCCCGATCACCATGGATTTGCCCGTCGCCAGCCCTTTGGCCCGGCTGTTCGGTCGGTATCCATGTTTCTGCGCAGCGGCCTGAACCCGAACCCTCGTATCCTCGCTCACCTCCGGATAGCCGTTCAGCGCGCGGCTGACGGTTGTCTGTGAAAGACCCAGGACTTCCGAGAGCTGTTTCAGGTTCATGAGCGGTTCAAAGCGCCTTCAAATGAGGTGTTAAACTTGTTTTGTGGCCAAATCGACCATTCGTCAACCTGTATTCCGTCAATTCGAACTCTGCCAACCATAGTGCAGTATCAGAAACAGATTGTTGACAGAGGCTGAATGTTAGCGGATAAAGTTCCGCATCCAAAGCGCTTTGAAAAACGAATCTCAGAAGCGCGTTGTTGTCTTGGGAGGATTATTGATGAAACACTCGCTATATGCAGGCGCGGCGGTGCTCGCCCTGATGGCCGGGTCCGCGCATGCCGAAGGTGAAATGATTCACGCGGTCGGCGATGGAAACTTTGATTGGGATGGGTTGCAGGCTTTTGCCGATGCTCATGACCTGACCGGTCAGGACCTGACGATTTTCGGGCCATGGCTGGCGGGTGAGGGCGATTCTTTCGAGAACCTCGTGGCCTATTTCATCGATGCAACCGGCGCCAATGCCAGCTATGTCGGGTCGGATTCGCTGGAACAGCAGATCCTGATTGACGCTGCCGCCGGGTCGGCCCCCAACCTGACTGTCTTTCCGCAGCCCGGCCTTGCCGCCAACATGGCAAAGAACGGGTATCTGACACCTCTGGCCGAAGGGTCGGCGGATTGGATCAAAGAGAATTTTGCCGCCGGGCAGTCCTGGGTTGATCTTGGGACATTCGAGAATGCCGAAGGTGAAGACGGGTTCTACGGCTTCTTCTTCAATGTGAACGTGAAATCCCTGGTCTGGTACATCCCCGAGAATTTTGAGGATTTCGGTTACGAAGTGCCCCAGACCATGGAAGAGTTCAAAGCACTGATGGACCAGATGGTCGAAGATGGCGAAACGCCGCTTTGTGTTGGTCTGGCGTCTGGTGGTGCCACTGGCTGGCCCGCGACCGACTGGGTCGAGGATCTGATGCTGCGCACCCAGCCGCCCGAGGTTTATGACCAGTGGGTTTCGAACGAAATGAAGTTCGACGATCCGCGCGTGATCGCCGCGATCGAGGAATATGGCAGCTTCACCCGCAATGACGACTACGTCGTGGGTGATGCCGATGACACCGCCGCGATTGATTTCCGCGACAGCCCCAAGGGTCTGTTCGACAGCCCGCCGGCCTGCATGATGCACCGTCAGGCCTCGTTCATTCCGGCCTACTTCCCGGAAGGGACCGAACTGGGTGTGGATGCCGATTTCTTCTACTTCCCGGCCTATGCCGAGAAGGATCTGGGCACCCCGGTTCTGGGTGCGGGCACGCTGTTCACCATCACCAACCCGAACCCGGCGGCCGAGGCATTCATGGAATTCCTCAAAACCCCCTTCGCGCATGAGATCATGATGTCGCAGGACGGGTTCCTGACCCCGCATCTGGGGGCAAACCCCGAGAATTACGCCAATGACACGCAGCGCGGACAGGGTGAGATTCTGACAAACGCCACCACCTTCCGCTTTGACGGCTCTGACCTGATGCCCGGTGCGGTCGGCGCGGGGACCTTCTGGACCGGCATGGTCGACTATTCGTCGGGTGCGAAAGATGCCGCCACGGTTACAGGCGAAATCCAGTCCTCGTGGGATGCCGCGAAGTAACTGATGTTATGGGGCGGCCCACCGGCTGCCCCGTTTCCAAACACATGAGGGCGTCATGACACCGGCACTTCAGGGCCTGCTGACCATCATCATCGGTGTGTCGGGTTGCGTGGGCTACTTCTACCTCTCGAACCAGTTTCTGGACAAAGTCCTGTTCCCGCCGCGCGGGCCGAATGCGGGACGCAACATCAACCGCGCAAACATGATCCGGCCCTGGCTGTTTCTGTTTCCCGCGCTGGCCGCACTTGGCCTGTATCTGGCCTATCCGGTGGTTGAAACCTTGCGTCTGTCCCTCACGGAACGCGTGCCCGGCGGCGGGTACAGATGGGTCGGGCTGGAAAACTACGGCCAGATGGCCGCCGAGCCAAAATTCTGGGAGGCCATGCGCAACAACATGCTGTGGCTGATCGTGGTGCCTGCGATGTCCACGGCCTTTGGTCTGCTGGTTGCGCAACTGACCGACCGCATCCGCTGGGGCAATCTTGCCAAGTCGCTGATCTTCATGCCGATGGCGATTTCCTTCGTCGGTGCATCGGTCATCTGGAAGCTGGTCTATGACGCCCGGCCAGCCGAGCAAGACCAGATCGGCATCCTGAACGCGCTTTATATCTTCTTTGGCGGGACCGAGCCGCAGACATGGCTGACGGTGCCGTTCTGGAACAGTTTCTTCCTGATGATCGTCCTGATCTGGATCCAAACCGGCTTTGCGATGGTGATCCTGTCAGCGGCCCTGCGCGGTATTCCCGAAGAAACGATCGAGGCCGCTATTCTGGACGGGGCCAACCCGTTTCAGATTTTCTTCAAGATCAAGGTGCCGCAGATCAAGACAACCATTCTCGTCGTCTGGACGACGATCACGATCACGGTGCTGAAGGTCTTTGACATCGTCTTTGCCATGACCAACGGGCAATGGGAGACGCAGGTCCTGGCCAATTACATGTATGACAAGCTGTTCCGGGGCGATGACTGGGGGGTCGGTTCGGCCTCGGCCATGGTCATCATGCTGCTGGTAACCCCGATCCTTGTCTGGAACGTGCGCAATGCGCGCAAGGAAATGGAGTAGCGGGTATGAGCGATATTGCAGGAACCAAACCCGCCCTCAGATGGGTGGTTCATGGCTCGGTCATCTTTCTGGTCGTGCTGTGGCTGGTGCCGACACTGGGGCTGTTGATTTCTTCGTTCCGCACGGCGGATCAGATTTCCAGCAGCGGCTGGTGGCGCGCCATGTTCCCGTCGGAACAGAACCTGACGATCCGCGCCGCCGCGCCCGAAACTCAGGTGCAACAGGGTGATCTGTATGTGATCGAGGGCAACCTGTTCGACGAAGCGCAGCAGGCGACGATTTCAAAATGGGGGATCAGCGCGCGTGAGATCGATGCCTTCGCACCCGGCGATGTGGCCGAACTGCGCAGGGGCGGTACAATCACCGTGGACGCAGAGGGCAACTACCGAATGGAGAACTCCGAGGCGTTCACCGGCAATCGTGGCGCGCGTGTCTTTGTCACCGCCAAAGTACCGTCGGAATTCACGATGGAGAATTACGGCACCGTATTGCTGAGCAACAGCGGTGACGACAATATGGCCAAAGCGTTCTTCAATACGCTGACGGTGACGATCCCGGCGACGATCATCCCGATCCTTGTGGCGGCTTTTGCAGCCTATGCGCTGGCATGGATGGATTTTCCGGGCCGTGCGCTGCTGATCGCGGCGGTGGTCGGCCTTCTGGTGGTGCCGCTGCAGCTGGCCTTGATCCCGTTGCTGAAATTCCACCTGAATATCGGCATCGGCAAAGGCTATCTGGGTGTCTGGCTGGCCCATACGGGCTTTGGGATGCCGTTGGCGATTTACCTGCTGCGCAACTACATGGCCGGATTGCCACGTGATCTGATCGAAAACGCGCGCGTCGATGGCGCGACCGAGTTCCAGATCTTCACCAAGCTGATCCTGCCGCTCAGCTTCCCGGCGCTGGCTTCATTCGCGATCTTCCAGTTCCTGTGGACATGGAACGACCTGCTGGTCGCCAAGGTTTTCCTGATCGATGCAACCGGTCAGACCACCGTAATGACCAACCGGATTGTCGAGCTTTTGGGAACCCGAGGCGGCAATTGGGAAATCCTTGCGACAGCGGCCTTTGTGTCGATCTTCGTGCCGCTGGTCGTGTTCTTCGCAATGCAAAAATATCTGGTCCGGGGCCTGTTGGCCGGATCTGTCAAATAGAGGCGTCTGATGAACGTGCAAAACATCGTGGACATTTCCAAATCGACCAAAGCAACGTCCGAGTGGTGGCGCGGCGGTGTGATCTATCAGATCTATCCGCGCAGCTTTCAGGACAGCAATGGTGACGGGATCGGGGATCTGAAAGGCATCACCCAACGGTTGGATTACATCGCGTCGCTTGGCGTGGATGCGATCTGGATTTCGCCCTTCTTCAAATCCCCGATGAAGGATTTCGGTTACGATGTAAGCGACTATCGGGACGTGGACCCAATGTTCGGCACGCTGGCGGATTTTCAGGACCTGCTGGCCAAGGCCCATGCCAAGGGCTTGAAGGTGATGATCGATCTGGTGCTGTCGCACACCTCGGACCAGCATCCGTGGTTCAGCGAAAGCCGGGCCAGCCGAGACAACCCGAAATCCGATTGGTTTGTCTGGGCCGACCCCAAGCCGGACGGCACACCACCTAACAACTGGCTGTCGATTTTTGGCGGCTCGGCCTGGCAATGGGATTCCCGCCGTCTGCAATATTACCTGCACAACTTTCTGACCTCGCAGCCCGACCTGAATTTTCACTGCGTTGAAGTACAGGGCGCGCTGCTGGACGTTGCGCGATTCTGGCTGGATATGGGCGTTGACGGGTTCCGCCTGGATACCATCAACTTCTACTTCCACGACAAAGCGCTTCGGGACAATCCGGCGCTGCCCGAGGATCAGCGCAATGCCTCGATCGCGCCTGCGGTGAATCCGTATAACCATCAGGATCACCTGTTCTCAAAAAGCCAGCCGGAAAACATCGCGTTTCTGGAACGTCTTCGCGCATTGACCGACGAATATGAAGGCCGCGCCTGTCTGGGCGAGATCGGGGATGCCCAACGCGGGCTTGAGATCATGGGCGAATACACCACCGGCGATAAGCGAATGCATATGTGCTACGCGTTCGAGTTTTTGGAAAAGCGCGCGCTGACGGCCGACTACGCCAAGCAGGTCTTTGATCAGTTGGAAACGAAAGCAGGCGACGCCTGGCCCTGCTGGGCGTTTTCGAACCACGATGTCGCCCGCCATGCCTCGCGCTGGAACCTGACCGAGGCTGCCGCACGGCAACATGCTGTGTTGATGATGTGCCTGCGCGGTTCAGCCTGTCTGTATCAGGGCGAAGAGCTGGGTCTGCACGAAGCGGATGTGCCCTTTGAAAAACTGCAAGACCCTTACGGCATCGAGTTCTGGCCCGAATACAAGGGACGCGACGGTTGCCGGACGCCGATGGTCTGGGCCGCACAGGATGAGCATTCCGGTTTCAGCGCGGCTGAGCCATGGCTGCCGGTCAGCATGGCGCAGGCTGAACAGGCGGTGGATCGGTTGGAAAATGATCCGATGTCGATGCTGAACCACTATCGCCGTGCCATTGCCTTGCGTCAGTCGCATTCCGCGTTGGCCTCGGGCACGCAGACGCGGATGGAGCAGACCGGACCGATCCTGACTTTCCTACGTGAAGATGAAACCGAACAGGTGTTCTGCGCCTTCAATCTGGGCTCGGACAGCGCCGATCTGCGTCTGCCAGAAGGTGACTGGCGGCCAATTGGTCAGGACCTTGGCGCGGTGGATGGCACCGGGCAAGTCACACTGAACGAAGCACAATTCTGCCTGATGATCAGGGAAAAGGGGTAAAGCCATGTCTGAACTCAAGCTGACGGACGTTGCCAAGTCCTATGGTCCTGTTGATGTCCTGAAACATATCGATCTGGACATCGAACAGGGTGAGTTGATTGTCTTCGTCGGCCCCTCGGGCTGCGGTAAATCCACCTTGCTGCGGATGATCGCAGGGTTGGAGAAGATCTCTGGTGGCACGCTAGAGATCGAAGGGCAGGTCATGAACGAAGTCCCGCCTGCGCAGCGCGGCATCGCCATGGTGTTCCAATCCTACGCGCTCTATCCGCATATGACCGTGCGTGAGAACATGGCCTTTGCCCTGAAGATCGCCAAGATGCCAGCCTCCGAGATCGACGCCTCGGTCGAGCGTGCCGCCAAAATCCTTCAGCTCGAACCGTTTCTGGATCGTTTGCCCAAAGCGCTGTCAGGCGGTCAGCGGCAACGGGTGGCTATCGGGCGCGCGATTGTACGTGATCCGAAGGTGTATCTGTTCGATGAACCGCTTTCGAACCTCGATGCCGCCCTGCGCGTGGCCACAAGGATCGAGATTGCGCGTCTGAAAGAGGCGATGCCTGACAGCACGATGATCTATGTGACCCACGATCAGGTCGAGGCCATGACGCTGGCCAGCCGGATCGTGGTTCTGGCCAACAAAGGGATTGCGCAGGTCGGAACTCCTTTGGAGCTTTATGAAACGCCGGACAATGAGTTTGTGGCGCAGTTCATCGGCTCACCCTCGATGAACCTGTTGCCGGGCACGATCACGGGCACCGGGCAGATGACCACTGTTTCGCTGGCCTCTGGTGGCACGGCGGTTTCGACAATCCCGACCGAGGCTGGGGACGAAGGCAAACAGGTCAATATTGGCGTTCGGCCCGAAGATTTTGTCCTGACCGACAGCGATCCGATCCTGTCCGGCACCGTCGATTTCACCGAAGCCTTGGGCGAGGTCACACTGCTTTATTTCGAGAAATCCGAAGGGGCAGAATCGGTCATCGCCAAACTGCCCGGCGTGCAACGAAACCTGCGGGGCCAGACCGCGTCGGTGACCGCCGCCCCGGACAAGGTGCATTTGTTCCACAACGGAATGTCGATGCGAAAATAACCGAAAACAAGGGCCGTGCGGGGTGCTTGACAAGCGCGCCCCTCGTATTCCACCATATTTGAAACGTTTCAATGGTGGGATATGCGTATTTCCGCGCAACTTTACACAGTCCGGCATTGCGGGGGTCTGGCCGATCAGCTGGACATGGCGGCGACCTGCGGTTTTGCGGATGTCGAAACGACGGGCTTACACGAACTGACGCCGTCCCAGATGGCAGAGATCGTTCAACGCTCGGGCCTGCGGGTGCGGTCTGCCCATTTTGACTGGGAAGAGTTCGAAGACCGGTTTGATGAGGTCTCAGCGGTTCTGAACCTGTTGGATTGCCCGGTGGCAATAATGCCCTGGCTGTCACCAGAGATGCGCCCAAAATCTCGTGCAGACTGGTCCAAGGTGGCGCATCAGCTATCCGAGTGGGCCACCCGTTTGGCCGCGCAGGGTGTCAGGCTGGGGTATCACAACCATGATTTCGATCTGCAGGGCGAGGCGGGTGACACTCCGCTGGATTTGATCCTGTCGCAAGGCAACATCTACTGGCAGCCCGATATTGGCTGGGTTGTGGCGGTGGGTTTGGATCCTGTGGACATGGTTCAGCGCCACGCGGGTTCGATCCTGTCCATCCATGCCAAGGATATCGATCCGACCGAGCAAGGCGATGATCGCTGGCGCGATCTGGGGCAGGGAGTTGTTGATTGGGGGCCTTTATTGGCGGCTCTTGCACGCACAGGCTGCGCGGATTTGTTTGTCGAACATGACGAAAGCCCCGACCTTAAAGCCACGCTGGAAACCGGGCGCAGATTTCTGGAACAACATCTGAGGAAAGCGGCGTAGTGGCGCGGGCGACGATCAAGTCGATTGCCCGTCAAACGGGCTATTCGGTGGGAACCGTCTCGAACGCCTTGCGCGATGATGCATCTGTCAGGCGCGAAACGCGCGAGGCGATCCAGAAGGTTGCGCAAGAACAAGGGTACCGGGTCAATCTGGACGGCCTGAAACTGCGCACCAACAAATCCTATCGCATTGCGGTTCTGGTTGGCGTCTCGGCTCATGAGCCTGAGGAGTGGGAAGGTGTTGAATTCACACGTATTCTGTCCGGCATATCGGGCGCCCTGCAGGGCTCACGCTATCAACTGAGCGTATTCAGCGTCTCGGACCTGAACGGCGCCATGACGACTTTGCGCAATATCGTGCAAGAGGGTCTGGCCGATGGGGTGATCTTTTCGGGTACGCTCAGGAACGATCCGCGCATTGCGTATTTGCAAGCACAGAACTTTCCCTTCGTGACATATGGGATGAGCGATGCCACCCAACCCCACCCCTATGTTGATTTCGACAGTCAGGCGGCAGCATTTGATGCGACCTGGCGACTGATCCGTTTGGGGCACCGCAGGATCGCGCTGGTCAATCCACCGTCCGAGTTGATCTATGCGTCGCAGCGGGAAGAGGGGTATGTGCAGGCTCTGACCGCCGCGCAGATCGGATTTGCCGAAGACCTTGTATTCAACGGGCCGACCACGGCATTGTCGGGCGAAATGGCTTTCCAGACATTTGCGCGGCTTTCAAACCCACCCACAGCCATCATCTGCGCCAATGAGGCGATGACGCTGGGCGTCTTGTCCTCGGCTGCCAAATCCGGCGTGCAGGTCGGGCGGGATGTGGTGGTAATATCGACCGATGATCTGCAACTCAGCCAGTATTTCGTACCGCCGCCCAGCACCTACTACCTGCCGATCAGCGAAACCAGCCGTCTGCTGGGCGAGTTCATGCTGAAATCCCTGGACGGGGCCGACCCGTCCGAGACCCAGAAAAAGATCAGGGCCACCTTAATCGAGCGGCAACCTGACACCCCCGCGCCGGAACTGGCGCAATCCAACTGATCCAACAAAGGAGAAACCGAACATGTTCAAACATCTATTTGCCGCAGCGGCCCTTGCCGCGATGACCGCGCCCGCAGCTTTTGCCGCTGATCTTGAGGGGCGCGTGCTGAAGATCGGGACAGATGCCACCTATCCGCCGATGGAAACCGTGGATGAAACAACGGGTGAGATCGTGGGCTTCGACGTAGACGTGATGAATGCAATCTGCGCCAAGGTCAATTGCGTGCCCAACTTCGTCAACACCGCCTGGGACGGTATCTTTGCCGCGCTTCAGCAGGGCGAGTTCGATCTGGTGATCTCGGGCGTGTCGATCACCGATGAACGCGAAGAGACCATGGATTTTTCCGAACCCTACATCATCGTCAGCCAGGCCATCCTGCTGCAGGTGGACAATGGCGACATGACGCTGGATGACTTCAAGGCCGGGGGTCAGAAACTGGCCGCGCAGACCGGTACCACCAACGCGCAACTGGCCGAAGAACTGGTCGGGCGCGAGAACGTCAGCCTGTATGACAACTTCTCGGCCGCCATTCTGGCGCTGCAAAACGCCGATGTGCAGGGGGTGATCATCGACGGCACCTCGGCTTCGGCTTACGAGCAGGAGTTCGCCGGAGAGCTGACCGTGGGCATCACCGGCCTGCAATCCGACCCGCTGGGCATCGTGTTTCAGGAAGGCGACCCAACCGTGGATGCGATCAACACCGGGCTGGCCGCCATTCAGGAAGACGGCACTTTGGACGAACTGAAAGCGAAATACTGGGGCACCAACTAATCCCATAAGACACGAACAGCCCCGGCGGACCCAATCGCCGGGGCTTTGACTTAGCGGAGAACCCCATGTCGCGCCTCAGCTCGATCCGCCCGAGCAACCTTGTGTTGCTCGCCGCCGCGCCGTTTATCATTTACCTGTTCGCCACGTCGTCGAAATACCTGCGGTCCCTGGTGGCCATTCTGGGGATCGGCAACAATGCGGGGCCGATCTTTGTGGGCTTTCTGCTGGTCCTGACGGCCTCAATCCTTGGATACCTCTGCGCCCGGCACACCCGGTTCCAATCGCAAGCCCCCCTTTGGTTGCGCCTCGCCGCGCTGGCAGCGTTTCCGGTGGCGGTTGGCTTGTCGATACTGGCCCTTGTCGCACCGCAAATGCTGATGCCTTTCGCCGAATCCGTGTTCTTTCATGCCCTCAGCGAAAACACCTCGAACCTGATTGACCGGTCCAACCAAACCTGGGTGCTGTTCCCCGAGGTGGTCGCGCAGGTGCAGACGGGTTTACAGGTTCTGCTGGCGGCTTACGCAGTGATCATCGCGCTGTGTTCGGTCTCGGACCGTTTGCCCAATCCGATGCGCGGGTATGTGCAGTTGGGGTTTGAAATCCTGACCGGGGCCGCATTGTTCTATCTGATGTTCATGGCCCATTGGCAGTTTGCCACCGGCGTCGCCATCACATTCCGCGCGGCGATCTTTGCCTACATATTTGCGGCCATCCTTGGGCTGATCTGGGTTGGACTGCAATCGTTCAAGGCCAAAGCACGCACGACGATGATCTACGGTGCGATCAGCCTGGCCTTATTGGCCATTTCGACGTTTTTCTTCATGCAGCCAAAGGTGAGCTATATCCTCGTCGGCAGCACCGAGGCGCGGATCGCCATCGTGCGCGGCACGCCGCAAGCGCAGGCCGATATCATCCGGTTTGGCGAATTCGATGGCGGCGGAGATCAACAATACCGCATCCGCAGCGCAACCGATGCCGCCAGCGCGCTGGAGCAGATAGAAACGGTCGACAGCGTATCCGGTGCGTTTGTGCCGGTCGAGGCGCATACGCAGGGCTATCCGGTGCTGTGGCAGACCAGCTTTCTGCCCGACAAGTACCGCAACCCGGCGCTGGCATTTGCCGTGTTCGGCTTTCTACTGCTGACCCTGACCATTGGCGGCGCGCAACACAAACTGCACCCGCTTGCCGTCGGGGCCGAGTTCTTTGTGGACACGATCCGGGGCATCCCGATGCTGGTGATCATCCTTTACATCGGTCTGCCTCTGGCCGGGGCCGTGAAGGACGCCACAGGCGGCGGTATCGACATGACCAACATGACCCGCGGGATCATCGCCATCTCGGTTGGGTATTCCGCCTACATGGCCGAGATTTTCCGGTCAGGGATCGAAGCCATCCCCAAAGGGCAGTTAGAGGCAGGCAGTTCGTTGGGCCTGTCCCGCTGGCAAACCGCGCGGCTGATCGTGCTACCGCAGGCGCTGCGGATCGTGACACCGCCCTTGGGCAACGAATTCATCGCGATGATCAAGGACACCTCGCTGCTGTCGATCCTGTCGGTGCGTGACATGACCCAGCGGATGCGAGAGTTTCAGGCCGCCAGCTTCCTGCCCTTTGCGCCCTTCAACACGGCGGCGATCCTGTATGTCGTGATCACTTTGGGCTGCGCCAGCTTCCTGAAATGGATCGAACGCCGCACCGCGAAGGACACCAGATGAGCCGGTTGGAACTTGGCGTTTGCTACTACCCCGAACAATGGGACCCGTCCCAATGGCGTGACGATGCGGCGCGGATGGTTGAAATGGGGCTGGATTGGGTGCGCATTGCTGAATTCACCTGGGGGCTGATCGAACCAAAACGCGATCAGTTCGAATGGGGCTGGCTGGATGAGGTGATCGGTATTCTGGGCGATGCGGGCCTGCGTGTGATGATGTCGACGCCGACAGCCTCGCCGCCAAAATGGCTGATAGATGAGCACCCCGAGATCCTGCCCGTCGGCCCTGACGGTCGCGTGCGTGGGTTCGGTTCGCGCAGGCATTATTGTTTCTCCAGCGAAGTTTATTTGGAAGAAGCCCGGCGTATCGCGACCGAATACGCGCGGCGGTACGGCCAGAACCCGCATGTTCATGCCTGGCAAATCGACAATGAATACAATGACCACGACACGGTGCTGAGCTATTCGGACGCCGCCCGCGACGGGTTCCGCCGCTGGTTGCAGGGCCGTTACGGCTCGATTGAGGCGTTGAACGATAGATGGGGCACGGTGTTCTGGGGAATGCTCTATTCCAGCTTTGACCAGATCGAATTGCCCAACGGGCTGGTTGCGACGCCGAACCCGACCCATGCGCTGGATTTTGCGCGCTATTCCTCGGATCGGGTCCGAATTTTCAACAAGGCGCAGGCGGATATTCTAAGGGAACATGCGCCGGGCCGGGACATCACCCACAACTTCATGGCAGGTAGTTTCGAGTTCGATCACCACGCCGTTGCCAAGGATCTGGATATTGTCGGGTTTGACAGTTACCCGCTGGGCAACCTGTTGGGATCGACCCTGTCGGACGCGGACAAGCACCGCTATCTCCGTAGCGGCGCGCCGGATTATCAGGGGTTTCACTGCGACCTCTATCGCTCGCAAGGGCGGGGGCGCATGTGGGTGCTGGAACAGCAGCCCGGCCCGGTGGACTGGGCCGAGAAGAACCCCTCGCCTGCGGATGGCATGATCCGGCTTTGGACATGGGCCGCATATGCCCATGGTGCGCAGGCGGTGATGTTCTTTCGCTGGCGGCAGGCCCGCTTCGCGCAAGAGCAATATCACACCGCGCTGCTTCGTTCCGATGGCAGCGCGGATCAGGCGGCAATTGAACTGGCGCAGGTGGCGGTCGAGCGCGATACGTTGCCTCCGGTACAGCGGGAAAGGGCGCAGGCGGCGATCCTGCTGGATTATACCTCAATCTGGGCCGCCGATATTCTGCCCCATGATGACGCCTTTCCAAACGCCCATATCCTGCGGGAATGGTATGCCGGATTGCGCGCGCAGGGCGTTGATCTGGATTTTATAGGGCCAGATGACGACCTGTCCGGGTATCGCCTGATCGTGATTCCTCAGGCCATGATCGTCTCGCCTGCACTGGCGGAAAAGCTTCAGGCCAGCAAGGCCAAACTGCTGATCGGCGCGCGCGCTGGCAGCAAGACCGAGGACATGCACACGCCATCAAATCTGGCGCCTGGCGTGTTGTCCGATCTGGCGGGTGTCCGGGTTCTGCGGGTGGAATCGCTTCCCGATCTGGCACAGGAATCCGTCCGGATGCCCGATGGAACAACGTATCCCTTCACGGGCTGGCGCGAGGTCATCGAGACCGGTGATCAGGTACTTGGCTGTTTTTCAAGCGCTTACCGGGATGGAAGCCCGGCGATTGTGCGGTCAGAACGGGCGACATATCTGGCCATGATCCCGCGCGGCGACCTGTTAATGGCTGTTTTGGTAGACGTTCTGGACTGGGCCGGACTACGGAAAACGGACTGCGGGCCTGATCTGTGGATCACCTGCCGGGGTGATCTGGTCTTTGCCTTCAACTTCGGCCCCGATGCACAGGATCTTAAATTCGACGATTCACGCCAGTACGTTATTGGTAGTTCGAGAATCCCGCCCTATGGTATCGCTGTCTGGCACGAGTCGTGACACCCTCACGGAAAACACCGGACGTGGCTGCAAACTGGACTCATGGAAACTGGCAACTGTCACTTTTGGACAAAAAGCTCTGCCGCAACATTCTGGCCTGCAATCACATAACAAAAACAAACGTCCAACTATGGGAGACATCAAAATGGTAGAACGGAAATCCCTTTCCAGACGCACGGTGCTAAAAGGCGCAGGCGCGGCTGCATTGGCCGCACCGCTTTACAGCAAAAGCGCGCTGGCGTCGTCGGGTGAGATCAATATCCTGATGTGGTCGGACTACCTGCCGCCCAGCTTCATTGAGGAATTCGAGACGCTGACCGGCATCAAGGTGAACTACACCGGTATCGGGTCGAACGAAGAAATTATCAACAAGATGAAGGCCACCAAGGGCCAGGGTTTTGACATCGTGTCGCCCACCAACAACCGCTCGCTTCAGTGGGAGCCGCTGGAACTGCTGCAACCGTTCGACATGAATAAGGTGCCGGTTGATCTGGTGAACCCGGCAATGGCCAAGATCGGCACCGACGCGTGGAACTTTGGTGACAGCGGCGCACACTGGCTGCCGCATATCTGGGGCACCGAAGGCATCGCCTATCGCACCGACCTGTGGCTGCCGGAAGGCGACGCACCGTCCTATGGCGACGTCTGGTCGGAAGAGAACGCGGGCAAGACCATGGGCCGTGCACATTCGATGATGCTGGGCGCGGGTCTCTACATGGAACGCTCGGGCGAGATGGAGCCGGGTTCGGTCTGGGCCGCTTATGGTGACGAAGACACCATGCGCAAGGTCTGGGGTCAGATCACCGACTGGTGCGTGGCGCGCAAGGATCGGATCAAGCTGATCTGGAACGACGCGGATACGCAGAAAAACGGCCTACTGAACGAAGGCGTTGTGGTCGGCCAGACCTGGGACGGCCCGCCGCTGGCCCTGAAATCGGCCGGTGAGCCTGTGCACTATCAGGCACCGGTCGAAGGTGCGATGGCTTGGGTCGACGGTATCTCGATGCCAACGGGTGCTGCCAATATCGATCAGGTCTATGCCTTCATCGATTTTGCCTATCAGGCGAAGCCGGCCGGTGTTGCGATTGATAGCCACGGGTACAACTCGCCCGTTCTTGGTGCCGACCAGTATTCGGGCGACACCTACAAGAAGAACTTTGCCGAAGCCTATCCGGGCGACTCGCTGGCCAACCTCAACCCGTGGCCTGCCGAAGCGCCCTGGTATGCGGAAACCCGCACCGAGTTCGTCAACAAGTTCAAAAGCGCCTAAGCGTTTCGAACCCCGGCCCCTTGCATATGCGGGGGGCTGATCCCTGCGCGCCCTTGTGGCGCGACAGGCCTATCAGGGTGCGAAAGTCATGTGCCCCAGACGGAGATATCTAAAATGAGTGCAGGGGTCGGAGTAGATCTGGAAAACCTGTGGATCCGTTTCGGCGATTTCGTCGCTGTGCGCGATGCCAATGTGAACATCAACGGGGGCGATTTCTTTTCGTTTCTTGGCCCCTCGGGCTGTGGCAAGACAACGATCCTGCGCGCGGTTTCGGGGTTTCTTGATCCCAGCGAAGGCAAGGTGCTGATCGGTGGCAATGACATGCGCGGGATCGGACCCAACAAACGCCCGACCGCATTGATCTTCCAGAACCTCGCGTTGTTCCCGCTGATGAAAGTGTGGGAGAACATCACCTTCTCGATGGAGATCAAGGGGGCCAGCGCCGCGCAACGCCGCAAACGCGCGGACGAGTTGCTGGACATGATCGCGCTGCCGGGGCAGGGCGACAAACTGCCCAGCGAGCTTTCGGGCGGTCAGCGTCAGCGCGTCGCCATTGCCCGCGCGCTGTGCGCCGAACCCGACGTGTTGCTGCTGGACGAACCGCTTTCGGCGCTGGACCTGAAACTGCGCCAGCACATGCGCACCGAGCTGCGTGAAATTCAACAGCGTGTCGGCATCACCTTCATCTACATCACCCACGATCAGGGTGAAGCGCTGACCATGTCGGACAATATCGCTGTCATGCGCGCCGGGGTGATCGACCAGATTGCCGATGGCAAAACGATTTACAACGATCCCAACACGGCCTTTGCGGCCTCATTCGTGGGCGAAAACAACGTGTTCCGTGGCAAGATCAAACAGGTGATGGGCAACGAGGCGCTGATCGCGACCAACCGCTCGGGCGATTTGGTGGCGCGGATTTCGTCCGCCAATCAGGGCAAGATGAAAGAGGGCGATGACGCGATGATGTTCATCCGCCCCGAAGCCTTTGCCATTGCCCCGGATGGCGCGACCGGAGATCACTTTGTCACCGCCCGCGTCAATCACGAAGAATTCGAGGGCAACGTCTTCAACATCTTCACCGAAGGCGACGGCGGGAAAGAGATCAAGGTATCTCTGCCAAACCTGGGGCAATCCTTCGAAGATCACACCGGCCAGACCATCACGCTGGAATACGAGGCCCGCAATGCGGTTCTGGTTCCTGCGGGTGAACTGGCGGCAGAGTAAGGGGTTCAACAGATGCCCCGATTTCTGAAAGACTTCTTCAACCGCAATGGCACCGGCATGGGGTTGATGATCCTTGGTCTGGTCCTGTTCTGGACCATTGGCCTGATCATCCTGCCGCAATTGTCGATGCTGGACTTTTCGTTCCGTCCCAACCTGCCGCCGCCTGAAATTGGTGGCCCCAAGGACGTCTATACGCTGGAGAACTACAAATACCTGATCTACGGCCCCGAAGGCGGCAGTCAGGCTTACAACGCGGTCGATCTGCGCGTGTTCTTCCGAACGTTGCTGGCGGCGGTCTGTGTGACGATCTTCAACCTGATCCTGTGCTACCCGATTGCCTATTACCTGGGTCAGTCCAAGGGCAATCACATCCGCATTTTCGCGATCATGCTGATCATCCCCTATTGGATCAACGAGATCCTGCGCGCCTTTGCCCTGCGGATCATCTTTGGTGAGACCGGGGTTCTGAACACCCTGTTCATGGGTCTGGGTATCTGGGATACGCCGTTCGATTTCATCCGCAACGACATCGCGCTCTATGCCGGTTTGGGCTACGCCTATATCCTGCTGATGATCTTCCCGATGTATAACGTGATCGAAAGTCTCGACGGCAATCAGATCGAGGCCGCGCGCGATCTGGGTGCCCCATGGTGGCGCATTCACTGGCGGGTCGTGATCCCCTATGCCAAGCCGGGCATCAGTTCGGGCTGTACGATGGTCTTCATGCTGTCCGCCGGTGCGCTGGCCGCGCCGCAAATTCTGGGCGGGCCGTCCAGCCTGTGGTTCACGCAGCTGATCTATCAGCAGTTCAACGACAACAATGACTGGCCACAAGGGGCCGCCTACGCCATCGTGCTTCTGGTGACCTGTATCCTGTTCGTGCTGGCCGTGATGCGCCTGTTCAAGGTGAACATGGGGGATATCGGGAAATGAATAATTCCTTCCTCCGCATAAGCATCTGGGTCTATCTGACGATCTTCTTCCTGTACCTGCTGGGGCCGCTGGTGATCATGTCGATCACCGCCTTCAACTCGCCCAGCTTTCCCAGGATGAGCCCGTGGGAATGCCTGACCTTCCAGTGGTTCGGAGAGCTGTTTCAGGATCAGCGCATCCTGAACGGCATCAAGAACTCGCTGATCATCGGGGCCGGGACGGTTGTTCTGTCGGTGGCAATGGGTCTGGCCGGGGCGCTGCTGCTCACGCAGATCTGGCCCAAGCTGCGCGCGACCTATTACACGATCATCATCGCGCCGATCCTGATCCCGGGCGTTGTTCTGGGTATCTCGACGCTGGTGTTCTGGGACCGGATCAACCGGATGCTGGGGCTGGGTGCGGACAGTGTGTTGTCGAACGGGATTTTCCTGACGGTGATCGGCCAATCCACCTTTATCGCCAGCTATTGCATGCTGGTTCTGGTGGCGCGTCTGCAACGCTATGACGTGGCGCTGACCGAGGCGGCGCTGGACCTTGGTGCAACCCACGCACAGGCGTTCCGCAAGATCCTGCTGCCCTTCATGCGCCCGGCGATTGCGTCGGCGGCGGTGCTGGCGTTCCTCGCCTCGTTCGAGAACTACAACACCACCACCTTCACCTTTGGGGAATACCCGACGCTGACCATCGAACTGGCGCAGAAGGTGCGTTATGGCATCACGCCTTCGATCTCGGCGCTGGCCTTTATCATCGTGGTTCTGACGGTGTTCTTTGCCCTGCTGAACGAGGCCAAGCTGAAGCGTCAGGAACTGGTGGCCGCAGCGCGCAAGAACGCCACTGTTGAAGAACTGGCAGGCAAGATCAAACTGCCCAGCTTCTTCGCGGGCAATATGGCTGCGGTTCTGCTGGTGGTCTTTGCGGTTGCGACGATCACAGTCGTCGGCACGGCTACGGCCTACAACCCCGGTCAGTGCATCGCCGACGTGCGCGAGCAAAAACAGCTGGAAGCCGAACAGCGCATTCAGGAACTGCGAAAGCAGCGCGAGGAGCGCCGCAAACAGCGCGAGGCGGAAGAGGCCGAACAAGGCACAACGCAAACCGCGCCGAAACCGTCGAACAACAGCGGGTTCGGAAACGTGTTTGCCCCCAATGCGCTGGGTGGCGGAGAGGCCGAAGACGATGAGTCAGAGACCGAAGAGCAACCATCAAACAATGGCGGCTTTGGCGGGGCCTTTGACCCCAACAGTCTGCAAAGCGACTAGTCGCAAGCTCTGAAAAACAGCCTCGGCCCGGACGGAAACTAGATCCGTTCGGGCCGTGCGCGTTTCAGGATCAGGACATCGCAACCCGCAATGCGGTGACCGTTCCACTCAACCGGGTCAGCGTTGTAGTTGATCAGGAAAACCTGCTGGGCCGTTTCACGCTTTCGCAACCCGTCGGGTAGGGGGTGCAGGGTCAGCCCTGTTGTTTCCGCAGCCATCGCAATGACGCGGTCCCACAGCGCCTCATCCGGGAACCCGGCCAGATACCACAATCCGCCGTCCCCTTTCAGGGCAGGGGTTCCATCCTCAAAGCTCAGCAGGTCGGGGGCAGCACCGGATACCCGGTCGATCCAGTGCTGTGCCGATCCGCCACCTGCCACAGGGCGCTGGATATTCGGTGGCAGCGTCTCGACCAGATCAACCTCGCAGTCCAAACCGTTCAAACCGGGGCGGCCCGTCGTGGGGATTTGGAAATCGCCGGTGATGGCCCCGGCTCGCGGGCCGAGAATGGCCAGATCGCAGGCGTCTGACAGACGCTGTTCCAGGCCCTCATCCACCGTCGCCAACCCCGGTGCAAGGATCATCGCATAGCCGTCGGGAACGGCGTTCGCCGGGACAAAATCCACTGACACCCCGGCCCGCCGCAGCGCGCGATAGGCCGAGAATACCAGCCGAAAATAGTCAAACCCGGCACCCTGAGGCTGCGTTTTCCACGCCCAATCCGAGGCATAGTCGAACAGGATCGCCACGCGGGCCTGTTCCTGCTGAACCGCGCCCAAGGTGGCCAGATCATCGGCTGTCTGGCGCGCCTCAGCCAAAGCTTGGGCAGGGCGATTGCCCGGCGTCAGTAATCCTGCATGCATCTGTTCCTGCGCAAAGGGCGCTTGCCGCCAGCGGAAGTAACTGACCACTTCGGCCCCATGCGCCACGGCCTCAAGCGACCACAGGCGGACCATGCCGGGCAGGGGGGCTGGGTTGTACGGGGCCCAGTTCACCGGGCCGGGTTGCTGTTCCATCACCCACCAGCGACCCCGCCCGACAGCGCGATACAGGTCATGATGGAAGGCCTGCATATCCGGATCGCCCTGTTGCAGGTATTTGGTTTTGTGCTCCGCACTGTCCTCCAGCCGATCCGACAGGAACCCAAGCGGATAGCTGTCCCAGGTGGCGATATCCAGATCCGCCCCCACATCGAAATGGTCGAACTCAAGCACGCGACCCATATAGTTGTGCAGCAGGGGCGCATCGGTCAGATCCCGCAGCACCTCCACCTGCGCCTTGTTGAACGCCACCACCTGATCCGAGCTAAATCGGCGGAAGGCCAGAACATGGGCCGGATTGGGTTCCGTCACGGTCAGGTTGGGCAGGTCGATTTGGTCGAAACTGCTGTATTCCATCGACCAGAACACATTCCCCCACGCTTCGTTCAGCGCCTGGACCGAGCCATAGCGATCCGCCAACCAGCGCTGAAACGCGTTCAGGGCGGGGGGGCTGTAGCTGAGCGTGGTGTCATGACAGCCATATTCATTGTCGATCTGCCAGGCCGCAACATGCGGATTTCGGCCATAGCGCTCACCCATGATCCGGGTGATCCGCGCGCAGTCCTCAATGTATCCACGATGGCTGAAACAGTAATGCCGCCGCGAGCCGAACTTGCGAACCTGACCCTGAGCATCGACGGCCAACATATCCGGGTGTTTGTCCAGCATCCAGCGCGGGGGCGTGGCTGTTGGCGTACCAAGAACAACCTTCAGGCCCGCCGCGCCCAGCGTATCGATAGCGCGATCCAGCCAGTCGAATTGCAGGTCGCCCGGCGATGGCTCCATCCGGCTCCAGGCGAATTCACCGATCCGCACCCAGCGCAAGCCCGCCTCAATCATGCGCGCAACGTCTTCGGCCCAAACAGCCTCGGGCCAGTGTTCGGGGTAATAACAAACGCCAAGTTCTGGCTTCATAAGAGGACTCTGTGTTCTGCCTGACCCTGACCGGCATTCAGCGCGGTAAAGGTCATTCCGTTGGAAGGTTGGGTTTGGATCGCCTCGGCGCTCAGGCCTTCGCGGGCTGTGGTGCAAAAAAGCGTTGTCAGTTCAGCGCCGCCAAAGGCCGGGCATGAGGTATGGGCCGCATCGAAACGCACCGAATGCAGGTATTTGCCCGAGCGGTCATAGGCGGCAACCCGGTGGTCGCCCCATTGCGCGATCCAGATATTGCCCGCCGCATCGACCACAGCGCCATCCGGGTTCAGCCTGTCGGTCCACAGGTCCAGAAACACCGACGCCTCGCCTTCGGGCCATCCGGTTTCGGCGTTCAAAGGCCAGCGCATGACCTGCCGCGTCTTTGTGTCGGCATAGTAGGCGCATGAACGATCCGGCGCGAAACAGATCGCGTTCGAGATGGTCACATCGGGAACAAGGCGGCGCAACTCGCCCCGCCAAAAGCGGTAAATCGAACCGGCACCCGGCTCGGCCCGCTTGCCCATGGTGCCGATCCAGAACCCACCCCACGGGTCCGCGCGCCCGTCATTCGACCGGGTGATCGGGTTGTCGGCCTCCAGCGCCACCACCAGATCCTTGCGCCCCGTGGTCAGGGAAAACCGCCACAGCCCGGTTTCGGACGCGATCAGCAACGTATCGTGATCCACCCAACCCGCGGCTGAGACATGTTCGGAAAAGTCCCAACATTTCTGTTCGCCTGCTTCCTGGGTCATCAGACGCTTGTTCAGGATATCAAACCAGAATAGCTGTTGCCGTTCGGGATGCCACAACGGGCCTTCGCCCAATTCGCAGGGGCGGTTGTCGAAAACGGCGCTCATCCCACGGCCTCGTCATAGGCGGCAACAATCCGGATGGCCCGTTCCGAGATTTCGGCGATGTCCATACCCGGCTTAAACAGGGCCGACCCAATGCCGAACCCGTCTGCGCCTGCGGCGAGCCACTGATCGAAATTCTCGGGCCCTGCACCGCCGACGGCAAAAACCAGTGTCCCTTGCGGCAGAACCGGGCGCAGCGCGGCCAGACCGGATGGTCCGGCGGTGACGCCCGGAAACAGCTTTAGACCGGTGGCCCCGGCTTTCAAGGCGGCAAAAGCTTCGGTCGGCGTGTATACACCCGGCCAGCTTTGCAGGTTTAGCGCAATCGTGCGCGCAATCACCTCGGCGTCGAAGTTCGGTGACACAATCAGTTCCCCACCGGCCTGTGCGACATCCTCTACCTGTTGAACGGTCAACACCGTCCCCGCACCTATTAACGCCTGCTCTCCGAAGGCAGAGGCCAATCGGGCGATGCTGTCCAGCGGGTCGGGTGAGTTCAGCGGCACCTCGATCCGGTCGATGCCCGCATCGATGATGACACGTCCGACGGTTTTAGCCTCCGATGGCTTCAACCCGCGCAGAATGGCGATGATCGGGCGGCTCATGCGGTTTCCTTCGTCAGCGTGCGGGCCAGTGCCAGACCGGCCAGAGTGGAGAGCGTGGCATCCGCCGTCTCGACGAATGCGCCCTGTTGCTGCAGGGCTTGCGCATAGATCTTCGAAACCTCGTCCGCGCCGATAATAGCCAGTTGCTGGCCCAGCCAATAAGGCCGGGTCGCAGCCAGTTCGGCCCCGATCAACAGGCCGGACAGACGCGCCCGGGCGATGGACTTGTCCTGCCCTTGCAACAGGTCCGCTGCGCGCAGACCAAACAAACGGCCCGCCAGATTTTCCGGTTTTGACAAGGTGTCTGCCACAGCCTCGGCAAAGGCCGCTTCATCCCAACCTTCGCCGACCGAATGTTTCAGAACCGATTGCCCGCACAGCAGGTCAAACATCTCGCCCGTCATGAAGGTGCGGAAGCTGATCACTTCGCCCGCGCTGACCTGCACCCATTTGGTATGGGTGCCGGGCAGGCACAGCACACCGTCCCAGTTCTGGTGCCCGGCCAGAAATCCGGCGATCTGGGTTTCTTCGCCCCGCATCACATCTGGCGGCGTCGCTTGTTTCAGACCCGGCACGATAAAGGCCCGGATACGCGGATCGGTGCCGGGAACACGAACCGGCGCATTTGGTACGGGGGCCGAGGGCACAGCGGCATAAGGCGCTTCGGCCCAGCCTTGCCGCGCGCCAACCATGCCACAGGCGACGACATCGACGGGCGCATCGCCCAGCCAATCTTGCACCAGCGCCAGCAGCGCAGATTGAAACGCGCCCGGCGCAACTCGGGCCATGCCCAGATCACTCTGCGCCTGATCCAGCACCGTGTCGCCCTGCATGGCCCAGGCCCGTAAGTGAGAGGTTCCCCAATCGACAGCAATCCATTCGGTCTTCATCGCGTCACCCCGATACCACTACGCCGCCGTCAACGGCCATGCACTGCCCGGTCATGGCGCGGCTGGCCTGAGACGCCAGAAACAGGGTCGGTGCGATCATGTCCTCGGGCGTCAGGTGTTCTTTCAGGCATTGGCGATCCATATGGGCGGCCAGATCTTCGGGCGTGGCCCACATATCCAGTTGTTTCTGCGTCAGCACCCAGCCCGGGGCCAAGGCGTTCACTCGGATGTTCTGCGGCCCCAATTCGCGCGCCAAGGACCGCGTCATGCCGGTGATCCCAGCATTCGAGGTCGTGTAGATCGGATAGCCCGCATTGCCCATCATGTAACTGATCGAGCTGAAATTGACGATGGCACCGCCCTTATCCTGCATTTGTCGCGCGGCTTCCTGACAGGCGAAGTAATAGGCCTTGAGGTTGACCTCGATCATCCAGTCCCAGAACTCGGTGGTGGTTTCTTCCAGCGAGTGGCGTTTGTCATTGGCCGCGTTGTTGATCAGCACATTCAGGGGTCCATGCGCCTCGGCGGCTTTTTGCATGGTGGCGTGCAACAATTCGGTGTCGGTCATGTCGCCCTGCATGAACAGCGGGGTGCGACCGTGTTTATCACGCATTTCTTCGACAAAAGCGCTGGCGTCCGAGCGGCCGATGAAGGCAACGTTTGCCCCTTGCGCCAGGAACCCATCCGTTAGGGCTGCACCGACGCCCGAGCCGCCGCCGGTGATATAGACAGACGCCCCGTTCAGGTCATGGAATGTGGCGGGTTGGGTCATCAATGGCTCTCTCTGGTCACAAGGCGGGTATCTTTGCCGACAAGGAAATCAAGGTCTGCGCCCTGATCGGCTTGCAGCACGTGGTCGATATAGAGTTTTGCATAGCCGCGGGTGTAGTGCGGGTCGTCCGGTTGCCATGCCGCGCGGCGGGCGTCCAGTTCCTTTTCATCGACCAGAAGTTCCAACTCGCCCTTACTGGCCGAAACGCGGATGCGGTCGCCGGTTTTGACCAACGCCAGAGT
This sequence comes from Ruegeria sp. H7, assembly GCF_056532945.1. Lineage (NCBI taxonomy): Bacteria > Pseudomonadati > Pseudomonadota > Alphaproteobacteria > Rhodobacterales > Roseobacteraceae > Ruegeria > Ruegeria sp. H7. The sequence goes on from NZ_JBQFNZ010000005.1 coordinate 194,684, forward strand.
ACCGCCCGCCTGCGCCTCGGGGCTGACATGCAGAATGACAGTGCCATAGGCGGTCCCCGACATGCGCGCGTCGGAAATGCGGATCATGTCGCGCACGCCTTCTTTCACCAGCTTGGCAGGGATCGGCATATTGCCGACCTCGGGCATGCCCGGATAACCCTTGGGGCCGCAGCCTTTGAGCACCAGAATGGTCTCAGACGTCACCGGCAGGTCATCACGGTCGATATTGGCTTTGAGGTCTTCGATATTCTCAAAAACGTAAGCCTCGGCTTCGGTTTCCAGCAAGGCATCTGTGGCCGCCGAAGGCTTCACGATGGCCCCGTTCGGTGCCAGATTGCCCCGCAGCACGCGTAGGCCAGCGGCGGGTTTCACCGGACCATTGAAGGGTCGGATCACGTCATTGTTGAAACATTCAGCCCCTTCGTAATGGGCCGAGATATCCTTGTTCAGCACCGTTTTTGCCGGGCGCAGGAAGGGCTTGAGTTCGTTCAGAACCACCGGCACGCCGCCTGCATAACAGAAATCCTCCATCAGGTACTTGCCCGAAGGCATACAATTGACCAGCAGGGGGATTTCGGAACCGATCTCAAAGTCTTTCAACGTCAGGTCCACGCCAACCCGACCCGCCAACGCGAGAAGGTGAACCACCGCGTTGGTCGACCCACCTACGGCGGCGTTGGCGAGGATGGCATTCTCAAACGCCTCTTTGCTCAGAATGTCGGATGGTTTGAGGTCTTCATCCACCATCTCGACAATCCGCTTGCCAGTCAGATGCGCCAGCGCCATGCGGCGGGCGTCAACGGCAGGCAGGGCGGCATTGGTGGGCAGGGACATGCCCATCGCCTCGACCAGAGAGGCCATGGTGCTAGCCGTGCCCATGGTCATGCAAACCCCTGCGCTGCGCGACATACCAGATTCGGCGTTCATGAAGTCCTGCAGCGTCATCTCTCCGGCGCGCACGGCCTCGGAGAATTTCCAAACGTCGGTGCCCGAACCGATATCCTGCCCGCGATACTTGCCGTTTAGCATTGGGCCGGAACTGACCACGATCGACGGCAGATCGACTGACGCAGCGCCCATCAACTGCCCCGGCGTGGTCTTGTCACACCCGCCCAGCAGCACGACGCCGTCGATGCCATAGGCACGGATCGATTCCTCGACATCCATGGCCAGCAGGTTGCGGAACAGCATGGCGGTGGGTTTCATTTGGGTTTCGCCCAGCGACATGACGGGGAATTCCACCGGAAACCCTCCGGCCTCCCACACGCCGCGTTTGACGCCCTCGGCCAGATCGCGCAGGCCTGAGTTGCAGGGGGTAAGTTCGGACCAGGTGTTGCAGATGCCGATGATGGGCCGCCCGTCAAAGGCGTGATCGGGGAAGCCCTGGTTCTTCATCCAGGACCTGTGGATGAACCCATCCTTGTCGAGCTTTCCGTACCAATGCGCTGAGCGGCGTTTCTTTGTCATTCTTGTCAGCCTTCTACTCTTGGGGTCAGGCGGCCTTGGCGGGTTTGCACCAGTCCGGCAGCCAGTCGGTATGCGCAATCAGTAGATCGTCAACTAAGTTTCGGATCTGGCGCAGGTCCAACTCGGCAGCGGTGTGGGGGTCCATCATGGCAGCATGATAGATATATTCCGGGTTCTGCTCGACCAAAGCGCGCACCGTTAGTTCCTGCACATTGATCTGCGTCCGCATCAGCGCGATCAGTTGGGGTGGGATATCGGTCACGACCGAAGGCTGCACCCCGTTGCTGTCCACCAGACAGGGGGTCTCGACCGCAGCGCCAAGGGGCAGTTGCGGGATTTGGCCAGTGTTGGGCAGGTTGCCATAAGCCACATAGGGCGTGTCGGTGACGATAGCGTTCATGAGATCGGCGGCGAATTCATGGCTGCGGGTGACAGTGATGTCACGGCCATCGGTCAGCGTCTTGGCCTGCTCTTTCCAGTTGGCGACCTGTTCAATGCAGCGGGTGGGGTATTCGTCCAGCGGGATCGAGAATTGCTCGATCAGATCCGAGCGCCCGTCCTTGATGAACCACGGAACGTATTCGGCCAGATGTTCCGAGCTTTCGGTGCAGAAATAGCCAAGATGGTCCATAACCTCATAACGCACCTTGTTGGGACAACGCGGCATCAGCAATGGCGGTTTGGGCAGGCGACCGCTGGCATAGCCTTGCCGCAGCGCGGGGTAAAGGTCGCGGCCTTGATGTTCCAGTTTCAGGAAAAAAGCGACGTGATTGACGCCCGCAACCTTGTAGCGGAATTCGTCCTTAGGCAGGTCCAGATCATGGGCCAGTTCCTCGACCGTGTTCTGGACCGAGTGGCACAGGCCCACCTGTTTCAGCGCCGAGAATTGTTCCGCCAGCGCCCATGTGTTGATCGCCATCGGATTGACGTATTGCAGCAGCGTCGCGTTGGGGCAAAGCTGCATCATATCTCGCGCCACGTCCCACAGAACTGGAACCGTGCGGAGCCCGCGCATGATGCCACCGACTCCCAGCGTGTCGGCAATGGTCTGGCGCAGGCCGTATTGTTTAGGAATCTCGAAATCGGTGACCGTGCAGGGCTCATACCCGCCGATCTGGAAGGCGGTTATGACAAAGTCGGCCCCGTCCAGCGCGGCGCGGCGGTCAATATGCGTTGAAACGGTTGCGCCCGAACCGACCGAGCGGATCATGGCGCGGGCCACCGCTTCGCTTTCTGCCAGACGTTCGGGATTGATATCCATCAGCGCAAAGTGGCTGTCGGCCAGCGCAGGGGTCAGCAGCGCGTCGCCCACGATATTCTGCATGAAGATCGTTGAGCCCGCTCCGACAAAGGCGATTTTGGTCATTTTGCAAACCTTTGGTTTGACGTTATTTTACGGCACCGAGGGTCAGGCCCGCGATGAAGTGTTTCTGCATCAGGAAGAACATGGCCACCGGCGGCAGAGCCGCGACGATGGAACCGGCACTCATCAATTGATAGGCGGCGCGGAATTGCGCGTTGAAACTGGTGATACCTGCGGTGACAGGCTGGCTTTCGGCACCCTGGGTCAGGACCACGGCCCAAAAATAGTCGTTCCAGATAAAGGTGAAAATTAGCACGCTGAGCGCCGCGATCGCGGGCTTCATCAGTGGCAGAACCACGTACCAGAAGATGCGCCATTCGCTGATACCCTCGACCCGCGCAGCCTCGATCAGTTCAAAAGGCAGGGCGCGGATGAAATTGCGCATGAACAGGGTACAGAATCCGGTCTGGAAGGCGATGTGGAACAAGACCAGCCCGGTTTTGGTGTTGTAGAGACCTAATTCCAGCGTCAGGTCGCGTACGGGAACCATCAGAATCTGGAACGGCACGAAATTGCCCGCGACAAACATGAAGAAGATCCAGAGGTTCGATTTGAACTTGTATATCCCCAGCGCGAACCCGGTCATGCAGCTAAGCGCGACACATCCGATCACCGTTGGGATGGTGATCAGGAAAGAGTTCATCAGATAGCGCGGCATGTCCGAGTTGAAGAAGACCTGCCCGTAGTTGAACGCGCCCTCAAAGCTGGACGGCATGCCCCAGTAGTTCGCATTGGTAAAATCCGCAGCGGGTTTGACCGAGAACAAGGCGACCGCCAGCAGAGGGCCAAGCCACAACAGAAGGGCGACCGGCAACATGGCCTGATAGGTGATCTGCGCCGCGCGGGGTTGTTTTTCGATGGGTTTGGGAAACATCTCAGTGCCCCTTTTCTTCGCGATACATCGACCACAGGAAGTAGGCGATGAAGCAGAGCATGATCAGGAACAGGATCACCGCGATGGCAGCGCCGTATCCCATGCGGAAGCCGTATTCGGACAGGGCGACCTCGAACATATAATAGGCCAGCACGCGGGACGACCCGAACGGCCCCCCTTGGGTCATGATCGAAATCAGGTCGAACGACCGCAGTGCGCCGATGATGGTGACGACGAAGGCAATAAAGGTGGCCGGGCGCAGTTGCGGCAGGATGATGTGCCATAGCATCCGCCCGCCCTTTGCACCGTCCAGCCGTCCGGCCTCGATCTGTTCGGGGTCCACGGCGTTCAGGCCGGTCAGGTAGAGGATCATGCAGTACGCGGTCTGCGGCCAAAGGCCCGCGAAGATGATGCCGTAGGTGACGAACCTCTCATCGCCCAGCACGTTGAGCGGGCCCATGCCAAAGAAGCCAAGAAACTCGTTCAGCAGACCAAAGGTCGGGTCGTAGAACCATGTGAACACAAGGCCGACGACGACCTGTGAAATGACAAACGGAAAGAAGAACAGGGACTTATACAGGCGGATGCCCACAACCGTCTGGTTCAGGAACAAGGCGATGAACAGGCCCGCAGGGATTGCCAGCAAGTAAAGGAGCAGCCAGATCAGGTTGTTTTTCAGTGAGATATAAAACGCATCCCGATCAACCCATTCCCAATAAAGGTCTTCGTAGTTGCGGAACCCGACATATTCCGCCGCGCCCAGCCCGTCCCATTCATAAAGCGACAGGTTGAAGGACTGGAAAACCGGGATGATCACATAGACCATAAAGAACAGCAGACCCGGGGCCAGAAACAGCCACGGCGCGATACGCTGTTGGTTGCGGTGGAACCAGCTTTCCTGTTCTGGGGCGTCTGCGGCAATGGTCATGGCGGCATTCCGGCTGAGGGGTGGCGGGCTGAAGCCCGCCTTACATTTGCAGTTTGGCGTAGGCCGGGCTTCAGCCCGGCCCTGTCCGTTTAGTTGTCGTAGATGCGCTGACGTGCGCGCTCCAGCTTGGCCAGGATACGATCAGCATTGTCCGGCTTGACCATGAATTCCTGGAAGCCTTCCATCGACACCTTTGCCATTTCGGCAGGCGCGTCACGATCCCAGAACTGGGCAACGCCGCCCGGGCTGTTCGACGACAGCATGGTAAAGCCCTGCTGCAGGAACTTGTCATCATCCACAGCAGACTGTGCGTTCACCGGCAGCTGCCCGAGGTTTGCACCGTTGTTGATCTCGGTCTGCTCATCCGCAGAAACCGCAAAGCGCAGGAATTCGCGCGCGGCTTCCTTGTTCGAGGCATTGGCAGGGATGTGGAACGTGTCGGTCGGCGCGTCTTCGGCCAGCTCGACATCGGGGTTGATGGCGACGAACTGGTAGAAGTCCAGCTGGTCATCGGTCAGGCCAGCCTCACGCAACGGGGCGACAGCAAAGTTGCCCATCAGATAGGCCGTGGCCTCGCCATTGACCATGAAGGGCAGGGCCTCTTGCCAGCTATAGGTCTGGTGGTTGTCGATGAACGCGCCCATATCGATCAGCTGCTTCCAGTTGGCGAAGGTCTGTTTGACCCGGTCGTCCTCCCAGCTGATCTCGCCATTGGCGAGCTGGTTGTGGAAGTCGAAGCCGTTGGTACGCATGTTCAGGTAGTCGAACCAGCCACCGGCGGTCCACAGGAACTTGGTGCCGATGGTATAGCAGGCACGACCGGAATCGACGATCTTCTGGCAGTTGGCCAGTTCTTCTTCCCAGGTGGTCGGCTCGGTCAGGCCCAGTTCGTCAAAGATGTCTTTGCGATAGTAAACGCCCCACTGGTAGTAGGTATAGGGCACGCCCCACTGTTTGCCGTCGATGGTCATCGCGCCCTTGGTCGAGGCCAGATTGTCGGCAATCTCGGGCTCGGCCCACAGGTCGGACACATCTTCGAACAGACCCGCCTCGACATAAGGTTTCATCCGGTTGGCAGCGTACCAGGTGGCCACATCCGGCGTGTCCGCTGTCAGGAAGTTGCGGATCTGGGTCTTGTAGGCTTCGCGGTCGATCACGGTGGTCTCGATCTCCAGCCCCGGGTGCTGCTCTCCGAACCGCTCGATCATCGCTTCCATCGTCGCGCGCGGCGCCGGGTTCGATGTATCGAGGAAGATTCGCAGTTCACCGGTCAACTCGGCCGCAACAGGCGCGGCAAGTGCCACACTGGCCGCCAAAGCAGCCGCAGTGCGCTTGAACATGGAATGCATGGTTTCCTCCCTTAAGCTTCCATTTTGTAGTTCCAAATATTGAAACCTAGTTTTATATATTGAAAACTACACATCGACTCGGCTAGTCTTGTCAAGACCCTGATGAGGATGGCGGCGGTCAAACGGAGGAGAACAGGCACCCGTGGCAGGTGACGGAACAATAGGCAAAGCATGTGATGTGCTGGATCAGGTGGCGTCGTTCGGACGCCCCGTGCGGTTTGCGGAATTGCTGGACCGCAGCACCTTTCCCAAGGCGACACTGTATCGGTTTCTGCAAACCCTGACCAATCAGGGCATGCTGTCGTATGAGCCCGAACGACAGACATATACCCCCGGTTTGCGGCTGGTGCGGTTGGCACATGCCGCCTGGACCCAAAGCTCTCTGGCCCCGATTGCGCGGCCGTTTCTGGATGCGCTCAGCCAGGAAACGGGCGAGACGGTGCATCTGGCGCAGCTTGATTCCAGTCAGGTCCTGTATGTCGACAAGCGCAACGCGGCGCAGCCGGTCGAGATGTATTCGCAAGCCGGCAAGGTCGGCCCGGCCTATTGCACGGGCGTCGGCAAGGCGATGATGGCCTTTCTGGATGAAGACGCTTTGAACAAGGCGGTGTCGCAGCAAAGCTACCACCGTTTCACGGACAAAACGCTTGCGTCCGAGCAGGCGCTGCGGGCCGATCTAGACCTGATCCGCCAGCGCGGTTTCGCCGTGGATGACGAAGAACACGAGCCCGGCATTATCTGTATCGCTTGCCCGATTCTGACCTCGGGCGGGCGAATGCTGGGTGCGATTTCCGTGACCGGTTCAACAGATCGAATGAATTTTGAGCAATTGGAAGCCTGGGTTCCCCGGGTTCGGCGCGTGGCCGAACAGATCGGGGCCGAGGCGCAGGCGTGGCGGTTCCCCGAAACCCGCCGGGATGCCTATAGCGATAGGATGCAAGGGACATGACAGGTGTAACTCTGAACCAGGCGATCAAACGGTATGGCCAGACTCAGGTCATTCACGGCATTGATCTGCAGATCGAAGATGGCGAATTCTGCGTGTTCGTCGGCCCCTCGGGCTGTGGCAAGTCCACGCTGCTGCGGATGATCGCGGGGCTTGAAGAGACGTCCGAAGGTCAAATCCATATCGGCGCGCGCGAAGTGACCCATATGGACCCAGCCAAGCGCGGCGTGGCAATGGTGTTTCAGACCTACGCGCTTTATCCGCATATGACCGTGGCCGAGAATATGGGCTTTGGGCTGCGCATGAACGGCGTGGCCAAGGGTGAGATCGACAAGAAGGTTCAGGAAGCCTCGAACATCCTGAAGCTGGATCAATACCTGAAACGCAAACCCAAGGCCCTGTCCGGCGGTCAGCGTCAGCGCGTTGCCATCGGTCGTGCGATCGTGCGCGGCCCCGAGGTGTTTCTGTTTGACGAACCGCTGTCGAACCTCGACGCCGAACTGCGGGTCGAAATGCGGGTCGAAATCGCCCGTCTACATCAGGAAATCGGCGCGACGATGATCTACGTAACCCACGATCAGGTCGAGGCGATGACAATGGCGGACAAGATCGTCGTGCTGCGCGATGGCCGGATTGAGCAGGTGGGTGCCCCCATGGACCTGTACCGCGATCCTGATAACCGCTTTGTTGCCGGTTTCATTGGCTCGCCCGCAATGAACTTCCTGGACTGCGACTATGCCGACGGCCATGTCACGCACCCCGCACTTAGCCAGCCCTTGCCGGTTTCAGCCTCGGTTCCTGCTGGTCTGTCGAAGGTAACCTTGGGCATGCGCCCCGAACACATCCAGATCGACCGCTCTGCCGAAACCTGCACGGTTGATCTGACCGAAGCGCTGGGTGGGGTGTCATATTCCTATCTGCTGACACCCAATGGCGACAAACTGATCGTCGAGGAACGCGACGACCAACGCAGCACAACGGGCGAGCGCATCGGCATCTCGGTCCAGCCCGAGCGTGCGATGGTGTTTGATCCCGAGACAGGTCAGCGGTTTCGCTAAGCGGCGGGCCCGTCGCTTGCATCCGACATCCTTCGCGACCTGATCCTGCCACCCGTGGCAAAACGCGCGCCCTTGGGTGATTGATTCCAATCCAAACCTCATTTATGGGAGGCCCTGTCAAAACAGAGTCACCCAGGGGCGATAGCATTGGTCTGCCCCTACCGCGCCACGCTGATGTGGCCCCAACTCTTGGATCGCACGCCCCGAAAGGCTTAAAAAAGGTAAAAGAATATGGCAGATAAATCGAACTTCGACATATTGTATACCATTGTAGACGAAGCGCCCGAACTGGCCAGCGCGTCGTTTCTGCCCATCATTCGCAAGTTCGCCTCGGCGGCGGGTGTCAGTGTTGGCACCAAAGATATTTCGCTGGCAGGCCGTATTCTGGCAACCTTCCCGGAAAACCTGACAGACGCGCAGCGCATCACCGATGATTTGGCCGCTCTGGGTGAGTTGGTGAAGACACCGGATGCCAATGTGATCAAACTGCCGAACATCTCGGCCTCGGTGCCCCAGCTTGTGGCGGCCATCGAGGAACTGCAGTCGCAGGGCTATGACATTCCGAACTACCCCGAAGAACCCTCAACCGACGCGGAAAAGGCGATCCGCGCGCGGTATGACGCGATCAAGGGCTCGGCCGTGAACCCGGTTCTGCGCGAAGGCAACAGCGACCGCCGCGCGGCGCGGGCGGTGAAGAACTATGCCCAGAAGAACCCGCATTCGATGGGTGAGTGGTCGTCGGACAGCAAAACCAAAGTGTCGTCCATGCCGGGCAACGATTTCTACGCAAACGAGAAATCGGCCACCATCACGGCGGCTCAGGCCGGTGATGCGAAGATCGAATTTGTCGGCAAGGATGGCAGCGTGACCGTTCTGAAAGACGGCTGGCCGCTGGCCGAGGGCACCGTGGCTGACGCGACGTTCATGTCGGTCAAGGCGCTGTCTGCGTTCCTGGCGGACGCGATCGAGGACACCAAGAAAGACGGCACCATGTTCTCGCTGCACATGAAGGCCACGATGATGAAGGTCAGCGACCCGATCATCTTCGGTTATGCCGTCAAGGCGTGGCTGGCCCCGGTGTTTGAGAAATTCGGTGCCGAGCTGGACGCGTTAGGCGTGAACCCGAACTCGGGCCTGGGCGACCTGTTGGAGCGTGTTCAGGGCAATGCCAACATCATGGCCGCCATTGACGCGATCAAGGGCGACCGCCCGTCCATGTATATGGTCGACAGCGACAAAGGCATCACCAACTTGCACGTTCCGTCGGACGTGATCATCGACGCCTCGATGCCCGCCGTGATCCGCGCAGGCGGCAAGGGCTGGGACGAGACCGGTGCCAAGGGCGACACCAACTGCGTGATCCCCGACCGCTGCTATGCGCCGGTTTACGAAGAATCCATCAAGTTCTTCAAAGCCAATGGCGCGCTGAACCCGGCCACTGCCGGTGCGGTCGCAAACGTCGGCCTGATGGCGCAAAAGGCCGAAGAATATGGCTCGCACCCGACCACATTCCAGGCCCCTGCTGATGGCACCATCCGCATCGTTCTGGCCAATGGCGAGACGCTGCATTCGCATGAGGTCGAACAGGGCGACATCTGGCGGTCCTGCACCGTCAAGAAGGCCCCCATCGAGAACTGGATCCAACTGGCGATGGATCGTCAGCGCCTGACGGGGTCCGAGGCGATTTTCTGGCTGGACGCCAACCGCGCCCATGACGCCGAGCTGATCAAATACGTGACACCAGTGCTGGAAGCTGCAGGCGTAGCGGACAAGTTCCAGATCATGGCCCCGCGCGAGGCGACCCGCCAGTCGTTGGAAACCATCACGGCAGGCAATGACTCGATTGCCATCACCGGCAACGTGCTGCGCGACTACCTGACCGACCTGTTCCCGATCCTGGAACTGGGCACCTCGGCCAAGATGCTGTCCATCGTCAAGCTGATGAATGGCGGCGGTCTGTTCGAAACCGGCGCGGGGGGTTCGGCCCCGAAACACGTGCAGCAGCTGGTTGAGGAAAACCACCTGCGCTGGGATTCGATGGGTGAGTTCTGCGCGCTGGGTGAATCCCTGAACTTCCTGGCCGACAACAAGGGCAACGCCAAGGCGGGTGTACTGGGTGCCGCAGCCGAGGCCGCGACGCAGGGCATTCTGGACAACAACCGCTCGCCCAGCCGCAAGGTCGGCCAGCCCGACAACCGCGACAGCCACTATTGGTTCGCGCGCTACTGGGCCGAAGCACTGTCCGCGCAGTCGGACGATGCGGAACTGGCGGCAGAGTTCGCACCCGTCGCGGCAGACCTGGCAGCGAAGGAGGAGCAAATCCTTAGCGAATTGGCCAACGCGCAAGGTGCAGCGGCTGACCTGGGCGGTTACTATCATACCGATCCGGCGAAAACCGCTGCGGTGATGCGCCCCAGCGCAACACTCAACGCGATCATCGGTTAAACCAAAGCCGACCGGATAACCGAGCTTCGGCACGGTCACTGATCGACCAAAACCAAAGGGGGCAGGCCTTTATCGGCCTGCCCTTTGTTTTTCGTTTCCAAATTAATTAAGGTTTAAGGAAAAAGCACAACTCACGGTTCAGTTTGGCAACACTCACGCGGCCGTTGAAAAAGCTTGAACGACTTGTCTTGCATTTCAGGAATGCGTGCAGATTATCAGAGACTTAACGCCCATGCGCCTTAGTCGCTGGGCCAAGGGCAGAGTTTCTACATGAACGGGAGCGATCATTTGGACAGCGTTGGGCGTGGCGAACGGTTAGGCCGGATTCTGTGCTTGATCCCGGCTTTGTACTTTTTTGCCACGGCGGCTTACGCGCTGGTCAACTTCGCCGAATACGCCGCCGGCGCCGCGCGGTTGCTGCGCTATGTTCTGGTTCCGGCTGCATTGGGCCTGTTTTTGGTGCTTGCTGCAGTGTTCACACGACGCGACACACGGCTGATGGTCGGGATTTGCATGTCCACCTTGTTGGCGACGCTTTTTCTGTTCGAAGGCTATATCAGTGTCAAATCTCTACAAGGCGAATTGGGGTCGGTCGGCATTGTGAAAGACGACGTTGATCTGGCGCCGTATCTGCAAAACCTGCCGCCCGCTGCGACGTTGAAAAGCGTCAATAACGCGGTGGAACTGAAACAGTTGAGCAAGGCGGTATTGGCACCGCAGCCCAAGAACCAGATGTTTCTGTGTTCGCTGGATGGCCAGCCGGTCACGTATGAGCCCGACAGGTTAGGGTTCCGGAATCCCGACTCTGTCTATGATGGCAACATTGAGGTGTTGGTGCTGGGGGACTCGTTTGTTGAGGGGTTCTGTCTGCAGGATGGTGAACACCTTGCGGACCAGCTGCGCGCCTATTCCCCCAACTTGTTGAATCTGGGGCACCGCAGCGCCGGGCCCTTGTTCGAACTGGCGGTCTTGGGGCGCTATGGCCCGGCCTTTGAGCCAGACTTGACGGTAATGGTGTTCTTTGCAGGCAATGACTGGCGAAACCTGAACCGCGAACTGACAATGCCGTGGCTTGCTCAGGCTCTGGAAGACGGGGTGGATTTTGGGCCTGTCGCCAAATCGGATCAACAGATTGCAACGCTGACAGATCAGATTGATCAACAGTGGGGCAGCATGGACTTGTCCCTGAGCCACTATTTCCAATCCAGACGTGTTGTTCGAAATTTCCTTGCCTTGCAAAAAACGGCCAAGCTGTTGGGGCTTCACTACCCGCAGGCGGTCGCGCCGCAACCCGAGTATAAGGATGTTCTCAGCCGCGCTGAGGACATAGTGGCACAATGGGGGGGCGAGCTTGTTATCGTCTTCGTGCCCCCGGTCGACCGTTTTAGTGGTTTGATTTCGCAGGACTTCCTGCACGACCCGCTCAGAGACTTGGTTCAAAGCGCCGCCGACGAGGTTGGGCTGGCGGTGATCGACCTGACAGATCAGTTTGAAGCGCATCCCAGGCCCAAGGATTTGTACGCGTCAGACGCGCATTTCAGCCCGGCCGGGGCGTCGCTGGCGGCCGAGGCCATCGCAGCAGGATTGCAACAAAGGGGGTTTATGAACTGAGCCGTTGGTGACGGTGCTGCTTATGGAAGCGCACATAACGCTTTAAGTATTTGTAATTAATTGTCAATTTATAGCCGATGTGAGTTCAGATAGGTGAAGCTGACGATCAAAGTAGATTCGAAATGATTGAAGCTATTCCTTCAACAATAATCTGGAAACCGCACTTTCCGTCACAAACCAGTGGCAATCCAAGACTTCGCAGGCTCATTCTTTAGAATTGTGAACTACATCATTGTTCCGTTGTTTGATTTGTAGCAGGTATTTTTAATGAAAGTTGTTCATGTGATTACGGGCACCAATGTTGGGGGTGCCCAAATTATGTTGCAAAGATATTTAGCGGCGTTGGGATCTGACGCCCGCGATCATTCGGTGGTCTCGTTGATGGGTGACGGTGTTATTGCAGAGCCGATCCGCTCTTTGGGGGTCAATGTCACTTCGCTGAATTTGCGGGAAGGGCAGGTGACGCCGGGCTCGCTGGTGAACCTGCGCCGTGCGGTCAGGGAACACGCTCCGGACGTCGTGCATGGATGGATGTATCACGGATGCATGGCGGCCTGGGCCGCAATTGCCGGGCGCATCACTTCGAAACCCGGGCTTGTCTGGGCGGTGCACCATTCCTTGCAGGACATTCAGAACGAGAAACGCTCAAACCGCATTCTGATACGCGCGCTGGCCAAACTGTCAGGCTTCGCCGGGCAGATTACCTATTGTTCGGACGTATCGCGCAAACAGCACGAGGCTATTGGGTTCTCGGGCGCGAATTCGGCGCTTATCCCCAATGCGATCGACACCAATATGTTTCGCCCGGACGATGCGGCGCGCAAGCGGCTTGAGGATCTGTGCGGCGTGAATGACGGCAGGTTTTTTGTCGGCAATTTTGCCCGCAGCCATCCGATGAAGGATCATGTTTCGATGGTCAGGGCAACGGCAAAGCTGCTTGAATCGGGCTACGATGTGCATGCGGTAATCTTTGGGCAGGGCACCACGACAAGCCCTGCGGTGGCCGAGGCCAACGCTTTGGGCATCAGCGACAGGGTCAGCGCGTTCGAAGGCCGACCCGATGTGGAAAAACTGGTGCCGGGCCTCGATATTTTTCTGCTGTCTTCAGCCTGGGGCGAAGCCTTCCCACTGGCGGTGGCCGAGGCAATGGCATGCCAGGTTCCCTGCGTCGTGACGGATGTGGGTGACAGCGGCTTTCTTGTCGGCAACTCCGGGCTTGTCGTTCCACCGGCTGATCCGGACGCTCAGGCCGGGGCCGTGGCGCAACTTCTGGATGCGGGGCGGGACAAGCGCGCGGAATTGGGCCAACTGGCCCGTGAAAGAATTAAGTCGGAATTTTCTGCCGAGAGGTATATACAGTTGCACGAGGATGCCTATCTTAAGGCGATGTATGTTAAGGCGTCGAGCAATAGTGGTTTGTCGAAGTCTGCCTAGGTTTGTGTGAACTCAGGCTGGCGGGCTCGGTTATTCGGCAAATGCACGTTCGAGCCCCGGAAGTTTTAAGAGTGAGTGTACCGCTATTGCGGTAAAAGGGTTTGAATATGACGGTTCAAGAGAGAATTGAACATACAGTAGTGTCGCAAAGTGAAGGTCGCATCGGATTAGATGGCGTTTCGCACATTGTGCGAAGACATATGCCAATGATGCTGGCCATTGTTGCGGTGGTCGTCGGGATTACATTCCTGGCGGTTCGCCTGCTCGAGCCACGCTACCGCACAGTTTCAACCGTTGTCATGACGATGCTCGAGACCCGGGTCAGCGCGACCGAGGTTGAACTGGAAACCTTTGAACTGACCCGCGCGGTTATCGAAACCGAGATGGATATTCTGCGATCCCGCGAGTTTGCGGCAGATGTGGCAGAAGCAATGTCATTGTTCAATGATCCGACCTTTGTGCCATATGCAGACCCTGGAACGCCCGGCTCAACAGCAGATCGCAGAGAAAAGGTCATCGACAAAACGCTGGGGTCGTACAAGGTGGTTCGCCGGGGCGAAAGCCTGGCCATCGAGATTATCGCAACATCCAACGACCCGCTTCTGGCCGCCAAATTCTCGAACACCGTTGCCGAGACCTATATCCTGCGCTCAAAGCTGAAGCGGACCGAGTTGATTTCGGACTCCATCACCTTCCTGCGGACGCGGGTCAGTGAATTGGGCGAAGAACTCTCGCAATCCGAACTGCAACTGGCGGCGTTCATTCGGCAAAACAAACTGGATGATTTGACCCTGCCTGACAGGTTGCGTGCCGAGAACGACCGTCTGTCTTCGATCTATGATGCCGTCAAGGACGACGAGGCGCTGAAAGACGAATCCGACCGTGTGGCGAAGGAACTGGCCGAGATTCAGGTCGCCCTGCATGAACGCACACGCTCGGAACTGGCCTTGATGCGGATGGAACGGTCGATTGAACTGCTGCGCCTCAGGTATCAGAACTCAATCGAAAAGCTGAATGAGCTTGAGACACAGTTGGAGTTTGCCGGTCAAGGCGCGCGTCAGGTCTCATTCGCGCGCATTCCTGTTGAGCCGTATTGGCCAAACCCGCGTGTTGCGGTTGCGGTCAGCGGTGTTGCCGGTCTGGCCTTGGCCTTTATCGCAGCGCTGTTGCTGGAAGGCCTGAACTACCGTCTTTGGAGTGAACGCCAGACCGCCCGAATTTCCGGCCTTGCGAATTTTGGGTTCCTGCCAAGCATCAAGGAACGCACATTTTTCAGTCGCGAGAATACGTCGTCCTGGTTCCTCGAGGGCGACGCGACCCCGTCCTTCTTTCAGGCGCTGCGCGGGTTCCTGACGCTTTGGTTCAATCTGGTCACGGATGGCAAGATCGTCATGATTACATCCGGCCTTCCCGGCGAAGGTAAATCCACGGTCGCCGTTTCCATCGCTGCGGCCGCTGCAAAAGAGCAGATGAAAGTTCTGGTCCTTGATCTGGACAACCACAAAAGAGGCGCGACCAAGCTTGTTGGATCGGATGCCAAACCCGCAAGCGCCGCGGATGTTTTGGCAGACAAAGTTGTGCCTCAGCCGGTTGTCGTCAACGGCGAGACTGCGTTCCACCTTCTGTCGCTGCACATGCTGGACGATCAGTCTCCGGCCAATGCAAAAAGCACGCTCAAGCGCCTGAACACCAAGCTGCGCAAGCATTTCGATCTGGTGATCGTGGACACTCCGCCAACTCTGATCGTGCATGATGCGTGCCGGCTGGGCGACCTTGTCGACAAAACCCTGATCGTTGTGCGTTGGGGCAATACGAGCGAGGCCGTCCTGCGCGACACCGTGGACAAGCTGGAGCGTAACGGAATTGACGTCACGGGAACAATTATCAACGACGTGAACACCCGCAAGCACAGGAGATATGGTTATGGCGGTGGCGCCGACTATTATTCCTACAATAAGTCAGGCTACTACTAAGCTGATTGCGCGCGCGTCGACCGTCATTGCCCTGAGCGTTGCTTTGTTTTTGGCGCAAGATGTCGCGGCAGAGTCTGCCTTTCCGGGTGCCGTAGGCTATGGCGCTGGTGCTGTCGGCTGGAAGGGCGGCAGTGTTCTGACTGTGACTAACCTAAACGACAGTGGTCCGGGGTCGCTTCGGGAATGTGCCGAAGGCAACGGCCCCCCGCGCGTATGTGTCTTTGCGGTTAGCGGGACTATCGACCTGACGAACGCGATTTGGGTTGGACCAAACACCTATATCGCCGGACAGACTGCGCCCGGGGATGGCATACAGCTGCGGATTGTCGAAGGGAAAGTCGGCACGCTGATATTGAAGAACGTCAACGATGTCGTGGTGCGCTTTCTGAAGGCGCGTCCCGGGGTGACGGATGAACAGTCATCGGTTGTGGATGCGGTAACGGTAGAAAACGGTCAGCGCGTCTATCTTGGCAACCTGTCCCTGGCGTTCGCCTCGGACGAGACGGTCAACATTCACGTCTCGAACGCGACCGCGCAGGACATAACACTGGCGGACAGTATTGTTGCGCTTAGCCTGGATCGTTCGAACCATCCCAAAGGGCGCCATTCAAAAGGGGCGCTGATCTGCTCGGACGAAGGTCCCACGAATGCGTGCGGGCGGATTTCATTGATCCGAAATCTGTTTGCGCATCACCGCGACCGGCAGCCGGACATCAAGGCAACTGATATTGGCCCGGTCGAGGTCATCAACAACGTTTTCTACAATCCAATCAGCCAGTTTGGCGAGTTCTACGACCTGCTGGGCGACGCTTCTATCGCCTATATCGGGAACGTCGCCCTGACCGGCCCCGATACCATCCGCAAAACGCCCGAAGCCGTTCAGGTGTTCGAGTGGGAGGATGACTATGCCGTTGCTCTTTGGGCCGAGGGCAACATTGCAGACACGCCCGACGGCTGCCGCGCGCGCCGGTTCGAGGTTTTGGACGTGACCGCCATACAGCAACAGGTTCCTCCCGGAAGCTGGCCGTTGACGACAGATCCCCTCCCGGCCGCCGAAGCGCTTGAAACGGTGCTGAGCCGGTCAGGGGACCGGATCGAAGGGCACCGCGAACCGGACAGTTTGGATGCGGCTATTATCGGGGATGTTCAAAACTGCACCGGTCAGATCATCGACGAGGTCGAGCAAGTTGGCGGCTGGCCCGATATTACGTCTGACAATCCGGTCGCCGACAGCGATCTGGACGGTTTGCCCGATGCTTGGGAAGAAACCCGCGATGGGCTGGATCCCAACCGCATTGATGATCCGTGGGCTTTGGATCCGCAAACGGGGTTGAGCCATGTTGAAACATGGCTTGCCATCATGGCCGGAGACCTGTCTTGACTGCGCGCCTGTCATCCGGGCTTCGCGATGAGCCGTTGAAAAAGCGCCTTCTGCGCAATCTCAAGTGGATTTTCTCGGCACAGGTTGCGGTTGCTCTGCTTGGAATGGTCTATCTTGCCTTTGGCGCGCGCGCATTGGGTGCGGCGGGGCTGGGGCTGATTGCTGTTCTGGAGGCCTACAGCCGAATTATGGCCAGATTGCTGCATCTGGAGCCGTGGCAGGCCGTCATTCGACATGCCAGTACGGCGCTGGAAAACGATGAGGTGGATCGCTTCGGACGGTTGATCGGCCTGTCCGTGCTCGTGGACTTGGCTGGCGGAGTGCTAGCGGCCACCGTGGCATTTCTTCTCGCGCCCATTTTGGCACCATTGCTTGGACTGGAAGACACCTATTTCTGGCTGTTGCCGGTCGGGGCGGCAGCCTGTGTCCTGTCGCTGCGGGCGACAGGTATTTCACTGCTTCGCATCTATGACCGCTTTGACATTCTGGCCAAACTGGACAGTGCAACAGCGGCGTTTCGGGCGTTTCTGGCAATCATGGCCTGGGTATTGGACTTGGGTCTTGTGGGGTTTGCCGCGATTTTCGTTCTCATAAGTCTGCTGGACGGCACATTGGCCTATCTGGTGGGCCTGACCCAGATGCGAAAACGCGGACATCGGTTGCAGTTTGGCGGTATCCGGGAAACGCTGGCCGAGAATCCGGGATTCCTGCGGTTCATGTGGAACAGCAACCTCTCGGTCATTCTACGCCAAACCTCGCAACGGTTGGACGTCATTATTCTTGCCGCAATGGTTCCGGCAACTGCGGTTGGCTACTACCATATCGCGCGGCGCTGCGGAGATGCGGCACTGCGACTGGGTCGCCCGCTCAGCCAAACGATCTACCCGGAATTCACGCGGCTTTCGGCACGCGGACAAGTCGCGAAGCTGGGGAAAATCCTGCGCAACATAAGCGCCGGATTTGCGGTGGTGCTGGTGCTGGTGCTGACACCGGTCATCTGGCAGCTGGATAAGATCATTCTGGCGTTCTTCGGGCCGGAATTCGGCCCTGCAGTTCCTGTTGTTGCAATTCAGGCTGTGGCCGTTGGGTTCTATCTGTTTGGCTGCATCGTCAACCCCGCGCTGCTGAGCCTGGAACAGGACCGCGCGATGGTCAGGATCGGTGCCCTAATTACCGGGCTGTTTTTTGTCCTGATATACCCGATGGTCACAACTTTCGGGGTAGCCGGGGCTGCTGCGTCGCACTTGATTTGTAACGCCATTTGGTTGGTTTTGTGTAGTATCGTGTTGAAACGGGCTGTCAGTGCAGCCGTCAACAATGGGGTGCCTCGTGAAAGCTGACGCTTTGCACCAACCCGTCAAACCGGCTCAACACGGCGGTTTTCAGGTGCCGGATGTCTTCGGTTTCAGACGCGCCGGTTTGACAGGGCTGGAAGGGTTCTTTCTGTTTCTTGTGGTTGCTTTGGCACCCATCAATTACCTGCGCTTGCAAGCGGTCTATTTCACAGCCTCTGACGCCTGCGCGGTGATCGCCGTTATTGTTCTGGTGTCTCAGCAACGTCTGCCTCTCAACTACTTTGGCCGCGCCAGTGGCATGTGGTATCTGTCCTTTTTCCTTTTCGCCGGGGGGCTGACCATAAGCTCGTTGGTAAACGGCAATCCTGTCGAACTGGTGACTGTGGTATCGCAGTATTTCTTTTCGCTGATGCTGCTGCCCTTGTTGCTGGGGGCACGAAGCTACCCGCAGGTGATCGCATTGCTGCGGGTGCTGATCGTGTCCATCACCTTTGTGATGGTATTTGGTGCCTATATCGTTCACTTCGTCGAAGACGCCGGGCCCCGGCTGCTGTCTTACAACGGCAGGATGCGATCACTGATCGAGCGTGAAAACGAATGTGCCACACTGGCCGCGATTGCGATCATCCTTACGTTGGGCTTGTACTATCTGAAAGAAATCAAGGCCATCTGGTTGGTCATATGTCTGCCCGCGCTCTATTACGGGGTCATCCTGACCGGATCGAACAGCGGCCTGTTGATCAGCACGCTTGGCACCATCATCATCGTTTTCCTGTGCGGAACGCGGCGCAGCATTGTGATTACCCTGGTCGGGTTTCTGATCGCCCTGTTCTCGATGCTGGAATTCGGCCAATATTTCCTGCCCGAAGTGTTTCAGGACCGGGTCCTTGGCGCATTGGTTGATGGCGACATCAGCGAAGCCGGCACATTCGATGGCCGCTATTTCCTGATCCAAGAGGCATTGCACGTTGCGCAGGATACTCTGTTCCTGGGGCTGGGTGCCGAACAATACCGTACCGTCAGCGACCATGGCGCACCGGTTCACAGCATGTATCTTCTTGCGTTGACCGAGGGTGGGTTGATCTCGCTTCTCGGGCTTGTCGGCTTTATCCTGACAGGCATCTATCTTGCATGGCTGGCATTTGCATCCAACGGGTCCCGCAAAGTACCCGCGATCACACTGACCATCCTGATGGTCTACAGCGTCATGCTGAACATGTTTCCGGCCTTTTATCCCCGGTTCTGGAATGTTCCTTTGATCCTTGCACTGTCGCTGAGCGCATCGTGCATGGCCGAGTTCAGAACCGGTTTGGCCAATCACCAAAACAATACTGCAACACCGCGTACCGGGAGGATCACGCATTGAAATTCATAAGACTTATTTTGTGCTGCGCCCTGATGTCGATTGGCTACGCCCCGGCAGTTGCGCATGCTGAAAGCTATGAGCTTCTTGAACATGACCGCCTGTTGCTGCGCGCGATGCGCTGGGATCCTGTCGTGTCGTCATTTGTTCAATGGGACGGGGTCTCGGGCGAATACAAAATCGGCCCGGACGGAACCTTGATGGTGCCGCTTGCGGGACAGATTCAAGCCACCGGGAATACGCTGGAGTCCCTCTCCAAGCTGATCGAAACGCGTTTGCGGCGGCAGGTGGGTCTTGCTGAACCGCCACATGTCGCGATTGAAGTAATCGACCATCTGCCCGTTTATGTTCTGGGCGATGTCACGGCCCCCGGCGCCTATCCGTTCCGGCCCGGTCTGACGGCACAGCAGGCTTTGGCCCTGGCTGGTGGCCCCTTGCGACCGCCATTGCAGCTGGGGTCCGGGAATGATTTTCAGACTCTCAGCTTGGGCGGCGAAATCCGTTTGCTGACCACGCAAATCGCAGCTTTGGAAAACGAGCGCGAGCGTCTTACGACCGATCTCGATGCCCTGTCTTCCGAGGATCAGGATGGAACCGCCGAGATCGGCGGGCTGGAAGGTCAAATCCTTGCGGCCACCCTGACGGCCCGCAGCGGGCAGGGGGTCAGCCTTCGCGAATTGCAGGAGGTTCAGGAGCAGCAGATCAAAAGCCTGGAAGAACAACTGAAGCTGCGCGAAGAACAGATCGAGTTTACGCGGAAAGATCTGGAAAGTGTGAATGAACTGAAGGAACGGGGGCTGGCGGTCAACGCGCGGGTCACGGCGCTGAATATCTCGCTCAGCAACCTGATATCCGAGCGGCTCAATCTGGAGATTGCGTTGCTGAATGCCAAGCAACAGCTCAACCGCGCGCAACGGGACGAATTGGCTCTGGTAGATACGGCCAGATCACAGGCCCTGACCCGTCTTAATCAGGTTGAACAAGAATTGCTCACGTTGCGCACGCGGCTTGCGACGGCACAGACCCTACATAATGAGGTGGTCGCGGCGGGTCTTGCAACTGATGCCGAGCCGGTGGGCGAAACCGTTATTGAATACAGTGTAACCAGAGAATCCAAGCTGTTGTCCGACGCATTTGATGCTGTTGGCGCATTGCTTCCCGGCGACACATTGGTCGTTAGCCGGACCGTTATTTTATCACCAAACACTGAATAGTCAGGAATATTGTTATGCCAAATCCCATCCGGGTGTTTTTCCCCTATGTCGGCGGGGATCAGATCGGGGGCAGTCATATCTCATCGCTGAGCCTTGTGGCGGCCCTTGATCGCGCGCGGTTTGAGCCCATCATTGCCTTGCATCGCGAAGCCGGTGATCTGGGGGAATATATCTCGTCCCTTGGGCTGGATTATCAGTTGATCACCGAGCCCGGCATTATTGCACCGTCTTACAGCCGCTCGGACAGTGACGCCTCACTTCCGAAATATCTGACCCGCTCGGTGCCCCGCTTTGTTCGAATTCTGAAACAGCTTAACATCGACATCGTCACCACAAATGACGGGCGCATGCATGCCAACTGGGCGCTTCCGGCGCGTTTGGCGGGGACCCGGTTTGTCTGGTATCATCGTCAGGGGCCTGATGCCTCGGGCATCAACAAGATTGCGCCGATCTTTGCCAACAAGATCCTCTCGGTTTCCGAATTTGCCCGCCCCATAAAACCGATCCGGCCAATAGATGACCGGTTCGAAGTTGTGCGCAGCCCGTTCGATTTTTCCAGCGATCCGCCCGAACATTCGACCTGTCACGCAGCCTTGTGCACGGAATTGGGCCTGCCCGAGAATGCGGTCTTGCTGGGGTATTTTGGCCTGCTCAACACAAGAAAACGGCCAGATCACTTCGTCCGCGCAGTGGCAGAGATTTCTGCCGCCATTCCGGACCGCCCCGTGCACGGGGTGGTGTTTGGTCAGGAAGAGACAGCCGATATAGGTTTGGCAGACACATGCCGGGATTTGGCGCGCACGTTGGGCATTACCGAACAAATCCACCTGATGGGTCACAGGTCGCCCATTGCTGAGGCCATGGCAGGTGTCGACGCGCTGTTGGTCACGGCACTGGACGAACCCTTTGGCCGCACATTGATCGAAGCCATGCATCTGGGAACACCAGTTGTGGCGACCAACCATGGCGGCAATCCCGAGGCGATCGAAAACGGTCGCAGCGGGTTTTTGGTGGATCCCTATGACCCGTCCGCATTTGTTGACCCCGTACGACAGCTTCTGGAGTCGCCGGACCTGAAAAAGTCAGTGACGGCGGCGGCACGAGATAACGTGCACCAAAGCATGAGCCGCGATGTGCATGTCGCTCGGGTCAGTTCAATTTATGAAAGCATTGTGAAGCGAAGGGGCCTGATTAATGCCGCTTGAAAGACAAATGGATTTTCTGATCATCGGTGCCGCAAAATGCGCGACGACCTGGTTGCAGATGTCGCTGATGGAGACGCAGGAAATTTTCATGCCGGATCCGGAACTGCACTATTTTTCTCGTGAATATGAACGCGGGCCTGACTGGTACAGCAGCTATTTTGAGGCCGCTGGCGGAGCTCAGCTGGTTGGTGAGAAATCGAACTCTTATATGACGGCACCCAAGGCGGCCGAGCGGATCAAACGCGATTGTCCGGGTGTGCGGCTGATCGTTCAGATGCGCGATCCTGTGCAACGTGCCTATTCGGACTATTGCATGCTGTTTCGCCGGGGTGAGGTGAATGACGACATCTACGCTCATCTGGACCCGGACCGCGCCGCCGATCAACGGTTTTTGAATGACGGGCTATATGCCTTCCACCTGCGGCGCTTTTACGATCTGTTTCCGGCAGATCACGTTTTGCTGCTGGCTTACGAAGACGTCCGGACCGCTGCGCAAGAGCAGTTGGCCAAGGTCAGCGGCCATATCGGATTTGCGGGCACGCTGAACCCTCCGCTGCAGACGCGCGTGAAGGACAAGGAAATCCCGTTGGTTCCGCGCGGGTTGCGCCGGGTGCTTGGCCCAATAAGGCCGTTGCTGGATCCTGTCCGAAATACCTGGCCGGTGCAAGCCGTGCGCAATGCTGTGGCGCGGAAAGTGGAATACCCCCCATTGCCGGCCGATCTGTCCCGGAAAATGGCAGAGTTTTTTGCCAAAGACGCGGATGAGCTGAATGGATATATGCCGGGAATATCGCGGCAATGGACCAGCCTGCAGGAGTTTGTGAAAAGCGACGAGCCAGCGGTTCGCTCCGGTTCCCCTGACCCTTCGGTTGCTTAACAGGCTCTACGCCTCGTTTGCTGCCATTTGGATCGACAGTCCTGATGGCGGCAAACTTTCGTGTTCGCTCATCAGCCCCATTTTTTGCAACAGGATCGTGTTGACCCGCGCGACATCGAACTCATTTTCCGCCCGATGACGCGCCTCACGACCCATAGTCGCAATCAGGCTCTGGTCTTCGACAAAGCGCTGCATCGCGTCAGCAAGTTTCTGAGAGTTCCGCATCGGAACAATGAAGCCCGTTTGCCCGTCAGACACCGCATCTTCGCAACCCGGCGCATCGGTAGTTATGACCGCGCGCCCGGTTGACATCGCCTCGAGGATCGAACGCGGAATGCCTTCGCGATACGCCGTCGGCAGCACAAAAACCGAGCAATCCCGCAGATAGGGGCGTACGTCATCCGTTTCCCCCAGATATTCGATATCGCCGTCCTTTTGCCATTGGGACAATTGCTCGGCACTGACCGAATTGGGGTTGTCGTCCAGCGGACCCAAAAGCTGACACCGCGCATTCGGGTATTTCTGCCGCAGCATTCGGGCGGCCTCGACATATTCGAACACGCCTTTGTACCGCAGCAGGCGCGCAACCATTAGAAAGACGGGCGGGCCGCTGGGTGGTTCAGAATGCTGGTAATGTTCCAGATTGACGCCCGAGCCGGGAATCTGAAGCATGGGCACGTCAGCCGCGATCAGGCGTCGGGATCGAAACTCTGCCGCGTCGACAGAGTTGTAGACAAAAACCTCATCCACGTCTTTCAGTGAAATGCGGTACAGGGCGACGGACAGTTTGCGCAACAGATTTCGGAAGAACGATTGATCGTCTTCCGAGAACACATATCCAAGCCCGGTACACATCGCATAGTTTTGCGGCACACCGGTCAGCCGCGCGGCAAGCCCGCTAAAGATCATCGGTTTCATGGTGTACGAGACCACCATGTCCGGCCGTTCGTCCCGGCAGATCCGGATCAGGGACCGAAGCGACGACAGATCCTGAAACGGGTTCAACCCGGCTCGCGACAAAGGAAATTGTCGGAACTCAATTCCCAAATCGGCCAAGGTAGCTTCGGTCTTGGGGTGCCGTTCCGGGCCGCAGGCAATAACATCTGCGCGTTGGGACAGTTCCTTGAGAATGTCATAGCGGAAGTTGGTCAGCGACGTCGTCAGGCTGCCGACGAACACGATTTTGGGTTTTCTTGTATGTGAATGCGGGCCCGCTGACGGATCACAACCCGAACCGGGCGAGAGGTTAGAAAAGTCACTCATCAACAAATGTTCACACTAAGATCTGACGTTAATTTAATGCTGGTTTAGGCTGTCTTTCATGTCAAGCGAACCAAGTATAGGGCCGAGTTCACAGTTAGGCGAACATCGCGAAAAAAGGCAGAGCACGAACAGATCGCAGCCCGCGTCAAGCTTTTGGATCGCGTCGATTTCTTGTTCAAAAACAGAGCGATGGGAATATGACCAGAGCAGGCGAAAATCAGCTGAACTTGGATCAGTATCGATTTGACGGTTCACGCGATTGTTAAGTCTTCGGAGACAGCGCCGCGCCTTCTTCGGATTGTTGAAACGGTGCCGCCCGATTTGCGAACATTGTCCTGCTATTCCCACTTGGATGATTTAAGACTTGGCGTTTATGCTGCACGCAGGCAATTCTATTAGCCGTTGTGTAACGTATAGCGTTTGAAGTTGGGAAAGCCTTCGGTCGTCCCGGGTCTTTCAGTTTCATAGGAAGAGTAATGAGTCAGATTTGGCCAGTTTTTGATGAAGAACAGATCTCCGCGGTTGAACGGGTTCTGCGGTCCGGGCGCGTCAATGCGTGGACGGGACCGGATGTAAACGCCTTCGAGCAAGAGTATCGCGCCTACACCGGTTCAGCCCATGCGATTGCCATGGCGAATGGCACCGTGACGTTGGACGCAGCCTTGCAGGTGCTTGACTTGCAGCCGGGCGACGAAGTCATTGTGACACCCCGCAGCTTTATCGCCTCGGTCAGCACCGTGCTGATGGCCGGGGCCACACCGGTTTTTGCGGATGTGGACCGCGACACTCAGAACCTCTCGCGCGAGACGATTGCAGCGGTGCTGACGGAAAAGACACGCGGCATCATATTGGTCCACCTTGCTGGTTGGCCTGCGGATATGCCCGAAATCATGGCGCTTGCGAAAGCCCACAACCTGTGGGTCATCGAGGATTGCGCGCAGGCGCATGGCGCGATGATCGGGGACCGTCACGTCGGAACATTCGGCACGTTTGGGTCTTTTTCCTTCTGTCAGGACAAGATCATTTCGACCGGGGGCGAAGGCGGTCTGCTGGTCACGGATGACGATGATCTGTGGTCCCGCGCCTGGAGCTATAAGGACCACGGCAAAAGCTATGATCAGGTCCATCGCAAGGACCATCCCCCCGGCTTCCGTTGGCTGCACAGTGCCGAACCGGGGACAAATTTGCGGATGACCGGAATGTCGGCGGCAATAGGTCGGGTGCAGTTGAAAAGGTTGGACGGCTGGCGCCAGCACAGGACGGAAAACGCAACGATTCTGGCAAACGCTTTGATGGCCTGTCCGGCGTTTCGTGTGCCGATGCCCCCGGAGGACCTGACGCATGCCTACTATCGGTTTTACGCGTTTGTCGAACCTCAGGCCCTGAGCGCCAGCTGGAGCCGCGACAGAATAATCGCAGAAGTGTCAGAGGCCGGGTTCCCCATATTCAGCGGAAGCTGTTCAGAGATTTACCGGGAAGGCGTTTTCGAAAGATACAACTTGACGCCTGACAAACCGCTACCGGTGGCGCAGGAACTGGGACAGACCAGTCTGGCGTTTCTGGTGGACCCGACCTGGTCGGCGGATCGAACCCACCAATTGGCGGAAACCGTGGTGAAAGTCGGCAATGCGGCGTTACGGCAAAGCGTGAACGCTTAGGTCACGGACCGAACCAGAACAAACCCCTCGGCGGCGTGGCGATGTACGGTCGCGCCGCGCAAGGTCGCCAATGCTCTCAAACTGGCCACGGAACGCTCATGCGGCGGCTCTTTGACCTGACTGGCAAAGCACTGGAATGCATCAAGCTTGCGCTCCAGCGTGTCCGATATGTCTACAAAAACGTTGGGAACAAAGGGTGGTGTCAGGTAGGGCGCGTTCCAGTTGGTTTCGGATAGCGTCTCATATGCTGCAATGGTCGCCGGATACGCCGACTGATACGGGCGGCTTGCAACCAGGGTCGACAGGAATGTCAGTTGGTGGTCCAAGTGAATGTCACCCGGATGCGGAGCCAGAACAAGTGAGGGGTCGAGATTGCGAATGAGCTCTCCCAGCCCCGCATTCAATGCACCATGCGGATGCTCGGCCAGTTCTGCTGCGGGGAAGTCCATCCAGTGGGTCTGGGTCACGCCCAGCACATTATGGGCGGCGCGCGCCTCGGCCCGCACGCCTGCTATTTGGTCTTCGCTAAAGCGGGGGGGTTGGCCCTTGGTGACGATGGCAACATGAACGGCGCGGCCTTCATCGGCCAGCCGGGCAATGGTACCGCCCGCGCCCAGCACCTCGTCATCGGGGTGAGGGGCGACGACCAGAACGGGCCCTTGGTCTGCGGTTGAAAATCCGGGGAAACTCATACTTTAAATCCAAGTTTTGAATGAAGGGCAGGGGGTGTCTCGGCGCCCGACCAGCCGGTTATGTCAAGACATTGACCATCGCCGCAATAGACGGTGAACACATGCCCATCGACAGCCTGAACCTGCCCGGGCAGGCCGATATAATACCCTTTACGGGGTGAAATGCGGGCTTCGGTAATGACCAGTTCAGTATCGTCCGAGCCATGCGTGAACGCCCCCGGGTAGGGGGGACCAACGGCCCGAATCAAACGATGGATTTCTGCGGCGGGTTGGGTCCAGTCGATCCGGCCATCTTCCGGACGACGACGGGCGCAGATACTGATCCCTGTCTCGGGCTGAGGGGCTGCCGGAACATCCCCTTCCTCTATTTGAGCCAACAGCTTTGGCAGCAACTCTGTCAGGGCTTGCAGGGCGCGGTCATAAAGCTCGCGCGCGGTAACCGTGTCCGGGTCCACGGCATACCGGGCCTGGGCAGCAATCGGGCCGTCATCGGCCCCTTCACCCAACCAGAACAGCGAGGCACCAACATCGCGTTCCCCCAGCAAGACAGTCCACGGAATGACACCCCGGCCCCGCAAACGCGGCAGGGCGGAGGGGTGAAAGCCCACGCACCCGATCTTGGCCAGAGCGCGAAATTCGGGGCCACAGAGCTGCGACCAGCCGATCACCAGAATCAAATCGGGGTTCACCGCGCGGATTGCATTCAGGGTTCCGGCAGAATCGCTTTTGGCGGTGTAATGAACCGGAATGTCATAGCGCTCGGCCACCGGGGTCAGGTCCGCGAAATCGGAATGCCGATGCGCCAGTTCGCGCGGCAGTGTCACCACCATTTCCGGCACAAAGCCGGTTGCGCAAATTGCTGACAAGGCGACGTGGGATCCTTCGACCGCACCAACAAAAACAGTTTTCATGCGGTCGTCTCCTTCAATTCAAAGGACGTACTGGCGTTGACCCAGGATTCGGCAGCCTGAATTCGGTCAGGGCGGCGATGTTCGCCCCGGATCGCCACACGGATTGTTTCGGCCATGATCTGAAGGTCCAACGCAAAAGATCGGTGGGCGACATACCACAAATCAAGCTGCAGTTTTTCCTGATTGGACAGTGTTGTATTGCCGCTTACCTGCGCCCATCCGGTCAGCCCCGGTCTTTGGGTGCACCGCATCTGCCCGGCTTCGCCAAAGGCTTGGATCGTTTCCGGCAGCAACGGGCGCGGGCCCACAAGGGCCATATCGCCGCGCAGGATCATCAACAGCTGCGGCGCCTCATCCAGCCGCAAGCGCCGCAACATGGCCGTCGCACGGGTTTGCCGCTCGCTGTCGGGCAGCAGATTACCTGCCGAGTCGCGCTCGTCTGTCATTGTCCTGAGTTTGTGGATGCTAAAAACCCCGCCCGACTTACCGGCGCGTGTTTGCTTGAAAAACAAGGGAAAGCCCAGATTCATCATAACGATCAGGCAGGCAATGACGAAGAACGGTGCAGCCAGCAAAGCAGCCAGAATGCAAACGAAGACTTCGAAAACTCTATTCACGACCAAGCTCACTGTTTCACTACGGCGGAACGCCTAAATAACTAGCACACGGATCAATTTAATTTAAACGTCGACCTTCACAGCGGTTTCGTCCAACAAAGTGACTCGAACTGCGTGTTACCTTGTCCGCAAAGTGGAAGGCCTTGCAAGGTTCTCGTGAATTCAAGGCGTGGAAATTTTCAGTCTGACCAGCGAAGCGTGAAAGACACTGAGTTCGCCCGAGGACATTACATCTTTCGCGAGAGACAATTAAGATATTGAAACGATATAATAAAATCACGGCCGCCGCAGCGAGAGAGTCCCGTAAACCTTTGGCTGCCGAGTCGCCCAGTGGCCTAATAAAGTGACACATGGCACCCCTGTTTCCGGAAAGGAAACGGACCCGGCCAAGCATCAAAACTGTTCTCGGCTTTTTTGAGCAAATCATATTCAAAAAACGCTCTTTGAATGACCAAAAATCAGACATAAAAATGTTCTTTACCAGTGTTTTACATCAAATTTTCGGGGTCAGACCCCCTCACGGGTCCTTGTGTGAAAAAAATACTTTTTGTTCCGCCTTGCCCTGTGGTAACGTCAGGGCATAGTTAGAACCAGAGATGGTTGTTTGTAAGCCGATTGTCGGCAGCTGCGAGTGAGATGGTTAATCAAGCCTGGGCGAGGTTTTTAGGGCGCACAGGTGGAGGGGGTAAGACAGTACGATTCATAAAATCGACCAGCTGGCGTTTAGTCGGTTGTTTTTTTTGAGTTCTATGTCTGCGGTGCGAAAATTGCGCCGATACCAATATCCGTCAAACCAGCAGTAAGAGGTGTGTAGCAGCGCGGGAGCGTTCGTATGAGTGACTTCGATTATGTTTCTTCCGGGGCTGGGTCTCAGGGAAATAAATTTAAGGAAAGTGGGGGATTGCTGTCGGGGTTCCAGTCTTGGCAGTCTCAAATCTTCAACGAGCTAAGAGCAAATCACCGGCTTGTCATCGGTGACCTTGTCGCGTCCGCATTTGCGGTGATTGTCGCGCTGAACCTGGCCGGTGGCGGGTCCATCGCTGAAAATCTGGTTCCGGCAACCGGACCGTTGGCCATTCTGTCATGTATTATTGGCTTGGTGGTTTTCCCCTTGGCCGGTGTCTACCGTCGTCATGCGCGCTCGACCTCGCTTCGGGATATTGTGTTGATCATGCTTGGCGCGGGGCTGGCAGCGTGCTGTCTTGCGGCGATCGGGTCGATCCTGACCGTCACGGCAAGCGTTCCGTTTGCGGTTTACGTCATTCAGTTTGGTGTCATGATCCTGTGCTTCAGCGCATTGCGGGTTGTCGCGCGCAGCCGCGAGCTGACACGGCAAAACGCCAGCCTGATGGCCCATTGCCAGGCGCAGACGAAAGTGCCGGTTCTTTTGGTCGGAACGGGCGCTGCGTGCGACTTGTTTGTTCGGTCCCTGCGCAACACCGACTCCAAATTCCAGCCGGTTGGCATTATCGATGACGCCCGCAACACACAGGGCCTGTATTTCCACGATGTGCAGATCATTGGCACCTTGCTGGACTCTGAGAAAGTCATCGAGAAACTCGAAACCTGGAACAATCTGCCCCGGCGCCTGTTTCTGACCGAGCCCGTGACGCATTTCGAAAGCGACGGCATTCGTCGGATCACACGTTGGTGCGAAGCCAACGGGATTTCCGTTTCGCGCGTTCCCGGTCTGGAAGATCACGACACCGGAAAGGGTCAGGATGTTGACCCCGAAGAAATCCTGGATCGTCCGCAAAAAGAAGTCGAACGGTCGATGCTGCGCGAGATGTTCAAGGGTCGCCGCGTTCTGGTGACGGGCGCGGGCGGATCGATTGGCAGCGAACTCAGCCGTCAGATCGCTTCGTTTGATCCGGCAGAGCTGGTCATGATCGATAACTGCGAATTCAACGCCTACTCGATCGACATGGATCTGTCGCAGAACTTCGCCGACGTTCCGCGCCGGATGTATGTCGCCAGCATTCGCGACAAAACCCGTGTGAACGCAATCTTCGAACGGCACCGCCCGGAACTGGTGTTCAACGCCGCGGCGCTGAAACATGTGCCGATGGTCGAGTTGAACCCCTGCGAAGGTGTTCTGACGAATGTGATCGGCACGCGCAATGTGGCCGACGCAGCCCGCAATGTTGGCGCAATTGCCATGGTTCAGGTCTCGACCGACAAGGCGGTCAACACGACCAATGTCATGGGTGCGACGAAACGGGTGGCTGAATTCTATGTTCAGGCGCAGGACAGAATTACCAATGAGACGGAAGAACAATCCCGGTTCTTCTCGGTCCGCTTTGGCAACGTTCTGGGGTCGTCCGGCTCGCTCATCCCGCTGTTCCAGCGGCAAATCTCGAACGGTGGACCGCTGACGGTCACGGACAAGCGCATGGAGAGATACTTCATGACCATCCGCGAAGCCGTGCAGTTGACTCTGGTCGCGGCTGCCAGTGGCCTGAAACAAGACACAAGCCATGGCGAGATCTTTGTTCTGGATATGGGTCGCCCGGTGAAAATCGTCGATCTGGCCGAGCGGATGATCCGTTTGGCAGGCCTGAAGCCGTATGAGGACATCGACATCAAGTTCATCGGTGCCCGTCCGGGTGAAAAACTGTTCGAAGAACTGTTTGACGCGTCCGAACAGCGCCATGACAGCGGTATTCCGGGTGTCGGCTCCGCACGCCCGGAAGGTGTTCCGGCTGCGAGACTGCGGGCCATGATCCGCAAGCTGGAAGCGGCGGCAATCGAATGTGACGAGCTGACCGCCAAACGGCTTCTGAAAGAGCTTGTGCCGGGTTATGGCGTGAACGGGCTGCGCCCGATTGACGTCTCGGACCTGAAAAACAAGCCGGCCCGTGTATCTGTTGCACCTGCTGTCGCTGGTCTGAAAGGGAAGGCTCCTCTGCCTCAAACTGGGGAATTTGCTACTACGGGCAGCTGATTGGCTGCCCGGTTTTTTGTTCTCGTCATAGTTTTGACGAATATTGGTTAAATGGTTTGAATACGTTGTTTAGTGATCGTAGCAAAACTGCAGGATCCTATCTGAGTCCAGTGGAGTCACCGCCGGAAATGCGATCCAGGCTCATACGGTTCTTGGGAAGCGGTGTGGTAAACACAGCGTTCGGGTACCTTGTGTTCGCCGCGCTGGTTGTTCTGAACGTCCCGGCCCAGCTTGCGCTATTGCTGCAGTTCACCCTGTGCGTCTTGTGGAATTTCCGCATTCACCAACGCTATGTCTTTGGTGTGCAGGGATATGGACGTCTTCCCTATTATGCCTCTTCTTATGTTCTGATATACTTTGTGAACGCAGTGCTGCTGCACTGGCTGATGCAAGCGGGACTTGACGCCTATCTGGCTCAGGCAATCGCGTTGGGTCCGATTGTGGTGATGTCCTACCTCTTGATCTCATGGGCGCTGCAGGTCCGAGCCTTCGGAGAAGACCCGTCATGAGCGATCTTCAATACGAGACCTCAGGTGCAAGGGTTGCCCCTTCAAGGCTGAACGTTTGGCGCCTGCTGCTGAACCTGGTGACGATCTCGGGCTTGGTGTTTCTGCTGGTCTCAGTATTTGGTCGTTTGATGAGCTACGGGCTACGTAGGGACGAGCTGATGTTTGTTCCCCCAAGCAGCCTGATGCAGGATCAAAGCCTGTATTCCGATTTTTTCTACAACCATGTGCCGTACTCAGCCTGGTATTTTCTTGGGTTCAACACCCTGTTCGAAGGGTTTGGCCTTTTGGGTTCGGCTCGGTTCGGGGTGTTTGCCGCGTGGCTGTTGCTGTTGATCGGCACGGGATGGCTGACCTACCGTTTGACCAGATCAGGATTTCTGGCGACGTTTTTACTGGTTGCTCTGCTCACAAGTGAATCGTTCCTGACCGAGGCCGGGATGGCCGCAACCAACAACCTTCTGCCATTGCCCTTTGCGGTCTTGGGTATTGGGCTTTTTGTCTGCGAGACGCTGGAAACCGAACTCAGACCCTGGCGCTTGGTGTTGGCTGGTGTCCTGTTGTCGATTGCCGCAGGCATGAAGGTCAGTGCGGTGATGTTCATTCCGCCGATCGCAATCGCCGCGTTCTTCCTACCCGCAGGATTCACGTTCAGCGAACGTCTGAAACGCGTTGTTCTGCCGTTGTTGGTTGGCGGATTGCTGGGGGCTGTGCCGTTGTTTTGGTACCTGCTGTCCGATCCTCAACTGTTCATCGCGCATGTCCTGCAGTTTCACACAGGCCCCCATATCGCGTATTGGGAGGCCAACGCCGCGTCCGAGCCGGAATTGGCGCTTGGGTTGTCAAGCAAGCTTCAACTTGCCTATTCCGCATGGCTTTCGGGGTCATCCCTTGTCCTGACTTTGGTGCTGCTAACTTTGGTATTGATGGTGGCAAGCCTGAGGGTGTCCTCGGGGGCGCTGGCAAATTCCGGGATTGGACAGGCCATTGTTGTTCTGGCCATCATGTGCCTTACGGCGGTGTTTGCATTTGTACCGACGCCGGGCTTTCCGCAATATTATGTCCAGCCGATCGTGTGCATTCCGATCCTGTTGGCGCTGATTTACCGCCTTTTGCCCGCCGCCAGCCGTCAGCAAGTCGTTCCAATGATCGGGGCGGGCATCCTTGTGGTGCTGGTGCTGGGATTGCCGCGTCTTGGGTTGGGGATGCTCGCGGCCACAAACCCAAGCAAATTTACACCCCAGAAATTCGTCGAAGGCGGAGCCGCCCTGCAACAAGCCATCGCGCAAAGCGGTCAACCCGAAGGGCCTGTGGCAACATTGGTGCCGCTATACCCGCTGGAAGCGGATCTGCCTGTCTATCCTGAATTCGCGACCGGTCCATTTGCGTATCGTATCGCGCAATTTACGCCAACCGAGTTGGCGCAGCACTACCAGATTGTTGGTGACGACCAGATTGAAGATTTGTTTAACGAAACCCCGCCTGCCGCTTTCGTATTAGGATACGATTCAACGCTGGAAGCATCATTGTTGCAGTACGCGTTGACGAATGGGTACCAAAAGGCCGAAATCGCGGGTCTTGATAATCGCTACGGCCAAGGTGTGGTATACTTGAAGCCGAAGGAGGCGGGTCAATGAGCGTGAAAGGCTCGATTCGTTTCCCACGAAGTGACGATGTAACCGACGCGTCGGGCATCCTTCTGGGTGGTTCTCGATTTTTTAAGTTGATTTTAACAAGGAAGGAAAAACGATGAAAACGGTGCTTCTGGCTGGTGGACTGGGCTCACGTCTGGCCGAAGAGACGGTTTCGATCCCGAAACCCATGGTCGAGGTAGGCGGTCGTCCTATCATCGCGCGGGTCATGGATATTTACAGTCATTTCGGCCACAAGGATTTTGTGGTTGCAGCGGGCTACAAAGCGTTGCTGCTGAAACAGTTTTTCGCAAATTACCATCTTATTGCAAACAACATCTCGGTCGCTCTGGATACCGGAGAGCTCAAGCTTGTGCCCTCGGCCCCCGGCGGCTGGAACGTGTCGGTTGTCGACACGGGTGCGCACACGATGACAAGCGGTCGAATTCGCCGACTAAAAGAATGGCTGGATCCGAATGAGCCGTTCATGTGCACCTATTCCGACGGGCTGGGCAATATCGACATCAACGCGCTGATCGATTTCCACAAAAGCCACGGGAAACTGGCGACTGTGACGGCCGTTCAACCTCCGGCGCGTTTTGGGAACATCGAAATCAAAGGCGACCGGGTCGAGGCGTTCACCGAAAAGGTGCGCAAGCGCGATACCTGGATCAATGGCGGCTACTTTGTCTTCGAACCCGGCGTTCTGGACTACATGGTCGACGACAATGAACCGCTGGAAATGACGCCGCTGACCCAGATGGCCCGCGACGGAGAGTTGATGGCCTTCCGCCATGACGGGTTCTGGCATCCAATGGACACCATTCGCGACCGGAACACGCTGAACGCCTTGTGCGACGATGAACTGCCGCCCTGGATGAACTTCAGCGACGAGGGCGACGAAAGCTATCCTGCACTGGCGATTTGAGATCGGAACATGACGGACCAAGTCGATCCTCAGTTTGACGCCGCTTTTGCCGGGCGGCGGGTTCTTGTAACCGGGCATTCCGGTTTCAAGGGCGGGTGGATTTGCGCCTGGCTCAGAAAGCTGGGGGCAGACGTCGTCGGACTTTCCCTGCCGCCTGAGCCGGGGCCGGGGTTCTTTGACCTGTGCAAGGTCGACGGTTTCACCGACAGTCGGTTTGCCGACATTCGCGATGCGGCAGCGGTTGACAAGGCGCTTGCGGATGTGGATGCCGATCTGGTCATTCACATGGCCGCGCAACCTTTGGTTCGCCGGTCTTACCGAAGCCCGGCTGAGACATTTGCCACCAACGTCTCGGGCACGGCGCATGTTCTGGACGCCGCGCTGCGGATGAAATCCTTGCAGGCGGTTGTCGTTGTCACCAGTGACAAATGCTATGACAACAAGGAATGGGTCTGGGGGTATCGCGAAAACGATCCCATGGGCGGCAAGGACCCGTATAGCGCCTCCAAGGGCTGTACCGAGCTGTTGGCGCAGTCCTACGCGCATTCCTTCTTTGCCGACCCAGACGGCCCGCGTCTGGCCACCGTACGGGCGGGCAATGTGTTTGGCGGCGGGGACTGGAGCGAGGATCGTTTGATCCCCGACATCATCCGCGCCGCGGCAGAGAACACGCCGGTTCATATTCGCAACCCCAACAGCATCAGACCCTGGCAACATGTGCTTGAGCCGTTGTCAGGCTATTTGGCCCTGGCGGCACGGCTGCTGGGGTCCGGTCAGGATTTTGCGGGCGCGTGGAACTTCGGGCCGGATGTATCCGGCACAGTGAATGTCCGTAGCCTGTCGCAGATAATGACCGAGACCTGGGGGGACGGCGCGCCCAAGTTTACCTTTGGCACCCCACCGGATGATTTGCACGAAGCCGGGCTGCTTCGGCTGGACAGCACCAAGGCGCAGTCACAGTTGGGCTGGCGGCCACAACTGGACCTGTCCGAAGCCATTCGAATGACGGTTGAATGGTACAAGGCTCAGCTTTCGGGCGAGGATATGGCGCGTCTGACCGATGCGCAGATCGATCACTACAGCAATTTGATGTCGTCGCAGCGGTGCGCGCAACCGCCGCTTGCGGCCCAGTAGCAGTTTTCTAAGGAGACGACTTTAATGAGAGTGAATTACGGGCAAACAGTACATGGCCAGGAAGAGATCGATGCCGTGGTCGAGGTGCTGAAAACATCCACGCAAATGGGCCCCAAAGTGCGCGAGATGCAGCAGCAGGTCTCGGCCCTGTTTGCCAAGCGCCATGGTGTGATGGTCAATTCCGGATCATCGGCCAACTACCTCGCCGTGGAAATCCTTGACCTGCCGAAAGGCAGTGAGGTCATTACGCCTGCGCTGACATTTGCGACAACCGTGGCCCCATTGGTCCGACAGGGCCTGATCCCCGCATTTGTCGATGCGGCCCCAGGGACTTACAATATCGATGTGGATGCCATCGAACGGATGATCACGCCGAAAACCTCGGCCATGATGATCCCATCGTTGATTGGCAACCTGCCCGATTGGCGCCGTATCCGCGAACTGGCCGATGCCCATGGTCTGAAAGTGATCGAAGACAGCGCCGATACGCTGGGCGCGACAATTGATGGAACCAGCACGGGTGTCTATTCCGACGTCTCAACCACCAGCTTCTATGGCAGCCATGTCATCAACGGTGCGGGCAATGGCGGCATGCTGTGCGTCAATGATGACGATCTGGGCCGCAAAGCGCTGTTGCTGCGCTCATGGGGGCGTTCGTCGTCCTTGTTTGTGGAATCCGAGGCCATCGAGAACCGCTTCAACGTGATGCTGGACGGTATCGAGTATGATGCGAAATTCCTGTTTGAAGACCTCGGCTACAATCTGGAACCGTCCGAGATCAGCGCCGCCTTTGGCTTGGTTCAACTGGGCAAACTGGACAACAATATTCAGGTTCGCGAAAAGGCATTTGCCGCGCATCGGGCGTTCTTTGCCCAGTATGAAGACTGGTTCATCCTGCCCGAACAACTGCCGGGTTCGCGGACCGGTTGGTTGGCCTTCCCATTGACCCTGCGCGAAGGCGCGCCGTTCACGCGCCGCGAATTGCAGATTTATCTTGAGAAGTCGGACATCCAGACCCGCCCCGTCTTTACCGGCAACATCCTGCGACAACCGGCCATGAAGAATGTCACGTGCCAAACCAGCCCCGACGGCTATCCCGCCGCCGATGCGGTGATGCGTGGCGGTATCCTTCTGGCGTGCCACCACGGTCTGGACGACGCGCAGATTGCCTATATGCATGAAACCTTTAACAAATTCGCCGAAACGCATGGCGCAAGGAAGGTCCCTGCATGACCGACGTCAGAGAGACCCAGGTTTCTCCGGAGATCGCCGCGCCTGCTGAGGGTTCAGCAAAGGCGCAGGCGGCACCGAAAGGGCATGCCGCGTCGTTCAATATGACGGTGCATGCCTTTCGGGGCGTAACCTCGCTGATGGTGTTCATTGCCCATCTGGCCGGGGGGACCGCACTGAACGCTTATGCAGATGATCCTTCTGTTTTCGCGGGTCTCGAACACTATTGGAACTTCGGAACCAATGTAGTGTTTTTCTTCTTTATCATCAGCGGCTTCGTTATCCTTCCCAGCTCGATCAAATATTCGCCGGGCGGGTTCGCTGCGCGACGTCTGATTCGGATCTATCCGCTGTTCTTTGCCATGACGATGTTGTTCATCGTGTTGAACGCGGTCACCAACACGGCGCCGGAACTGAAGGACCCGTGGAAGATCTTTCTGGCCTTAACGTTCTTGACCAATTTCACCAATACCGGGCAACTGACCCCCAACGCCTGGAGCATTGTCTATGAGATGTGGTTCTACCTTCTGACCGGGCTGGTCATGGCATTTGCCATCCATCGCCCATCGAAGATCGGTCTGGCGTTGTCTGTACTGGCTGCGGTGGCCTTCACACTCTATTTCCCGGCGACGCTGTTCTTCCTTGGCGGCGTGATGATCCGGCTGCTTGCAGATCGGGGCATGCTTCCAACCGGCAAACTGGTTCCGGTTGGCGAGATACTGGCATTTGGTGGCGCGGTCTATTTCCTGCAACTTGGCAAGGTTCTCTATATCCCGTCAGATTTCGTCGATCCGAATGTGACACTGACCATCGTGTTCTCGGTCTTGTATTTCATGCTGGCCATATCACCGGGCAGCATCAGTGGCCGCGTTTTTTCCAGCAAATGGATCTTCTATCTGGGCACGATCAGCTACAGCATGTTCCTGACACACCCCTACGTGTACCTGCCAATGCGCATGGTCTTCGAAAAGATGGGGTGGTTCGGTTCGAACTTTCCGCTGTCGGTTTCGATTTTTATCCTGGTGACAATTCCGCTGGGCGTACTGGTCGCGCATCTGGCGCACATAACGGTCGAAACCTGGCTGTATCAGAAGGTGTTCAAGCAAAAGGTGTTTTGATCCGAAATCATCGGGTCGCATTCGCCGAAAAGGAGGAAAGGAAAAAGACACAGGCACAGATTGGTAATACGCCCCCAAGGCAACGCTGTGTTTGAACCATCTGCTAAGCAATTCTGTGACGCAGAACTTCCTGAGATACCGGTTGCCGGACACATAACCGCAAACGGTACGCAACCTAAAACAGATAGCTGTCGCGCTTTTTGCGCATATTGAATTGAAATGAAGGTAGTGTGATGAATATGCAGAGTGTACGTCCAACATCCCGCACAACGTGCCGGGCCTGTAAATCAGAAAATCTGATGCTGGTATTGCCGATGGGCAATCACCCTCCGGCCAATATGTTCGCCAAAACGCAGGACTTGTCGGAACCGCAACCCGCATTTCCGCTGAACACGCAGGCCTGTCTGGACTGTGGCCTGATACAGGTCGCCGACCAGGTTCCGGCTGATTTCTTCACCGATTACCTCTACGTGCCGTCTGGCGCGGCTACGATGCATACCCATTTCGCGGGGCTCGCCCAGGTGGCGGTTGATCGCGCGCAAGGCGGTATGATCGTGGATATCGGCTGTAACGACGGGCTTATGCTGTCCCACGCAAACGGGCTGGGCGGCAAATGTCTTGGGATCGATCCGGCGGCAAACCTTGCCAAAATCGCGAATGAGCGTGGCGTGCGGGTCCATGTTGATTTCTTTAACCCGGAAACCGCCAAGACTGTGCGCGAACAGGAAGGCCCTGCAAGCGTCATCACGACAACAAATACCTTTAACCATATCGACGACCTGCACGGTTTCACCGCCGGTGTCCTTGATCTTTTGACCGACGATGGTGTGTTCATCATCGAGGTGCCTTGGGGCAAGGCCATTCTGGAAACCAATGAATTCGACAACGTGTATCACGAGCACGTCTCGGAACTGAGCTTGTTGTCCATCGTCAAGCTTGGGGAAGCGGTGGGTCTGGACGTTGTCGACGTGACCAAACTGCCGGTCCACGGCGGTTCGATGCGGGTGTTCATGCAGCGCGCGACTTTGAACAAAACGCCTGCGCCCATCGTGGCCGAAATGTTGGCCGACGAAGCGGCGGCAGGCATGACCGACCGCGCCAGTTACGAAGAGTTCGCCGACCGCGTGCACGAGCTGCGCGACAGCCTGCTGAAAATTCTGGCGGACCTGAAAGCCGACGGCAAGACAGTCGCAGGCTACGGCGCACCGGCCAAAGGCAACACACTGTTGAACTATTTCGACATCGGGGTTGAGACGCTTGATTTCCTGGTCGATCGCAACCCGCTGAAGCAGGGGCTGTATTCGCCCGGCAAGCTGATCCCGGTACTGCCGCCCGAAGCGGTTTTTGAGCGCAAGCCCGATTACCTGCTGGTGCTGGCCTGGAACTTCTTTGACGAGATCCGCGAACAAATGGCCGAGTTCGAAGCCCAGGGCGGAAAATTCATCGTCCCGCTGCCAATGCCGGTTATCCTTCCCTGAGGATCCGGCGATGGCACGTGTCCTCATAACAGGCGCATCAGGGTTCATCGGATCGCACCTCACTCGGGCCTGTCTGGACCGGGGGGATGAGGTTGCGATCCTGACACGGTCGGGATCATCGCTCGGCCGTCTCGGGACTGCTGTGTCAGACGTTGCGACGTATCGCTGCGCCTATTCTGACGAGCACGCGCTGCGCGACTGCTTTCAGGATTTTGCTCCGGACACGGTGTTTCACACAGCGGCGCGAACCCGGTTTTCGAACGCGCCAGACCTTTCGGACCTGGATCAGAGCATCGACGAAAACCTCAAGAGTTTGACCCGTCTGATCAAGGCGGCCGCGACCTGCGCGTCGCCGCCTCGGGCCTTTGTCCGAACCGGTACCATTGCAGAATACGGTGATGTTCCCCTGCCATTTGTAGAAACAGAGCGGGAACATCCCATAAACGCTTACGGAACATCTCTTTTAGCGGGCACAAAATACCTTGAGATGGCGGCACCCAGATTGCCCTTTGTCGCCGTGACCGCACGTCTGGCGTTGACCTACGGGCCGGGACAATCCGAAGAATTCCTGATCCCTCAGGTTATTGAAAACCTGCTCAGCAACAGACCCGTTCACCTTCGGCGCCCCCATGACCGCCGGGACCTGATCCATGTGGATGACGTCGTTCAGGGCCTGATGGAAATCGCAGACGCCCCTGAAAAGGCGGGCCCGGTCATCAACCTGTGCACGGGCCATGCGCCCGAAATGTCAGAGGTGGTTCAGCATCTAAGATGTTTGGCCGGAGCCGGTGAAAGCATGCTAAAATGCGATGCACCGGTTGATGAGCCAAATGTCCTGTTGCCCGACGCAAGCCAGATGAAGGCGCGATATGGTTGGCAACCCGCGATTTCACTGTTGGACGGCCTGACACGCACTTTTCAATGGGCAAAGCAGTTTAAAGCATCATCAGCGACGGCGGGAGCGCGCGCATGACACTGGTATCCATTCTAATTCCGGCCTTGAATGAGGAAGACAACGTCAAAACGGCCTATGACCGGGTTGTCAACGTCTTCGACAATCTGCCCGATTACGAGCCCGAGATCATCTTCACCGACAACCATTCGACGGACCGCACCTTTGACATTCTGTCCGAGATCGCAGCCGAGGATCACCGGGTCCGTGTAATCCGCTTTGCCCGAAACATGGGGTATCAATCGTCGGTTCTGACTGCGTATCGGTCTGCCAACGGCGCATGTTCGATTCAGCTGGATTGCGACATGCAGGACCCGCCCGAATTGATCCCGATGATGTTGGACTTGTGGCGGCAGGGCAATCACGTCGTCTATGGCATTCGCCGCAGCCTGCCCGACGGTCCGATTGTGGCCGCGGCCCGGCGGGGTTTCTATGCGTTGATCGACATGATCAGCAATGACGATCTACCCAGAAACGCGGGTGAGTTCCGCCTGACGGATCGCCGCATTCTGGACGAGCTGCGCCTTGTAGACGACCGCTCGCCCTATGTGCGCGGATTGATCAGCGGCATGGGATTTCAGCAGGTCGGGTTTGAATATGATCGCGATGCCCGGACCGCAGGCGAGTCAAAGTTTCCGTTCAAGGCAATGCTGTCGCTCGCCATTGACGGGTTGATCAATCATTCGCTGCTGCCGTTGCGACTGGCCTCGATGATCAGCCTGACCGTGGGCCTGATGACCTTTTTGCTGATGATGGGCTACATCATCGGGAAACTGTTCTTCGGGCAGGATTGGCCCGGCGGTTTTGCGACGACAACGATCCTGTTGCTGTTGTCGATGACCCTGAACGCCATGTTCCTTGGGATCCTGGGTGAATATATCGGCCGGATCTTCCTTCAATCCAAAGACCTGAACCGTCCGTTGATCGAGAAAGAGGTGAACGCGCCCCATCCGTTACACACCATCCCGGACGCCCAATCGCAACACGCAGATTTGCCAGATAGCGGAATAAGTGGCCGTCTGCACAACGCGGCCGAGTAACCCCCATGAAGTTGTTAATGGTTCAAGGTGGTTTTGGTGCAGGTGGGGCGGAAAAGAACATCGCGATGATCGCCGAGCATCGGTTGAGCCTTGGGGATGAGGTGCATATCGTCGGGATGGCAACCCCCGACAACAGTTCGTATTTCGACTACCCCGAGGCGACGAACCTGCATGTCATTCACCCCGGCGACGGATTCTCAAAGCTGGTGCAATTTCGGCGGTTGCTGCATATCCGGCAGACTGTGCGGCAGGTGCAACCCGATCTGATTATGTCGTTCCTCACCAAGATCAACGTGCTGACCCTGTTGGCAAACACGGGTTTGAATGTCCCCGTTTTGGTGTCAGAGCGTAACAATCCGCAAGCGCAGCACGCCCATCCGATCTGGTTGAAAGGGTTCAATACGCTGGCCCGCTCGGCCACGGCCATCGTGATGCAAACCGAACGCGCCCGTCAGGATTTACCTGACGCTTTGGCGAATCACACGCATGTCATTCCCAATCCTTGCGCACCTTTTTCGGATGTCACGTTGGGGGAGGGGGCCGCAAACATGGTCGCCGTGGGCCGGTTGGAATGGCAAAAGGGGTTTGACCTGTTGTTGGATGCCATGCCCGAGATCATCAGCCGGGTGCCCGACGCCAAATTGACGATATTTGGTGATGGCCCAAAACGCGATGAGCTTGAGCGTCAGGTTCAACGAATGGGTCTGACCGACCGTGTTCAATTGCCCGGATCAAGCGC
The DNA here is from genome assembly GCF_056532945.1 of Ruegeria sp. H7. NCBI lineage: Bacteria > Pseudomonadati > Pseudomonadota > Alphaproteobacteria > Rhodobacterales > Roseobacteraceae > Ruegeria > Ruegeria sp. H7. The sequence continues at coordinate 236,308 of NZ_JBQFNZ010000005.1, forward strand.
GCGACCCGGCGCGTGGATGCAGGACGCAGATGTGCTGGTGTTCCCGTCGCGGTTCGAAGGGTTTCCCAATGTGGTTGCCGAGGCAACCGTTTCCGGCTTGCCGGTTGTGGCCTTCGATTGCGCCTATGGCCCGCGAGAGATTATCCGGGACGGAGAGAACGGTATCCTCGTTGCTCCGGAGGACACTCCGGCGTTGGCGAACGCTGTGGCAGGGCTGCTGACGGACAATGAAAGCCTTGCGAAAATGCGGCAATCTGCGGTGGAAAACCGGTACTGGCTGAAACCCTCTCGGGTGCTGAGTGACTGGGATCAGGTCATCGATCAAATTGTTCCAAGCCACTCGATGTTTCAGGAAAACTCGATCACGTCCGGCAACTGATCGAAGTCAATGATCCTTACCTGCGCGGCGTGCGCCTGATCCGGTGGGTTGGGATCATGCACCGCGCCGTTTCGCAAAACCTGCACCGTTTGCCATCCCATCGCGTTCGGCGTCACGAAGTCTTTGGCGGGATTATCCGCGACATAGACCATTTTTGACCCCCCGGGGGCCAGGCTTTCCATTTCTTCAAATGCGCGGGGATGCGGCTTTCCAAACACCTCGGGCCAAGCACCGGTGGGGCGAATATGCGCGATATGTTGTTCCAACCCCAGCGCGGCGATCTTGTTGCGCTGCATCCGTTCCGGCCCATCGGTGATCAACCCCATCGGATGGCTTGCGGCATTCAGAAACCGTTCCGCGTCCGGGCTGAGCTGAATTTTTGGAACGTGCAGCCGGTATTCCTGCACCAGTCGACCAATGAAGTCCTGAGTGTCTGGTAGCCCAAGCAACGCACAGGCGGTATTGAAGATTTTCCGCCTGTCTCCGGTTGTAAAGATATTCTGACAGGCAGGTCCAAATCCTGAAACGCCGTAATGTTCTGCGACCCAGCGTTCGAGATATGCAAACCCGCTGAACGCAAAATCGCGTTCAAGATACAGGGTATCATCCAGATCAAAGACCAGCATCAATCGATATACACGGCGCTGTCATACCGCATCATGCGCACCCCGTCGCGCCAATCGTTATGGGGGGACGATGGCAATCCGGCCACCTCTTCCAGCAACCATTGCGCAAACGGCGCGCCTGCATGGTCCGCCAGCGGGTATCCCCCCCCAAAACGCGCGTTTATTTCGATGACGCATGGCCCAAGTTTCGGGTCGTCAATGATCTGAAAGCACGCCACCCCTCGCAGGTCGGGCAGTGCGTGCACAATCCCCTCGGCAATTTTGTGCAGGTCAGCGCGGCGTTCCGTGCGGCCCTTTTCGACCTCACCCGCCCTGATCTGGATCCGTTTGTGCGGTATCACCGTTTGCAGTCGGCCTTCCTGATCGACAAACATGTTAATCGTGTATTCCGATCCGCTCAGATTGTCCTGAAAGATCATGGGTTCGGGGAAAACGTCGGGCACTTCGTCTATCGAATTGAAAACCTGAAGCCCGCGGCTGGCGCTGCCGCCGCTTGGTTTCGCGAAAGCTGGCCAGGACACACCGTCTGGATTCTCAAGAACTCCCGCGTGATCCAATGTGCGCGGAACGGGCACTCCGGCCGCGGCCAGAACGGCAGAGGTTTGATGCTTGTCCCGAACAACCTCGATCACATTCGGGGGCGAGACATGCACATGCGCGCCTACGGCGGCGAATTCGTCCAGCGCCACGGACAGGGGCAACAGTTCGGGATCAATCGTGGGGACCACCAGATCCACACCATGATCGCGCACGATCTGTAAAACAGCAGGGATGTAACCGGGATCGTCGGTTCTTGGCACTGCAAACGCCTGATCAGCCAAAGCGCAGGCGGCGCTTTCATCCGGGTTCAAATCACATGCAAGAATTTCGAGATCACATTCAAGGCGTTCGGCGGCCGCACGAAAGCAGTTCAGCAACCCAACGCGACGACCAGCGGAACAAAGAAGAAGTTTCAAGGCGCGACGAGCCATGTTTACCTATAAAATATCAAACAACTACACAGACCTACAGTTACATGGTTAAGGTAATTCTGTGAACGCTCATCGCGCCGTTGAGGCGAAATATTTTGCCCCGTGCGGTTGTGATCAACCGTCGAAACATCCCACCACCCTACCGGCATGTACCGAACCGGCCAATAGGTTCGGATGACCGCGAAACATAGTGCAGATCGGCCAAAGAACCGACTTAAATGCGCACATAAACAAGCACTTGACTAGAATTTTACCGTTTCTACGGGATTCCCCTAATTCTCGTGCAGGGTTTATCTGTGTAATTTGAGGCCAACAAAGTTTTACAACCGGTGAGGCCGCAAGGCTAAATCACTCACTCGTTGAATGGCCAGCATTTGGGGTGCTGGCCATTTGCTTTTCCAGCACCAAAAACACGCTTTTCTGGCTTTTGTATACTTGCCTGCGCAGGAAGGCACGCAAGGTCGCTGGGGTTGGCTGTGACCATCCACTTGCACGATCCGAATGGCCTGGAACTCAGCGGGCACGACCGGGACTCAAAAACAAAAAAGGGCCGGTCACAGGACCGGCCCAGTGAGTTCAGCTGAACCGAGGGATCAGTTCGAAGCTGCGTTCAGTTTTTCGTTCTGCTCGCGCAGCGAGTCCGAAATGATCGCGTACCATTCGCCGGACTCGCGCATTTCGTTCAGACCCTTGTTCATCATCGCAATGTATTCGCGCGCGAACGGGTTGGTGCGGTGCGCCAGGAAGCTCATCGACGACAGGGTCGAAACATATGGGTTTTCAATGATGTCAGCCGAGGTCAGGCCCATGTCGTTCATGGTAGATGCAAACAGATCAACTTCGAACGCCGCCACATCCGCGGTGCCGGTCAGAACTGCATCCAGACATTCACGCGCAGAGCTGGGCTGAACGACGGTTGTGTTCTCACGGTTCAAGCCAACTTCTTCCAGAACAACCATGCTCCAACCCGCCATCCGGCAAATGGTGGACCCTTCAAGATCACTGAAATCCGTCGCGCTTGCATACTGGCTTTCGGGCAGAGTGAAGAAGCCGCCGACGACGTCGTAGACCGGAACAGACGCAACAAACTGGGTGCAGCGCGCCGTTGTTTCAGCCGACCATTCGTATGTGCGGTTTGTGCAATCCGGAACGGTCCAGGCGATCGAGATATCAAATGCCCCAAGCGGCAACAGGGTCTCCAGGTGCGAGCTCCAGTCGTCTACGAAGCTGACCGAATAATCGCGGCTGTTGCCAGCCCGCTGCAGGCTGGTGGTTGCCAGACGGGTCATGATGCCGCCGCCGCTCAGCGCCTCGGTTGTGAACGGCTCCCAGCCGTTACCGGCAACCATCTTAATCGGCGGGGCGTAGACGTTCGAACGCTTGACGCTGGCCGCGCGCTGTTCTTCCGCTGCGATGATTTCCTGCGCCGATTGGCCGTTTGGCAGGCTGCCATCTTCACAGGGCAGAGCAAGGACCAGGCCGGGCTCAAGCGCGTTGGGGTTGTTGATGATGTTGCGGTTCGCGTTGAAGATCGGCTGATAGTTCGAGGTGCCATAGGCGGCAATCGCGATGGTCGCCATCGTGTCGCCGTCTGCAACGGTGTAGTTGGTGCAGGCCTCTTGTGCTGCGGCAGCACCGGCGCTGAGCGCCGTAACGGCGCCGGCCGACATTACAACTTTCTTCAGATTAAATTCAAACATGTCCACTTCCTCCAGACTATTCGTTTGTCAGGCCATTTGGGGCCTTAGCCATTTTCCATTTGATGCCGCAGTGCAGACGACACGATGTCGCGCCATTCGCCGGATTGCTGCATGATTGTCAGACCCTGATTCAGCGTCTCAAGGATCGCTTCCCCATCAGGATTATCTTTGTGGGTCATGACGTTAAGCGACTTGATCGCCGCAAGGTTGGGGTTTTCGATGATGCGATGCTCATAGCCCAGCCGCGAGATTGCCTCTACCGCCAGATGGGCTTCGATTGCGACGATATCCGCGCGCCCTTCGATGACCGCGTGAAAACAGTCATCCGGCGAAACGGGACGCATCAGGCTGATGACCGGCTCGTACAGGCTGACGGCATCCATATGCGATAGCGACCAGCCTTCGGGGCGGCAGATGGTCGTGCCCGCGAAATCGGAATAGGTCAGCGTTTGTTCGTAACCCGATCCTTCAAGGGCAAAGAACGTATCCACAACTTCGTAGAACGGGTTCGAGAAATTGTAGGTTTCACAGCGCTCACGGTCGCTTTCAGACAGGGTTGCCGCCTCTTCGCAATTGGGGCGCGACCACGGGAAGGTTCCGTCAAAGGCCAGCGTTGGCATCAGCAGGTCCAGATGCGAGGACCAGTCGTTGACGAACTGAATCTTATACGCCTGCTCGGGCGCGGCGCGCAGCATCGCGGTTTCGACCAGACGGGTGTAAAGCCCACGGTTCGGCAATTCCTCGTCGGTGAACGGCGCGTAGTTGCCGCCTGTGATCAGCAGAATCTGCCTGTCGCGGATCTCGGGGCGGTCTTCCGACCGGGCCTCTCGGATCAACGCGGCACCTTCGGCGCGGGCCGCTTCAATCTCTTCTACCGCCGACGCTTTGGCCGCCGAAACGGCGTCTTCGCTGGCTTTCTTGGCTTCGGCCTCGGCCGCCGCAACGCGGGCCTCGGCATCGGCAATCGCCTTCGCCGCACGCTCTTCTGCGGCTTTCACCAATTCCGATGCCATTTCGGCGGCCAGACGTTCCGCCTCGGTTTCCGGCGGAGCAACCGCACGGCCGACGTCTTCGAGGCAGGGCAGGGTCAGAACGTCACCGACACGGATGATGTTGGGGTTGGACCCGATGACATCGCGGTTTGCATCGTAAATGATGCGGAAATCCTCGGTCGAATAGACCTGGATCGTCAGTTCTCGCAGGCTGTCGCCGCGCTGAATCTCGTAGGTCGAACATGCCTCTTGCGCCGAGGCCGCGCCGGTGGCGGCGGCAAGGGCAAGGCTTGATATGATTAGGTGCTTTCTCATGGGTCCTGTTGCTTTGCCTGTTAGGGTCGTGTCGGTTTCGCGATTGCGATTGTCAGGTTGTCCTGATCTGGATTGGCCTTGGCCAGAACGGCCCGCAGCAACGCGTCCGCGATTTCCTGTGCCAATGCGGTTTTGTGTTCGCGCAGAACAGCCTCGATTTCGCTGTCCGAGAGGGTCTGCAAACCATCGCTGCCAAGGATCACAACATCACCCGAGCTCAGCGTCAGCGGCGTTTCAGGGCAGTCAACCTTGGGGATCGCACCACCCATGACAACCGAGGTCAGCTGATTGCGATCCGGATGGGACTGCGCCTGCGCCTCGGTCAGCTTGCCTTCGGCCACTTGCGCATCGATCACGGGGGCCATCGAATGGTCTTCGTTGACCTGTGTCAGAACACCATCCCGAAACAGATAAAGCGGGCTGTCACCGATTGAAATCCAGTACATCCGCTGGTCAAGGAAAAGCGCGCCCAGCAGCGTTGACCCCATATTGAAGCCGCCGCCTTCTTCTTCGTTGTGGTTCGCAATCGCCGTGTTGGCCAGCATCGCAGCCAGGGGCAAGGCATCAACCGCTGCGGGTTCGACCAGGGTGTCACCGCTCAGCTCCGCATCCAGCGACTCGCGCCAGGATGCGATTACCAGCTCCGAGGCGACCTCGCCCGCTTCATGACCGCCCATGCCGTCAGCGATCACGATGTAACCCGCGTCGATCGCATCGAACATCCGTGCAGCCACGGCATCTTCCTGCGTGTCTCGCTGACCCTGGTTCAGGATCAGCGCAATATCATATGCCGGAGTCGCCAGCATCTATTACGAATCCCGCCAGTCAAAGCCGTCGTCGCAGAAGGCTGCAAACCGGATCGAGGTTTCGCTGATGCGGATCAGGTCGCCGCTGGACAGCGCCACAGTGCTCAGCACCGGCTTGCCGTTCAGGCGCACAAGATTGGCCTTGCCGCCATGGCCCAGATAGCATTTGCGATCTTCCGGATCATAAGCAATCACCGCGTGGTTCGAGCGGGAAATCCCCGTATCGCCAAAGTCCAGCTGGATCGCCTGATCGTCGTTGCGGCCAATCTGCATCAGACCTTCTGTCAGGGTGATGCTGGCCCCACGTCCGGGCCCCGAGGTGACAACCAGCCACCCGACAGGGAAGGTCTCTTGCACGGCCTCGGTTTTAGCGACCGGCTCAGCGGTTTCCATCAGGTCCTGAACATGCGTGTCGGCACGCTCGAACCCAAGGAACGTGGTCTTGACGCGCGAACGGCGGTCCTGCGCGGGGGCGGGCTGTGGCGCTGCCTCAACTTCCTGCGTCACTTCAGGCGCGGCTTCAGCCACCGGGGCGGGGGTTTCAACGACCTCTGCCACTGGTTCTTCCGCGACCGGTTCCTCAACGGGGGTCTGCACCGGTTCCTCAGCAATCGCTTCCGGCTCAGAGGGTGTTTCTTCGATTGGCTCAACCGCGTCTTCGGTGGTCAGGCGCAGGGTCACGATCTGCTCATCCGCGACCGGTGCAGGCGTTTCTTCCTCTGCACCCATGTCAGCTGTTTCGGCCTCGTCTTCCACGAAGATCGACTGCTCAACCGGCTCCTCAACCTCTGCGGCATCTTCCTCAGAAAAGTCCGGCATCTTTTCTTCCGGCATCAATTCATCCGTTTCCTCATAGGATTCGGATGACATATTCCCGCCTGCCAGCGCCGCGCGCAGGGCGTTGAAATCAGCGATGGGCTGTTCCTGCTTTTCCTCGATGGGATCTTCGCTGGCCGCTGCCGACGTGGTTTCCGTGGCTTCGTCTTCTTTGGCTTTGCCGGCGCCTTCGAGAAGCCGGCTAAGAGGGCTTTTGTATTTGAACATGGCGTCGACACCTTCAATCTCTTGGCACGCAACATGTGTGCCGGGGGCTGCAACATACCTCTGCGCAAGACAGCACAGCGGCGTTCATCATATTGAAAAACCTGGAAAACTCTTACCTTCTGCGGCGGGCCGGTCCCCGTCAGGATGGCCTGAAAGGCGGCCATCCTCAGCAAATACACACTGGCAAATCACATTCGAACCGGTCAGATCACTCCTGCGATAGCGGCATCACAGCGGCCGTTTCACTTCCGTTCCGTGTCACTGTGAAACGGGCCTGGGATTTTTCTTCGGCAACAAGCGCGGCCAGCAACTCGTCCAGGCTCTCTGCGCCGTTGAGTGCGACACCACCCTGCGCCTCGCTCAGCAGAACATCGCCTTTCTGCAGGTCGCCCGCAGTCTCGGCTGGAACGTCTGACACAACGGTCTGCCAACTCTCGTCACCCGTGCTGCGGATTGTGAACATATAGCCGTTCTCCAATCCGACCGAGCGGATGGCGGGCAGGGCCAACAAACCGTTCTGCGCCCGTGTTTCACCCAAGGGGCGATACCGGGCCGCAACACGGATATAGCCGTCCGGGTCAACATTGAGGTTGTCGAGAACATGCGTTGCAAAGGACGCATCACCCCGAACCGGGCTGCCATTGAGCGTAAAGATCGTCGAACCGCGCTGAACCCAATCACCGATGACCGACATGTCCTGATTCTGATCAACGCCGGTTATCGAAAACGTATGCCCGGTCGACGCGCGGCGGCGCGAGATCGAGAAAGGAATATCCACATCCCAATGCGAGAATGCGATCTGGTTCTCGGCCAGATCCACCGGACCAGCCGGTTCCGCAACAGCGGTCTCGGCGGGGGCCGGATCATTGACCGCCGCGTCCGGTTCTGCGGCGGCTGCTTCTGTGGCAGCCGCTTCCGCAGCGTCGGAACTTGCCTGCTCGACAGGCGGCTCTGAAATTTCTTCTGGTGCAGGTGTGGCCACCGTTTCGGAGGCGGCTTCGGGTGTTTCTACAACCGTTTCCTCGGCGGGTTCAGACTCAACCACTGCTGGCTGTGCATCTGTGGCAACCACCGACGCAGTTTGCGTGTCATCCGCTTTGTCGCCACCCGACAAGACAAAGAAGCCACCCGCGGCAACTGCCAATGCAACCACAGCCACACCGGCCAACAGCTTGCCGCTGCCGCCAGACCCGCTCTGAACCACGGTGTCCACCGCGACCGGAGTGTCTTCTTTTGCGGCGAACTTGGCCCGTTCATCGTCTTTTTTGTCTTCGTTCCCTAGCGCAATATCGGCGTTTCCAGCCAGCAGCGCCGTCACGACCGCTTCGGCATTTTCGGTCTCGGCCTTGATCCGGGCTTTTTCCGCCTCTTTATCCGTGCGATCCATCCCGACGATGACCGAAACCGGGCGGTAGGCAAACGTATCGAACATCACGCCGGGGCCACGGAACATCCGCAACCAGTCCAGCGCGCTTTGCAGGCGGTCGGTAGCGTGAACCTCCATCGCCTTGTCGATGGCCTCAAGGAACCCTTCGGGGTAGCCGTCAAACCGACCGGCCAGCGGCGCGTAGGGATCATCCTGCCCATTGTTGAAGGCGTTCAGGCGGGATTGGCCATCAATCGGGCGCTCTCCGCTGATCGCGTGATACAAGGTCGCGGCCAGAACATAGAGGTCGCTGCTTGGGCCTTGCTCGGCCCCGCGCACGTAGAACTCGTGCGGAGAGTATCCGTCCTTGATCACCCGCAAGGTCAGCAGCGCCGCGGACTTGTTGGCCGCCTGTTCCCGTGCAGCGCCAAAGTCGATCAGAACCGGGTCGCCATTTTCGTCAATCAGTATGTTGTCCGGCGAAATATCCCGGTGCAGCATCCCGCTTTGGTGAATGAACGACACCGCCGACAGCATCTTTTCGGTCACCTGAACGATAAAGTCCGGGCCGCTTTCGTTTTCGGGGTTCTCGACGTAATCCAGCAGGTCACACCCCCGGATCAGGTCCATCGCGATATAGGCGGTGTCGTTGTCTTCGAACACCTGATGCACATCGACGATATTGGGATGCACAAGCCGCGCGTGGTTGCGGGCTTCCTGAATGAACAGGTCGATGATGGCGCGCAGGTCGTCTTTGTATGCCGGATCGTTCGGCGCCACCAGATCACCGTTACGGCGGCACAGGGCACCGGGAAAACACTCTTTGATCACCACGTCACGCTCCAGGCTGTCGCGCGCCAGATAGGTGATTCCAAATCCACCATTGCTGAGATATTTCAGGATTTCATACTGCCCGCGCAAAAGCTTTGCGCCGGGTTGAAGTCCTTCGATCTGAGGTTCGTCGTGCGATGCACCGACCGCCTGGTTGTGGCTCATTTCATTCCGCCCGTTCTACTCGTTTTGCGGTACAATAACCGGGCAAATCGCCCACGAACTCACAACCAAAAACAACCGCAGGACACTTGAGAACGGTTAGACGTTTCAAATTTGACTTTATTGGGGCCGCCTGATGGCTTCACTATGGATCGTTTTTGTGCGATATCTATATTTAGATACCACACCATCCACTAACACAATATGTTGTCTCTATAGCTAAGAAACTTGAAAACTGACGCCCCGATTTGAGACGCTTGGTCTACGATTTCGAAACAATTAAGAATCGGTTTTTGCTGTTTTCGAATCGCCGCAATGCAGCTCAATCTATGCGAGAACGGCTCAGGTTCCGGTTTTTGGCTGCGCCGCAGCAACCGTGCTGCCAGCCCAGGCGAGGTTATCGCCCAGCTGCACCAGAATGCTGATCGCATCTTTCAACGGCGCATCGCCGCTTTCGAATTGCAGCAACAGCAGCAGGTCCGTGGCCTTTTCGAACTCGGCCGGAATCCAGTCAGCCTCGGGGTCGATTTCACCGCCTTGCTCCAACCGTTCGGCGAAATCTTCGACGATTTCCTGACAGCTTTGCAGAAAGGCCGCAGGTTCGATTGATGAGGAATCGCGCAGGTCTTCATAAATGCTGGCAATTGCCGCCAGCCAATCTTCAAGAATCGGATTGTTCAAGGGCGGCAGGGCAGAGCCCAGCGTCGCTTGCATCGATGGCGCGTCTGACTGTTCAGGCTCGGCATCAGGGCCTTGCAGGGCTTCCAGATAAGGCAGGAAGTCCCGTTTCAGATCGTCGCGCGCAGCGTTCAGGTCGTGTTTGCGTCGGTCCGAGGCAGCCTCGAGAACCTGTTCGGCCAGATTCTGACCACCACAGGTTTCCCACAGGTCAAAGTCCGGCTCGGGCTCCTGCGCCAAGGCGCGGACCGCGACCGGGGTGCCAATCGGAACAATCGCGCGGAACAGGCCGTCCTTGTCCTTGTTCAACCGCGCCAAAACCCGGTCCAGCGCGTCGCGCACGGGCGGCAGGTCGGCATGGGTCACGGCAAGCAGGCTGTTGTCGCGCAGCTCGGCGGGAACCTGTGCCCACAAATGGCGCTCGGTCTCGCGCCAGGCGTTGGTTCCGTTGGTGCACCAGATCGCGCAGTCCACGAATTTCAGCAATTCGAGCGTCTGCTTGTACGTATCGTCCAACGCGCCCGATCCGGGCAGATCAAATAGCGAGATTTCCTTTAAGGCAGGGGTGTTCAGCCCAACCGAGATGAAATCAGGCTCATCCGCCGCCGCCTTTTCCAGCGCGATGCCGGAGTAGGTCTTGGGCTGCCTGTCCCACCATCCAACGGTTGTCTCGGGCGCGTCCGCATAGGCAACGATTACCAGTGGCAACTTCAGGTGCTGCGGACCCGTGGGCAGGATATCTGCCCCGGCCAGCATATTGGCAAGGCTGGATTTACCGGCCCCGAACTCCCCCGCGAAACCGATATTGACCGCGTTCGACAGACGTTCTGCATGGGCTAGGGCGCGCGCGCGCATATCTTCCAGCGCGGCGTCGGGCTCCATGTTTTCTGTCGCGGTCAGAAAGCGCCCAAGCTGGCGCACTTCCTGTTCGGTTCCGGGAAAGTCGATCATTCCGCAGCCTCTGCCTGTCTTTCTTCCGCATGGCCGGGTCCAAAGATGGTCTCCAGCTCATCCCTGATGCGCCGCGCCCGGTCAAAGGCTGTTTGCGCCTCGGCAACGGCATTGGTTTCGCCTGCGCCGCTTCTGTGTTCAAGATGCCCGGCCAACAGGGCCAGGTAGTGATCCAGAACGGTGTTCAGCCGTTCCAGCAAATCATCCCGCGTGGTGTCGATCAGATCGTCGCCGATCAGTTCGAACTCCTGCACAATCATCCGCTCGGCCCGTGACACCACGCTGTTGCGCGAGATCAGGCGCGACAGCCAGTTTACACGCAACTCTACCGTGATGCCACGGGTCAGCGCGGTCGTGTCCGGGCGGAACCAACGCACGGCACTGGTGTTCATGCGATTGTCGACCGGTTCCTGCCAACCGGGCAGGGCGCGCAGCGCCGCATTGCACCGCATGTCGATGGCATAAAGCTCGCTGAGCATCCGTTGACGCACCACTTGCGAGGCCCCCTGAACCAGTTCCCGCATCCGGTCGCGCAGGGGCGTAAAGTTCAGCTCGGTATCGCCTTTGGCCAGCAAGGGTGACTTCCCCTCGGGACCACGCACAACGACCGAGACCGCCTCGGCCACGGTGTCATCCATCACGCCGCGCAAGTTCGACAGGATGTCGTCCATGTCGCGGGTAATGTCTTGTGTTTTTTCTGCGATGAGGCCGCGCAGTTCGCCAAGAGTTTTGTCGTTTTCATCCGCGCTGGCCGTCGCTTCGCCGGTTTCGTCCTCAAGCGCGCGCAGATGCGCCTGCGAACGTTCAAACTCACCCTGCGCAAAGCTGTTCAGGTGCTGCCACGCCATGCGCAATTGCTCATCCCGCGGCCCGTCAATCAACGCCTGCGTCACGTGACGGCGCAGGTCCGGCAGGCCCGATGCGATCATGGCCGCAAAGCGCAAGACAGCCTCGCGGCTGATCGGGCCGGGGCCTTGCTTGATCTCTTCTACCCCGTCCAGATACTGCCGCATCTGCTCGGGGTGCGCGCGCAGCCAGGCCAGAACGTCATCATGGTTGACGCCGGTTTCATCGCCCGTCAGCGCGTAGTGTGCCCATTGTGCGCTGCCCATCAGCACATCGATATTCGAATTTCCAAGCGCCTGTTCCAACCCGTCCAGAACGTCGGCACGGACCTTGGTGGCATCCCCGGCACCCCCACTCAGTTCATCCACGCGGTTGATAAAGACCACGATCTGCCCAAGCTCCAAGGCCTGCATCAGGCGGAACAGTTTCAGATCGGCACGCGACAGGGCCTGATGCGCCGACAGAACCACCACAAAGAAATCGGATTCCTTGAGGTACTGGCGCGAGATTTCTTCGCGGATCAACAGCGGGTCGTTGACCCCCGGCGTGTCCGTCACCGTGAGTGGGAAAGGAAAGTGACCGATATCAAAATAAACCTCGGCCTTGCGGGTGATGTCGCTGTAAAGACCCCGGTCGCTGCCGGGATCCAACGGGCCATCCTCGGTCGGGTCATCTCCGGCGCAGACATAGCGCGCCAGATCGTCCGAGGTCAGCTCTTCCAGATCGTGATGCTGGCCCAAAAGCTGTTCGTAGCTGTCGCCAAGACGCCGCTGCGCGCGGGTTTTCATCGCCTCGACCTGCTCTTCGATCATCTCGCGCTTATAGCTGTCCTCGTCATCGGGGAACATGTTGCGCAATTCTTCACCCTCGGCGATCAGCGACTGCCACTGGTGATTGTCGAAGAAATGAAACTCGGCCCCTTCGGTCCGGCCCGAGGGGTGGCCAAAGTGCATATCCGTGATCACCGTGGTCCACGGGTTCACATCCGAGGGCAGGTATTCGGCCTGCCCGGTGAACCCGTTGATCAAACGGGATTTGCCCGCCTTGATCTGCCCGACAAAGGCAATCGACGGTTTCAGATTGGACAGATCGCCGACAATGCGCGAGATGAACTGACGGGTCTCGTCATGGCTCGTCTCATTCATGTCCTCGGCTATGCGGATTAACTCGCGACGATTGGATTCACTCATACTCGTTACCCTGATAAAACTACACGACTTGAATTATTAGAAAATTTGAATGTTTTGGAGGCGATCATCCGTTCACCTCCTGCAACGCAGTCCAAAGATTGACAACCGCCCCGAGTTTTCGGGCTTCATGCACGGCGATTGCGATCTGCTGACCGTCATTCACAACGGCCAAACCAGCACCCTTGCCGCCGGACGGGCGCATGACGATCAGTTGGGGATGATCCAGCGCGGGCTGAGTGTCCTTGTCCCAACCGGCCAAATCGGCCGCAAACTGCGCCAGCAGCGCCTGATCCGGAGACAACGGCCCGCCGGGGGCGCACTCTTCGGCCATGTGAGAGATATCGCCGTCCTGCGCCGAGGCCAGAACGGACCCAAACGCAAAGCGTTCTGCGTCCGCAAAAAACGTCTGGGCAAGTGTGCCGGTTGATTGCGGCTCGGGCAGTTCGGCAACAGGTTCTGCGTCATCGGGTACCACCGAAACAATCGGTTCCGCCGGAAGATCGATCTTGGCACAGGCGTTTTCGATTTCCCGCAGTGTGACGCCGACATCGTCAGCCTCCAGCGCCCTGTCGGGTTGCAGAGACAACAACTCCAGCGGGGCAGGGGCAGATGCAATATCCGTCACCAGCCGCGCCATGTTTTCAATCAATTCGTCACGCGCCGCTGTATCAAAATGGGGCACAGGGCCCGAGACAACGCGGAATACATCGGTCACGCGCGAGCTGTTCACCTCGATTGCCAGACAGTCGCCATTGGCGGCCGTGAACTCCAGACGGCGTGGCAGAATCGTGCCACGGATCACCCGCAAGACCTCGGCCCGGCGCGCAGCAGCCGTGTCCCCCGCGATCACCACCGCCGGGGACAATCGGGCAACAGACGACCGCCCGATATCTTCGAGCATGTCGAGTATGTCCGTGTCCATCATGCCGTGACCCCCTCTGGTCCCGTTCATACTGCGGCCGCAACCGGCCCCAGGCTTAGATGCGATTTCGTCAACGCCAGCCCGACATTCGCGCTGTTGCGACAGATGTAGCAGACCACATGATCGGGATATTCCCGGGTCCGCAGAAAGATGTTCAGCCGGGCTTTCGAGAACACCGCGATTTCCCCAAATCCCGGATTGTCCTCGTCTTCTGTTCCGGCCTGACGCAAAAGCGCCTCAAAACCTGCCACCCCGCGCCCCTGAAACAGGTTCGCCACGGCGATTGCCAGCGAATCCAGATCAACCGCGCCGTCCGGATCGGGCGTGCTGGTGCCCAGCAGCATCCCCGTTTCCATGTCGATATACCCGGCTGCAATGCAGTCGGGTATGGTTTCGATCGCGGTGTTCAAGGCAGCCTGAATTGACATTTAACTAACTGTTTTACCTCACTAATAGGCGGTTATCCCAATCCGATTTCGATTACAAGACATGCCATTCCGCCCCGCTGTTTTCGCTGGTTTTCGGGATCGAGCGCAGCGTTTCCCTGGCTTGCTTAGCGGTATGCTCGACGGCGATCTGATCGAACTCGGACAGAAAGGACTGAAAGACCTTGATCAAGGCTTCTGCGTCCGTGGGCAGATCCTCGTTTTTGGTCACTTCCTCCCACATGGCTGCGGCGCTCAAGGGCGCGCCAACCGCCACTTCGGTCAGATCATTCAGATCGACCACATGGGCTTCGGGACCATTGACCAAATCGGCTGATGCCTTGATCTCGACCAGACCGCTGGTTTCGGGCTCGGGCTCGTATTCCTCTGCGCCCTGGTCCTGCTGTTCGGCCATCAGTGCCGTGATCGAGGATACCGAGACCTCGATGCTGCGCTCATCAGGTTGCGCCTGATCTTGCGCAGGGCCTGCAATCGCTTCGGGTGTTTCCTTCAACGTATTCGTCAGTGATGACAGCAGATCCTCGGACTCATCCGCTGACCCATCCGATGCGTCGTCTGCCAGGATGTTTTCAACTTCATCATCCAGTTCCGCGTCATCCAGAAGATCATAGTCTTCCAAATCGGCCTCGGGATCGGGAACAGCTTCGATGTCCAGCGGATCATTGGCCGTGTCCCGGAAATAGGCGCGCAGCTCGTCCTCATTGCTTTCGTCAATCTCGGGCGTCGACTCGGGCACCATTTCGGCGCGCAAACGCTCGGCCTCGGCTGCGTCGATACGTGTGCGATCCGCATCTTCGGGGCGTCGTTCCACCCGCGCGGGACGAACCGGAAAGCTGGTCACGACCGAGGCATCTTCGCCCGCATCCGTCAACGGGTTCACAAGTTTGAGCGGGGCCGAAGCATCGGGCGCTGCCGTTTCGGTGGTCTTCGACGGGCGCAGCGGCTGCACCTTGGGCGCGTCGGACAGGCTTTTGTCGATCTGATAGCGCGCCAGTTGATCGGCGCGGTTGTCCATGATCTGCTCGGTGATCTCCAGAAAGCTGTCGATCATCTTGCCGCCGCCGCTGCGCGACCACATCTCGGCATCCCCCGTCTTGTCGCGCGCTTCAATCGCATCACGTGCGGAAAACAGAATCGAGCGGTTGAACAGATGCCCGGCCTCGCGGTTCACGCGGCGCAGAACCTTTTGCCGGTCCTTCGCGCTCAGCGCATCTGCCCGTGTCACCAGCAGCAGCGAGTTATGTTGCAACCGTTCAGGCAAGGACACCCAGGTCGCCCGCTCGGTCTCGCGCCAGGCCTGCGTGGCATGGGTGCACCACAAAACCCCATTGGCCTGACCCACCGCACGTTGCCATACATCGGTCGAGATCTTGGGGTCTGATATACCCGGCGTGTCGATCAGATCGACCGCCTCAAGAATGTCCGCCTCAAGAAAGATGCGAATGAACTGCGCATCGTTGACGCCGACGGTTTCAAGCTGATCCAGTTCGATCTGCTCGGTGCTGCCATCATGCCGTTTGACATAGGCCGGACGATTGCCCCAGCTAAACCACACCGGAGGCAACTGCGTTGCCGTCACCTGCGTCGGCAGGGTGTGCGTGCGCAGCAAAAAGTTCATCAGGGTGGATTTCCCGGCGCTGAATTCGCCCATTAAGGCGAAAACCGGCTTCCGGCGCGACCAATGCTCGATACGCTCCCATGCCTTGGGGGAAACGAAACGGTTATGTGTGTCTTTTGCCATTTTTCTACTTATGCCGCTTCGTTGCTAAGGTCTTTCAGGATGTCGCCCAGAATCTCGTCCCGCGATTTCTGCAATTGCAGATTCGCCATCAGAGCCGGAGTCTGCCCGCCTTTTTCAGCCGAGGCCGAGATATTCAGCAGAGTCTCTTTCTGCTCGCGCATGAAATCAGCCAGCCCGGCGCGGACGTTTTCCAGAACCGCTGCGATCTGGTTTTCCTCGATATCCTTGGTGATCGAGTTCGCCTCGGACGCGATCAGACGGGTATAGTCGGCGGCATAGGCCTCGAACCCTTTTCGGCGTTGCCACCACCTGCGCCACCAGGTGCTTTGCAAGTCCAGCGCGATGGTGCGCCCGATGCCCAATGGGGGCGGCACGCGGGGTACGATGGGCGCTTCGATACTGAACTCGCCCAGATGGTTGCCCAGCAGCTTGTGATACAGCGCCTCGACATCCGCTGTGGCCGCGGAATAAAGCGCCCCGGCCTCTTTCTTCATGGACCGGGCAAAGCTGAAATAGGCCGCCTTTTGCAGCGTTCGCAGACCCGCCGGATCGTACTGCCAGGTGCCTTGTTCGCCATTCTCCTCAAGATGCGCAATCAACGAGTCGGTGGCGCGTTTGACAAAATTGGCCTCAGCCGCGTTCAGACGTTCCAGCACCTTGTCGCGCAACGAGGCGGTCAGGTCGGCGACTTTCTTTTCATATTCCGAGGCAACAGTGGCAATGGCGTCCTCGGGCGAGGCCCCGTCCAAATCGCGAACAACGCCTTCGCCGCCCGACAGGGTCTTGGCAACAGCCGTTGCGCGGATCTGGCTGGCGATGTTGCGCGCGCGGTGGCGTACCCGGTCCAGCAAACGCGCACCTGCGCCTTCGGCGATGCGTTCATTCATCGCCAGCAGCAGGTCGGGCAAGCCAGACAGCGCCCAGATCTTGTCCAGCGAGGGAGCCTGATCGCCAAACCCAGCAGCCAGATAGAACGTGTTCAGCGTCTGCCGGGATTCTTCGGTCAGAATGTCCGGGTTGCCGGTCAAAGCAGCCTCGGCCCACAGGGCGCTGCCGAACACAACGCTGGTATTGGCGTCGATGCTGTTCTGTTTCAGCGTGTCCTGAATGCGATCCCGGATTTCAGGAACCTGACTGACCGGGTCCGACAGTTCATCAATGCGGTTGACGAACAGAATGATCTGACGGTTCTCGAACTGCGCGATGATCCGCATCAACGCCATATCCATTGTGGTCAGCGCCTGACTGGCGGCCAGAACCACAACACAGACCTCGGACCCGCGCAGGCTGCGCAGCGTGATCTGTTCGCGCACCATGAAGGTATCGTTCACACCGGGCGTGTCGCACAGCTTCAGCGAGATCGGATATTGCGGGATATCCATGAAAAGCTCGGCCGATTTTGTCACATCGGCAAAACGACCCGTTTTCGGGTCAATATCCGGATCGTCCTCGTCGCCCAGACAGACATAGCGCTGGATCAGTTCTTCGTCGAAATAGTCGTATTGGTGGCTTTGACCCAGAATCAGGTCGAAATGCTTGCCCAGACGATCTTCGGACTTGGCCTTCATCTCGGCGATCTGACGGCGGATATCGTCCATCTCGTCATCGGCACCGGCCCGGTTCGCCAGCTCGCCCAGACGGCCACCACCGACCATCAGATTGTCCCATTCTTCCTGCTCGAAGAACGTGAACTTGGATTTCGTATCACCGGGGGGGCGCGTGTTGATATTCAGCGTCGTCACCACCGAGGTCCACGGGTTCACGTCCGAAGGCAACAGCGCAGGGCGGCCTGCCAGAATATTCACGATCGAGGACTTACCCGCCTTGACCTGCCCAACCATGGTGATGCTGGCGGTGAAATTCTCCATCCGCGTCTTGAGCGTGGCCAGCCGGGCCGAAGACCGCGCATCGGCCACCTCTGTCAATTGGTCGATCTGTGCCGTCAAAGACGACATTGCCGAGGTCATCGGCGCAAGGGCTTCGTTTCCGACAGACAAAAGGTGGTCATTGCGCGCCATGGGTCAGCCTCCGGTTCCGGTGGCAGCAATCTGCGGCTCATGCGACATGCGGCCTGCAGGAAGGCTGGTCAGGGTGTCGATACGGGCGATCAAGTCCAGCGCGTTCCCCAGAATCTCGGCCTCGGCGCGAGGGGAAATTGTTTCATAAGCCACGGAATCGGCCAGAACTTCGATGGAGCTAAAGCGGTCGCCATTTTCCAGACAGGCCACGCGCCGGCCCGTCGGGAACCCGTCGGACTTGGCAGCGGGCAGGGGCATACGCGCGTTGGCCAGCAGGTAATGCTCGCCCGAATGGGTGCGCAGGGAAATGCCAAAGCCTGTATCGGGATGATCGCGGTTCAGGGTCTTGAGTTCACCCAAAAAACTTTCACGAGCAAAAAAGATCGCATCTTGCTCGGCGGCAGCGGAGTTGTTCAGATTGGTCACGGCAAAGAACCTTGTACTGGAGTTGAGCGGAAAACTCGTACGGTGCCAAGGCGGCGAAAAAGACTCATTAACTCCTGCGCTCAACAAGCCCGGCCAAGGCGGTGTTAATTTGACGCGAATAAGATTTTTTGGTGCTTGAAATGTGGCGCAAATGTGATGCGGCTTGCGCAGGAATGCCTCAACCTTTGAGTGTATTACGGGGTTCCGAAGATTTTTTCGGCCGAGTAGAAGGCTGCTTTCAAACCTGACGCAAGGTGAGGTGGAAAAGATGCGATTGGAGTTTCAACCACCTTAAAATATTGTTTTGCTTATATTATTTTCCGCCATGTCGAATTTTCTTCGCCCAAAACCCTGACAGGCAACACCGCTCTGGGCTGAAGGCTGTCCGCGACTTAGGGTGAAAAGACGTTCCGTTTTGCACCCTAAGTGTTGACCGACACAACGTAAACGCGTTTTCCCAAGGCGAACACTGACGAGCCATTGTATCGCCGATCAGAACAATTGTGGCACCCGAATTCCGTCGGCTCATCGACATCAAGATACGTTCCAACTCGTGGACTTTCTGCCAGAGTAACTTACTCAACCGTCGCTGGGATCGAACGCCAAGCAGTGTCTTTCGCGGCAAAAACCCCTGCCGATTAACGGGGTTTAGTCCGCTCGTGACAAACTTGCCATCGGATCAAATTTACCCCTCGCACTCGGCCACAAGCTTTGTTATGCAGCGCCTCAGTCCGGCACGCAGGTGCCCGGTTGCGGGTGTGGCGAAATTGGTAGACGCACCAGATTTAGGTTCTGGCGCCGCAAGGCGTGGGGGTTCAAGTCCCTCCACCCGCACCATCAAAAACCGAAACAACAATCCGATACGGCCGTCCTGAATTGCCTTCGTGCATGCAATCGCCGGGTCATCACGGGATCTGCAAGACGCCGCAGCCCTAGCGCAGGGCAATCTCGGACAACCCAAGCTTGCCCAGCAGAATTTTGACGATACCGACCACGTCGTATTTGTCTTCAACGCGGACCCGCGATGCAGCGCCCATCTCGGGGACAAGGCTTTCATCTTCGACAAACCGAAGCATCGCCTGCGCCAGATCATCCGGGGAACGTACCGGAGTGACAAATCCCGTGACGCCTTCGACAACCGGATCGGGGCATCCCGGCGCGTCAGAGGTTACGATGGCTCGCCCGGTAGCCATGGCTTCCAGCACCGTCCGGGACAATCCTTCGCGGTAGGAGGGCAGCACAAATACTGAGCAAGCAGCCAGATACGGGCTCACATCGTTTGTTTCACCAAGGTATTCCACGATGCCTTCCGACCGCCACATCTCAAGATCCTGCGGCTGAACCGAGGCGGGGTTCGCATCAAGGGGTCCCAGCAATTGACACCGGATTTCCGGATGGATGGCGCGCAGCTGTCTGGCGGCCTCGACATAGTCGAAAACGCCTTTGTCGCGAAGCAACCTTGCGACCATCAGAAATACAGGAGGTCCTTTCGGCGGAGGTGAGCTGGGAAAGTTTGAAAGGTTGACGCCGGATCCGTGAACAATGGTCACTTTGGTCTCAGGCCCAACCAAGCGTTTGGATCTGAACTCGGCCGCATCATCCTGGTTGTAAACAAGAACCTCTGGCACGCGTTTCAGCGCATGTCGGTACAGACGCACGGCCCCGGCTTTCAGAACCCGCTTGTGCAGCTTGTGTTCCAGATCCACAAACACATAGCCCAACCCCGTACACATCGGCAGAAACTGTTTAACGCCCGCCATGCGCGCGGCCAAACCACCGTAGATAATCGGCTTCATTGTATAGGCAAACACAGTGTCCGGAGAATACGAGCGCATCGCCCGTACCAATCCAAGCAGTGTCTGCACATCTTTTGCGGGGCTTGTGCCCGTTCGATCCATCGGAACGCGCAGAAACTCGACCCCAATCTCGGACAGGCGGGCCTGGGTTTCGGGGTCATCATCAGGCGCGCAGGCCAGAACGTCCGCACGCTTGGCCATTTCCTTCAACAGATCAAAGCGGAAATTGACCAGTGAAGATGTCAGGCTGGCGATCACCATCACTTTGGGCAGCCTCCTGCTGCAGCAATGGCTCTGACCGTTGGACGGATCCATCAGATCCGAAACCGCGACCCCGGACTGCTGGGATATCGCAGATGATTGACTTATTTTCCGTGTCAAATCCGGCATTCCTGTCGCCCCATCAACCCGAAACCGGTTCTGTTCTCCTGGCAAGACTGGCCGCGTCCGCCATCGTCAAAGATGGCCAGTCATACTCGGATTTCAGTACTTCATATTCGCTCAGAATGCGACTGAGCATTAAGATGTTGTCTTCGGTGTTCACACCAAAATTGTGGGGGTGAAACCAAAGATGGAACATTTGCCCACCCTCGGCCGCGCTGCGCATTTCGCGCCGGATTGCGCTGGTTTGCAGCCGCGCAGCACTGGGAAATCTGTTTGAATGGGGTCTTAAAAACCGGCTGGCCGGAACGTTGCACAAACCAGCCTCGCGCTTTGCATCGACCGAGGTTGTGTGCGGTCTGGGAACATAGCTGTTGGCCAACCTTGATGCGCGGCGCATCAATCCTTCGTCGCGTCGCGCACTTGGTGTATCAAAGCCAAACGGGCCCGGACCGCGGAACACATCGATGCCTCGGTCACGACAGACGTCCAGCGCCTTGTCACAAACCTGGTTTCTGGGAAACACGATGCTTCTGGGGCGGCTTTGCACCCGGGCCGAGGCTGCAATCGACGCATCTAGATCGGCCTTGAACGCAGCCTGATCCAGCGGCTCTTCCAGACAGAAGTAATGCGAAAATGTATGCGTGCCAATTTCCTGACCCGGGCAACCAACGACCTGCCGGACCAGCGACAGGCCAAAATGATAGGGGTCCTTTTTTTCGTTTTCGCCCAGCTGTTCGAGAAAGGAATATGTTGTGTTTCTCTTGTCGCGAAATTTCGGCTTGCGCTCGGGCAGGGCGGCCAAAAGCTCATCCCGGTCGTCAAAAAACAGGAACCCGACGGTTGCCCAGGTGGCCTTGATCCCGAAGCTGGAAAACAAGTCCAACAGTTGCGGGACAACGTTTCGAACGCCAAGGACGTTGGCGCCGTAGCTTTCCACTGTTTGCGAAGGATAAACGCCCCACATCAACTCAAAGTCGAGTGAAAGAACAAATCCCCCGTTGGATTGTGACCCCGATAACACCAGCTTTTTACCCGTTTAACTTTTACTAAAATACAAAATCGTTCTGATAACCGTCGGTTGATAGACGCGACACAAGAACGCCTAACACGATTAATTGCTAACACGGCCCGGAAAAACTTGCTATACATTCCGAAAATGAATTTTAACCATTGCAATAGTTAAGAATGTCCAATTCACACAGCGACAGCACAAGCATCCCCGATACGATTATCATTGGCGCGGGCCCGTCGGGCCTGAGCGCGGCGTTGGAACTTCAGGCAGCCGGGCAATCATCGATCATTCTCGAACAAGGCACCGAGGTTGGCGGCCTGATGCGGTCCCCGCGTTGGGGGGACTTCATTCTCGATTTGGGGCGTAAGGAGCTATACGCCCGGTTTCCCGAGATTGATGATCTTTGGAGCCAAATGCTTGGCGATGACTACAGGGATTACCCGCACCGCGTTGGCAGCCTGTACCAGGGCAGGATCGTTGAGATGTCTGGCGGGTATCGGGGCGCAACGCGCGGCATGCCTGTAACATGGCTGGCGACGGGCGGGGCTGCGATGCTGAAGGGTTGGATCAAGGGAATGGTCAAACAACCCCGGACATATCAGGATTTTTGGTATTCCCGCGTTGGCAGCAAATTCGCAAAATTGCTGGCCCAAGGGTATTGGGAAAAGTTCCGCGGTGCCCGATGGGCTGACATGCCGCCACCCGAGGCGGATCCGACCGGGAACGGCACCAAATCCGGGCGTTTGGCCTCTGTCAAACAGGCTTTTACGATGGCGCGACGTGGGGGCGTTTCAAAACAGCTTGCCTGGCGACACCCGTATTTCGGCACTGGTCAACTTTTTGAAAAGCTTGCAGCCACCTATGACGACAAAGGCGGCCAGATACAGTTCGGAGCCACGGTCACCGATCTGAAACCGATCAATGGCGAGCAGGTGCTTGTCCGTTGGATCCAAGATGAGGTCGAGCACGAAGCGACCGTTCGCAACGTTGTGTCCAGCATGACGATCGAAAACCTGTGGGGCATGCTGAAAAAGCATGCCGACAGTGACGTCCAGACCCCACAGCCCAAGCCCGAGGCGGATCGGTCAGTGCTACTGGTCTACCTGTTCCTGAAGGCACCTCACAGTTTTCCGCACGCGTGGCTCGAAGTGAACGATCCCAATCTGGATTGCGGGCGCATAACCAATTTTGGGGCCTTTGGTGGCGGGATGGTTCCCGAAGGGCAGGGCGTTTACTGCGTTGAGTATTTCTGTGCCGCGAACGCGCCCATCCTGCAGCTCAGCGAGGAAGATCAGGTCAAAAAAGCGATCTCGGAACTCGAAGGCGCAGGCCTTGTGAAATCCAGCGACATGCTGGGCTCAAAAGTGATTCATTTCCCGCGTACCAATGCGGCTGCCAGTTGGCGTGAACAACAGACGAACTACCGAACCGCCGTGTTTCAGGAAGTTAAGAAGTTTTCTTCAATCTACCATGTGAACCGTCCCGGAGCCGATTGGGCCAGCCTGACCGGCATACAAGCCGCCCGCGCGATTTCCTCGCAAGATCGCAACGGGTTTGATTTGATCGCTGACCCGACCATTCGGCAAAAGGACAACATACCGACCGAGGCCACATCTTCACGTGTTTAGGGTGTTCTGGCTGCAATCTGTCTGATTTTGTTACGGCAACGACGTTGATTTTGTCAGATCCAAGCAAATGAAATTAACATAATCATAGTTATAAGTCTTTTAGACCACCTCAAGATTACCCAACAGAATTGACGTCATGTCCGCCTCGATCACCCCATCAATGGCGACCACATCCACACCTGTTTCATAGTCGACATTGGACGCGGTAATGCCGGAAAGATCCGCGTCGGCATCCAGGAAGACCCATTTCGCGTCATGTGCTGACGGTTGCCCAACAGCCACTTGCAGAATCGCCAGCGCGTCCAGCGCGTTGATCGCACCGTCCTGTGTAATATCAGCAGCGATCAGGTTTTCCGGCGCGGCGGGCCCGAATGTCGGTTCAAGCCCGACCGCAATCCGCAACACCTGAAGCGCATCCAGCGCTGTGATTTCGGCGCTGGCGGTCGAATACCCTTTGGTGATGTCCAACTCGCCAGTGTAGGTCCCTGTAGGCAGGCCCAAGTCGAACCTGCCATCCTCATCCGCTGTGGTGCTGATCGTGCTGTTGCCGTCGGGAGTGAAATGAATTTCGGCATCTCCCAGCCCCGGATTGGCCCCCTCGGAATCAATCGAAACGCTGCCCTGAATGCCATCAGAACTCGGCGGATCGGTCACTCCAAGATCGCTGAAATCAACGGGGATATGGTCCGGCCCGCCAAAACCGGCACCAAAGATTTCATTGCTCGTCAAAGGACCGCCCGAGGCTGATGTGAGTTGAACAACCTCGTCGCGATAGGTGATCTCGGCCCCGTCGGCGGTTGAGGTGACGGTCAGCTGCGCGGGGGATCGCAGCAACAGATAATCAAACAGGTCCAACCGATCCACGCCTGCCTGAAAGTCGGTGATCGTTGTCGGGCCGCTGCCCGATTGCATGACAAAGATGTCGGCCCCTGCCCCGCCCGTCATGGTGGTCGCCCCTGCCCCGGCGATCAGAATGTCATCGCCCGCACCGCCCGACAGGTCAGTGTTCAGTACGCCACCGCTCAGCATATCATCCAGCGCAGTGCCGGTTACGGTACCAAAGCCTTCGCTCACCACACCCAGATCAGCGACGGACACCGTAAAAAGGTTCACACCCGCGTCGATCTGGCTGGTTGCAAGAATCTGCAACTCGTCCCCGACATGCGCAACGCTCAGGCTTTCGACATTCTGCAGCCCGCTGTCCAAAGTGTCTGCATAGCTGTCCAGATGCACCAACTGCCCGTTCGGGGTCATGGTGAACAATGTGATGCCATCATCGCCGCCACCGGCGACCACAAAAACCCGCCCGTCCACCTCGATCACCGACAGATCCTGTACCGAGGCGAACCGGGTATCCAGCGAATCCAGCACATGGTCGGTCGGGATCAGACTGCCATCGCTGTGCAGCTTCATGACGCTTAGCGAGTTGCTGCCCGACCCGGCAACAATCACCCAGGATTCGCCAAAGGCTTCGACAACCTCGACCGCCGTTGGTGTCGCGATGCCCAACGTTCCCGTGGTCGCGCTGTTGTCGACCGCGCTCAGCGTACCGGTCCCTGCGACCGTGTATGTTGTGATGCTGTTGCTGGCGGCGTCGGTGGCGATCACGATCTGCTCTGCCCCAACCTGAATCGCCAGCATCGAATCGGCAGACCCTGTGGTGAGACCGGCAAGGCTCAGCGTGCCGTCGCCATTGATGACATAGGTCGCGATCTGGCCGGTATCTTCATGCGCCATCGCCAAAAGGTCGGTCGCGCCAACGGATAATTGCACCAAAGCGGACAGATCCCCTCCGCCGCTCAGGGTACCTGTTTCCTGCAGATCACCGATGGTGCCATCCGGGTTCAAATCATAGCCCACAAGCCCCGTGGCGGTATCTATATCCAACGCCAATTGGTCGGTTCCAGCCAAGGAAACAGGCGTTCCCGAGCGCCCCACCTGAAACGTGATTGTGCCGCTGTAATACTCGGTGTCGACCAGCTGAGGGATGGACCCATCCACCAGGTGCCAAACCGCGATCCCCCCTGCCGGGCCCGTCACGGTGTAGAGATACGTGTCCCTGTTAAACGTTTTTAAAGCCGTATCGCCGATACCTGAATCGAGCGCCGTGCTCCCCGTTGCGACCAAAGTTTCGAATTGCAGCATCATTGCCATCACCCCACCGCCACCCCTGGCGTTGCGAACAGGATCAACTGATGCCCGGACCGAAACCAAAGCAGGAATGTGGTGAAAACGAGGAGTTCGGCTTCAGTTTAGTTCAATTTTTTCGGGTTCGATCGCCGCAGAAACCAAAGGGAAAGACAGATGAGCAAAAGCCTAAACGGGGCGCACTGTCCCCCTTCCGAAACCGCGGAAAACACATGTGAGGGTAAGATGACCAAAGCACCTGAGTCCAAATCTCATCCGGGCGCAGATCGCAAACAGCACATTCGTCAGTGGATCGACGGCAAGATGAAACGCTGGGCCGGGCGCGGTCTGGCGGGCGGTCTGGGTTCCACGCTGATGGCGCTGCCCGCCCTGTCTCAGGCCACGATTGAAGAGCTGTACGCCTTTCAGTTTGCCGAAACCATCCCCGGTGTTCAGTCGGCCAAGCTTTTGAAAAACGGCGATGTCCTGCTGAAAATGGCGGATGGCCGCAGCCTGATTGTTGCGGCTGAAAACGTTCAGATTCTGGACAGCGGCGCCATCATGATTGCCGAGGCAACGGTTGCCGAAATCGCTCAGTTCAGCATTGCCGAAGCTGGCGGTGCTGCCGCAGGCGGCATCAGTGGCGCAGGGGCGGCCTTGGGTGGTCTTGGCCTTGCCGGAGCCGCCGCAGCAGCGGGCGGCGGAGGCGGCGGCGGTGGCGACGACACCGAACCTGCGCCAACCGCCCCAACTCCTGCGCCGCCGCCTGCACCCAGCTACCCAAGTCTGAATCTTGCCGATTTGCAGGGTACGGCGCTCAATAGCGCCAGCACCGAAGTCACCGCGCCCGATGGGACCAGCACGGTCGAGGTGACAATCGGATCACTGGTGACAACAGCGACACCCAACGCCGATGGCAGTTGGAGCATTTCCCTGACCCCATCTGAGGTCAGCGGCCTGCCGCAGGGGGTCTCAGAGATCACAATCCGCAACCTGGATGGCACGGGTGAGGAATTGTCGACTGAGACCGTTACATTCGACATCGATACCGTGCCGCCCACCGTGTCGGTGGCCGGCTTCTCGGACGGCGCTGTCCTGAACAGCGCCGAGCAGGCAACGGACTTGACCATCACTGGTACAACCGATGCAGAAAACGGACAAACCGTCACGGTTTCCCTGAATGGGCAAACCTACACCGGCACGGTCTCTGGCGGCACGTGGAGCGTCACCGTTCCTGCGGTGGACCTCGCGTCGCTTCCAGACGGTGCGACGATTTCGGTCACAGCAGATGTCTCGGATCAGGCCGGGAACCCCGCGCCTCAGGCCAGCAGCAGCTTTGATACTGATTTCAGCGCGCCAACCTTGACACTGGATCCGGTCGCCGGGGGATCGATTGATCTGGTCGACACAACTGGTGATCTAACCCTGACGGGCGCCACCACAGCCGAAGATGGCCAGACCGTTACCGTCACGCTGGACGGACAGACCTACACCGGCACAGCGACCGGCGGCGGCTGGAGCGTGACGGTCCCTAACGCTGACCTGTCCAGCCTGACCACAGGCGTTCCCGCCGACATCAGCGTGACGGTTGACGATACAGCGGGCAACCCTTCTGTCCCCGTCACGGTATCGGTACCGGTCGATCTGACAGGTCCATCAATCAATATCTCACCTCTTGCCGTTGGGTCCGTTCTGAACGCAGTTGAGGTCGGGTCGGATCTGACGATTTCCGGCACAACCGGGAATGTCGGCGACGGTCAGGCGGTTACGGTCACCTTGGACGGGCAAACCTATACCGGCACAGTCTCTGGCGACACCTGGAGCGTCACTGTCCCAACCGCAGATCTGACGGCACTGGCGGACGGGGGCGACTTCACCATCACGGCTGATGTTTCGGACGCAGACGGACTGGCCGCCCCGCAAGCGGATGTAAACCTGTCGAAGGATGTCACCGCGCCGACGCTGAGCATCGACAGTTTCTCGGACGGGGTAGTCATGAGCGCTGCGGAACAAGCCACAGACCTGACCATCTTAGGGTCCACATCAGCTGAGGATGGGCAAGTCGTTTCGGTCACTCTGAATGATGTGACATATACCGGAACCGCCTCTGGCGGAGGGTGGAGCGTCACAGTTCCCGCAGCCGATCTGGCAATCCTGTCGGACGCTGCGACAATTTCCGTCATAGCTGACGTGTCCGATGTTGCGGGCAATCCGGCGGTTCAGGCCAGCAGCGGTTTCGACACGGATTTTACTGCGCCCACGATTGCGATATCCACCCTCTCTGACGGGGCCGTTATGAACGCCGCCGAACAGGGAACCGATCTGAGCGTATCGGGAACATCAGATGCGGCGAATGGAACCGTTATAACCGTAGAGATCGCCCGCCCCGACGGCACCGTGGACGTAAGCGGCACCGCAACCGTGTCCGGGGGGAGCTGGACCTTCACTGCCCCTGCCTCCGATCTGAGTGGGCTGCAAGACGCTGTGACCTATGACGTCACTGCGTCGGTCGAAGACGCGGCTGGAAACGGCAACCAAGCAACCACAACCTTTGCCACCGATTTCTCGGCACCGTCCATCACGATGGATGCTCTGCCGGTCGGCGCAACGCTGGACGTGATCGAGCGCGACAGTGACCTTACCATCTCGGGCACCACAACGGCTGAGAACGGCCAGACCGTTTCGGTCACGCTGGGCACCGAGACATACACTGCAACCGTGACCGGAGGTACCTGGACCGCAACCGTCCCAGCCTCGGATCTGGCTGCTCTGTCGGATACAGGGGCTTTCCCAATTGCGGCAACTGTGTCGGACGATGCCGGGAATGCCTCAGCCCCGGCCACAACCTCCATCACCACGGATTTCCGACCGCTTTTGAACCTGAATTCACTTGGCACCAACGGCTCTATTTCGCTGGCCGACGCGCAAACATCCGGCCTTGTTGTCAGCGGCACGTCTGTTGGGCTTAGCGCGGGTCAATCGGTAGACGTCTTGCTCGGAAGCAGCTCTGTCGGAACGGCAACAGTCGCTGCCGACGGGACCTGGTCTCTGACGGTTCCGGCCGCTGAGTTTTCGGGCACCGAGGCCGGTGATGACCTGAGTTTCACCGCTCAGGCAACAGTCTCCGGCGGGCCTGATCCTGTGCCGGCAACCGGCGAGACAACGGCGCATGTTCCCGCGGCGTATGTCATCTCGGAAATCGGGCAGTCCGGATCAGTAGTGACCTTTGCGATTTACGCCGACAGTGATCGCGATATCTCAAGTGGTCTGGCGATGACTGCGGATCTTGAGTTTGACTCGTCCGTTGTCACATACGACACCGGATCGGATTCCGAGAATGGTGAGTTCGATCTGTTCCTGGCCAGCCCGGGAACCGGCGACGTCATTCGATTTGGCGGTGCGGCAACCACGTTCACGGACCTGTCGCAACCGCTGGTCACCTTCACGATGACGGTGCAAGACCCGACCCAACTCATTGAACTGACGATCACCACCCCGGATGGAGGGCCGACGTTTTTTCAACTGGGAACAGACGGCGCTGATACCCTGACCGCCGCAGGCATCGACACAATCGTGCGCGGTGGCTACGGCGATGACATGATCGACCTCAGCGATGCGGGTCGCGATGTCGTCGTGTTCGAGGCTGATCCGGCAGAAAATGGCGTTGATACGATCACCGGGTTCTCGCTTGGCTCAGAGGCCGATGTCTCGGACGCTTTGATGTTCAATGGTCTGGATGTGCTGACGTTGCGCGGCAACGGCACAAATTTCGAAACCCTTGCGACAGGCGATGCTTTGGGCGCGGATACCGGGTTTGTCGGCCTGACAACAGTTCTGACAGATCTCACTGCTGGGTCCATCGAAGCCGCAGTCGAAAGCTTTTCGGGCGCGCTGGCGGGGGATGAGCTCTATGTGCTGGCAACCGACGGTACCGACAGCGCTTTGGTCAAAGTGGACTATTCGGCACCGGATACAGCCTCGGTCGAAACCGTTGCGATCTTTGACGGGCTGGACGATCTGAGCGGGCTGACTGCTGACAACATCCTGCACACAGACCCCACAGGGGCGACCGCATAGGTCGTCCCCGCAGGGCACAAATCTCGGCAAAAGGCTGGAAACCAAACAGAACGAGGGGGCAGTTATGGTGCAGAACGGCTTAACTCCGGTCACGCGTCTCAACCACGGGCATCGGTATTGGCGGCGATTCACATCCTTTGAATTTGCCCGGCATCTTCCTGAATGCCCGGTGGTTGAGCCGGAAATCCTTCAGGCTGCGGCCGCTTTTCCAATCGCGTTTCGCGTCGTCTCGGGTGAAGTCGAAGCCGTTGCCTTGCTGTCTGTGCACGCCGAGGGGTCAACGCCATTTGTGTCGGACGAAGGAACCTGGTTGGCGCAATATTTGCCGTCAGCACTCCGCTGCCCGCCGTTTCAAGTAGACCTGACAGACGCACAGTCCGAATCCCAACCGGCGGGTTGCCTGATGGTCGACGAAACCCTTGGGCTTGTCACTGACGACCCGCACGACGAGTGTTTTTTTGACGCGGACGGCAAGCTGACACCCGAGTTGGCAAAGGTGCAGCGTTTTCTTTGCCAACGCGCCGCCGCTCAGCAGAACACACTGACTTTGTGCCGGGTCATTCAGGGTATGCATCTGTTTAGCCCCCTGGATCAGCTTACCAGTGTCGAGTGCCCGGATGGTTTGCTGGGCGTCAGCTTGCAGGCCGTGCACTCTTTGCCCCAAAGCCACAAATCGCTTCTGACCAATAGTGGTGCCTTGCGGCTGATCCATGCTCATCAGGTGTCGCTGTCTCACGTTGCCTGGCTGACGCAAGCACAGCGTCAGATGGCGCATCGCGCGAGTGGACGCGCCTCATCCGAGATATCCGGATTTTTGGACGCTGTCGTCGGTGCGCAAGCCAAAGAACACGCTTTTGGCCTTAATCAACCGGAAGGTGTCCAAGCATATGTTTAATATTATTGTTCAAATCGCTGGCTGCATTCTCATCGCACTCCACGTGTCCGGCTGCACGCAGCCCCCCGATTTGTCGGGCGTTGAACTTTCGTTCTCCGGTGGCACCGCTGGTGCCGGGGCGACCAAACCCTCTGCCCCGCTGACGCAAAGCGCATTCGGCCAGCGGATTCGAAACGCCGTCGAAACAAGCCCGACGCTGGCGCAAAGCGAAACACGCATGGAAGTTGCAGCCGCCAATCAGGATGCGGCAAGGGGAGCGTTTCTGCCTCAGGTCTCATTGGGTGTGAACGCGCGGTCCGAGCGGATCGACTCGGACATTGCGGATGTATCGCCTTATCTGCGCGTATCGCAACTTGTGTATGACGGTGGCGCAGCAAGGGGTGATCTGACCGCCGCCAAGGCTCGGGTTTATGAAAGCCATGGCGATCAGTTGCAGACGGCGGCAGCCACCGCGCTTGCCGCCATCGAAGCCTATGTGGTGGTGCTGGACCGGCGCGAAATTCGCGACGTCAATTCGCAGAATGTCACCGCGCACGAAGATCTTGTCCGCCAGATTTCTGAACGGGCGGTCAGTGGTGCCGGGTCTAACGCGGATGTGTTGACGGCCCGTTCGCGCATGGCAGATGCCCGCACCCGCCTTGCCGATGCGATCGCCCAAGTTGGCCGGGCCGAAGCCCGGTTCCGCGAGGTGTTTGGAACTCCGGCCGGGCCGTTGCCGCAGCCCATTCGGGCACCCGATCTGAACCGGACCGATGCGCAGATCGTGATGAACAGCCCGCAGGTCCGCCGGGCAGACGCAAGCCTGTTGGCTGCCAAGGCAGAATGGACTGCCGCGCAGGCACGTCGGCAGCCTGACATTCGGGTCGCTGCTTTTGCCAATCAGGACACGGATCGCGACGCAAATTTCGGTGTGGATCTGTCCTTCAACTATGAGCTCGACAGCACCGGTCAAAGGCGGGCCGCCATCACAGCCGCGCAAGCTCGGGTCAAAGACGCAGAATTCGCGCGCGAAGCGCTGATCCGGGAAATCACGCGCGAGCTTGGGTTCATCCGCTCGGACCAGAAAGCTGGGGCCGAACGATTGCGCGCGGCCAGAATCGCGGTCGAGGCAAATGCCGAAAGCGTTCAGGCAACGCGGGCGCAATTCACCATAGGCCGTCGCAGCCTGATCGAAATCCTGGATGCGCAAAGGGATTACGTGAACGCTCAGGAACGTCTGATCCTGGCCGAACAGAGCTTTTTCCTGACCAACTATGCCGCGCTTAGCCTGACAGGCGACATACTCGACCTGCTGGGGCTGTCCTTCAACACTTGGGGCACACCATGATGGATCACAGCGACAGGCCATCGACCCAAGAGCAGGTATCGGCAATTGAAGCCTGCATGCTGAACATCGCCGAAACGTTAGAGCGGCCCATCACTCTGGCCGCACTTCATTCGGCGCAATCCGGACAGAATGGCGATTTGAGCGTGCGAGACATTCTCAGCGTTGCCCAACGGGCCGGGCTGCAAGCGGGATACGGTGCCCAGAACCTCAAAGCCTTTGACGACACCCTTGTCCCCGCGATGCTGTTACTGGATGGGGGCAAGGCCGTCACCTACCAAGGGCGCGCGCCCGGTGGGGCCTTGCTTATCTTCGATCCCGAAATCGGTACAGGCCTGTGCGAAGTGGCCGAACAGGCTCTTGCAAAAGCCTATACCGGATACGCGATCCTGTTCCGGCGCGATCACAAGGCGGAGTTGAGCACAAACACCCCCGGCCGTGCCGGCCACTGGTTCTGGTCCGCTCTGGCGGCCAACCGGTGGTCTTATATTCAGGTCGCCCTTGCCGCAGCGCTGGCCAATCTGCTGGGCCTTTCGACTTCTATATTTATCATGGTGGTCTATGACCGCGTTCTTCCCAACGAAGCAACCGAGTCCCTGATCGCATTAACCATCGGCGTGGGCTTGGCCTTGCTGTTTGACTTCATTCTCAAGCTGCTGCGGGCGGGTTTCATTGATCGGGCAGGCCAGAATGCCGACCTGTTCATGGGGCGGCGCGTTTTTGATCACCTTCTCAACATCCAGATGAGGTCGCGCACCGGTTCGACCGGTGCAATGACCAGCACGGTGCGCGAGTTTGAAACGTTGCGCGAGTTTTTCACCTCGGCCACGTTGGTCGCTGTGGTCGACCTGCCGTTCATCGGCCTGTTCGTCTTTGTCATTTATCTGGTGGGTGGCGATCTAGCGCTGATCCCCGCGCTTGCCGTCCCTGTTGTGTTGCTGACCGGGCTGGCCGTGCAACCGATCCTGTCTCGCATGGCCGAAAAGAGCCTTAAGGATGGACAATCAAAGCAATCCGTATTGGTCGAAGCCGTAACGGGTTTGGAAACCATCAAAACCACGGCCGCCGGACGGCAGATGCGCAATCGATGGGAACAGGCGATTGAACGGCAATCGGCGCATGGTGCAAAAAGCCGGGCGGTGACTCAACTCGCTTTGAACCTGACAGGGTTCACGCAGCAGGCAGCTCAGGTTCTGATCGTGTTTTATGGTGTTTTCCTGATCACAGAAGGTCAGGCCAGCATGGGCGCCTTGGTTGCATCCGTCATGCTGACGGGCCGCGCGCTGGCTCCTTTGGGTCAACTGGCCCAGACGCTGACTCGGGTGAATCAAGCGCGCAGCGCCTATCGCCACCTGAACGCATTGATGCAGGCCGAAAGCGAGCGGCCCGAAGGCCGTAGTTGGATATCCCGAACCGGCGTCAAGGGTGCCATTTCCTTCAGCAATGTTCACTTTGCCTATCCCGATCAGAGTGAAGACATCCTGAACGGCGTATCTTTCACCGTGAACCAAGGTGAAAAGGTCGCCATTCTGGGGCAAATCGGCTCGGGCAAAAGCACAATCGCGCGGCTGATTTTGGGGCTCTACACGCCCCGAGTGGGCTCGGTCATGCTGGATGGTCTGGACATCCGCCAGATTGATCCCGGCGACCTGCGCCGCAATGTCGGTTCGGTTTTGCAGGATGTGTGGCTGTTCTCAGGCTCCATTCGGGACAACATTGTCAGCGGAGCGATCCGGCCCAGCGACGCGGACCTGATCGAGGCCGGGCGTGTTGCCGGGGTAGAGGATTTCGTCGCGCGCCACCCCGGAGGATATGATCAACAACTGGCAGAACGGGGCGAGGGTTTGTCGGGCGGGCAAAAACAGGCCATAGCTCTGGCGCGCGCGTTGATCGGCAAACCGCCCGTATTGCTGCTGGACGAACCAACCAGCGCGATGGATGTAAAGACCGAGGCGCAGGTGATCCAGCGTCTGAAAGAGGCAACCAAGGACACGACTATGATCATTGTCACCCATCGGACCAGTTTGCTGGAACTGGTCGACAGGGTGATTGTGATTGAGGGTGGCAAGATCGGCGCGGACGGACCCAAAAGCCTGCTGGCGCAGCACGCGCGTCGGGTGGGGAGGCATCTGAATGTCGCAGCATCCTGACCTGGCCCAACTCGCGCGTGAAATGCGCGGGCGCTCGCCGTTGCGCGGATCTTTGTTGCTGATCGTGATCCTGGCCTGCCTGCTTGCGGCGGGGACATGGGCCTATCTGACAGAGCTCGACGACGTCACGCGGGTGGACGGGCGCATTGTGCCTTCAGGCGACCTGCAAATGATCGAAGCAACCGAGCCCGGAGTGCTGCAGGCGCTTCACGTGCGCGAAGGTGAGGTTGTCGAAACAGGCACGTTGCTTATGGAACTCGACACCACGCAGATCGAAAGCCAGCTGAGTCAGGAACAGCAGCGTGCCTATGGTCTCATGGCGCGCGTGCAACGTTTGCAGGCTGAAATCGAAGGAACAGATCTTCGTTTTGACGCAAAGCTGATCACTGGTGCACCAAATGTCGTGAAGTCGGAAACCGCCTTGTATCAGGGTCGCCAAGCCGAACTAAGCGCGGAAGTCGCGATCCTCGAACGTCAAAGACAACAGAAACATCAGGAATACGAAGAAGGGCTGGTCGATCAGGTAACCGCCGACGCAACGCTGAAAGTGTTGGCCGAAGAGCGGGCAATCATGGCCCCTTTGGTCGAACAACGGATGGAGCCTGCCACCACCCTGCTGACCTTGCGCCGCAGCGAGGCGGAATGGCAGGGTCGCAAGGTTCGGGCCGAGGCGGCGACAAGCCGGTTGAAAACAGGGCTGGACGAAATCGACGACCGTATCAAAGCCACGCGCAGCCGGTTTCGAACCGCGGCCCTGACCGATCTGGCGCTGGCCACAGCCGAGCTTGCGGCGCTGGAGCCTGCCCTTCCCGCCCTGCGCGACCGGGCATCGCGGGCGCAGGTACGCTCACCCGTTCGGGGGATCGTAAACCGTATCCATCGCACCACGATTGGCGGTCTGGCCAGAAGCGGCGAGGATCTGATCGAGATTGTTCCGCTGGATGACTCGTTACTGGTCGAAGCCTATGTTCGACCCGAGGACATTGCCTTTCTGCACGCAGGCCAGCCGGTAAAAGTGAAGATCACGGCCTATGATTTTGCGCGTTATGGCGGCCTGGATGGGGAAATTCTTCGCATAGGCGCAGATACAATCACCCGGTCCGAGCGCAACGACGAAGAGGTATTTGTTGTTGAGATCAGAACCAGCAGCACCATGCTGGACGCGCAGGGTATTGCGGTCGAGATCATCCCCGGCATGATCGCCGAAGTGGACATCCTGTCCGGCAAGAAATCTGTTCTGGACTACATTCTGCAGCCCGTTGTGAAGATCAAAGATCAGGCGCTGCGAGAGTAACCCGGGTTTCGTTAAGAACGATGGTCGATTGCGCCATTCCCCTTCGGGGAAATGGAAGTTATTTCCAGGTTACGTCACCCACAAAAATATATCCCGCGCCGTAGATAGTTTTGATCAATCGCGGGTTCTTGGGGTCCTCTCCCAGCTTGGTCCGCAGCCGAGAGATACGAACATCCATCGCGCGGTCAAAACTGTCACCGGCCCCACCGCCCAGTGACTCCTGCATCTGGGCGCGGCTGATCAAACGTTTGGGGCTTTCCAGAAACAGGCGCAGAACCTCGCCCTCGGCATGGCTGAACGGTGTCTCGACGCCTGAGCCATCCTCAAGAACATAACGATCGAAATACGCCGTCCATCCGTTGAACGTCGCGACGTCGGAATTCGGCGCCTGCCCGCGCGGAGACCGCAGCCGGGCGCGGATGCGCGCCACAACTTCGGTCGGGTCGAATGGCTTGGTGATGTAGTCATCTGCCCCAAGTTCCAGCCCCGTGACCCGGTCCTGTACCTGAGCCCGGCCCGAAATGATGATCACCGCCGCCCCTTGTTCAAGCGCCAGCCTGTGGACCAGTGCCAACCCGTCCGTATCCGGCAGAGACAAGTCCACCAGACAGACATCCGGTGTGACGCGTTTCAACGCAGCCTCGAACTCGCGCGCGCGGGAAAAACTTTGGGTGCGGAATCCGGCCTCTTCCAGCGCATCTGTCAGGATGCGACGGATTTCGGGCTCATCATCCAGAATGGTCACCAACGGCTGGGTCATCAAGCGGCCTCGGTTCGGATCAGCGCGGACAATTGCGCCTGCGAGAAGGGTTTACTCAGCACGGGCGCTTTGGCAAGGGCCTGCCGATGCAGCGGGTCGGAATAAGGCAAAGAAGTCATGAGGATACAGGGCAATTCCGTTGGAAGCTGCGCCAGCATGTCCAAACCCGTAGCGGGCCCTTCAAGCCGAATGTCGGACAGCACCATGACAATCCCTTCCACATTTGCAGTCAACGCAAGCGCCTCATCGGCCGAGGTCGCCTCGATCACCGAATGGCCAAGATCGATCAGCATATCCCGGAACTGTCCGCGCAGGTCATCGCTGTCTTCGACCAAAAGCACCAGACCATCCTGTTCAGGGGGGGCAGGCCGGTAGGGCAGCCGCAGCACGACCGATGCGCCAGAGGGCGTATTGCGCAGGTTCAGATCTCCGCCTGCCAGCTTAACCGTGTCGTAAACCATCGGCAGACCAAGGCCCGAGCCATCGCTGCCTTTGGTGGTGAAGAACGGGTTCAGCGCTTTGTCCAGCGCTTCTGACGAAAAGCCGGGACCTGTGTCTGACACCGTGATCTCGACCCAGATATTGCCGACCGTGTGGGCGCTGATCGTGACCTGACCAGACGTGCCGCAAGCATCCCGCGCGTTCAGCACAAGGTTCAGCAACGCGTCCTGCAACATACCCGGATCCAGCATAAGGGCCTGATCCGGCAAGGTATTGACAACCGACAGGCCAACACCGCGCGGCAAAGACGGGGTGGCGACAATCCGCAAATCCTCGAGCAGACGGCGCATATCGGTGGCTTTGGGCTGCGGCGTGCGATTGCCCGTCATATCGGCGATCCGGTTCAGCAACTGACCACCCCGCCGCGCCGTTTTCTGGGTTGCGGCGACCAGAGCGCGGGCGTCCTCGGGCAGGTCCATCTTGGTTAGCTGGGACTGCATCCCAAGGATGATCGTCAGCAGGTTGGAAAAGTCATGCGCCAGCCCGTTGGTCATCTGCGCGGCCATCTCGCGGCGGCGGGTTTGTTGCAGGGCAACGCGGGCTTGCGTTTCTTCGGTTATATCCACCGACATGACGTAAACACCCCCTGCCCCGTCCGGCGTGAACGAGACTCGGATACGGCGGGAATCCTGATCTTCGGTGAATTCAAAAACAGACGTATTGCCGTCATAGGCCCTTTGCAAATGGCTTTCGACGCGGCCAAAGGCGCTGGTCCCCAACGCCTGCGAGATATGCAGGCCCAGAATATCCGACGGACGACCGGGCATGACCGAACTCAGACGCCGGTTCGAATAATCGTACCGCCCTTCGGTGTTCAGATGGGCGATATGGGCGGGCATCATTTCGGTCGTCATCCGCGTGCGGGCTTCAATCTCGGTCAGCTCGCGCTTGGCCTCTTCCAGCGCTGTGATCGTCGCCGCCAACTGGCGGTTGGTGGCCGACAGTTCCTCGGCATGGGTCAGCAATTGGCCGGACAATTCCTCGGATCGGGCGCGCAGCAGGTTTTCAGCGCGTTTTGCTCCGGTAATGTCCGTGTAAACGGCAACCCAACCACCTTGCGGCAATGGCGCACCTTCAATCGAGATCACCTGACCATTTGGACGCACGCGCTCCATATAGTGCGGTTCGAAGGCCAGAGCCTGATTGACCCGCACCTTGACCATTTCCTCGACGCTGTCCTCGTCGCCGTATTCCCCTCGACTGGCCAAACAATAGATGGTGTCGCGGAACAATGCGCCCGGTTGCACCAGTTCGTCGGGAAGGTCGAACATCTCTTGAAACCGGCGGTTGCTGAGAACCAGCCGCAACTGGCTGTCATAGATCGACAGGGCCTGACCAATCAGGTTCAGCCCGGCGGTTGTCATCGCCTTAATGCGTTGTTCCGAAATGTCCAAAATCACCCTCCCCCGCAGGTTATCCGTAGCACCAGACAGCCCGCAGGTGTAGGGGGCTGATTACCCGTGCAGGGGTTTGTTGTTGGCGGCCCTGTAGGCTTCGACATATCCACGCGCGACGGCCCGGACGGCGCGGCCAATCTGCGAATAGGCCTCGTCCGGAAGGTTGGCAAAGGACACGCGCGCCGACCAGCCCGGGGCGTCGAACCCACTGCCGTTCAGCAGGACGATGCCGTGATCCTCGGCCAGTTTGAACGCGATATCCAGCGGGTGGACGTTCTGCTTGATCCAGTCCACGACCTCTTCGCCGACATATTTCCGCAGCCAGAATTCGAAGTCGATGATCCCGTAATAGGCGTCATAGTTCTCGCCTGCATCGACATCGATGCCCAAAGCCTCGGTCAGCATTTTGAAGCGACGATGGACCAGTTCCATGCAGGCGGCCTGATAGTCTTTCTTGGTATCCACCAGCTCGACCAGCGAAAACACGGTCATCATCACCTGCTGCGGCAGGGACAGCCCCGCCGTGTGGTTCAAGGCCACATCCCGGCTGTCGGCAACCAGACGGTCGATGAACCGAATGTCGCGCGGCGTCAGGCTGAGCGTGCCATAGCGTTTGTCCAAACTCTCTTTGATCTCATCGGGGTGTTCGGCCAGTTTCAAGTCAAAGATATTGTCCTGCGCAACCGCGATCACGCCCAGACGCCAGCCGGTGCAGCCAAAATATTTCGAGTAGGAATACACTCCAATCGTATTGCGCGGCACGAATCCCATGACCGAGGTGAAATCGTGCACGAAGGTGCCATAAACATCGTCGGTCAGCATGATCAGATCGGGTCGGTCATTTTCGACCAGATCCGCCAGTTTTTGCAATGAGGCCTTGTTCAATGCAACCGATGACGGATTGCCCGGATTGACCAGAAAGAAGGCTTTGACCTTCGGGTCCTTCAGCTTTTCCACCGCCGCATCGGTCAGTTGAAAACCGTCCTCTTCATCGGTTTCGACATGCACGGATTCGAGGCTGTAATCCTCAAGCTCGGGCATCTCCAGATATGGCGTGAAGATCGGTGTGCACAGGGCGATGGTGTCGCCGGGGTTGAGCAACCGGTTTGCCTTGAGCGTTTTGAAAATGTAGCACATGGCCGCCGTGCCGCCTTCGACCGCAAACAGATCGAATTTCGCATCCGGCTGATGGCCCGAGCACATGGCCCACATCAGGTATTCATGCGCGATGATCGCGTTGTGTTTCAGGATGCGATCCGGCACCGGGTAATTGTCGCCGATGATGGAATCCGTCAGCTCATGCACAAACGCATCCGCGTCAAAGTCGAAGGCGAAGATCGCGTGTTTGACCACCTCAAGCAGAGTATCCACACCCGGCAAATCGGCATGGGTCTCGGCCCATTTCAACAGACGCTCATGGCATCCGTTCTGCGCGGGCATCCCGCCCAGACCCGCCGGGTGGTTCATGACGCGTTTGGCTTCGGTCACAGCGAACTGACCCAGTGCAAAAAACGCCTCGCGCGGGCGGGTCGCGATCCAGTTGGGGTTGCCACGGCCTGCGTTCAGAAAGGCCGAGTTCGACTTGTGCGCCTCGTCCGAGGCGAGTTTGATCAGCTCATCCTTGATCTGAAAGGGGCTGAGCGCTTCGTAGTCATGCAGTTTCAGTCTGTCCATGAATCCAACCTTTCCAAATCAGCTGAGGATCAAAACGACGACCATACCAAAGATGGTCAGCAGCGTGTTTCCGATGGCATAG
This sequence comes from Ruegeria sp. H7, assembly GCF_056532945.1. Taxonomy (NCBI): domain Bacteria; kingdom Pseudomonadati; phylum Pseudomonadota; class Alphaproteobacteria; order Rhodobacterales; family Roseobacteraceae; genus Ruegeria; species Ruegeria sp. H7. The sequence goes on from NZ_JBQFNZ010000005.1 coordinate 275,819, forward strand.
GGCATCCCGTATCCCAGCGCGGGAATTCGGCTTTGGGCCGCTTCCTGTATCATCCCCAGCGCCGCCGTGGTGGTACGCGCCCCGGCGCACGCCCCGAACAGGATGGCCGGGTGAAACTTGAATACGTAGTGCCCGACATAGACCGAGAAGATCATCGGCAAGGACGTCGCTACGATCCCCCACAGCAGCAAGGCAATACCCGCCTGTTGCAGCCCGGCGATAAAGCCCGGCCCGGCGGTGATTCCGATCACGGCAATAAAGACATTCAGGCCTAAAGTGTTCATCAGCCACAATGACGGGCCGGGAATGCGCCCAAATGTGGGATGCACCGTACGCAACCAACCCAGCAAGAGACCTGACAGCAATGCGCCGCCCGTGGTCGACAGGCTGATCGGAAACCCGCCCATCGTGATGGCCAGCGTCCCGACCAACCCACCGAGGAAAATGCCCCAGCCGACAAAGGCCAGATCAGTTGTATCTACGGGCCGGTCGGCATATCCGATTTCAGCAATCACAGCCTCGACATGACGTTTGCTGCCCAGCACCGTCAGAATGTCACCGCGATGCAGCACGGTGCCCGGCAAAAGAGGCAGTTCAACCATGTTGCGCATCAGCTTCGAGACATAGACGCCGCGCGCCATGGACAGCTTGCCCAACTCCTCCAGCGTTTTTCCGTGCACCTCTTTGTTGGTGATCAGAACATCCAGCTTTTCGGACGGGATGCTCAGCAGTTCCGGCGCGTCGGCCTCTTTCAGCTTGGCTTCGAGCAATCCCACAAGGTCAGCCCGCCGGCCCGAGAACATGACCGTGTCTCCGGCCTGCAGGATCGTATCATCTTCGACCTCGACGATCTGGTCGCCACGTTTGATCCGCTCGGCATAGATGCGGACGCCGGGCATAAGGTCTTTGACGGGTTGGCCTAGCAAATCGCTGCCCTCGGGGATCACGAAGGCGCGGGATTCGATGGCGCGATAGCCCGAAACGATCCCCTCGCCCGTGTCCACAGCCGCACCACCGCCCAGCTTGGCCTCGTATTCCTTGCAGGCGGCGACCAGATCAACGCCGATCAGACGCGGCCCGATCTTGGCCAGAATGATGGCCGAGCCAATGGTGCCGTAGATATAGGTGACCGCATAGGCAATCGGGATCTGGTTGGCATAGGTTTGCGCCTGCTCGGACGACAGACCCAACTGGTTGATCTGATCCGTTGCCACCCCAATCGCAGCCGAGATCGTCTGCGATCCGGCATAAAGCCCGGCGGCAAAACCCAGTTCCAGCCCTGCGATCTTGGCCGCCACAACCGGGACGATCAGGCACAGGGCCAGTACGCTGAGCGCAAACAGAACCTCGCGCGCGCCATCGGCCTTGAGCCCTCGTATGAACTGCGGTCCAACGCCGTATCCGACGGCAAAGATAAACATGATGAAGAAAGTGGATTTGACGGCCGAGTCGACCTCGATATGCACCTGCCCGATTACGACCGCAGCCAGCAGAGTTGCGGTCACGGTGCCCAGACTGAACCCGAACAGCTTCCATGGACCAACCAGAAACCCGATGCCGATGGACAGAAACACCGCCAGTTCGGGATAGCTGCGCAACACATTCACAAACCAGTCGATCATCGCCCATCTCCTGTAACCACGTCACCCCAGAGGCCGGGATACCGTTCATATGAGAAGCCGCAGGCCTTCACACAGGACAATCAACCAATCAAACCGTCACACTGCCTGGCGGAAAAGAAATCAAATGCATCAAGTCAAGGCGACGATATCGTAAGATATGAATTTGTCTAGGATTTTTCCGAAACCCGAGGCTTAGTACCTGTTTCGGGACTTTGCGCCCTCATGCGTGATGGAATGCAGCGACAGGGTATGATCCATGTTCCGCATCCGATGCCGCAGCATCTGTCGGCACAACCGGGCAAGATCATCTGCATAAGCCGGGTCACCGGCGACGTTCTCGAACTCACCCTTGCCGTGATGGTCGAACAGGATCGGCGGCAGATCGGCGGCAAACTCGATTAGCGTGAACCGATCATCGCGCAGGATGCCAAGACATGAATCGCTGTTACCAGTCCCCAACCGCTGTTGCCAAAGGGTCGGGTTTTCCGGCTCGGAAAAATCAAGCTCGCTGAAGGAATAGCTTCGCCAATCGTCGGGCACATTGCCCTGCAATAAGGGGATCAGGGACCGACCGTCCATCTCGTTCGGGGCTGATTGTCCGACCCATTGCAGAATGGTCGGCGTGATGTCGATGGATTCAGTGGGAACCGTCACCTCAGCCCCCGCCCGCGCCTGATTTCCGGGCATCCGGATCATCAGCGGCGTGTGATAGGCCGCGTCATAGACCGTCATCTTGCCCCAGCTGTGCCGGTCGCCCAGCATCTCGCCATGATCCGCCGTCAGTACGATCAGCGTATCGTCATACTGTCCGCTGTCCTTCAGGTACTGGACCACGCGACCAATATGGTGATCCACCTCGCTCGCCAGTCCGAAATAGATCGACCGCAGGGTGCGAATGTTCTTATCCGTGGGCTCGACTGTATCAAAGCCGTGCACGAACTCTTTTTCGGTGTAGACCTCCAGCTTGGGGCCAAAGAACGGGTGCAGGGATTTTTCGGCCTCGGGCGTGGCCAGCCGGTCCGGCAAAGGCACACTATCCGGGTCGTACATGGTGTTATACGGCGCCGGGGCCACCAGCGGGGGGTGTGGGCGGATATAGGTCAGGTGGGCAAACCAGTTCTGATCGTGATGCGACGCGATACCTTCAAGAAACGCGTCGGTCAGAAAGGCCGTGTCACTATCCTCGGCCCGATACATCGCCGGGTCGTTTAGTTTGGGCGGCCCACCCGACGGCGAAACCGGCTTGTAGACGTCCATATAGCTGTCGAACGCATAGCCCTTTTTCATCAGATGCGCGCGCCAGGGATAGGATTCCTCCAACCGCATCTCGACAACTTCAAGGAAGCCTTCCATCGACTGTTCATAAGTCCGCAGGATCGGATCATTCGGGTCGTAGGCACGCGGGTCTGCCGGGGTGTCGGTATAGCCGAACAGCATCGGCAGATAGCCCGCCTTGCGCATTTCGGTCGCGATATTGGGAATATCGTGGCGCAGCGGCGTACCGTTACGGACCGAGCGGTGGTTCATCGCATATTGCCCGGTCAACAGCGATGCGCGTGACGGGCCACAGGGGTTGGTCACCGAATAGTGCCGTTTGAACGTCACCGCCTCGGCCATGAAGGATCGCAGATTTGGCAGGTTTACGTGATCCGCCAACGCTCCGAACAGGCAATCTGCCCGAAGCTGGTCGATGATGATGAACAGAACTTTCCCAGCCTGACCCATGTCGCGCACCTCGATTCCGCACCCGAATTTCTGATGCGGACTGTGTCGCGGAACGACTGGCCTCGCAAGAACTTAGTCGAGCTCGTACTTGGTCTCGTAATTTTCCCTCAGCGCCGGGTCCTGATCTTCCTTGCGCAACAGGCAGTTGCCGATCGACAGAACCTCGATATCCGTACCCATGAAGCAACGGAACGCATCGGTCGGGGTGCAGACAATCGGCTCGCCCCGCACGTTGAACGAGGTGTTTACGACCAAAGAGCATCCGGTCAGGTCTTTGAACTTGGAAATCAGCGCGTGAAAGGCCGGGTTGGTATCCTGATGCACGGTCTGGATGCGGGCCGAGTAATCCACATGGGTCACCGCCGGGATCTCGGATCGTTTGACGTTCAGCTTGTCGATGCCAAACAGATCGTTTTCCTCATCCGTCATCTGGCGGCGGATTTTTTCCTGAACATCGGCCACGATCAGCATATAGGGGCTGTCACCGTCCAGCTCGAACCAATCCGCGACGTCCTCGCGCAGGACAGACGGCGCGAAGGGGCGGAAGCTTTCGCGGTATTTGACCTTCAGGTTCAGGGTTTTCTGCATCGACTCGGATCGTGGATCCCCCAGGATCGAGCGTGCGCCCAAGGCGCGTGGCCCGAACTCCATCCGCCCCTGAAACCATCCGACCGCTTTCCCGTCCGCCAGCGCCTGCGCAGTCTGGTCGACCAGTTCACCGTTTTCGTAGGTGGTGAATTTGGCCCCGGCACGGGTCAGTTCTTCGGCAATCTCATCATCTTCGAAACGTGGGCCCAGATAGGCCCCCTGCATCTGATCGCCCGAGGTGACCTGTCGTGGGTTCCCCAATTCCTGATGCCACGCAGCACAGGCGGCCCCTAGTGCCCCGCCTGCGTCCCCGGCGGCAGGCTGAACCCAGACGTTGTCAAACGCGCCGTCCCGCAAAATCTTGCCGTTTGCCACGCAGTTCAGAGCCACACCGCCCGCCATGCACAGATTTCGGATGCCGTGTTCGCGCGCCAGATCGCGGGTGATACGCAGCATGATCTCTTCGGTCACGGCCTGCACGGATGCCGCGATATCCATATGGAACTGCGTCAATTGATCGGTTTCGGGCTTGCGCACCGGCTGGCCAAACAAATCCTCAAGCGCCTTGCTGGTCATGGTCAAACCAGCCGTGTAATTGAAATACATCTGGTTGAGCCGGAACGAGCCGTCCTCTTTCAAATCAACCAGATGTTCGAGGATCAGATCCTTGTATTTCGGCACTCCGTACGGGGCCAGACCCATGACCTTGTATTCGCCTGAATTGACCTTGAACCCGGTGTAATAGGTAAACGCGGAATAAAGCAGACCCAGCGAATGCGGGAAATGCAGTTCCTTGACCATCGTCAGCTCATTGCCACGCCCGATACCAACCGTGGTCGTGGCCCACTCACCCACACCATCCACCGTCAGCACAATCGCCTCTTCAAAGGGTGAGGGGTAAAACGCGCTGGCGGCGTGGCTGACATGATGTTCCGAGAACAGGATCTTATCGACGGTAAAATCGGGATCGATTTTGCGAAGCTGCTTGTTCAGCAAATCCTTCAGAAAAAGCTTTTCGCGCAACCAGACCGGCATGGCCATTCGGAACGAATTGAACCCGCGCGGCGCGACTGCGATGTAAGTTTCGATCAAACGTTCGAATTTCAGAAACGGTTTGTCGTAGAACACAACATTGTCCACGTCCGCCAATGTGATGCCTGATTCGGCCAGCACGTATTGGATCGCCTTTTCCGGAAATCCGGGGTCGTGTTTTTTGCGGGTAAACCGCTCTTCCTGTGCGGCGGCCACGATCTGGCCGTCGCGCAACAATGCTGCGGCGCTGTCGTGATACAGCGCGGAAATGCCCAAAATGTACGTCATAAGATCAGAACAGCGTGTAGACGAACGGCGCAATGGCCGAACCTTGGCTAAGGACGATCAGCCCTCCGAATACACCCAACATGACAAAGATGGGCAGCAGCCAAAACTTCTTTCTGACCCTCAAAAACGACCAGAGCTCGGAAACGAATGTCACGTCTGGTACTCCCTTCTTTAAAACTGTTGTTTCATGCTGCCAGGCTGGTCCTTACGGACGACCCAATAGCTATCTGCACTGCTGTCTAGCCTTTCGGACAAAAGGTCTTTGCCCAACAAACGCGCCACAAGGCCAAACGGCACAAAGGTGGTGATGAAGACCAGAAACATCACGACAGGCGCGACAATGGCCCCCAACAGCATACCAAACTTGAACCAAAGCCGGTTCGGTTTGGCCAAAACCTGCGGGGCAAGAAAGGTCAGCGCAAGGATGATCCCTGCAATAGCAAGCAGTATCCAACGCGGAGACCCGCCGCCAAATACAGGCCACAGGGCAATGATCAGAAAAACCGCTGTTAAGACAAATCCGAACCCGCGCTCGGACCCGATTTCGACATCAACATTCGCGTGATGGTCAGACATGACACACAACCAAACAACTAAAACTCAACCACATGTAATAAGGTAGCATTACCTTCGGTTGAAACAAGTGAATTGGGTCACAATGCGACCGGGAATCTGCCCTCTGACGCCAAGCAGTGTCACACCCAGGCCATTCTGATCCCCCAAATCCCCGCGAAAGCGCACAAAGCCGTTGCAGCCCGTGGGCGTTTTCCGTCACATGTCCTCATGACGCCGCCCAAGATCACCTCTGAGCGCGAAAGCACCGGCACACATGTGCGCATTTCGGGCGCGCTGTTGACGCAGTCCTTGGAAACGGTCGAACGCGACTTCGCCGCGGTTCAGCCAGTTGGCGGCGACGTGACCGTGGACCTGTCGGAAATCGAGGCGTTGGATACCGGCGGGGCGTGGTTGGTGGCGGACCTGTCGCGGCGGTTCACGGCCAATGGTGCGCAGCTTCAGTTTCTGGGGTTGAAACCGGCACATGCCGCTTTGATCGATACCGTATCGCACAACATCCCCGACAAGCCGGGGCGGCTGGCCAAACCAAGGACCTTCGCCGATTGGGTCGAGAGCGTTGGCCGCAGCACCTTCGGGGCCTGGAAGGATACGCTGTCGATCCTCGGGTTTCTGGGTCTGACCCTTCACCGACTGGCCCGCACAATTGCGATGCCATGGCGGCTGCGGCGGGCGGCCCTGTTCACGCATATGGAGGAAACCGGGTTCAAGGCCCTGCCCATCGTGGCGCTGATGGGGTTTCTGATCGGCGTTGTTCTGGCCTTTCAGGGGGCCACGCAACTGAAACAATTCGGGGCCGAGATTTTTGTGGTCGAACTGATCTCGATCTCGGTTCTGCGCGAGTTGGGGATTTTGCTGACCGCGATCATCGTCGCGGGCCGGTCAGGCTCGGCCTTTACCGCCTCAATTGGGTCGATGAAGGTGCAGGAAGAGATTGACGCCATGCGCACGCTGGGTCTGGACCCGATCGAGGTTCTGGTGGTCCCACGTGTTCTGGCCCTGCTGATCATGTTGCCAATTCTCGGCTTTGTCGCCGACATGGCCGGGCTGTTCGGCGGCGCGTTGATGAGTTGGATCGATCTGGGCATCAGCCCCGGCATGTTCATCACGCGCCTGAACGAAAGCACCGATGTCTGGCAACTGGCCGTTGGCCTGATCAAGGCCCCGTTCTTTGCGCTGGTCATCGGGGTCATCGCCTGCTGGCAGGCCATGCAGGTCAAAGGGTCGGCGCAAAGTGTCGGGCAACGCACAACCGCCTCGGTGGTGCAGTCGATTTTCATGGTGATCGCCATCGACGCGCTGTTTTCGATCTTTTTCTCAGAGCTGGGGATCTGACATGGACGGCACCGTGCAGCATCAGACTACCCCGGTGGACGCACAGCGCGAGGCGGTGATCCGTGTGCGCGGGCTGCGCAATCAGTTCGGGCCGCAAGTGGTACATGACGACCTGAATCTGGATGTCTGGCGGGGTGAGGTTCTGGGCATCGTTGGCGGCTCGGGCACCGGTAAATCGGTACTGTTGCGCACAATTGTGGGGCTCAATACACCTGCAGCGGGCAGTATCGAGGTTCTGGGCGTCGATGTTCTGAACGGCCCCGAAGAAGATCGCCGCCGCATTGAACGCCACTGGGGTGTCGCCTTTCAGGATGGCGCGCTGTTTTCTTCGCTGACTGTGCTGCAAAACGTCATGGCCCCGCTGCGCGAACATACCGGTATCAGCGAACGGTTGATGGAGTCGCTGGGCGCATTGAAAATCAGCCTGGTCGGACTGCCCCAGCTGAGCTGTGGCAAGTTCCCGTCGGAACTGTCGGGCGGTATGCGCAAACGGGCCGCGCTGGCGCGGGCGCTGTCGCTGGACCCCGAGATCGTGTTTCTGGACGAACCCACCGCCGGGTTGGATCCCATCGGTGCGGCTGCTTATGATGCCCTGATCCGCGAGTTGCAGCAGGCGCTGGGACTGACCGTCTTTATGGTCACGCACGATCTGGACAGCCTTTATGCCATCTGCGACCGGGTTGCCGTGCTTGCAGAAAAGCGCGTGCTGGTCGAAGGTCCGATTGAAGAGATGACCAAGGTCGATCATCCTTGGGTGCAGGAATACTTCACAGGCCCCCGCGCCCGCGCGGCGCAGGACAAAGGGCAGGACAGGTAGAGGCGATGGAAACCCGGGCGAATTACATTCTGATCGGCGCGTTCACCCTTGCGGGCATTCTGGGGGCGTTCGGCTTCTTCCTGTGGCTCGCCAAATTCGAAGTGACCCGCCAATACGCCTATTACGATGTGCTGTTCGACAATGTCTCGGGCCTGTCGGCGGCGGGCGGCGTCAGCTATAATGGCCTGCCGGTCGGGCAGGTGATTTCGTTGAACCTGGATGAGGACGATCCGTCGAAGGTTCGTGTGCGCATCGAGGTGGACGCCGATATTCCGGTCACCGAAGAAACCATTGCCCAGTTGCAATCGCTGGGGGTGACCGGAGTGGGCTATGTCGAGCTAACCGGCGGCTCCACCTCGGCAGCGCGTTTGCCGCAGGACAGCGTGATCAAAAGCAAACGCAGCACCATTCAGTCCCTGTTTGAAGGCGCGCCCAAAGTGCTGGACGAGGCTGTGACCCTGCTGCAGGAACTGAACTCGGTCGTGGATGAGAAGAACCGGAAGGCCGTGTCCGACATTCTGGACAACCTCGCCTCGGCAACCGGTCGGCTGGACAAGACGCTTTCGGATTTCGAATCCGTCTCGGCCAATATCGGCAATGCGGCGCAGGATATCGGGGTCTTCACCAAAAAGCTGGACCCGTTGATAAGCTCCGCTGAATCCACCCTTGAAACCGGAACGGACACATTGAAGTCGATCAAAACCGCTTCCGACACCGCAAAAGAGGCGCTGGATGAGGCCAAGGTGACCCTGACGACGACCAACCGCGTGATCGAACAGGATATCCGCCCGTTCATCGAACGCGGCTCGGATCTGGCCGAGAACCTCACCCGGTTGTCGCAGGAGGCTGGCGCATCCCTGAGCGTGATCACCGAGACCGTTCTGAACGCCAACACGACGCTTGGATCGATCACCTCGACCATGGACTCGGCCAAGGGGGCGCTGGCCTCGGCAGAGCGGGCCTTTGACTCGGCCAATCAGGTGATCGAGACCGACGTCGCCCCGGTGGCGCAGGATATTCGCCGAGCCGCCAATCAGGTGACCGAAACCGTCGCAGGCATTACCGACAAGATCGACAAGATCTCTGACGACGTGCTCAGCGCGTCGAATTCCGCGAAAGAGCTGCTGGGCACTATCGACGGGGTGGTGCAGGACAATCGCCGTCAGGTGTCTGATTTCCTGCGGGTTGGATTACCGCAGTTCATTCGGTTTATTGAAGAATCCCAGCGTCTGGTCATCAGCCTTGATCGCCTGGTCGACAAGGTCGAACGCGACCCGGCACGCTTTTTGCTGGGCACCCAAGCATCGGAGTTCCGTCAATGATAAGGCCCCTTATTCTATCCCTGGTGGCTGTGATACTGGGCGGCTGCGCCGGTTTGGGCACGTTGCAGCAGGCCTCAAAACCGAACGACCTGTATCTTTTGACGCCGAAAAGCACGTTTGCATCCTCGCTGCCGCGTATCCAGAAGCAGATCGTGGTTGAAGAACCCACCGCAACAGCGGCTGTGAACACCGATCAGATCGCGGTGCAACCGACCCCTTTGCAGGTTCAATACCTGCCGCGCGCGCGATGGGTGGATCGGGCACCGCTGATCGTGCAGGCGCTGCTGGTCGAAAGCTATGAGAACTCGGGCAAGGTTGCGGCTGTTGGTCGTTCAACCGTGGGTCTTCGCGCCGATTATGTCATCGCGCCGGACCTGCGCGAATTTCAGGGCATCGTGGTGTCCGAGACCGAAAACGGCAAAACCGTCCGCATCGAAGTCCGTATGAACATCAAGATCATCGATGAATATGAAGACAAGATCATTGCCTCAAGCTCGTTTCAGGAAAACGTAGTGGCCGCCAGCGATCAGACGCCCGATTTGGTCAATGCCTTCGACGTCGCGTTGGGACGAACCATGCGGGACGCGGTGGAATGGAGCGTGCGCCGGATCAATACGCACGCTGCCAATAACCCCCGTTCGACCGTTAACTGACGCCGTCAGAACTGCGCGGCTGACGCGCGCTTCCAATCCGCTGCATATTCGGGCGGAATCGTGTCGGACAGAAACGCACCTTCATCGACCAGCGTGTATAGTTCGGCGTAAGAATACTCCCGCTCGTCCGCTGTACGGCGGCGAATATCAGCGAGCGTCAGTTCGGACACTGTCTGTTTCCCCATCGCGCCCAGCAATTCGCGGAAGCTTTCCAAAGTAGCGTCGTGATAGCGATGCACCCGCTGGCGTTTTTGCGGAACATTCACTGCGCGGCCCCGGATCGGGTCCTGTGTGGCCACGCCCGAGGGGCAGCGATTGGTGTTGCAGTGCAGCGCCTGAATGCAGCCCACCGCAAACATCATCGCGCGCGCGGCGTTACACATATCCGCGCCAAGGGCGAATTTTTCGACCATGTCATAGCCGGTGGCCACTTTGCCCGAGCATATGATCCGGATCTTGTCACGCAGCCCGGCACCGCGCAGGCAGTTGTTCACGAAGATCAACGCCTCGTTCAGCGGCATCCCCAGACGGTTGGTGAATTCAACCGGCGCTGCCCCGGTTCCGCCTTCCGAGCCGTCAATGGTGATGAAATCGGGCAGAATACCGGTTTCCAGCATGGCCTTGCAGATCGCCATAAACTCGGACGGGTTGCCGATGCACAGTTTGAAGCCGATCGGCTTACCGCCCGACATCTCGCGCAGATGCTGCACGAATTCGATCAACCCGGTGGGGCCGTCGAAAGCGGAATGAACGGGGGGTGAAATCACATCCTGATGTTCGGGCACGCCGCGGATCTCGGCGATTTCCTTGTCAACCTTCGCGGCCGGAAGCACCCCGCCATGTGATGGCTTTGCCCCTTGCGAGAGCTTGATTTCAATCGCTTTGACGACGTCTTTCTTGGCTTTCTCCGCGAACTTGTCCTTGTCAAACCCACCTTCGGGCGTGCGACAGCCGAAATAGCCGGTGCCGATCTGCCAGATGATATCGCCACCTTCGGCCAGATGATGCGGTGACAGCCCGCCTTCGCCCGTGTTGTGCGCAAACCCGCCATCCTTCGCCCCGCCGTTCAGGGCCCGGATCGCATTGGCGCTGAGCGCGCCAAAGCTCATGGCCGACACATTCAGGCGCGACGCGTCATAGGGTTTTTCGCATTGCGGCCCGCCCAGCATCACCCTTTCTTCGCTTTCGTGCACATCCTTGGGCGCAAGCGAGTGGTTGGCCCGATGGTAGCCCACAGTCAGGATGTCATATTGGGTACCAAACGCCTGCGTATCGACCTGACCCTTGGCGCGGGAATATACAAGGCTGCGAATGATCCGGTTGTAGGGCCGCCCGCTTTCGTTGGTTTCCACGAAATATTGCCGGATCTCGGGGCTGACAAATTCCAGCATGTACCGAAAATGCCCCAGCACCGGATAGTTGTTCAGCACGTTATGCTTGGTGGTCAGCATGTCATACATCCCGATCACGGCGTACGGGATCAAAATGACCAGCAGCCAGTGCGCCGGTGGCCAGAAAAAGCCCAGGATCGCCACCAAGGGCAGACAGACGAAACTCAGAAAATAATAGAGCCTGCGTACAACCATTCCTGATCTCCTTGGGTGGGTTGTTGGTGGGGGCGGTCTGAACCCATGTGATTTAGACCGAAGGCATTGACGCCAAAGTGAAACATCTTGGCTTTTGATTGCAAGCCCTTAGGTTTCGCGGAAACAAACCGGTCGGGAATGTGAAACCACGTTACAGGTTTGATTGATCCCGCGGTTCGCGCACAGTATGCCGGTCAAGCGACAGCAATAGGCGGGACGGGTGGCGGGACCAAACGGCAAGACTGCGAAACATGGGCGTGTCCTGATGTTCCTGTCAGTATTCGTGGGCGGGGCGCTTGGGTCGCTTCTGCGCGAACTGTTTGCGCTGGACATTCCCGGCGTGCCCATCCTGACCGCAACCTTTGGTATCAACATCTTCGCGTGTTTTGTGCTGGGCTGGCTGTATGCCATCCGGCACCGGGTCCACGCGCATGTTCTGCATCTGGGGGCCGTCGGGTTCTGTGGCGGGCTGTCAACGTTTTCCTCATTCGTGGCAGAACTTGACCGGCTGGCCCAAACCGCGCTTTGGACGGCCCCCGCTGCTGCGGGGCTAGAAATCGCGTTTGGCCTGACGGCGGCCCTTGTGGGTGAGGCATTGGGGCGGCGGTTTCATGCAAAAGGTGGGCGGCAATGACTGACCTGTACCTGCATGCGATGTTCGGCTTGGGCGGCGGGCTTGGTGCGGTTCTGCGCCATTGGCTGGCATTGCGGGTCACCCATGCCCTGCCCCTGTCCACGCTGATCGTGAACGTTCTGGGCAGTCTGCTGCTGGGCCTGTGGATCGGCTATCTGGGCGGTCCGGTCGAGATGGGGGAAGAACAGAAACGCTTGGTTTTCGGCTTTTGCGGCGGGTTCACGACGTTTTCCAGCTTTGCCTATCAAACGTTGGAATTGCGCCGCGAACGAACGCTTGCACTGGCGGCAGGCAATATCATGGTCAGCCTTATTCTGTGCTGGGGGGCCTTGTGGCTGGGGTTGGTGCTAACCCGCTAATGGGCATGTACCTGAGCCGTTGTGCCCGGCTTCGGGGCCCGGCAGAAAAACAACAGCGGCAAGGTCGCCAGCGCCAGCAGCCCCAGATTGTTGAACACGGTCAGGTACGAGATCATCTCGGCCTGTCGCGCGATCTCTTGCCCCAGAATGGCCGCGCCCTGGGCACTGTCCGGTGTCAGCCCCAAGGGCGCCAGATAAGCCTGTGCCGCCGGGTTATAGGGCGTGACGTTCTGGCTCAGCACCGCGGTATTGGTCTGCAATCCCCGCACGACCCAAGTCCCGACCAGTGAAATACCAACCGATGAGCCCAACTGACGGGTGACGTTGAACAGGCCCGAGGCCTCGTCCTGCCGCGCTTTGCTGATGCTTTCGAAGGCCAGAATGGACATCGGGACAAAGACAAGCCCCATACCCAGACCGCTGATGATGCCGGGAATGGCCAGTTCCCAGAATCCTGCATTCAAGTTCAGCATCCCCATCATGAAATTGCTGATTGCGGTCAGCGTCATTCCGACCCCGGCCAGCACACGGGGGTCAAACCGTTTCACCAGCACGGCCCCGGTTGCGACCATGGACACGCCGGCCGCAAGACCACGCGGGATGAACAGGTGGCCGGATTCGATGACCGGATAGTCCAGCAGCGTCTGAACAAAGGTCGGTAAAATGGCGATGCCGCCATAGAGCGACACCGCAAACCCCACGATCACCAGATTACACAGGGCAAAGTTGCGGTCCGCGAAAAGGCGCAGATCAACAACCGGAGTTTTTGCTGTCAGGCAATGTACGATCAACCCCAGCGCGCCCAGAACCGACGCAACAAGCGCAACCTGAATAATGCGCGAGGACAGCCAGTCCTTGGTCTCACCCTGATCCAGAATGAACTGCAGGCACCCGATGCCAAGGGCCAGAAGCGCAAGCCCCTGCCAATCGATCTTCACCTCTTCGGTCTCGTCTTTCGGCAGCTCTCCGGCAAGCAACAGCAGCGCCATGGCCGCAATGGGAAGGTTCACGAAAAAGACCATCCGCCACGAAAAATACTCGGTCAGGATCGCGCCCACCGTTGGGCCCAGAACCGGGGCCACGACCACACCGAGGCCAAATACGGCCATCGCCTCGCCCCGTTTTTCGCGCGGGAAGGCGTCGAACAGAATAGATTGCGACAAGGGGATCAGGAAGGCCCCGAACATGCCTTGCGCCAGTCGGAAGAACACGATGGTCTCAAGGCTCCAGGACAGGCCGCACATGATCGACATGCAGGCAAAGCCGGTCACGGCGGTCAGGATCAAGCGGCGTCGCCCGACCCGGCGCGCGACAAAGCCGGTCAGCGGCATCACCACAACGGCCGAGACGATATAGCTGGTCAGGATCCACGTGGCCTGATCGGTGGTGGCCCCGAACGCGGCTTGAATATGCGGCAGGGCCACGTTGACGATTGTGCTGTCCAGCACTTCCAGAATAGCACTGCAGACCACGGCGACCACGATCACCGGATTGACGTGGCTGCTTGTCACGCCGGTCATTGTGTTGCCGCTGTTGTGTCCACGACCACCTTGCTGCTGCCACCAACCCGCAGGGGTGCATCGGTCGGATCAAGCTCGATCCGAACGGGGAAGCGGCGGGTGACCTTGACCCAGTTGCCGCTGGAATTCTCGGAGGGCAGCAATGAGAATGTATCCCCCGACCCGCGCCCGATCGAGGCGACTTTGCCCGTCAAAGTCACTCCCGGCAGCATGTCGATCTGAACCGTCACCGGCTGACCGGGACGAATGCGCGGCAGCGCGGTTTCCTTGAAATTCGCATCGACCCACCAGTCGGCGGATTCGACGATGGAAAACTGCGGCGCATTGGCAGACACCGACGATCCGGGCCGCAGGGTCAGGTTGGCAATCCAGCCATCGGCGGAAGCAAAGACTTTGGTCCAGGCCAGATTGGCCTTGTCGATTTCCAGCTGGGCGCGTGCTGACAGTATATCGTCCTGCTTCGCCGCCAGCCCGCTTTGCAAGGCCAAAAGGCTGGACTGGCTGCTGGTCAACTGTGCCGAAGCCTGCGCGAAATCCGAGGTTGTCTGATCCAGCGAAGACTGCGCCACATCCCCTGTCGAGAACAGAACTTTGGCGCGTTCCAGCGCCTTTTGCGCTGTGTCATAAGCGGATTGCGCGCTTGCGACCGATGCCTCGGCGGCCGCAATCTGAGTTGCGTATGATTTGGCCTGCTGCTCGGCGCTGTCCAGATTGGCCTTGGACTGATCCACCGACGCCTTGAACTGCGTGTCATCTATGGTGAACAGCAGATCGCCGCTTTTGACCGCTTGGTTTTCGTCAACATGTACCTTGGCCACCTGCCCGGTCACCTGCGGCGCGATGTAGATGATATTCGCGCCGACATAGGCGTCTTGCGTGGACGGATACCTCTCTTCATGTCGCCAGAACAGGAACAGCCCCGCACCAATCGCGGCAAGCATGACAAGAATTGCGACCAGCTTCAGCGACTTCATAACTCAGACCTTCTTACATCGGGTGCACATGCATACGGATCGCCAGATTGCCCAAAATCCAGACTGTGCCCAGGATGATGATCAGCAGAACAAGGGTTGAGAACAGGATCAGATCCAGATCCTCTCGGCTGCTGCGACGGCGGTCGATATGCAGGAAGTAGACAAGTTGGAAAATAAGCTGGGCCAGCCCCAGCAGACCGATGGTCAGATACACTCCGGTCGTTTCGATCCCCCAGCGATAGGCCACGCCGAACATGGCAAACGTCAGCAGCAGTGACCCGCCATAGCCAATCACATAGCGCCGCCGCTCGCGCCGGTGCATTTCAGAGCGTTTATCCATAGGTCAGCCCTCCGAAATAGACGATTGTGATGATGCCGATCCAGATTAGGTCGAGAAAGTGCCAGAACAGCGCCAGCCGCACCACGCGCGAGATCACCAGATCGGTCATGCCCATCACCCGCAACTGGATGCCCAGCACCACCAGCCACACGCAGCCGGCGGCCACGTGAAGGCCATGCAATGGAACAAGACCGTAGAAGGCCGACAGAAACCCACTGCGCTGCGGGATGCCGCCCTTTTCGGCCATGGCGATAAAGTCCCGGATTTCCAGAACGAGGAAGCTGATGCCCAACAGCAGCGTCACGCCGAACCACAGAATAATCCTTGGCCGGGGCAGGTTGTATTTCAGGGCCAGCATTGCCAGCCCAACGGTCAGACTGCTGGTTAACAGGATCATCGTCTGGGCGAAGATGCTGGTCAAATCGAACAACTCATGCGGGCCCGGACCGCCCGCCTGCGCATCGATCATAGTGATGTAGATGGCAAACATCAGACCGAAATAGACCAGATCGCTCATCAAAAAGACCCAGAAGCCGAAGGTTACGACCTCGGACGCCTTGTGGGCGCTGGCGTGGCGGTCGCCGAGGTTGATCCCCGGATAGCTGTGGGTTGGCGCGCGCTTCATGTCACCGCCTCCAAATCCGGGCGGGCGAGGCCGCGGTTTTCCGGCGCGGTCTCATGATCACGGTCCACGGCGGCTTCGCTGTGGACCAGCGCCAACCATGCCTCATGCTCTTTGCGCACCTCTTCGGCTGGAATCGTGATCTCGGTGCTGGTGTCGAAGGTCCAGAGGATGAAGGTCAGGATCATCGCAACAGTCATAAGCGCAGCCAGCCACCAGATCCACCAGACCAAGGCAAACATCCAGATGCCACTGGTCACGCAGAGGATGAAGCCGATACCTGTGTTTCGGGGCATTTCGATGTCTTCATAGGCGTCCGGCGTCGGATAGGCCGCGTTGCGTTCCTTGGCGATGGCAAAGTTATCCCGGTCCGTCACCTGCGGGATGATGGCAAAGTTATAGGGCGGCGGCGGCGCCGGGATCGACCATTCCAGAGTGCGCCCATCCCATGGGTCCCCTACAGGCACGCGGGTCTTATCCCGGTCGCGGATGCTGATCCAAAGCTGGACCAGAACTGAAAACAGAGCCGCCGTTATGACCAGCGCTCCGATAACGGCGACAATCATATAGGGGTGAAAGCTGGGGTCTTCCCAACTGTAGGACCGGCGCGGCATGCCCATCAGGCCGACAAAGTACAGCGGCAGGAAGGTCAGCATGAACCCAATGGTCCAAAGCGCAACAGTCACCCTGCCCCAACCTTCATGCAGGCGGAACCCGAAGGCCTTGGGGAACCAATAATTATAGGCAGCCAGCAAACCGAACAGCACGCCCGGAAGCAGCACATTGTGGAAATGAGCCACCAGAAACAGCGTGTTATGCACCTGATAGTCGACAGTCGGGTTTGCCAGGATCACGCCGCTGAGCCCGCCGATCACAAACAGCATCAGGAAGGACAGCCCATACAACATCGGCACCGAGAACCGGATGCGCCCGCGCCAGAGGGTGGCCATCCAGTCATAAACCTTCACTCCGGTCGGGATCGCAATCAGCATGGTTGCAATGCCAAAGACGGCGTTGATCAGCGCGCTTTGGCCCATGGTAAAGAAGTGATGCAGCCAGACCGTAAAGGACAGTACCGCAATCGACATGGTGGCGATGACCAGCGAGGTGTAGCCATAAAGTCGTTTGGCCGAGAAGGTCGCGAAGATCTCGGAATAGATGCCATAGGCGGGCAGGACCAGCAGATAGACCTCGGGGTGGCCGAACAGCCAGAACAGGTTGGCGTAGTTCATCATGTTGCCGCCAAGGTCATTGGTGAAAAAGTGGAAATCCAGATAACGGTCAGCGGCCAGCAACAGCGCCGCAACACCCAGGGGCGGCATGGCAAAGACGATCAGGATCGAGCTACAGATGATCGTCCAGCAATACATCGGCAGCCGCATAAAGGTCATGCCCGGTGCACGCAGCTTGTAGATCGTGACGGCAAAGTTGATCCCGGTCAGCGTGGTTCCTATCCCAGAGACGACAATGGCCCAGATCCAGTAATCCGGCCCAACGCCGGGATTAAACGCGGCCCCTGTATAGGGCGGATAGGCCGTCCAACCTCCGGTCGAGAAATGGCCCACAACCAGCGACACCATCAGCATCATCCCTGCTGAAACGGTCAGGCCGAGGCTGATCTGATTCATCACCGGGAAGGCCACATCCCGCGCGCCGATCATCAGCGGGACGACATAGTTGGCGATGCCAAAGACAAAGGGCACAGCGACGAAGAAGATCATGATCGTGCCATGGGTGCTGAACAGTTCGGCAAAATGCTCGGCCTCAAGGAAACCCTCGCCCGGCCCTGCGGCCTGTTGCGCGCGCATGACAACGCCTTCCAGCACGCCCCTTGCCAGCATCACGATAGCAAAGACGATATACATGATGCCGATTTTCTTGTGGTCAGCGCTGGTCAGCCAATCGCGCCAGAGTGGACCCCACAGGCGGAACCATGACAGCAGGGCAACCACCGCAACCGCGCCAACGATAACCACCGCTGCGGCGGCATTGGCGACGATCTCATTTGCGTTCGGGTTCTGGATCAGGCCCGTGATGGGCAATGCGTCCCAACTAAGGCGACCGAAAAAGCCGGACTCTGATGTCATTGCCCGACCTCCTGCCCGTAAGCGGTTGTTCCCGGTTGTTGATCCAATGGCAAAGCCTGTCCCGAGTGATAGCGATGCAGGATCGTCTGAAACAGATCGCCATCGTCCAGTCGGAAATACAGCGCGTTTTCAGGCATTTGCGCAGTTCCAAGCGTCGCCTGTACCTCATCCCGATCTGTGCGCATGGCGAGGGTCTGATAGGTCGCCTGATCCAACACGATGCCATTTTGCCGGACGCTTTCGACCCATGTCTCGAATTCGTCAGGCTGCATGGCAAGCGTTTCGAATTTCTGCTTGGTGAAGCCGCGCCCGTTATACTGCGTGTTCTCGCCTTGCATCGTCTCGGGCCGGTCTGCCACCAAATGTAGCTGAGTTGTCATGCCCGGCATCGCATAGATCTGCCCCGCAAGCGCCGGGATCATGAAGGATTGCATCACGGTATCCGTGGTCAGCGTCATGGCGATCTGCTGTTTGACAGGAATGCCCAGTTCGCCCACGCTGGCGATGCCCAGTTCGGGGTAGATGAACAACCATTTCCAATCCAGACCCACAACCTGAACCTGCACGGCGGGCTCATCGCCAAAAGGTGCAGCATAGGGATCCAGCCTGTGGGTCGCCTTCCACAGATAGAAGGACAGGATCGCCACGATCACCACCGGGATACCCCACATCAGCATCTCAAGCCGGGCGGAAAAGTCCCAATTCGGGCTGTAAGCCGCAGTGCCACCCTTTCGGCGGCGATAGCGCAGCGCAATCAGAGGGACCAGCACCAGAACAGGCACAACCGCCACAAGGATCAACACCGTCGCCCGCAACAGGTGTGTTTTCTGAACGGCCGCAATAGGGCCCTGAGGGTCCATGAAACTGTCGCTGGCACCCGCCATCTGGGCCGAGGCAACCAGCATAGCCACCGCGATCAGCGCCAAAACCGACCCGAGGGGCATTCTGATGGTACTCATACCTGCCTGTCCTCTGTGGCCCCCGATTAGCGTCAACTATCGGCAAGTGCAGGACAATTCTCAAGGTTTTTTCGAGAACGCAGAGGATTCGTCTATTGGAAGAGCAGGAATGGATTTATTTGCCCACTTCCTGCATCCTTGACGGCAAGAACTTTGGGTTTAACCAGACAGGCACAGGGCAGCAAACATCCGATGCGTGCATTTCTTTCCATCCTTCTGTTGGTCTTTGCGGCCAGCAGCGCCAATGCGCAGGATCGCGCAGCGGTTGAGCGGCAATTTCAGTCCTGGCTGAACCAAACGATCTGGCCGCAGGCCCGTGCCAAGGGTGTCTCTCGTGACACCATGAACCGCGCCTTTTCAGGGGTTACTCTGAACTGGGACTTGCCCGATCTTGTCCCGCCCGGCAGCAAGGCGAAGACGCCAAAAAAGCAGAAGCAGGCCGAGTTCGGCTCGCCCGGGCGGTATTTCAACGCGGGCTCGGTTCAGGGGGCAACGTCTGTCGGGCGGCAAATGGCGAAACGTCATGCCGCGACCCTTGCAAGGGTTGAGGCGCAGACCGGTGTGCCCGCGCGCATCCTTCTGGCCATCTGGGGCCGGGAAAGCGGATATGGACAGGTCCCGATCCGTCATGACGCCTTTCAGGTGCTGGCCACCAAAGGGTTCATGAGCACACGGGCTGACTATTTCACCGGTGAATTGATCGCCGCATTGCAAATTGCCGAAGCCGGGCATGTCCGGGACATGAAAAGCTCGTGGGCCGGGGCGTTGGGGCAGCCGCAATTCATGCCATCCAGCTTTCTGACCTATGCCGCCGACGGAAATGGCGACGGGCGGGCGGATATCTGGGGTTCTGCCGATGACACGCTGGCCTCGATTGCGAATTATCTGGCCCGGCATGGCTGGGTCACTGGCCGAGACTGGGGGTTCGAGGTGACGGTGCCCAACGCAGTGTCCTGCGCGCTGGAAGGGCCGGATCAGGGGCGGCCCATTCGCGATTGGGCGGCAATGGGCATCACGCGCGTCTCGGGCAAGCCCTTCCCGGCCCATGAACTGGCGGGTGAAGGCTATCTGATGATGCCCGCCGGGCGCAACGGACCTGCCTTTGTGGTGACGCCGAATTTCTACGTGCTGAAAGAGTACAACAAAAGCGACCTCTATGCCCTGTTTGTCGGCCATGTCGGGGACCGGATCCAGTTTGGCGTCGGCGATTTCTCTGGCCGCTGGGGGAAGGTTGGCGGCCTCTACCGCTCGGACATTGCGGCGATGCAACGCGCGCTCGAAGCGCAAGGCCATGACGTCGGCGGGGCGGATGGGCTGCCGGGGTTCAAAACCCGCCGATCAATCGGACGCTGGCAAGAGGCGACAGGCCAAAGCGCGACTTGTTTTCCGGAACAGCGCATGAAAGCCAGCCTGAAAAACTGATCGGGGCATATGCAATGCACAATGGGTAAACTCCGGATGACAAATCCTTCACGTTAACGATTGGATTTTGACTCTGACCCTTCCAAATGGCACGATTTATCCTATTCACGCCCACAAGGACGGGCATCATTGATTGATCTGGTTTCGCAGCCTATGAGGAAATGCCGGACGCGCTGCGACCTTCCGGCCGAATTACGAATTGAGAGGCACTATGACACGTAAGGTCACCAAAGCGATTTTTCCCGTAGCCGGGCTGGGCACCCGATTTCTGCCAGCAACGAAATCGGTTCCAAAGGAAATCATGACCCTGGTTGACCGTCCGCTGGTGCAATATGCCATCGACGAAGCGCGCGCTGCCGGGATTAAGGAATTCATCTTTGTAACCTCGCGCGGGAAGTCGGCGCTTGAGGATTATTTTGACCACAATCTGGTGCTGGAACAGGCGTTAGAGGCCAAAGGCAAACACGATCTGCTGGAAACGCTGAACGCCACCAACATGGAAAGCGGCGCGATTGCCTATATCCGTCAGCACAAGGCGTTGGGGCTTGGCCACGCGGTCTGGTGCGCGCGGCGTCTGATCGGGGATGAACCCTTTGCCGTGATGCTGCCCGACGACGTCATCGCCGCCGACAAACCGTGTTTGCAGCAGATGATCGAAGCCTATGAGGAAACAGGCGGCAACATGGTCGCCGCGATGGAAGTTCCGCATGAACAAACAAGCTCGTACGGGGTTCTGGATGTGGGCGACAATGTGGGCACCGTGGTGCGCACGCGGGGTATGGTTGAGAAACCCAAACCGGATGAGGCACCTTCGAACCTTGCCGTGATCGGGCGCTATGTGCTTGGCCCGTCGGTCCTCTATAACCTGAATTCGATGAAATCCGGCAGCGGTGGCGAGATTCAACTGACCGATGCGATCGCGGAAGACATCCGCAACGGCGTTCCGGTCTTTGGCTACAAGTTCGACGGGCAGCGTTTCGATTGCGGCTCGAAAGCCGGGTTTTTGCAGGCCACAGTGGCGTTTGCGCTGGCCCGCGACGATCTGCGCGGCGATCTGAGCCAATATCTGAATGACATCGTTGCCACGGGGAAAGCGGCCCAATAATCACAGGCCCTTTCCCTTGACTGCAATTAAGGCGATACCGTCGGGTACTTGCAGTTCAAAGGCGTGCGCATCATGAATACTGTCTATCCCGTCATTCTGTGCGGTGGGTCAGGCACCCGACTGTGGCCCCTGTCGCGCAAAAGCTACCCCAAGCAGTTCGTGCCGCTGGTGGGTGAGACGAGCCTGTTGCAGGATTGCGCCCAGCGGATGCGCGGGCCGGACGGCGCGCCGTATGCCAAGCCCTTGATTCTGACCAACGAAGCCTTCCGCTTTGTTGTGCCCGAGCAGTTGGGGGCCGTTGGCATCGACCCCGGCCCGATTCTGATCGAGCCCGAAGGGCGCAACACTGCGCCTGCGGTTCTGGCGGCTGCGTTGTATCTGGCCAACAGCGATCCAGAGGCGATCATGCTTGTCGCTCCGTCTGATCACGTGGTCCCAGACAAATCCGCCTTTCATGCCGCCGTGGCGCAAGGCGTGAACGCGATTTCTGACCGCGGGGATCTGGTGACATTCGGCATCACGCCGGACCGGCCTGAAACGGGCTACGGCTACTTGAAGCTGAGCCAGACGCCTGACACATCCGGCGCGGCCGTGCCGCTGGATCGGTTTGTAGAAAAGCCGGATTTGGACAATGCCAAGGCCATGCTGGCCGATGGCAGCTATCTGTGGAATTCAGGGATTTTCCTGTTCGCCGTGCGCGACATCGTTGCTGCGTTCGAAGAACACGCACCGGGATTGATCGCCCCCGTCAAACAAGCTGTCGAGCAAGCAAAAACCGATCTGGGCTTTCTGCGGCTGGATGCCGGAGAATGGGCGCAGGCTGACGACATTTCGATCGACTATGCGGTGATGGAAAAGGCCCAAAACCTCAGCGTTGTCCCATATGCCGCTGGCTGGTCCGATGTGGGAAGCTGGACCGCCGTGCACGAATTGAGCCAACCCGACGCAGACGGCGTGGCCACGACCGGAGAGGTCACGACCATCGATTGCCACAACGTCTTAATCCGCTCGGAATCCCCGGCGCAAGAGGTGGTGGCCATGGGTCTTGAAAACATCATCACCGTCGCCATGCCCGATGCGGTTCTGGTCGCCAGCATGGACCGGGCTCAGGACGTCAAACAGGCGGTCAGCGCTTTGAAGGCCAAGGGCGCCAGTCAGGCGGAATCTCTGCCCGTCGATCACCGTCCGTGGGGGTGGTTTGAAAGCCTTGTGGTCGATGACCGGTTTCAGGTCAAACGCATCCACGTCAATCCCGGCGCAGCGCTGAGCCTGCAATCCCATCACCACCGGTCCGAACACTGGATTGTCGTCAAGGGCACGGCCAAGGTCACCATCGACGATGAGGTCCGCCTGGTGTCGGAAAACCAGTCGGTCTACATTCCGTTGGGCGCGGTTCACAGGATGGAAAACCCCGGCAAGGTTCCGATGGTTTTGATCGAAGTTCAGACCGGCAGCTATCTGGGCGAGGATGACATCATCCGGTACGAAGATATCTACGCGCGCAGCTAACTGCGTCTGAAAGGTGGGTTCACAGAATCACCCACCCGGAACACCCTTGGCGAATGCCTGAACAGATCAGCGCTCAGTCAAGGTTTGTCCCCAAATTGGAAACCACCTGTTAGCGGCGGGTAAATCGGGCGTTCGGCCCGGTCAGACGGGATTCACGCGCCTCGCGGCAGGGTGGCGCGCAACAGAAACGTCGGACCGACAGCTACAGGAGGACGCGCCCCGTGTCTCAGAACTCACCCCGATTGAACCTGCCTTTCCTGCAACCGTCGCAGGCACAGAAACACGTCACCCATAACGAGGCGCTGCGCGAGCTGGATCTGGTTGTTCAGTTGACCGTCGCATCTGTCGAAGCAATCACGCCACCACCCGCACCCGAACAGGGGGAAATCCACGCATTGGGTGCGACACCCGGCGGGGATTGGTCGGGGCATGGCGGTGAGCTGGCCGCCTGGCTGGACAACGCCTGGCGTTTTGTCGCCCCTCAACCGGGATGGCGCGCTTGGGATCTGGCCAGCGCGCAATTGAAGATTTGGGATGGCAACGCGTGGGTTACTCCTCCGATTGCGACGCAAAATCTGGATGGCGTGGGTGTCGCCACCAGTTATGACAGCACCAACCGATTGTCTGTTCGCAGCCCGGCCACGTTGCTGAGCCATGATGGCGGCGGTCACCAGCTAAAGATCAACAAATCCGGCGCGTCCGAGACCGCATCCCTGCTGTTCCAGTCCAATTGGACGGGCCATGCAGAGATGGGGCTTTCCGGCAGCACTGGCTTTTCGATCAAAGTGTCCCCGGATGGCGGGACATGGACCGAAGCGCTGAGCTTTGATCCCGCCACCGGCCACGCAGCTGGGTCGGCGGTCCAGAGCAGCCCCGATGACACAACCTCGGGTCGCCTGATGCGCGCGGATTACGGCTATGGGCCGGGCAACCTGCTGGGCACAGTGTCAGAAGCGGCAGGCACCCCGACCGGCGCAGTGATCGAACGCGGCAGCAGCGCAACCGGGGACTATGTGCGCTTTGCCGACGGGACCCAAATCTGCACCGCCACATTGCCCGCGACCGATTGCACAAATGTCGAGGGTGCGCTGTTTGCCAGCGCCACCGCGACATGGGCCTTCCCTGCAACCTTCGCGAACACACCCGCGATCAGCGGCGGCGGCGGCGCTTTGGCGCGGTTTGTGGGCTTCGACACCCCATCCGGTTCACAAGCAGCCTACAAGGTGCTGTCCGCAACCTCGGACAGCGCAACCGTGTCACCAACTGCCATCGCTGTCGGGCGCTGGTTCTGACGTAACGCCCTTTCGTTACCCGGCGCAGACTGAACGGGTTGAGTGGATTTGCCTCAACCCGTTCTCTGCGCGCCCAGAGATTGAATCCTCTGCACCAAATCACACCGTCAGAACAGCAAGAAACTGTCGAATGCCGGTCAAAGCCCCTGTCAGGCATTGAAACTGGGCGCAGTTTCTTTGATGGTATCCGCGCCGCAGGCGGTAATTGGTGAGAAGGATTTTTTAGAATGCGTATTGCGATGATCGGCACCGGCTATGTGGGCCTGGTGTCGGGGGTGTGTTTCTCGGATTTTGGCCATGACGTGATTTGTGTCGACAAGGCCGAAGCAAAGATTGAGATGCTGCGGGCCGGAGACGTTCCGATTTACGAGCCCGGCCTTGATGTGCTGATGGCCAAAAACGTAGCCGCAGGACGGCTGAGTTTCACCACCGATCTGGCCGCAGCCGTGGACGGCGCGGATGCAGTTTTCATCGCCGTGGGCACGCCGACGCGTCGCGGCGATGGCCACGCAGACCTGACCTATGTGATGGCCGCCGCGGAAGAGATTGCTCAGGCCGTCACCGGCTACACCGTCATCGTCACCAAATCGACGGTGCCCGTGGGGACCAACCGCAAGGTGCATTCGGTTGTCTCTGCCGCCAATCCGGATGCGGATTTCGATGTCGCCTCGAACCCGGAATTCCTGCGCGAAGGTGCGGCGATTGACGATTTTATGCGCCCCGACCGAGTGGTGGTTGGTGTTGAAAACGACCGCGCCGCCGAAGTGATGGCCGAGATTTACCGCCCGCTCTATCTGCGCGACTTCCCTATCCTGACCACCGATCTGGAAAGCGCCGAGATGATCAAGTATGCCGCCAACGCATTTCTGGCGACCAAGATCACCTTTATCAACGAAATCGCGGGCCTGTGCGAACGGGTGGGCGGCGATGTGAAAGAGGTCGCGCGCGGCATCGGTCTGGACGGGCGTATCGGCAACAAGTTCCTGCATGCAGGGCCGGGCTATGGCGGCTCGTGCTTCCCGAAAGACACCGCCGCACTGGCGCGGATCGGTCAGGAGCATGCTCATCCCATGCAGATCACCGAAACCGTCATACGCGTGAATGATGAGGTGAAGAAGCGGATGATCGAGAAAATCCGCGATGCCTGCAATGACAGTTTCAACGGCAAAACCGTTGCGATGCTGGGCGTCACCTTCAAGCCCAACACCGATGACATGCGCGATGCACCATCGCTGACCATCGTCCCGGCCCTGATCGGCGGCGGGGCCAAGGTGCGCGTGGTCGACCCGCAAGGCAAATCCGAAGGTGAGGCCCTGTTGCCCGGCGTTGACTGGTGCGAGGATCCCTATGCCGCCGCAAAAGGGGCCGACGTCGTGGTCCTGCTGACCGAATGGAACGAGTTCCGCGCGCTGAACCTGAACGATCTGGCCGAGGCGATGAACACGCCCCGGATGGTCGATCTGCGCAACATCTATTCCGAAAGCAAAGTGCTGAAATCCGGCTTTGAAACCTATGTTGGGGTCGGGCGCTGAGCGCCCGATGAACTCGCCCTCACTTCGCAGCGTATAGCGGAACCGAGTTGCTGGCCCCGTCGGTCAATGCCTTGCTTTGGTCCCGGCGCACTTGTTCATAGATCGCCAGAGACTCGGATGAGAACAATTCGGTCGGCGGCTGAACCGGGATGAAATTGCTGTTGGCATCAGACCCTCGTGCCAGCAGCGCATAGTCTTTGTCGGCCACCAATTGCCGGGCGCCGGGGCTGAGATAACGGATCGCCAGGCCGATCCGCCGATCTTCGGACTGGTTCGGCCCAGACCCATGGATCGTCAACCCGTGATGAAGCGACATCTGGCCGGGTGCAAGCTCGACATGGGTTTTGTCACTGTCCGCAACGTCTACGGCTACCTCCTGACCACGGGACAAAAGGTTGGTGTCCGAATAGGTATCCGTATGCGGCAGGATCGGATTCTTGTGGCTGGCGCGCACGAAATCCATGCACCCGCTTTGAACCGTTGCCGGTGACAGCGCAATCCAGGCCGTGACCTGATCGGGCGTCTCACCCATGCCCCAATAGGTCAGGTCCTGATGCATACCAACCGTGTGTTTGGTATTCGGCTCTTTGATGAAGAACTCAGCCGACCATATCAGAATATCGGGGCCAAGAACGCCTTCGACCACATCCAGAACGCGCGGGTCCTGCGCAATCTGCGCGGCAAGCGGAACGACCAGATGTGCGTTGATCCGCTTATAGGTGTTCAGCGGCAAGGGCAGATCTGCGGCCAGCCAGTCGCGCTCGATCTGTTCCAATTCCGCCCGATACCCGGCGGCTTCGTCTTTGGAAAAGACGGAAAGAGGAAACAGAAAGCCGTCCTGCCAATACTGGTCGGCCTGTTCTTGGGTCAAAGTGGTATTCATAGACATCCGGTCACCTGTTCGCTTTGCGCTTTCAGCCTATCCCGGCTTTTCAGTATTCCATAACTGAACCTCTTGCCTGTCAGGCTAAGCTTGACTTAGCCTGCTCCCATGTCTCGGCGCATTCCCTCTCTCAACTGGTTGCGCGTGTTCGAAGCTGCGGCGCGAACCGAAAGCTTTGCGCGGGCCGCCGCGCAGTTGAACATGTCCGCCGCTGCCGTCAGCCAGCAGGTCAAAGCGCTGGAAACCCGGCTGGGCACTCCTTTGTTCCACCGTCACGCCCATGCGGTTACGCTGACCGAAGCAGGTCGGGCTTATCTGCCAACGGTTCAGCAATCCCTTCTGATGCTGGAAACCGCGACCTCGGGCCTGTTCGGAGAAACCCGCGAGCAGCGGCTTTATGTGCAATCCATTTTGCTGTTCGCCCATGGGATTCTGGCCAAAGGCGTGCCTGCGTTTCAGGCCGCGCAACCACAGATCAACCTTTCGCTGGCCACCGGGAACATTGCGTCGGACTTCGCCAACCGATTCACGGATCTGCAAATCGTCTTCGGCAACCCCGCCCTGTTCGGCAATGAAGGCGATGAACTGCTGCGCGAGGTTTTGTACCCCGTCGCGCCGCCAGAGATTGCCGCCCGGATTCAAACCCCCCAGGATCTGTTTCAGTTCACTTTGATCGAGGTTTCGACCCATCGCGTAAGCTGGCCGCATTGGTTCGAAACCATGCGTTTACCCGCCGGGCAGGCCCGGTTCTTTTTTGCTGACAATTCGATCATGGCTGCCGAGCTGTCGGCCAGCGGTACCGGGATCGCGCTGGCCCGCGCGCCCGCGTCGGATCGGATCATGCAGGTTTCGGGGCTGGTGCCCTGCCTTCCCGACGCTCAGGTCGCCGGGCAAGAGGCCTATCACCTGATCTACCCGTCCCGCACCGACCTGCGACCTCCGGCGCGCATTTTTCGCGAATGGCTGCTGGACTACAGCGCCGCCGTCCAGACGCGGTAACGTCCCTGCCCTGTGACCTCGCGGATCAGGCCGCGCCGCATGAAGCGGTCGATATTGCGCTGAACCGCCGCGCGCGAGGCTTTGGTGAGCTCCTCGGCCAGCGGGGCCGACACCATCGGCCAGGCGGTCAGAACGTCGATCAGCACCGGCGGCGTGCGCCCGGACAGGTCCTGCGTGGCTTCACGGGCACGCACCTCCCACGCGCTGACGCGATCCAGATGCAACAGGGCCGCCAGCGCCGCCTGCCCTGCCCCGGTGATCCACGCTGAAAGTTTTTCTTCCGGCTCGCCAACCCCGCGCAAGGCGCCGGGACCGGACAGCGCCAGCGGCATGAACAGCGCCCCGCCCCGCCCCATCGAGGCGGCGTGACGCGCAGCAATGATCGCGGCCTCTGTATCCTGACCAATTCCTTCGGATAGCGCGCGCCAGGCGTGAAACGCGATGGCCGCCTGCGTGACCGGGTGCAACCCTTCGGCATTGCGCATGACCTCGGCCAGATCGGCAACGGCTTCGGGCACCTCTTCGATCCCCTGCGCCATCCGGTCGAGAAATGCGGCCAGTCCGGTCTCCCAGCCGTGCGCCGAGGGCGCCGCGCCAGATGTAAGACGCCGCACGGCCCAACCTGCCCGGAACAGCGCCTGTACATCATCACTGGTCGCGCCGATCCGCAGACCCGTCCACAGGGCCAGCCGGTCGACGCTGATGCGATCCCCGGTCCACCAGCCAAGATCGGATACATCCATCAGCGCAAGACGATGGGTCCACCCCTCGGGTCCGGCCCGCAAGCGCTCGTCCAAGGCCCCAAAGGTGACAGCCAGATCTGCCAGTTCGGCGGACAGTTCTGATTGCGCTCTGCGCCAATCGCGCGGATCAAACAAAACCCGCGTATCTGCGCGAGGACCGGGGGGCAGGAAATCGTCGCGTGGTTCATCCTCTTCGGGCGGCAGGAACCACAGATCATCGTCATCCGGGGGGTCGGTGTCATAGATGCTGCGCGGTGTGGCGTCTTCGGCCTCATCCTCAGGCGCAGGTATGACATGTTTCGACTTCATGCCCGCATTCTTTGGGCATTTTGGACGGTTCACAAGGGGTTTCTTCTACAGCGTTTTGCGTTTTGTCTGAGGTACATTCATCGGAATGCGCGTTCGACCAAAGGGAGAGGAAGCGCATTCCGATTCAAGATAAACGCAAAGCGCTTTAACCCGCAAATGTCTGGGTCAGCACGCCCAACTCACCGCTCAGGTCCGTCTGGGGATCGCTGCCCAGCAGCATATAGCCATACCCGCCCTGCGCCCATGTCGCGGTGGCCAGACCGCTTAGCACCGCCTGCTTGACGTCCTTGGCGGGGGCAGCCGGACCCTGCCGGATCACGCAGAAGGCCAGCGGCTGGCCCTGCTCATCCGCGAACACGATCTGAACCAGCGGCTTGCCCTTGAACGAGAGGATCTGTGCCCGCTTCAACTCGAGCCCCGGCAGGGACTCCAGCGTTTCTCGGTTCAAAGACCGGCCCAACGTCTCTTCGGCCTCAGCGATCTGCGCATCCAGCGTGGCAGGCGAGACATCCAGCCCGGCGATGGTTTCCGGCACATATAACGACTGGTAGATCGCCGCCTGCTGCGCCCAACCCAACTCGGCCGGGCGCGTGGCCCAGAAGGTTACTGCAAAGGCAGCAATTGCGGCGGATGCGGCCACGGCACACAACCGCACCACACCGCCCGACCGTTCAGGGGCAGAGGGCGCAGGCAGGTCAATCTCCGGGGCAACGGCGGGCAGGCCCTCGAACACCTGCTGCACGACGGGCGCAAACGGATCAAGCGCCATCAGGCGGCCTTCCAGCGCGGCGTCCTGCTCAACCGCGGCTTCGATGGCCCGAGACTGCGCCTCGTCCAGTGTGCCTTCCAGATACGCCTGCAGCGTCTCGTCGGAAAACGTCATTTGCCACTCCGTTGCGCGGTGCCTGCCGCATCATGTTGCATTACGGTCTTCAATTTCTGCCGGGCGCTGGACAACCGGCTCATGATCGTGCCGATGGGAACGTCCAGCAACACGGCGGCTTCGCGGTAGCTGTATCCTTCGACGAACACAAGCATCACCGTCTCGCGCTGCGCCTCTGGCAGCTGCATCACTTGTGTAAACACTTCAGCGGCGAAAATATTCGTTTCTGAATCGGGGCCGGTCGCAACAAGCTCCGCCTCGGGCGTCACCGACAACGCCTGCGCCCGTCGCACCGCGCGCGAGCGCACCTCATTCAACCAGATCGAGCGGCAGATTGTCATCAGCCAGGAATCCAGCCGATCCTGCGATGTCACCTGATGGTGGCGTTCTAGCGCGCGCAGACATGTGGCCTGCACCAGATCATCCGCCACATCCGACGCGCCCGACAACGCCAGCGCAAAGCGCCAGACACGTTTGGAATGCGTCTGCACGGCGGTCCGCACCGCCTGTTCCGAGCTCATTTCACCAGCCATCGAATAAAATGCGACCTGTGTGTGTTTCTCCTCCACGGACCGGGCCCGCGTGCTCAGGACTGGCATAACCCGAGGAGGAATGAAATGAAACATCTCATACAGGCAGTCACGTTTGCGTCGGCAATTGTTGCAGGCCCGGCCTTTGCCGCAAGTTGGACATTGGTGCCCGAAAGCTCTCATCTTGCATATGGAAGCATCAAGAAAGACACGGTGGGCGAGGTCAACAGCTTCACCTCGCTTAGCGGTCAGGTCAGCCCGGATGGGCAGGTCGAGGTCGAGATCGACCTGTCCTCGGTCGAGACAAACATCGATATCCGCAACGAACGGATGATCGAATACGTCTTTCGCAAAGCGGGCACCGCAACCCTGACCGCCAAGATCGATATGGAGAACCTGACCGCATTGGAAGTCGGCCAAACCACCACGCTGGACAGCGAAGCCGCCCTGTCGCTGGTCGGAACAGATGTCGAATTTGACGCAGAGCTGTTTGTCGCGCGCCTAACGGAGAACTCCGTACTGGTGACAACAAGCGACATGGTATTCGTCAGCACCGAAGATGCGGGCGTGAATGCGGGCATCGACAAGCTGATGGAACTGGCCGATCTGCCGGGCATCACCCGCACCGTTCCCGTCACCGCGCGGTTTGTCTTTCATTTGGATGACGAACAGGCCAGCATTGCGCCCGTATCCTCGCCTCAGGTCGTTGCCGTCGCGCTGGACGGCGACGTCAAAGCCGGCAAAAAGATATTTCGCAAATGCAGCGCCTGCCATCAGGTGAAAGAAGGGCGCAACGGCGTTGGCCCATCGCTGTTCGGAATCATCGGTGCCCAGGCCGCACAGGTCGACGGATTCCGATACTCAGAGGCCTTGCAGGAGTCCGGCATAACCTGGACACCCGAGACCCTATCCGCCTTTCTGCACGACCCAAGGGGCGTGGTTCCGGGTAACAAAATGCAGTTTCCGGGCCTCAGAAAGGACGAAGATATCGTGAATCTTCTGGCGTATTTGAGGGATCAGGCGACAGGATGACGCCGGAGGCGCATACCTGCAGGGAAAACGCTTCTACATTAGCTTAGCTGACGGATAGTCGCCTGAGGCTCAGGGTCAGGCGACAGCCCGCTTATACTTACCAACGCTTGGCCACATAGCCTTTGCCGCCGTCGGCATTCATCGGAATATTTGCCTCCAGCGTTCTCTAAACTTTTTCGAACAGGCCTCTGTTTTGAGGCCCCGCGAAGAAGCTAGAATTTTATTCTTAGTTATTAGCACCTTGACGCAACCCAAAACACGCAAGTAACCCACGATCGCGCAGGATAGTGCCCTGCAGCAGTAAGCTTCTTGGAACGACACAGCAACGTCGCGCGCATTGAATTCAGTCGCGGATGCCCACTTGGTTCGCGAAACTGACTCTTTCGCCAAAGCAGCTCGGTTGATACGATGTTGCACCCACTTTCAAAAATGTTAGACAATTTTAATCGTTAGAGCGGCGAGCCTTAGGCTTAGGGCAAACGCCGAACGAACTCCCGCAAGGACTTTCAAGCCAGTGAACCGAATGAACATCAGCGTAACCAAGTCAATCCAAGGCCAAAAGGACCTGGTCGATGAAGTGATCGCCAGCTTCCCTCAGAAAGGTCGCATATTAGACATCGGTACTGGATCTGGTCTGGCAGCCCGCAGCTTTTTCAGTGCAGGTTGGGATGTTCTGGCATCCGGCATGGACATGGAAGCTTATTTGGACGAAGACCAAGGGGGCTTTCCGGAGGGCATTGAACTGCTGCCCGATCTGGATATTTGCGACATGCAATCGATCGCCACGTCCAGTCTCGATTGCGTTTGGTGTGCTCATGTTCTGGAACATGTCTCTGACACCGGCCGCGCGCTAGGCGAAATCCGGCGTGTGCTGAAACCTGACGGCCACCTCTTTATAGCCGTGCCGCCATTCAAACATCAGGTCGTGGGGGGCCATGTCAACTCGGGCTGGAACCTCGGCACCTTGATGTATGTCCTTGCTGACGCCGGGTTCGATCTGTCCGAAGGACGGTTCATTCACCACGGCTACAACCTGTTCGGAATCGCTCAGCGTGGCCCCGGCCCGTTACCAAAGGGCGCATTGCACAGGGCAAATGGAGACCTTGAAACGCTGCGGGATGCGGGGCGTTTCCCGAAAGGTTTCGATGCGAAACAACGATTCGAAGGGCAGCTGACCCAAGTCAATTGGAAGTGGAATACGATACC
This sequence comes from Ruegeria sp. H7, assembly GCF_056532945.1. Lineage (NCBI taxonomy): Bacteria > Pseudomonadati > Pseudomonadota > Alphaproteobacteria > Rhodobacterales > Roseobacteraceae > Ruegeria > Ruegeria sp. H7. Next base: position 308,300 of record NZ_JBQFNZ010000005.1, read on the forward strand.
TGAACAGGTGCCTGTATCTCGGAAGACTCTGAAATCGCCGCCGCCCATCGCGAAGATGCGCATTGGCTTTTTTGTCCCCTTCATAACCAAGGGCAAAGGCGGGACGGAAAACGTTGGACAGATGATGGCGAATGCCATGGCGAAACGTGGTCATGACGTAACGATCTTTACATTTGACGACCAGGCACAACGCTCGCAATGGCCGCTGGACGACACCATCGAGCTTATTTACTTCGGTGAAGACAGTAATGAGCGCGAAGACGACCAGATGATGCTGGCTATTGCCAGTCGTTCGTTTGACGTTCTTGTGGGGCTGCATATGAACCGAGAGTTCAAGCGCTACGTGAAATGCGCGCATCGCGCGGGTGTGCCTCTTGTTTTGTCCGAGCATATTGACCCACGCTATCCGCGTTGGATCGGAACCAATACAGTCTTTGAACGGCAAACCGCTTTCTTTGGCGCCACTCTGGTTCACTTGCTGACCGAAGACTTCCGCTCGACACTGCCGAACTTCATGCAGGAACGGATCCGAGTTCTCCCAAATACCGTTAAAAAGCCAACGCAGATCGCGCGACCTGGGGACAGGTCAAAGAAAAAGAAGGTACTGCTGACGGTCGCACGTCTCGTTCCCCGGAAGAACGTTCATCTGATCATCGAAGCCTTCGCCAAAAGCTACCCACGTCACCAGGACTGGGTTCTTCGAATTGTTGGCGACGGGCCGGAACGTGATAATCTCAGGAAACAGGCGACTGCCTTGAAAATCGCCAAGTCTGTCGAATTTGTCGGTGAGACACACGACACTTATCCGTACTACAAAGATGCCGACGCATTCGTTCTGTCATCTTTCTTTGAAGGATTTCCACTTTGTGGCCTGGAAGCGATGGCGCATGGGCTGCCGCTGATCGGGTTCCAAAACTGCAGCGGGATCAACGAACAAATCGCGTCTGGCGAAAATGGTATTTTGTGTGCGGCTGACAGCCCAACAGAGAATCTGACCAATGCCTTCAAAAGCTTGATGTCTGATCCGGATCTCAGAGAGACAATGGGCAACACCTCTTTGACGCGTTTTGACACTTATTATTCCGAAGAGACGATCTTCGCGGAATGGGAAGAGATGTTCTGTGAGGCCCGCGAGCGCGGGTTGCCAAATGCTAACGCCAATCTCGAGACGAAACTGCTGGTGGCAGTTTCAGAACTAACAACGTAGCGCCAAAGTTTCGATGTTTAAAAAGAATAAAAGCGACGCCAAAATGAAACAGAGCTTTGGTCAAAAGAAAGTTAGATTTTCGGAATTCCTGGACCTGCGAAAATCAAGCCATGAGGCCGGGCGTGACATTCGTGAGCATGTGTTATCATTGCGAAACGATCCGGCCGTGTTCGGCTACGCCGACGGAACACTTGACAATGGCTACGGCGCCAACCTTAAAAGCTTGTTTGCCAATATCCAGCCTTTCAATGCACCCAATGCGGATCGGGGACGGGGCTATTTCGGGTCCGGCGCAGTTTTTCAGAATGAACAGAAATCTCACAAGGGGCTGTTGGGTCTGTACGACGTTTTACCAATCGACGCGGATCTTATTCTCTTTGAGCAAGGTTTTCTTGCAAGCACCCACAGTTGGTCTCATTCCTTTCGGGAAGGCGACCCGCGTTACGCCTGCTTGGGTTATGTCTATGACGACATATCGCACTACTATATGTCGGATTTCCCAAACCGTTTGACACACAAACTGAACAGCGAGGAATCTCTGTCAGCCGAGCAACTCGCCCGTGCTAAAAGCCTGATCGACAGAATAGCATCCCAGCGCATCAGCAAATACAACGCGCAGCCCATGCAGGCTCCACCGACGAGTCAGACATATAAGCGGCGCGTATTGGTGTGTGACCAAGCCTTCGCGGATGCCTCAACCATTTTCGGCAAGGCCAGCAAGAATGACTTCCAAAAGATGTTGGTCGCGGCGTTGAAAGAAAATCCGGACGCTGAGATTCTGGTCAAGACACACCCAGATACGTCATGGGAAAAAGAGACCCGAAGCGGTTACTACTCGCACTTGTCGTCCACTGGTCGTGTGCGCCTAATCCGCGAGCCGGTGAACCCGTTTGTTTTGTTTGACATGGTGGACAAAGTCTATGTCGCGACCAGCCAAATGGGGCTGGAAGCACTGTTTGCCGGCAAGGAGGTCGTTTGTTTCGGAGCGCCTTTTTATGCGGGTTGGGGTCTGACCGATGACCGGAAGACAATCCCCCATCGCAAGCGGGAACGTTCGCTGGAGGAGGTGTTTTACTATTTTTATGTTTGGTACACGATCTACCACGTGCCCGGACACACTGCGCCGAGCGAGATTGAAGATGTTCTCCAATACATCGAAGAAAACAGACCTTTTGATCTGCCGCGCGCCGAAACCGAGGCCGAAGAACCGCCGAAAGTTTCAGTCGTAATCCCTGTCTACGGCGTTGAAGACTATATCGAAAAGTGCATCGCTTCGGTTCAAAAACAAACATTGCGCGACATAGAAATCATCCCGGTAAACGATTGTACGCCCGACGGGAGCCAGGAGATAATCGACCGCCTTGCGATGAATGATGCAAGGATTCGCCCGATTATTCTGGACAAGAACGTCGGCCAGGGCTTTGCGCGCAACAAGGCGATCAAGGCCGCGCGTGGTGAATACGTTTGGTTCATCGATGGTGACGACTGGCTGGCAAACCCCAAAGCACTGAGCGCTCTGTACGATCACGCAAAGTCCGAAGACTTTGACATGGTGCGCGGCCGTAAGGCTTATGAGGCTATTTTTGTCGGCGATGAACTGGTTGAAAAGAAACAGGACAGAGCCGAACGTTTCTTTGAAGACGACGTCTATCGAACGACTTACGCGGACACGCCAAATATTCTGAACAACAGGCATTTCTGGGTCTGGCTGTATCGCCGGGAATTCTTGCTGCAGAACGATATCTACTTCCGGACTACGCAGTGGGAAGAGAGAGCTTTTCTTGTGAAAGCCCTTGTGAACGCAGAGAAAATCAGCCTGCGTAACATAGATTCCACGGCGTATCGAATTCGCGTTGGCTCTACGGCCCGTCGCGTTCGTACCGCGCGTGACTTCGAGCTAATGTTGCAGAACTTCAATTTCACGCTCGATACCCTGCTCGATGCCGGTGCGGGCGATGCCAGCAGCCCGCTACGCGAACATCTTCGCTACAACGTGTCGCAATTGCTAGCTCAATTGGTCGATGGTGAAGCCTATCGGTTTGCCGTTTCTGAAGGGCCGGGTAAGCGTGACGCGTTCATAAAAAGCGTGAAGCAGATCCTTGAGCATTGCCAAATCTCACCGGACGAAGTCCTCTCGGAGTTTGTACATAATAACAAATCACTTGCGAGAGCTTCGGCTTATCCATTGATTGCCGCAAGTATTTTGGCAGAACGTGCTGACATACTGGACTATGTGATCAACAGAGAGCCGATACCACAGGACAAGTTGTACGAGGTCACATTAAAGGAAACGCAGGCAGCCACACCCCAGCGTGACCTGCAGACCGCCTTGAATACCTATGCGCGTAACGAACGCGTAACGATTGCCAAGCCAGAGGCGAGCAAACCTTTCGACAAGCCCCGGATTGTTGTTCATATCGGCTCAACAAAAACCGGCAGCACCTACATTCAACACCTGTTAGAGCAGAACCGACCTGAATTGATGCGTAACGGGGTGTGGTATCCCGAAATCGGTCTGTTCTGGCAGGAGTCGAGACCGCACAAACAGGCGGGACACGCGGGCGTTGTGCCTTATATCGTGTCAGACGATCGCTTTTTCCTGCAATATATTGAACGCGGCCTTCAACTTATGGAAGGGCGCATTCATACCATTGTCCTTTCCAGCGAAGCGTATTTCTTACAAAAGAACGCGCATAAAATTCCAGAGTACTTCTCTGGCTATGATGTTGAGATGATCGTCTACCTGCGCGATCAGGTCGAATGGGCCAACGCGCAATATTGCGAGTTTGTGGCCGGCGGAGCAATCGGCAGAGTTGAAGACCCGATTTCCAACTGGTTGGAAAGCGCCGAGGTTGCCCGTTTCCTGGACTACCGAAACGTGTTGAACGCCTGGGCCAGCACAATTGAGCGAAAGAAGATAACCATTCGTCTGTTCCAGAAGTCCGAGTTGATAGACAACGATCTTGTTACGGATTTTGCCCAATCGACAGGTTTGGAACTTTTGACCAGGCTTCCCATGCCATCGAAATCTCAGACCAATTCCGTTCAACTGTCCGGGCCGCATGTTGAGTTAATTCGAAGCTACAACTCAAGACCATTTCGGACAAAAGAGGCATATCTGGACTTCATCGAAGAGGCGACGACAAGCCTTAGCAACTGGAGGAAGTCGCGCGACCTGCCAATGCCAAAACCTTGGCTGCTGACCCCTGACAACGAAGACTGGATCAGATCTGCCTGTCAGGAGACGAATGCAAACATCGCACAGCTGTGGCTTGGACGATCGACAGGCACGTTGTTTGGCGGCGACAAGGCCAAACCGGCCGAAACCGCTTTGTATCAAGACGAAATTGCGATCGTCTCCAAAGCCTATGATCGCTTCAAGCCGGTCCAAGAACTCGAAGCAGAGCCAATGCAGAATGCTGTAGGTCGATCCAAGATTCTCGTCAACTATGGTATATTTGGCTGGCGGCTTTGGTTGCTGTCTCCGGTCTTGCGCCGGGTCTGGAAAAACCGCCTTACGCCCCAGACCAAGGCAATTTACAAGCGAAACCCTGCAAGGTTCGCGCGTGAGAAATGGACGCGGAAAAAGCGTGACAAACTCATCGTTGACCTGATCTTTCCTGATTGGAACGTTATGGGTCCATTTGGAGTTTTGCGTGCTTGGCGGCCGATTGTCCGGCCCGTACTCAAATCGAAGCGTCACCCTGAACGGCTGGAACAATTCGACGCTGACCCTGTCCTGTTTGCACGCAATCAAGACAATAAACTGCACCGGATAGTTGGGCGTTTGTTGTATCCCATGGGTGAATTGAGGGAAAAATAATGTCGCCGACAGACGCTGAAGTCATTCTGGAACTGTCCGATGGGCACCTTACCAATCCGTCTGATGGCGACAGGCACCGCTTGTTCTATTCTTCGGTCATGTTGGCATTAAGCGATCTCTCTGTTCGTGTGCGGCCCGTGCGTTTGCCCTTTGGCGCTGACAAGAGCCCGCGCCTTTACAAACCAGGTCAATTGGTCATCAGTTTCCATTCCATTGGCCGGGCGGGAAATGTTCTGCGCTTCAAAGAAAGCTACGTTCCACCTTATTACACTTTGGACAGGCTCGGATATTCCGGCTTCTCGGAATTGGCGACCCATCCGTCAAACTTCCTGGATCGTATTGAGCGGACTTCGTCAAAGGAAGCAGAGCGTTTTGTAGCGGGTCTGGCCAAATCGCAAGCTGAAGGGAACGCATCAAAGTACAAGCAGTCAAAGATCAAGTCGCACCCGCCGGGGCAATTCATCTTCATGCCGCTGCAAACAGTCGAAGATACCGTAGCCGAGCTCAACCACATCAAACCGCCTCAGGTTGCGTTTGCGTTGGCGGATTATTGTGAGAAAGTTGGCCAGACTCTGGTCATAAAACGCCACCCTTCATGCAAATCCCGTGCCGTAGAAAAAATGCTGATTGACTTGCAGCGCAAGTTCGAAAGCGTTTATCTGACGGACGGTTCGATCCATGGGCTGATTAACAAGGCGTCCTGTGTGGTTGGAGGAAACTCCGGTGTCCTATTCGAGGCTTTGCTGCAAGGGGCCAATGTGATCACCTTCGCGAAATCGGATTTCGCGTTGGCCACGACACATGTAACCGAACTTGACAGCTTGCTGAAAGCTTGTGGAAAACCTTCGCCGATTGATCCGGCTTTTCAGAAAAAATTTTTGACCTGGTACCTCACTAAATACTGTGTTCTGGCCGATGACGTGCCGGAAATCAGATTGTGTATCGCCAAGGCGCTGGCCCAGCTGGATATCCCCGCAAACCTGGTCAATGTAGAGCAGCAAAGCCTGTATGACGAATATGCGTCATCCGAGATGCAACGGCGAAAGAGGTTTTTGAAATCTTCCGAGCCCTACTCAACCTAGCGCTCAGAGTTCCACCTGGCCCTGACGCGGCTCAGTCGAAAGACAAAAATTGGTCTGGAACGCCGGCAACTGCGTGATTGAACCCGGAAATCTGCAATTGCTTCAGATTTTGGAGCGACGCCACAGGACGGCACCGCTCCAATCGTTTCAGAGCAGGAAAACGTCATCTTCCAAAATGTTCGCGATACCCAGATCGCCACCGCTATCAACTATGTCAATCGACACCGGCTCCGATGTACCGTCCAAGCCCAACCGCTCGGAAAGATCGAAGCCATTTGCCAGCAATTCTTCGCCCTCAGTGGCGTGGTCCGTATCCAAGGGAACAAAATCGAATTCCGGTTCATCTGACAAACTGTCCGAAATCGGCGCAAGGAAGGCCATCTTTTGTTGGGCAACTTTTGGCGCGGGACCAATAAAGCCGCTTCCATCCAGATCAACGCCATAGAACACCTCGACATCAACGACGTTGGTGATCGGCTGGCCGCTCACACGCACGCCTTGATCGTCAAGCGTCCATTCCGCATAGCGGCCATCTTCATGCTGCAGCAGGAGCAGGTAACCCGGACCGTTGCTTTCAACCTGAATCGCGCTCCAGCCGGGCAGGCTGTCAGGGCCGATCTGGTCCCCTCTCCACGTCACTTCCGTGCTGCCGTCGATCAGGTAAACCCCACGCGTCGACGACGCCAGCGTTGTCGCGCCGTCATCTTCAACGGTCGTCGTGAAATGACCAATTGTGCCATCATTGTTCAGATCAACGCCGTAGAACACCTCGACATCGACAACATTCGCAATCGGGCGACCGCTCAAACGCGCGCCCTGATCGTCAAGCGTCCACTCCGCGTAACGGCCATCGTCATTGCGCCAAAGAATAAGGTATCCTTGGCCATCGTCTTCAACTTGAATGGCCGTCCAGCCAACGAGGGAATTCTCCCCCATAACCTGACCATTGAAAGTAACTGCGACATTCGAACCCGGACCACCGATCAGGTAGATACCTTGCGCGGCGTGTTGAAGCGCGGTTCCAGTCGTTTCGACGTCCGAGATCTGAGTTGCGTTCGTCAACTGAGTAAGGTTGTAGCCCAGATTTCCATTCGAAAACTCGAAACGCTCCACGTCGCTGGACACTGTAAAGGTTCTGCCGGTGATAACGTCCAGAAACTCGTAGGTACTGCCATTGTTGATGAACAGATACTTGCTGATGGCGCTTACGAATCTGACCGTATCAGTGCCAGTTCCACCCGAGAACGAACCTGTATTGTTTCTGACAATGGCGACGTCGTTACCGGATCCACCGTTTACAGTGTCTGCGCCGGATCCATTGGCGAGGTAGATTGTATCGCTGCCGCCACCGCCGTTGATCGTGTTGTTGTTCGATCCGTTGGAGGCTGAAAAAAAGGTGTCGTTGCCGCCGTTACCATTCAGAGTGTTTACGGCGGCATTGCCAAAAATGGTGTCCTTCCCAGATCCACCCGATGCGTTTTCGATAACAACACCGGCCGCAATCGTGAACCCGCCTTTTACGCCCCCAACATGAGACACGCCGCCGCCGCCCGTAGACGAATAATCAAGGGTGGCGGGTCGCAAATCGATAACTGTGATCCCACTGCCAGAATAACTGATTGTATCGGATCCGCCTGTGTCCCAAATGGCCTGATACCCGACGCCGCTGGCGTTGCTTGTGGCCAGATCGTATGTATTGCTTCCCGAGTTGTACGAATTGTTCGCGCCGTACATGTTTTGCAGCGCAGCAATATCCAGCGCACCCAATCCTGTAGCGCCACCCCATTTGGCGTCCACCGGCAGAATTCCGTTCTTGGAGGTCCAACCGTCATTGTAACTCATGACGGTGTAGACACCCTGGTTCAAACCCGAAGCTCCGAAAGAATCGAACGGTCCTGTGACGCCGCGCATGACTGTTGTACCCAACCCTGAATCGTGCGGGTGAGCCAAGCCAAGTGCGTGGCCCAGCTCGTGCAGCAGAGTCGTGAAAAAGTAGCCTCCGGCATCCCCGTTCCCACCCGGGCCTGCATCCCAGTAATCCGTGCTGAAGGCACCTTCGGAGGGGTTATTTGAGGGCGTATAGTGATACCCGAGCGTATACGGGGAATCGAAGAAGTACGGGTTGGAATTCGGTGCAAGAACCTCGTAAATGTCAGCGTCCTGCCAATTAGAGACTTCTACGAACCGTATGTTGGCAACGGATTCAAAAACAGCCAGTGCCTTCCTGAAATCGTCTTTGTACGCGTTTGTCCAAGGGGTGGAGCCCGCATATTGGTCAAAGTTATAGGTAATCGTCGTTGTGGTATTCGGGTTACCGTTACCATACGCGCGGGTTCCTTGGATCGCGCTCAGTGGAGACGACGAAGGAGGAGTTGAAATATTAACAACCATTGCAAGGCCCTAAAAAATTCTTTGGACAAGAAGATTCATGTCCAAGTTGTCATTATTGTGGCGAGGCTCTCGCCTTAAGCGAGAAATTGATCTTTTGGTTAAAGGATGTCCAGTGCGTGTCACCCTGACACTACTGACTGTGGCCTCTTCTCAACAACTGAGAACGGACGGTCGACAAAACCCGCGCACCTAATCTGCATGCAGAGAATATCTAAACCATAACAAATACTTATATCTTACATACGCCATTAGTTCAGTTTTGAAGAGGCGGCCTGACTCACCTGAACTTCAATTCACACCCATTTTCTCTGTGGCATCTTCCTACGTCAAAGGCGCATGATCAAGGCACTTTGACCCTATCGCCCTGCGCCATCTGGACACTCGATTTGATTTCCCATAATTTTGTAATGTTATTACATTTGTCGCACGCCCATGTTCATGACTCACGCCTCAAAGACCACGCCAAACCCGACCAATGATCTGCGCGTCCCGGTGACGTTGCTCACTGGATTCTTAGGGGCGGGTAAGACGACACTGCTTAACCGAATTCTTGCGGAGTCCAGTTCGGGACCCATTGCGGTGATCGTGAACGAGTTCGGCGAGGCGGGGCTGGATCACGATCTGATTGAATCGGTGGACGGCGACGTGATGCTGATGTCATCCGGCTGCCTGTGCTGCTCGATCCGCGGGGATCTGTCGGACACGTTCGTCAAGCTGCTTGCCCGGCGCGACGAAGGCATGCTGCACTTTGACCGGATCGTGATTGAAACCACGGGCCTGGCCGATCCCGGACCGATCCTGCAAACGCTTTTGGTTGATCCATATCTGGCGCGGAATACACGGATGGATGGCATCGTCACCGTTGTGGACGCCGTCAACGGCCCCGGGTCGCTGGATGCGCAATTCGAAGCCGTCTCGCAAGTTGCGCTGGCCGATCTGATCGTGCTCAGCAAGACGGATCTTGTCTCTGACACTGAATCAAAGGCCGTGACCAAGCGGCTCCGTGACCTGAACCCGACCGCCAGCATCATGCGCGTTTCGGATCGCGAATTCAGCGCGAACGGGATGTGGAACCTGACAAGCATGCGCGACACCGCAGGCCAACAGGACGCACTGGCCTGGACGACACCCAAAGAAAATGCGGACCCTCTTGGCAACCTGTCCGGGCTGCTGCCGGGCTCGGCGGCCAGCCCCGTATCAACGATCGAGTTTCGCCGTCATGACACCGACATAACGTCCATTTCGATTGTTCTGGACGAGGCCTTGGATGACGACCTCTTTGACAAGTGGTTCGACACTTTGATCGCCCACAAAGGCCGGGACATCCTGCGTGTTAAGGGCATCCTGTTTCTGGACGGAATCGAGACGCCATTTGCGTTCCACGGGGTCCAGCACATCTTTGATCCGCCTGTCCCGATAAAAAACTGGACCGGGGAAGACCGCCGCACCCGCATCGTGTTGATCGGACGCAACCTGAACCGGCCCGAGATTCAGCGCAGCCTCGATTTGCTGCGCAAACCACATCCCACACACATTCAAAATCCTACGGAGCATTAAGGCAATGACCGATACCCGACTTCCCGTCACCGTCCTGTCCGGTTTTCTCGGCGCGGGCAAAACCACATTGCTGAACCGTGCCCTGAACAACCGCGAAGGCCGTCGCGTCGCCGTGATCGTCAATGACATGTCCGAAGTGAACATCGACGCGGACCTGGTGCGCGCGGACACGGAACTCAGCCGCACCGATGAAACACTGGTCGAGATGTCAAACGGCTGCATCTGCTGCACCCTGCGCGATGATCTGCTGCAAGAGGTGCGCCGACTGGCCGAAGACGGCCGCTTTGACTACCTGCTCATCGAATCCACCGGCATTTCTGAACCTCTTCCGGTCGCAGCGACCTTTGATTTCCGGGATGAGCTGGGCGAAAGCCTGTCCGATGTTTCGCGGCTGGATACGATGGTGACGGTGGTGGATGCGGTGAACCTGTTGCAGGACTACTCCAGCCACGATTTCCTGAGCGACCGGGGTGAGACCATGGGCGAGGAAGACGACCGCACGCTGGTCGACCTGCTTGTGGAACAGATCGAATTTGCCGATGTGGTCATTCTGAACAAGGTGGCCGATGCCGGGCCGGAGCGAACCGATGCCGCGCGCAAGATCATCCGCAGCCTGAACGCCGACGCGCGCATCATCGAGACCAATCACTCCGACGTGGCCGCCGCTGCCATTCTGGACACTGGCCTGTTCGATTTTGAGAAGGCGCATGAGCATCCGATGTGGGCCAAGGAACTTTATGGGTTTGCGGACCACGTGCCTGAGACCGAGGAATACGGCGTTACCAGTTTCGTGTACCGCGCGCGTCAGCCCTTTGAGCCCGAAAAGATCCTGAAAGTGCTGAATGGGGACCTGCCGGGTGTGATCCGCGCAAAAGGGCATTTCTGGCTGGCCACGCGTCCGAACTGGGTGGCCGAGTTTTCCATGGCGGGCGCGCTGTCTTCCGTCAAACCTTTGGGCACGTGGTGGGCTTCGGTCCCGAAAGAGCGGTGGCCGGATCATGAAAGCGCGCGCGAATATATGCAGGCCCATTGGTCCGAACCCTGGGGTGATCGGCGGCAAGAGATTGTGTTCATCGGCTCGGGTATTGACTGGCCGGTATTGAAAGTGCGGTTGGACGACTGTCTGGTCCCCGAACATCTGGCCGCGGGTCCCGAGGCACTGCCACTGGACTTGCCTGACCCCTTCCCGGGCTGGCGGCGTGAAGGGGAAGCGGCGTGACTTTGGCGCATACCGAGATCAGGAATGCCGCAATCGGAGTTGGTGTTGCGGACAGGCCCGAAGACCTGTCCGTTATCCGTAAACCCGGATGTGCGGCAGCGATCTGGCGTAGGCAACCACCGCTGGGGTTTCAGGCCTGGATCGACGGCCTGCACCCCGATCAGTTGCCTGCCACACGCATGGTGCTGCACCCCGGTGCAGTAAAAGAGGCCGTTCAGCATCTGTGTGACATCGCAGGTACTGAGGAAGGTCCCGAACGCACATGGCTGATCGAAGACATCGCCGACCTCTCGACCCGGTTTGCAGAGATCATGCGCGCGCCATATCTGCGCGTACGCCTTGGCGTCGTCACCACAAACGCCTGCCGCAAGTTCCACATTGACGCGATTCTGGCGCGACTCATTTGCACATATCGGGGAACCGGTACCCAATATGGCATCTCGTCCAATGGGGCAGAGCCGCAAAAACTGTTCACCTTGGCAACGGGGTGCCCCATGGTGATGCGCGGCTCGCGTTGGCCCGAGACACCGGCTTCGGGGTTGTTGCACCGGTCCCCACCCATCGAAGGGTCTGGGGAAACACGATTGGTTCTGGTGCTGGACCCGGTTTTCGATACCGAGGACGCATAAGAATGGCGGGCAATCTTGGCCAGACGAAACTGAAAAAACGGCGGCGGCGGGAAGATCCCATGCGCGAGTTCGACCGGCTGCCCCCGCCTTTGCGTATGTGGCTGGCAAACGCGGCGCTGCCCTGGCGGCCCCGGTCCGTTCGCCGCGCCTATGACCGCGCCTTGTCCCGCACCGGCGATCCACAGGTTGCCTTGCAGGAACTGGATCGCCTGCAGGACCAGCAATTGTCGAAAGACGGGTTGCAGGGCGCAGCCTGCTAGCCATGCGCCCACAGGCTTCCCGACAGACAATAAAACTGTGAGTTTCGCGCCACACACCCACCAGCTTGGCGGTTCTCGTTCATGCGGACAAATTCGGCGCTTGCGCCGTGAATGACTGCTCGTCAAAGATGCTTGCAAAAGGCGTCACTTATAGAACGAGGTTGCAATGCAAACGTTTAACATTGGCCGGGTGCCTCCGCTGACTTTTGGGGCCGGACGTTTGTCGAAGGTTCCGGATATCGTGGCGAATTTGGGCGGCGGTCCGGTGCTGATCATCGCGGACACCATTCTGGCCGACCTTGGTGTTACGGACCGGCTGACACAGGATTTGGCTGCACATAATGTGCCTTTCGTTCTTGCCGCAGATGTCGCGGGTGAGCCCAAGGAAACTCTGGTTGATGACCTGTCGACAAAGGCGCGGGAAACCGGGGCCACAAGCGTCATTGGTCTGGGCGGTGGGGCAGCCATGGACACGGCCAAACTGGTCGCGGCCATAGCCAACAGCCAAAAACCGGCGCGCGACTTTGCGCTGGCAGCGCAACCGTTACCGCAGGACGGTCTGCCCGCAATCGCGATCCCGACAACAGCCGGAACCGGGTCCGAGGTCACGCGCACATCGATCGTGTCCACGCCCGAGGGGTTGAAGAACTGGTATTTCGGCGAAGAGCTGATGTTCGCACAGGCCGTGCTGGACCCCGAACTGACGCTGAGTCTGCCGCCGCACATCACGGCCTGGACCGGCATCGACGCGGTCGCGCACGCGCTTGAGGGGGCAACAGCACGTTCAACCAGCCCTGCCGGTCTGCTCTATGGTCTGGAAGCGTTGCGCATTCTGTCGGACGCCCTGCCCCGCGTGGTGGCAGACGGGTCTGATCTTGAGGCGCGCGGACGCGTTCTTTGGGGCAGCACCGTCGCCGGTTTGGCCCTGCACAATTGCAACACGCATATGGGGCACAATATCAGCCATGCACTCGGATCATTGGCACGGGTCCACCACGGACATGCAACCGGTCTTGCGTTGGAGGTCAGCCTGCCCTGGCTTGTCGCCCGACCGGACGGGGCCGAGAACTACGCCCTGGCAGCCCAAGCCCTTGGAGGACCGGCTGCGGCAGAGGCACTGCCCGACGTTTACATAGGCTTGATGCGCGCCTGTGGCATCGCCGCAGAACTGCCTTCTGTCTGTGCGGGTCTGACGGATGCTGACCTTGCCGCAGCCATGAAGATCCCCGCAAATCACTCCATGTCGCAGAACTCTGCCTGCCCCGTCTCGGATCACGACCTTGACGAAATGGCAGCCTTGATGATGCGCTTGCCGGTGGCCTCGGCGGCGGCTTAGGACACGAGGTTAACTGACCGGTCATGTCGTTTGATACCGCGCGGGTAGAACGCGGACCTATGGTAATTTGGCCATTTGTCTTTGCCCTGTCCTATTGCGCCAATTGTTATTTGAAAGCGCCATGCGCTAACGTAACGGCATGCCCGTAGCCCGCCCGTTCTTTGCACTCAGCCGCGTTCTGACCATTGCCCTGCTTGGTTTGGTCTTCGTGGCCGCGCAGGGACATGCCTCGACCCGCGTGGCGCTTCTGATCGGCAATTCGAATTATGCCTCGCCGGACATGGCGCTGCGCAACCCGGTGAATGACGTGGCCGCGCTGGGGTCGGCCCTGACCGAGCTGGGTTTCAGCGTGATCCGGGCGACCGACCAGAACGTCGCCGGGATGGAACAGGCACTGGATCAGTTCGGCACCGCCGCCAAAGGGGCCGAGATGGCCGTGTTCTTTTACGCAGGCCATGGCGTTCAGATTGGCGGCGAGAACCATTTGATTGGCACCGATTTTGCGGGCAGTGATGTGGCCGCACTCAGACGCAGTTCCCTGACGCTGGACAGGGTGCGCGACGTGATGTCCAAAGCGGGGCCGGATGTTGGCATTCTGCTGCTGGATGCCTGCCGCAACAACCCGTTTTCCGACAGTGGTATGGTCGCACAAGGGCTGGTTCGAATGCGCGGCGGCGCGGGCCTGCTGATTGCCTATGCCACCGATCCCGGCAACGTGGCCTATGACGGGCTGGGCGACAACAGCGTCTTTACCACCGGCCTTCTGGACCATATCGCAACGCCCGATCTGGACGTGCGGCTGATGTTGGGACGCGTTCGGCAGCAGGTCGTGCTTGAAACCGAAGGGCGCCAGATCCCGTGGGTCGAAGAATCCGTGCTGGACGAACACAGCTTTGCCCCCGGCCTGCCCTTAGACGCACCGCAGGATACAACGGCGGCGGATCTGGCGCAGTGGCGCAGTATCTCGTCCAGTTCGGATGCCCGCGTGTTTGAAGACTATTTGCGGGACTACCCCGACGGTCTGTTCGCGGCCTTCGCAAAGGACCGGATCGCCGCACTTAAAACCGGATCATCCGGATCCCTGGCGACCTTGGGCGCGTCATTGTCCGAAGCCAACCCGGAAAAACTGGCAACCGCGTTGGTGGCCCTTGGACACCTTAGCGACGGGCAAACGCGCGATCTGGGTCCGGCGCTGGACAGCTATCGCCGCCGCCTGCCCGCGCAAGAGACCGCCTCGGCCGAGCGCCTGTATGAGGATGCCGCACAAGTGTCGGTGTTTCTGGCCGCGACCACATTGCAACGGCTGCGCACCGACCTTGTTGCCCTGCGCAGTGTTGAACGCACACTGGCCATTGCCGAAGACGCGCTGGGACAGATCGAAGAGATTGCCCGCTCGAACCCCGACGCGCTGCCGGTGCTGCAGCAGGCGCGCAATGACGTGTATGACATCTACCGATCCCGAGGCATCATCCTGCGACGGCTGGACCAAAGCCGCAGCTACTATGACGAAGTCCTCAGACGGTCTGTCGTCTTTTTTCCACCCGACGTTGATACCTCGATCATCAGCGCAGCATCGGGATCAAACTCGCTGGGCCTTGCAAGCGCCCAGCTGACAGATGACGCCGCCCTGTTCCTGCGCCATGTTGCGCAGGCCGAGGACAGCAAAAAAGGGAGTTACCAATGGCTGGCCGATCTCATACCCCCCGAATAAGCGCAGCTGTGCTTGCCGTCTCGATGGCCCTTTCGGCCTGTAGCGACACCAGTCAAACCGCTGCTCCGCCTGCGGGCACTGGCGGCGCGACACAGGCCGAGGCTGATCTGGCGAAACAGGCGGCGGCGATGCAAAAGACCATCCTGCAAGGGGCCATTGCAGGGGGCGTGACCGGCGGGGCCATCGGCTTTGGCATCGGTGGCAGCGACGATATCGGCACCGGATTTTCCATCGGGTTGGGTGCTGGCGCCCTTGCGGGCACCTATGTGGCCTTTGTTCAGCGCAACTATGCCGGGCGCGAGTCGCGGCTGCGGCAGATCAAAAAGGACCTCGACCGCAACGCGTCCGAAATGCAGACGACGATCAATGTCATGAATCAGGTTCTGGCGGCGCAAAAGGCCGAGTTGGATGCGTTGAACGCGCAGGTCGCCTCGGGAACCGTGGATCAGGCCGACTTGCAGCGCGAACTGGCCGAGGCGAACGGCAACCTGACACAGATGGAACTGGCCATCGACGGGGCCACCAAACGACAGGCCGAGTTCAACGAGGCGCGTAACCTGACCATATCCCGCGGACAGACTGCTTCGCCCATCGATGGCGATCTGGCGGCTTTGTCCAATCAGATAACCCAGATGCGCGGCATCGCGGGCGATCTGGCCTCGTCACTATGAGGGGTGTGATTATGCTCCGCCTCGCCTTACCTTGTGTGCTTCTGGCCGCTTGCCAGACAACCACCGACCCTGCCGAAGGTGGGTTCTTCTCGGGCGTCTCGGGGATCGCGACGGGGGCTTATGACGACCGGATCACCGCCGCCGAGGGCGAAGTTGCCGAGGCCCAAGCCCGGAATGACGCATTGTCCGCGCAAATCCGGGCATCGGAATCCGAATTGGCGCAGTTGAAGCTGAGGATCCTGCAACAGCGAGACGCGCTTGGCGGTGCTGATCCAGCCACGGCAGCGCGCATTGATCGGGTTCTGAACACCACTCCGGGCGGTGCGACGCCCGACGCCAAACTCGCCGCCCTACAACGCAGCATCGCCGAAGCCCGCGCCCTGAGCAGTGATTTGGCGAAACTGTCGGGGTAACGGGATGGTGCTGGCTGGTGTGGCGACCGCAATTCTGGTCGCCAGTACCTGACCCAAGCAGTCATTTAGGCGGCTGCGATCTGCCCGGCCTTTTCCACCAGCACCTCCGCCTGACGGATCGAGGCATAGTCGATCAGCCTTCCATCCAGTGACACCGCGCCTTTACCTTGTGCCTCGGCCTCGGCCATAGCGACAAGAATGCGTTGCGCCTTGGTCACCTCGGCGTCCGAGGGCGACATGACATCATTGGCCAGGGCAATCTGGCTGGGATGAATGGCCCATTTGCCTTCACAACCCAGAACCGCCGCGCGTTTGGCTGCTGCGCGATATCCGTCGGGATCCTGAAAATCCCCGAAAGGTCCGTCGATGGGGCGCAGTCCGTTGGCCCGCGCAGCGACAACCATACGCGCCAAAGCGTAATGCCACATATCGCCCCAATGCGTCGCCCGGCCCCCATCGGCATCAGCATCAGTCAGGACCGAGTAATCCGGGTTCACGCCGCCAATGATCGTCGTGCGCGCGCGGGTCGATGCCGCATAGTCCGCAACCCCGAAATGCAGGCTTTCATTGCGTTTCGAGGCTGCCGCGATCTCGCTGACATTCTGCATCCCCAGAGCGGTTTCGATGATGTGCTCGAACCCGATGCGTGTCTTGTAACCCTTGGCATCTTCGATCTGCGTGACCAGCATATCGACCGCATAGACATCTGCCGCCGTGCCCACCTTGGGGATCATGATCAAATCCAGCCGCTGACCCGCCTGTTCGACGACATCAACAACATCGCGATACATGTAATGCGTATCCAGCCCGTTAATGCGCACCGACATGGTCTTGGCGCCCCAGTCGATATCGTTCAGCGCCTGAATGATGTTCTTACGGGCTTGCTCTTTTTCGTCAGGTGCTACGGCATCTTCGAGATCAAGAAAGATGACGTCCACATCCGACTGTGCGGCCTTTTCGAACATGCCCGGTTGGCTGCCCGGCACGGCCAACTCGCTGCGGTTCAGCCGGGCGGGGGCTTGGTTGATGTTATGAAAGCTCATGAGTTTGGGTCCTTCGTCTTATATGTTCGGATAGATCGGGAACTTGGCGCAAAGGTCTGCGACCTCGGCTTTGACCTTGGCCTCGACGGCGCCGTTGCCGTCTTCGCCATTGGCGGCCAGACCGTCGA
>NZ_JBQFNZ010000006.1:0-298710 GCF_056532945.1 Ruegeria sp. H7
AGGTTCTGTGTAAGCCGGGTTCGGTTACACCGCACACCAAGTTCGAAGCCGAAGCCTACATCCTGACCAAGGAAGAAGGCGGTCGTCACACTCCGTTCTTCGCGAACTACCGTCCTCAGTTCTACTTCCGTACAACTGACGTGACCGGCACCGTGACCCTGGCGGAAGGCACCGAGATGGTCATGCCCGGCGACAACGTGTCGTTCGGCGTTGAGCTGATCGCACCGATCGCGATGGAAAACGGTCTGCGCTTCGCCATCCGCGAAGGTGGCCGCACCGTTGGTGCGGGTGTTGTTTCCAAAATTATTGAATAATTCGCACCTGCGAATGATCAAACGGAAAGGGCGTCCCTCGGGACGCCTTTTTTGTTTGAACTCAATGATCCCGAGACACACCAAATGTAGTGTGTCGAAGATCATCGAGTAATCGGTAGGCCAGGCTTCAGCCCGGCTCGTCGTTGAGATTGAGAAGGCCGCTCCCTAAGGGGCGGCCTTTTTTGTGGCGAGCCCTTCGCTGCGAAAGTCATCGCCGAACATTTGGCGTTAGCGCATAGTACTCAATAATACGACCGGGTTCCGCGATTCCGTAGAAAGACTGAACAGTTGATTTCGTCTTACAAAATAGATGTAATTTCATAATCTATTACTTTTCACGATTTTTGTGGGGGATTTCCCATGCCTTTGTCAAAAAATGAAATGCAGGAACTAAGACATCCTACTGAGACTCCACGCTTTTACATAACCTTGTTTGTTTTGATTCCGTTTGGTTTCGTAACGGCGCTGCTAACAGTCGCAACTTTTGGAACCATTCTTTTGCTGGTTCCGATCATCCTTTTCTCGCTGTGGTTTAGCCTTAGGTTGGCTGTCGCGCATTGGATGAACAATTTTGTCCAGGTTTCAGCGGCGTCTTTCCCTGAAGCCAACGATGCGATCAAAGAAGCGAAGGAGCTTTTTGGTTACAACCGAACGGTCGAGGCATATGTTCATGAGGATGGATCTTACAATGCATCAATCCTGTCGCTTCTCAACACCAAGATATTGCTTCTGAATTCCGAGCTTCTGAGGAACGAAAACACTAAGGACGAACTGCGATTTATTGTGGGGCGATTTGTGGGCGCATTGGCAGCTAAACATTTCCGGTTTGGCTGGTTGCAATTCTTCATTAACAGTGTGGAGAAGCTATTGATCTTCAATATTTTGCTTTTCCCCTACGAACGCGCAACCAAACTATCAGGCGACAGAATGGGATTGCGCATGATTGATGGCAACACTCGGGTCGCTGTGAGGTCCATGATGAAAATGGCTGTAGGCTCCGAGATTGCTGACCGTGTCAACATTCGCGCGTATGTCGCACAGGGAAGAAAATACAATGGGAGTTTCTTTGGCTGGTTGGCCCGTGCTTTTTCGTCTTTCCCACACCACTGCACACGTGTGTCAGAGCTTATCGTCTTCGCGAAACAAAAATACCCAAGAAGCGTTTCCGCTTCCCGTGGCCGGGCCCGAAAACGCCGTGTCAGCGGCGCACGAATGGCTACATAGCGACTGACTTTGTGACCCGGGATCCATTCGGCACAGACCCAGTCAGCCGCCGCCATAAGCTGCTGAATTAGGACAACCCACCCTCAGCCGCCGCGCGAACGGCCCGGATGTTCTCACCATAAACCTCCGGCTGATCCACCGATCCGCCCTTGAATACGGCTGATCCGGCCACCAGCACATCCGCACCCGCTGCCGCAACCAGTGGTGCCGTCCGGGGATCGACGCCACCGTCGATTTCGATATGTACCGGGCGGTCGCCGATCATCTGGCGCAGTTTGCGGACCTTGGCGGTCATGTCGATGAACTTCTGGCCACCGAACCCGGGGTTCACCGTCATCACGCAAACCAGATCGGTCAGGTCCAGCAGATGCTCGACCGCCTCGGCAGGGGTGCCGGGGTTCAGGGCGACGCCTGCTTTCATGCCCGCCGCGCGGATGGCCTGCAGGGTGCGATGGGTGTGCGGCCCGGCCTCGACATGGGCGGTCAGGATGTCGGCGCCCGCATCGGCATAGGCCTGGATGTAGGGATCGACCGGCGTGATCATCAGGTGCACGTCCATCACGGTTTTCACATGCGGGCGGAACGCCTTGACTGCCGGGGGGCCGAAGGTGAGGTTCGGGACGAAATGGCCGTCCATCACGTCCACATGTACCCAGTCGGCACCTTGGGCTTCGATGGCCTGAATCTCGGCCCCGAAATTGGCGAAATCGGCGGACAGGATCGACGGAGCGATCTTGATGGGGCGGTCAAAGCTCATGGTGGCCTCGTGTCAGCAAAAGAGTCGCGGTCGCGTATACCCGCGCCGTGACGCAAAGGGTAGCCCCTGCGACCCGTGCGCCGTTACAAAACTTTCACCGCAGTGACACGTATTCGTTGAACGGCATCTGTAGCAGACCGCCAACACGAATTGGGGGTGGCACGTGCTGCGGATCGAGAAACTGACCAAGCGCTTTGGCGAGAATACAGCCGTGGACGCGGCAACGCTGGATGTGGACAAGCCGTGCATGATTGGCATCATCGGGCGTTCGGGTGCGGGCAAGTCGACCCTGTTGCGAATGATCAACCGCCTGACGGATTCGACTGAGGGTCAGATTCTGTTCAAAGGCCGCGATGTAACGCAGCTGAAAGGCCGTGAGAAACGCGCCTGGCAGGCGGACTGCGCGATGATCTTTCAGCAGTTCAACCTGGTGCCGCGCATGGATGTGGTCTCTAACGTTCTGCACGGCACTCTGAACCGCCATTCCACGCTGGCGACCATGTTCAACCTGTATCCAATGGCCGAAATTCACCGCGCCATCGATATTCTGGACCGTCTGGGCATCGCCGAACACGCGCCCAAACGGGCCGAGGCGCTCTCGGGTGGACAGCAGCAGCGTGTGGCCATTGCCCGCGCTCTGATGCAGGACCCTAAGATCATTCTGGCGGATGAGCCCATCGCCTCGCTCGACCCGATGAACGCGCAGGTGGTGATGCAGGCGCTGCGTCGTATCCACGAGGAAGATGGCCGCACCGTCATCGCCAATCTGCACACGCTGGACACGGCGCGCCGCTATTGCGACCGCGTCGTCGGAATGCGTGACGGTCGCATTGTCTTCGACGGCCTGCCCGAGCAACTGACAACCGGCGTCGCCCGCGAAATCTATGGCGCTGATGCCAGCTTCTCGGAAGAGGCAACCTCGACCGAGATCGACACTCTGGACGCCACCCAGAAGGCGCTGATGGAAGCGGAAGCCACCATCTGAGCCACCCGACCCCTTTCATCGACCGGCCGATGAAAGGCCGGCACAAAAACCTGGAGAGAGACAGATGAAAAAACTGATTGCTGCCCTTGCTGCAACCACCGCCTTGGCCGCGCCGGTCCTGGCTGACGACATCAGCGAGTTCCGCATTGGCATTCTGGGCGGTGAGAACGCTCAGGACCGCCTGAACAACAACGAATGCCTGCGTGAATACACCGAAGAAACATTGGGCGTTGAAACCAAGCTGTTCGCGCCTGCCGACTATGATGGCGTGATTCAAGGCCTGCTGGGCGGCACAATCGACATGGCGTGGCTGGGCGCATCGGGTTACGCAAAAACCTATCTGAGCGACCCCGAAGCGGTCGAGCCGGTTCTGGTCAAGGTCAACACCGATGGCGGCTACGGCTATTACTCGATCGGTTTTGCCCGCAAGGACAGCGGCATCACCTCGCTGGAAGACATGAAGGACAAGACCTTTGGCTTCGGCGATCCGAACTCGACCTCGGGCTATCTGATCCCGTCCATCGAAATCCCACAGGCCACCGGTTCGACCATGGAGTCGGGCGACTATTTTGCTGAAGTCAAGTTCACTGGCGGTCACGAACAGACCATCGTTGCTGTCAATAACGGCGACGTTGATGGCGGCGTGACCTGGGCCGATGGACTGGGTGACTGGGAAGACGGTTTCAACTCCGGTGCCCTGCGTCGTGCGGTTGATGCGGGTCTGATCGACATGAACGACATGGTCATGATCTGGCAGTCCAAGCCGATCCCGGAAGGCCCGGTTGTACTGCGCACCGCGCTGCCTGCGGATGTGAAGGAAAAGATGACCGCGCTGATGGCGGGTCTGGCCGAAAAGGACCGTGAATGCTTCTACGGCGTTGCCGCTGGTGAGGCCAAAGCGTTCGAACCGATCACCCATGACGCTTACGAAATCATCATCGAAGCGCGCAAGCTGAAGTCGAACTAAGCCTGCATCCTCCAAGATCGGGGTCCGGTACCTGCCGGGCCCCGTTTTTCCACTCAGGAGCATTCCATGACAGACCTGACCGCAGGGCCCCCCAGCGTCGCCCAGATCCGGGCCGACTATTCCGAGATGACACGGCGCAAGCGGGTCTATGGTGGTATCCTTCTGATCCTGTTTGTGGCGCTGATGGTCGCGGGCTTTCGTACAGCAGACAGCCGCAACGCGGGCAGCTTTATCGATGGTTGGCACCGCATCTTCGACTACCCGTCCGAGGTTCTGGCCGAGGCGTGGGAGAAGATCGGCGCGATGCCCGAGAATCTGGTCACGTTCTTCCCGGCCTTGATCGAGACAATCAACATCGCCGCAGCATCGACCCTGATCGGGACTATCGCGGGGACGTTTCTGGCCTTGATGTCGACGCGGGGCATGGCGCTTTGGCCTTCGCTGATCCCGCTGTTCCGCCGCATTGCCGACATTTGCCGGGCGATACCGGAGATCGTGATCGCGCTGGTGCTGATCTTTGTTCTGGGCGGTGGTCCGGTTCCGGCGATGATCGCGATTGCCATTCATACGGCAGGGGCCTTGGGCAAGCTGTTCTCGGAAGTGAATGAGAACGCCTCGCTGAAACCGGTCGAGGGGTTGCATTCGGTCGGTGCGAACTGGTCACAACGGATGTATCTGGGTGTGATCCCGCAGGTCGGGCCGAACTATGTCAGCTATGCCTTGCTGCGGTTCGAGATCAACATCCGCGCCTCGGCCATCCTCGGTTTCGTCGGGGCTGGCGGTCTGGGCTATGAGCTGCGCAACTCGATGTCCTGGGGGCAGGGGCGCTATGACGAGGCCGCCGCCATCTTCCTTCTTCTCTTTGTCACTATTGTCGTCGTGGACCAGATCTCGGGTGTGCTGCGCGACCGCCTGACCCATGGGTCGGAAAAAGGAGCTTCGGCATGAGCACCTTCGCAACCGATCTGACCGTTGTTGAACTGAAGGCCGAAGCGGACCGTCTGTTCAGCCGAAAACGTCTGGTGAATTTCGGCCTTCCGGCTTTGGTGCTGGTCTATCTTGTCTATGTGTTCTTCGCTTTCGACGTGCCGGGTTTGGCGGGGCGGGCGAACCTGGAAAACGGCAGAACTCTGGTCGCCGACAGTTATAGTTACAAAACCCATATCGAGCGGGATAATCGCACAGGTGAGGTCTCAGCCGCCATCGAAGGCGAGCGCAAGGGCGCCTACCCCGAAGGCGAGGCGCCGGATTGGGTGACGCTGGGCGAAACGACCGTCATCGATCTGGAAGACGGGCATGTGGTGCGTTTTGGTCCGGAGACCATCGAATATGACATTCCCGGCTACGGCACCGTGCGCGCCACACCGACCCGATCCGCCGGGGTGCAGGCCGAACTGCCGCCGGGCGATGTGCCCGATTGGATCAATGTTTCAAAGAACCGGATGGCGATCACCACCGATGCCGGTCGCCTGACTGTGACCCGGAACCGGGCCGAGGTGTTTCGGTATTTCACCGGGTGGGAGCTGTTCTGGTTCACTTTGGACAGCCCCTATTACGGCCAGTCATTCTCCGATCTCGCCGGGCGCGCTGCATCCGGGGAAGCCGGGGCAATTTTCAACGATTTCTGGACCAACAAGATGTGGCGGCACCAGGACGTGGCCTGGGCCATATTCGAGACGGTCCTGATGGCGTTTCTGGGCACGTTCGGCGCGGCCATCGTGGCCTTGCCACTGGCCTTTCTGGCGACGCGCAACTTCAACCCGCTGAAATCCGTTCGGTTCGTCACACGACGTATCTTTGACTTTGTGCGCGGCGTGGACGCCTTGATCTGGACGGTTGTTCTGGCCCGCGCCTTTGGGCCCGGCCCGTTGACCGGCGCTTTGGCCATGCTGGTGACGGATACCGGCACCTTCGGCAAGATATTCTCGGAAGCTTTGGAGAATGTGGACCAGAAACAGATTGAGGGCGTGCAATCGACCGGTGCAAACGCGCCGCAGCGCTATCGCTTTGGGGTCATCCCGCAGATCACACCTGTATTGTTGAGCCAGCTTCTGTATTTCCTGGAATCCAACACCCGCAGCGCCACCGTGATCGGTGCGATCACGGGCGGCGGTATCGGCCTGTTGCTGACCCAAGCGATCATCACGCAGAAAGACTGGGAGGAGGTCGCCTATTACATCGTCCTGATCATCCTGATGGTGATGCTGATGGACTGGTTCTCGGGCTGGTTGCGGCGTCGCCTGATACAGGGGGAGATTGGAAAGGCACGCAAACCGCGCGATCCCAAGCGCAAACCCTTCCTGCTGCCCTGATCTAACAACGGACGAGACAATGCCACGACTGCGCGCGGATCAGCCGTTCATCCATCCCGATTGCCAGATCAGTAACAGCCGGTTCGGGGAATATGTCGAAATCGGCGCGGGTAGCCGCCTCGCCAATACGGTCTGGGGTGACTATTCCTATTGCGACCGGACCTGTGACATTGCCAATGCCGAGATCGGCAAATTCGCCAATATCGCCAGCTTCACCCGGATCGGGGCAACGGATCACCCGATAGAGAAAGCCTCGCTGCACCATTTCCTGTACCGGTCGGCAGATTATTGGGACGGTGAAGAGGACGATGCCGAATGGTTTGCCCATCGTGCCAGCCGGACGGCGCGGATCGGCCACGACACCTGGATCGGTCATGCGGCGATCATCAAGCCCGAGGTTTCCATCGGGCATGGGGCAGTCGTCGCCTCTGGTGCCGTTGTGACCAAGGATGTCGCGCCTTACACCATCGTTGGTGGCGTCACAGCGGCCCAGATACGCCGTCGGTTCTCTGACACGGTGTCCGACCGGATGTTGGCCCTGTCATGGTGGGATTGGGACAATGCCCGTTTGCGGGCGGCCCTTCCGGACTTCCGCACCCTGAGTGCCGAAGCCTTCCTGGAGAAGTACGAATAGGAAAAGGCAAACTCTCCCGCGCCCGCTGGTGCATCGGCTGCGCCGATCCCCCTTGGCGACCTTGGGCCCGGCGCCGCGCTGCGCGCGGCGCTACGCCCAACAGGATGAGGCCTCCGGCAGGAGGGCGAAGACGGGCGGGAGCCCCTTGGGTTCAATCCTCATTCAGGGTCAATGTCACACGCTCGCCGGCGAAAACGGTTCGGCCATATTCCACAGGATTGCCGTCCGGGTCGGCGTTTATGCCGATTGAAAACAGCACGGGAGCCCCTTCTGCCATATGCAAATGAAGCGCCTGTGTTGCGGTCGCCGCCCGCGCTGTCAGCCGGGTCGAAATTCGGGTGTAATCGGAAATGCCACAGGTTTGCAGGGCTTTGGTAACGGATTGCGTGTCCGAGAGGGCCTTGAGCAGATCGGGAAACCGCTCAGCCGGAAACACACTTTGAAACAGGCCGATGGGTTGCCCGTCCGCCAAAGACAACCCGTCATAGACGTGCACCGAGGCACCTTGTTCAAGCTGTAAAGCCTCGGCTTCTGCCTCATCCGCCGCACGGGTGGTCAGCGCTAGGATTTTCTTGCCGGGGATCTTGCCGCCGGCTGAGATATTCTTGTGGTAACGCACCCGCTTGCCAATGGGATAATCCGTGGGCCTCGCCGCCACAAACACGCCCGCTCCGCGCCGTGCGTGGACCAGCCCCTGATCGGCCATATCCGACAGGGCACGCCGGACCGTGTGGCGGTTGACCCCATGAGTTGCCGCCAACTGCGCCTCGGTCGGCAGGCGATCACCCGTTTGATACCGCCCTTCGGCGATATCCGACGTCAGGCTGAGGGCGATGCTTTTCCAGATCGGCGTTTTGCTCATGTCACCAAATATTCACAGAGTTCTGATTGCACGGCGCACGCACGCACGCTAATATTTGTCTAGTTGTATAGTATAGATAGACAACCCAGCCAAGAGGCTTTGATGACACATCAAACAGAAATCGCGACGGCTGCCCGGCAAGAGTGGATGGGCCTTTTGGCGCGCGCTCCGGAAGATGCAATGTTGACGCTTTGGAAGGATCTTGCGGACCGTCCCCCTTTTGAGTGGTTGCGTCGGCCCGAAACCGGCGGCGTGATGGTGCGCGGACGCGCGGGTGGAACCGGTGCGCCGTTCAACCTGGGTGAAATGACGGTTACGCGTTGCTCGGTTGTTCTGAAGGATGGCACGGTTGGGCATGGCTACGTTCAGGGACGCTCGAAACCCAAGGTCGAGGCGGCGGCGGTGATCGATGCGATGATGCAGACGGCGGCGGCGTCAACCCTGCGGTCCGAACTCCTTGATCCGCTGAAACAGCAGATGCAGGCGGTCAAGGCCACGCGCGCGGCCAAAGCAGCCGCAACCAAGGTCGAGTTCTTCACGATGGTCCGGGGGGAAGATTGATGTCGGCGCAAACGCAATTCTCGGGTGGCTTCGACAACGCACCGATCCAGGCCGCTCATGCGTTCCGCGCTGCGATGACAGTGATGGCGCGCCCCGGCGAAATCCGCCCGCTGACCGGTGTTGTGCCGCCCAGCCCGCTGTCCGCGGCCGCCGGAACATTGCTTTTGACGCTGTGTGACCCGGAAACCAAGCTGAATCTGGCCGGGGCTGTTGACACCGACGCTGTCCGCAACTGGCTGACCTTTCACACCGGCGCTCCGCTGGTACCCGCGCCCGAGGCCGACTTTGCGGTTGGAACCTGGGATGCGTTGGCCCCGCTTGACGTCTATCGCATCGGAACGCCGGAATACCCGGATCGCTCGGCCACTCTGATTGTCGAATGCGAGGCGCTGGAACAGGTGGGTGCTGTTTTGTCCGGTCCCGGCATCAAGGATGTGGCGCATCTGGCTGTGCCCGACATCGCTGCGTTTCAGGCGAATTCGAAACTCTACCCGTTGGGGTGCGATTTCTTTCTGACCTGCGGAGAACAGGTCGCTGCCGTGCCACGCAGTACGCAGATCAGGGCGGAGGGCTAGGTCATGTATGTCGCTGTCAAAGGGGGCGAAAAAGCCATTGAGAACGCCCATAGCTGGCTTGCCGAGGAACGGCGCGGCGCGACAGATGTGGCGGAGCTCAGCCTCGGCCAGATCCGGGAACAGCTGAGCCTTGCGGTCAATCGGGTCATGGCCGAAGGGTCCCTGTACGATCCTGATCTCGCCGCTTTGGCGATCAAACAGGCGCGCGGGGATCTGATCGAGGCGATCTTTCTGATCCGCGCCTATCGCACCACCCTGCCACGCTTTGGCTACTCGAACCCTGTCGAGACAGGGCAGATGGCTTGCGACCGTCGCATCTCGGCCACCTTCAAGGACGCACCGGGCGGGCAAGTTCTGGGCCCGACTTTTGATTACACCCACCGGTTGCTGGATTTCAAACTGGCCGCAGATGGCGAGGTGCCTGCCACCCCTGAAGGATCAGCGCGTACCGAACCAACGCCGCATATCACCGAATTCCTCAAAGGCGAGGATATCATCCAAGACGAACCCCTTAGCGATGAAACCCCGGGCGATCTGACACGTGAACCGATGGAGTTTCCCTCGAACCGCCCGCTGCGCCTGCAATCTCTGACGCGCGGGGATGAAGGGTTTGTGCTGGGCATGGCCTACTCGACCCAGCGCGGCTATGCCCGCAACCACGCCTTTGTCGGCGAGTTGCGGATCGGCAAGGTCACGGTTGAGATGGACATCCCGGAACTGGGTTTTGCCATCGACATTGGCGAGGTCGAACTGACCGAATGCGAGACGGTAAACCAGTTCAAAGGCTCAAAAACCGAACCGCCGCAATTCACGCGCGGTTATGGGCTGGTCTTTGGTCAATCCGAACGCAAATCGATCTCGATGGCTCTGGTCGACCGGGCGCTGCGGTGGGAGGAGTTGGGAGAGGAAAATCTGGGTGCCCCCGCGCAGGATGAAGAATTTGTTCTGAGCCATGCGGATAACATTCAGGCCACAGGGTTCCTCGAACACATCAAGTTGCCGCATTACGTGGATTTTCAGTCCGAACTGGAACTGGTGCGCAAACTGCGCCGCGAGGCGGAAGAACGCATTACGCCCAGGGAGGCTGCGGAATGAAGGCGGTTGTTTTTGACATTGGTGGTGTGCTGATCGACTGGCAGCCGCATCTGGCCTGGGTCGAGGCATTGGGTTCCGAGGACGCCGCCCATGCGTTTATTGAGCGGACAGGTTTTCGGGAAAAAAACGCGCGCGGGGACAATGGCGAGTGCTTTGCTGATCTGGCGCAGGAGCTGGAGGACCCGCAGGACCGGGATTTGTTCGCCGGATATGTCGATCTTTACGCCCGAACGGTTGAAAATGCGATCCACGGGACCTGGGACGTGCTGGACAGGCTCAAGGCGCAGGGAACACCGGTGCATGCCATCACCAACTGGTCCGCTGAAACCTGGCCCGAGGGGTTAAAAGTACACCCACGTCTGGGTGAGGTGTTCGGAACTCTGGTTGTGTCTGGCGAAGAAGGGATGATGAAGCCGGACGCGCGGATATTCCATCTGCTGTGTGAACGGGCGGGAATTGCGCCCGAGGGCTGCGTTTTTATTGATGACGGATTGCACAATGTCGAAGGCGCTCGGGCGGTCGGAATGGATGGTATCCATTTCACGACACCGCAGGCGCTGGAGATCGCTCTAACTGAAAGAGGGTTCCTATGAGCGAGTATAATTTCGCCTATCTGGACGAGCAGACCAAGCGGATGATCCGCCGTGCCATTCTCAAGGGTTTGGCCGTTCCGGGCTATCAGGTGCCCTTTGCCAGCCGCGAGATGCCGATGCCCTATGGCTGGGGCACGGGCGGGGTGCAGGTCTCGGCCGCGACGCTGACGCCGGATGATACGTTCAAAGTGATTGATCAGGGGGCGGATGACACCACCAATGCCGTCTCGATCCGAAAGTTCTTTGAGAACACGGCAGGTGTTGAAACCACGGAAGAGACGGAAAAGGCGACGGTCATCCAGACCCGCCACCGCATCCCCGAGGCCAAGCTGACCGAGGATCAAATACTGGTCTATCAGGTGCCGATCCCGGAACCCTTGCGCTTTCTGGAGCCGCGAGAGACCGAAACGCGGAAGATGCACAGCCTTGAAGAATACGGGCTGATGCATGTGAAACTGTATGAAGACATCAGCCAGCACGGGGCGATTTCGACCTCATACGCTTATCCGGTGAAAGTGTCCGACCGCTATGTGATGGACCCGTCGCCGATCCCGAAATTCGACAACCCCAAGCTGGAAATGGACGCGATCCAATTGTTCGGGGCCGGGCGGGAGCAGCGGATTTACGCAGTGCCGCCGCACACCAAGGTCGTCAGCCTCGATTTCGAGGATTATCCGTTTGAGGCCACCAAGGCCGATCACGCCTGCGATCTGTGCGGGGCCGAAGACAGCTATCTGGATGAGGTTATCATTGATGATGCGGGCAACCGGATGTTCGTATGCTCGGATACCGATTACTGCCGCTCGCGCCGCGCGGCGGGCCGTTTGGGCCGATTGGGCGAAACACAGCCAGAATTGCAAGGAGAGATGAGATGACAGGAAGGCCTTCGATTGTTCCCTATTTCAGCTATGTCGATGCAAAGGCTGCGGTTGAGTTTTTGCAGCGTGCGTTTGGGTTGGAGGTTGTTCAGGCCTTTGATGGCGAGGACGGTCGGCTGATGCATGGCGAGATGCGATATGGCAACGGCATCATCATGATGGGCACGGTCGACGATGCCGTGCAGGTGCAGAGCCCCGGCGTTTATCTGGTCGTCGAGGATGTGGACGCCCATTTCGAAACCGCAAAGGCGGCTGGCGCCGAAATTGTTTACCCGCCCGAGGATACTGAATTTGGAACGCGCCGTTATCGGGCGCGCGATTCAGAAGGGCATGAGTGGTCGTTTGGCAGCTATCAGCCTCAGACGGTTGCTCCGGATTGGGGCGCGGAATGATGGGGCAAAACGTGCCATTGTTGAGCGTCAAGGGCATCGAGAAACGCTATGGCACGCGGATCGGCTGTGCGGATGTCAGCTTCGATCTCTACCCCGGCGAGGTGATGGGGATCGTTGGCGAAAGCGGGTCGGGGAAATCCACCCTGCTGAACTGTCTGGCCGGTCATCTGGAACCGGATGCGGGGCAGGTGATCTTTGACACTCGCGCAGATGGACCGGTGGATACGGTCACCATGTCGGAACCTGCGCGCCGGATGCTGGGCCGCACCGATTGGGCCTTTGTGCACCAGCACGCGCGCGACGGGTTGCGCATGTCGGTCAGTGCCGGAGGCAACATTGGTGAACGGCTGATGGCCGTAGGCGACCGGCACTATGGCGAAATCCGCGACAAGGCGATTGACTGGCTGGGCCGGGTCGAGATCGCAGCATCCCGGGTCGATGACCGCCCGACAGCGTTTTCCGGCGGGATGCAGCAGCGGTTGCAGATTGCGCGCAATCTGGTCACGGGCCCTCGACTGGTGTTCATGGATGAGCCGACCGGGGGGCTGGACGTCTCGGTTCAGGCGCGTCTGCTGGACCTGTTGCGCGGGTTGGTCCGCGAAATGGGCCTGAGCGCGATCATTGTGACCCATGATCTGGCCGTGGTGCGCCTGCTGGCGGATCGATTGATAGTGATGAAGGACGGGCACGTGGTCGAGGCCGGGTTGACCGATCAGGTGCTGGACGATCCGCAACATGCCTATACGCAGTTGCTTGTGTCCAGCGTCCTGCAGGTTTGAGTATTTGGGAAAAGATGAAGTGATGATTGAGCTGAAGGACGTCAGCAAGAGCTTTACCCTGCACAATCAGGGCAGTGCGGTGATCCCGGTGATGGAGGGGGCTTCGCTGACGGTGGCGCCGGGCGAATGTGTTGCCCTGACCGGGGCGTCCGGTGCGGGGAAGTCCACGCTGATGCGGGTGATCTATGGGAACTATCTGGCCGCGTCCGGTTCGGTACAGGTTGCTGGGTTGGATGTTGCGCAAGCCGAACCGCGCGAGATTCTGGCTCTGCGGCGGGACACGCTTGGCTATGTCAGCCAGTTCCTGCGGGTTGTGCCGCGCGTGCCGACGTTGGAGGTAGTGGCCGAGCCGTTACTGGCGATTGGATGCGATCGGCAGATGGCGTTGGACAAGGCAGCGGGATTGTTGGCGCGGCTGAACATACCGGAACGGCTGTGGTCCCTGAGCCCGACGACCTTTTCCGGGGGCGAACAACAACGTGTGAACATCGCGCGCGGCTTCGCGCAAGAGTATCCGGCGATGTTGTTGGACGAACCGACCGCCAGTCTGGATGCACAGAACCGGGAAACCGTTCTGTCCTTGATCGATGAGGCCAAGGCGCGTGGCGCGGCGATTGTTGGGATATTCCACGACGTTGATGCGCGTGATCGGGTCTGCGACCGCGCGGTGGATGTGTCCACATTCACGCCCGGACAGGCGGCATGACACTCGCCCCGGTCATAGCGGTTGTGGGTCCATCAGGCGTTGGCAAGGACAGCGTCATGGCGGCGCTGGAGGCGCGCGCGCCGGGTATTCAGCGATTGCGGCGGGTGATCACCCGGCCCGAAGGGGAAGAGGGCGAGGAGTTCGACCGTGTCTCGGTCGAGGTGTTCGAGCAGATGGTGCTGGACGGTGCCTTTGCCATGCACTGGCCTGCGCATGGGTTGCTGTATGGCGTACCAGCCGGGATCGCCGAACAGCGACAGAACTGTCAGGCAGTGCTGGTCAATTTCTCGCGCGCTGTGCTGGTGCAGGCGCAGAAGGTGTTTGGCGATCTGATCGTGATCTCTCTGACCGCTGATGCCGAGGTGCTTGCACAGCGTCTGGCCGCGCGG
Source organism: Ruegeria sp. H7 (assembly GCF_056532945.1). NCBI lineage: Bacteria > Pseudomonadati > Pseudomonadota > Alphaproteobacteria > Rhodobacterales > Roseobacteraceae > Ruegeria > Ruegeria sp. H7. The sequence goes on from NZ_JBQFNZ010000006.1 coordinate 14,024, forward strand.
GATCGCGAAAGCGCGGCGGATCAGGCCAAGCGTCTGGGCCGGGCCAAAACGCCCCTGCCGGACGGGCTGAACCGGGTGATCAAGATCGACAATTCGGGCGCTTTGGATGACACGGTCAGCGAAATCCTTGCGCAGCTTCAGTCGGAAAGGGCGTAGCGATGGATCAGGTGAAAGCGACCGTCCTGAGCCTCGCCCATCAGGGCCAGATCGTTGATCTGAAAGGGCGACGGCAGCAGCGGGGCCAGATGATCGGCCAGTGCGCTTTCAACGTCTGTCAGCTTGGTTTTGTCCAATCGCCCGCTGAGCGTGATGTGAAATCGGAACGCGTCCAGCACATAGGGATAGCCCCACTGAACAAGATTGGCGTCCTGTTCCGGGGTCAGCTTTGCCGCCCGGCGGCGGGCCAGTTCCGCCTCGGACGCGGGCGCGCGAAACGTATCCAGATCCTGCACGCAGCCAGCGGCCAGAGCGTTCAGGGCATCGGTGTTCCCAACGGGGCGCAAGGCCAGAAACCGGCCCAGACGCGCGATCTCGAGCCCGTCCAGCGTGACCGGCGCGTGACGCGCGGCCAGCGCGGCGCAGGCATCGTGCAGCGCGTCCACGGTTTGGCCGTCGCGCAAGCGAAAGGGGGGCTTCATCGTTGCGTGCAGCCCGTATTTGCGCGGAACCTCGGTGACGGTGGCCACGTCGATGCCGTCGACAACCGGGTGCGTAACCTGCGTTCCGGCCTCCATGTCCCAGCCCAGCCAACGGGTGGCAAATCTCGTCCATTCCGCGTCAACGGGCGGGGCAAAATAGATCGCGTATCGCGTGAATGTCACATTGGCCTCCTAGCTACGTGGCCGTTCAATATCTCAAACTGCGTGAAGTTCAGATGACAGAAGAAATGATCCTTGCCAATGCCACGCTTGTGTTGCCCGAAGAGACCGTGACCGGCAGCGTTCGGATCGTCGGTGGCACCATTGCGGAGATGGACACAGGCACCTCGGTTCCGACGGGGGCGATCGATTGCGGCGGCGACTATGTCTGCCCCGGATTGGTGGAGTTGCACACGGACAATCTGGAACGCCATATCCAGCCGCGCCCCCGAGTGGACTGGCCGCATGCCGCCGCGATCCTTGCCCACGATGCCGAGTTGGCCAGCACCGGGATCACCACTGTCTTCGATGCCATGCGCGTGGGCTCGATCCCGTCTGGGGCCGCGCGATACGGGAAATACGCCCGTGGCCTGTCGCAGGAGCTTTGGGACCTGCGGGAACAGGATGCGCTGAAGATCAGCCATTTCCTGCATCTGCGGGCCGAGGTGTGCTCGGAAACGCTGGTCGAAGAACTGAATGAGTTCGGCCCCGAGGACCGGGTTGGGCTGGTGTCGATCATGGACCATACGCCGGGCCAGCGGCAGTTTCGCGATCTGTCAAAGTTCGAGGCCTATATGAAGGGCAAATACGCGATGGACGACGATACGTTTTTGCAGCACGTGGCGCAGTTGAAGGGCCTGCGCGACCAACACGGTGACACACACGAGGTCGAAACCGTGAAGGCCGCGCAACGGTTCGGGGCGGTGATCGCCAGCCATGATGACACGACCGAAGATCAGGTGAAGGTTTCTGCAGGCCACGGCATTTGTCTGGCCGAATTCCCGACAACGGTCGAGGCCGCGCGCGCCTGTCATGACCACAACATCAAGGTGATGATGGGGGCGCCGAACATCATACGTGGCGGCTCTCATTCCGGGAATGTGGCGGCCGAGGAACTGGCCCGGCTGGGTCATCTGGACATCATGTCGTCGGATTATGTGCCGTCGGCCCTGTTGCTGTCGGCAGTGCGTCTGGGTGAGATGTGGGGCGACATGGCACGCGGTCTCAGGACCGTCACTCTGGCCCCGGCGCAAGCCGCAGGGTTGCACGACCGGGGAGAGCTGCGCAGCGGCGCGCGTGCCGACCTGATCCGGTTTCAGATGCGGGGCGATGTTCCGGCCTTGAAGGCGGTCTGGTCGCGTGGGCAGCGCGTGGCCTGATCAGGCAAGGTAAAACAAGTACCGGTCCGGTGCGATGGTTTCGGGCCCTTTGATCTGATCGAAGCCCACCAATGGCTGGCCCGAGATCAGCAACCCTCCGGGCTGCATCACCTGCGCGATCAACGGGCTGAGGCGGGCAGCTTCGGCCACGTCCTCTTCCTTGATCCCACGTCCGAAATCATAATGCGCCATGGCCATCTTGTGGCCTTCACGGGCCAGCCTTTCCAGCATCGGCTCGGCCTCGCCTTGCAGGAAATCCTGTTCGGGCGGGGTGCTGTCGGGGTGGCATTGCAACACCCGGTCCATCACCCAGATGCGCCGGTTGGGCAGGATCTCTCGCAGGTGGTCATAGGTGCGCCCGTTGCCTAGGCCCATGTCCAGCACATCGCCGTCCTTATCCGCGATCCGGGATGCGGCCCAGTTCAGCCCGTCGCGCTGGGCAGTCAGGCGACGCAGCATGGAATCCAATCGGCTCATCAGGGGAACTCCGTTCTTCAGGTCTTGGGGGCGGTCCACGCCTGTGCGGGGCCGTCCAGTAGTTTCGTCAGCAGGGCCTCGGTGAAGGCCCAGATGTTCGGGTCGTGGACAAGGTGGTGGGTCAGCACTCCGAACGGTTCAGCATTCTCTGCCCGTCCATTGCGGCGATCCTTGAGAAAGTCCACGACCTGCAAGATCAAAACATCCGGAGCAACCAGCCCGCGTGTTCCACGCCAGTCAATGGGATCGAGATGGGTGTTGATCTGCTCCAGCCCCGGGGCGGCCATCGCGGCCTTGCGCGGCGTTGCCGTGGACAGGATGCGAAAGCCCAGCGCGGGCAGTTGCGCGACGGCTTCATCGCCGATCCTGTTCCAAGGTGGGACAAACATCGGTCGCAGCCGATCACCGAACATCTCTGTCATACGGGTAAGCCCCGCTTTTGCATCGGCGATAACCGCATCCAGTGGTCGATGCGCCCTAAACTCGGACTTCTTTTCACCTTCGGGTGCGTGATTCTGATGCGCCCATCCATGGACAACGGGGATCAAAACCGGATGCTGGTCGACATATCCCGCAAGTTTTGCATCCGCATCACGGGGGATCACAGCCAGATGGACAGGCAAGCCCAACCGCTCGGAGAGTTCGGTTAGCCTGTCCAATTGCGGTGTAAGCGTCGTCGCATCATCGTCCCGCCACCACAGGGGCAGGGACAGGTCGCCCTCGCGCCACAGGGCCAGTTCGGCGTCCAATGGGCTCCAGTCGGGGTTCATGGCCGTTGCTCCCACAAGTGTTTGGCGATCTCAACGCTGTGCTGTGCGCCGTCAAACCCTGCGCGTTCGGGCTTTCGCCGCCCGTCGGAAATCACACGTTCAACCCGCTGGGCCAACGCAGACCCGGTCAGGTCCTGACTGTGCAGCAGCTCGATCGCGGGCAAACCCGACAGACTCTGACCGCGCAGCCCCTGTTCGACTTCCTTGCCATCGTCAAAGGGCACAAACACCGCAGGCGTTCCACATTGCAGGATATCCAAAGCGGTGTTGTAGCCGCACATGCTGACCGAGGCCGCGGCATGGGGCAGCATCTGCCTGAAATCCGGGCGCACGGGTTCCAGTGTCACCGGTGCCCCATCAACGTACCCGGACAACTCGGCAATGCGGCCCTTTGCGTCCCGCCCGCCCACCAACAGGCGCCAGCGCCTGTTGGACATCTTTCGGGCGGCCTCGATGGCCGCGCGAAAGATCGGCTGGCCGACAGATCCGCCGCCCGTGCTGACCAAAACTTCGTCCCGTCCCACGGCTTCTGGATGCGGGCGTGGAGCCTCTGGTGCGACAAACCCCGTATAATGCAGCCGTTTCGCAAGGTGTTCCGACACCGGCCAACTGATCGAAAGCGGGGTGATGTTTTCATCAGAATGCACAAGCACACCGTCATAATAACGCTGCACGATGTCATCGGCGCGTTCGGCCTTCGCGGGCTTCGAGGGCGGCGCCAGAATGTCGCGGATCGAACAAAGAATGATGGGGCGCGATTCCAGTGCGTGTGCGGCTTCCAGACCCGCTTCGAACTCGGCGGCCAGCACACGGCGGCCAAAGGGGAAAAGCTCGGTGATCAGAACCTGGGGCTGAAAGCTGTGTATCGCCTGAACCAAAGCGGTGCTCCGCGCAGTCAGATACCCTGCATCGGCGACCTCGCCGGTCTCTGTCAGAAGGCGTGTGAAATTCGTCCCGTCCGAGCGCAACGGCGGCAGGCCAAGCAGGGTCATGCCGTCCGTGTTCAATTGCGGCGCGGGCATGCCGCCCGACACAACCAACACCTGCTGCCCATCGTCCACAAAGGCGCGGCCCAATGTCAGCGCGCGGCTCAGATGGCCCGTGCCCAGCAGATGGGTGACGACGATCATCACTCTCATTGTGTGGCTCCGCGAGGGATCAGGCGCACAGGGTCAGGTTCGGCGGTCAGGTCAGGCATCTCAACGACATAAAGCCGATTGCGTTTGATCTTGAAAGGCGCGGGGCCTTCAAAATTCCAACCCCAGGCGCGGGCGAGGATCACCCGCATGATGCCGATATGGCAGATCGCGACCGTGTCCCGCTGCAACCCGGACAGCCATGGTTGCAAGCGACGCCAGACCTCGGCGGGGCTTTCGCCATTGGGCGGGCGGTAATCCCAGCCCCAGTCTTCGATATGGCGATAGCCGCTTTTAGGGTCTTCAATCAGATCGACGCCGCGCAGCCCCTCCCATTCGCCCCAGTTCATCTCGGTCAGGGCCGCAGATGTCTGCGGAGTGCGACCCGATACCAACTGCGCCGTTTCGTGCGCGCGGGCCAATGGGCTGGACCAGATGTCAGCCTGCTCCCATCCGGGTGGAAGATCGTAGCCCGCCAGTTCAGCCCGCGCGTCATCATCAAGGGGAATATCGCTGCGCCCTTGTATCTGACCGGCGCGGTTCCAGCTTGTGTGCCCGTGTCGCAAGAGGGCCAGTCTGGTCATGCCGATGCCTCCACCAACGGGCGCACCGCCGCCCAGAAGGTTTCGGTTGCGCGCGGCATCAGGTGATGCGCCGCCACATGCGCCCGCGCGTCGGCACCAAGGGTTCGGTGTCTGGCGGGGTCATCCAGCAGCGCCTGAAGATGCATGGCAAACCCCGGTACTCCGGCGTCCACGGATGGGTAATCCGACGGACAGAGAACATCCCGAACCCCCGGCCGATCCTGCGCCACAACGGGCAGGCCGGCTGCCTGCGCTTCGAGGTAGACCATCCCATAGGCCTCATTCACGCCGGGCCAGACGAACAGGCTGGCAGTTTGGTAGGCAGCTTGCAGAGCGTCCCGGTCCAGTTGACCCAAGAAGGTGACGCGTTCCGCAAAGGGTGCCATCAGGGCCTCGACCTCGGGGCGGGCGGGGCCGTCCCCTGCGATGTTGAGGCGCCAGTCACCAGTCAGATGCGCCAAGGCTTCGGCGAGAATGGTGTACGAGGCCAGCTTGTCCCCGTGGCGCATCATCCCGACGCTCAGCATCGGGCCGTCCGCGGTGCCGCTTGGTGGCAGGTCGGAGATCGGTAAGAAGGGTGGCAACTCGACCAAAGCCTGATTGTTGCAGCGGTCGCGCTGCAGGGTGATCAGGTCATTTGCCGTGTGATAGAAAATCACCTGCGCCGCATCGCAGGCCGCGTGCGCCGCCCGAGCGAAGCCCGACCAGGGGCCGGTCAGGCGGCTGGAGGCGCGGGTGCTTTCCAACTGAACATAAGGAATACCGCGCGCCTTTGATACCACAGGGCCCAACAGATCGGGGGCTTTGTAGTAGTTGTGATAGGTCACCCAAAGATCGACGTCCGCTGGCATCTGAGAGATCAACCGCTGCGCCTCGGCCTCAGCCGCCAAACGCAGCGATTGCTGATGTGCCGCGTCTCCGGTTTTGTCATAGATGCGCAGGTTCGAGATCAGATCGACCCGGTCCCCTTGCGCCGAAATGGCCTGCATCAGGTTGCGGGCCATTTCCCGGTCGCCCGAAGGTTTTGGGCTGTCGGGGGACTTCATCGGCGCATAGAACGCGACGCGCGCCATCAGGCGGCGTCCGTGCACAAAGCGCTCAGCCGGGCCGACAATTGAGCGATGCCCGGGTCCATCCGGAATTCGGCAAGCAAACGATCATAAGCGGCTTGGGCCATCTGGGCAGTTTTCGCTGGCTGCGCCGCCATCTGGGCCATCGCCTCGGCCAAAGCCGCCGGGTCGTCCTGGGACAGAACGCCATGCGTTCCGGTCTCGATGAATTCGGGAATGGCGGAAACGGGCGTCGAAAGGATCGGCAGTTTTTGCGACGCTGCCTCCATCAGCACATTCGGCAACCCGTCCCGGTCTCCGTCATCGGCAATTCGGCTGGGCAGCACGAACAGGTCCGCATCCCGCATCGCCGCAATCACCTCGGGCTGATCACATGCGCCTTTCCAGGTGATGCGGTGGGCAACACCCGCAGCCTTTGCCTGTTCCTGCAGCGCCTGCCCCATACCACCGCCGCCGATATGTGTCCAATGCCAGTCCAGTGTCTTGGGCAGCAGGGCGAAGGCCGCGATCAGACGGTCAAAGCCCTTTTTCTCGACCAGCCGCCCGACCGAGATCATGTGAAACGGCCCATTCGCATCGCGCAACGCGCGCTCGGGCGGGGATGGAAAGCGGCCAAGGTCCAGCCCGTGGTAAATCAGATCGACCCGATCCGGCGTATCCGCCAAACCGCGCAGGTGTTGCGCCCCGATGGCGGTGCAGGTGGCCCCGAAGGTTGCGCCATGTGTCGCCGCCTGCAACTTTTCGCGTTTCTCCCAGTCCGGCGAGGTCCAGATATCCTTGGCGTGGGCGGAAAAGCTCCATGGAACGCCGCGCATGATGGCCGCATAGCGCGCGACCGAGGATGGCGTGTGCATGAAATGCGCATAAAGCGCCCGTGTGTCGCCGGGCAGTTCCGCAGCCAGAACGCAGGCCTGCCCAAAGCGGCGGATGCGGTTGTGGGTGGGATCACGACGCAGGTCTTGCCGCCATACCCGGTATGCCTCGGCATAGCCCGGAAGGCTCTGTGCAATCGCGCGTGCGGACCAGACCCGCTGGGGTTCCTGATACAGATATTCGGGCAGGTAGTGCACGCGACCGGTAAAGCGGTCATGCAGCGGATGGCGTTTGGTGTCCGTCGGGTGGCGCAGCGACCAGATGTCAAACGCGTGGCCCGCGTCCTGAAGGGCGACCAGTTCCTGCGCGATGAACGTCTCGGACAGGCGCGGCCAGCCTTTGACCAGCACCGCCAGCTTCGGCGTATTTGCACTCATCCGGTGGCCCGTTCCTGTTCGCCGGTCAGCAGGGTTTCGATCCGGTCGGTCACGTAATCCAGACCGTCAAGCAGGCCAGCCTGGATCGTCTCGGACGGCAACGGCTGTTGCGGCAGTGCACGAATGGCCTGAATCATCGCATCAGGCGTCAGGCCGTCGCGGGTTTCGTCCAGCATTCGGACAAGACCCAACCCCTCGGCCTGCGAGGCGCGGATCCACTGTTCCAGACGCGGTGTGGTACGCGGAACGATGACGGCGCGTTTATCGAAGGACAGAACCTCGCAAAAGGTGTTGTAGCCCCCCATGCAGACCACACCGGCAGCACCGGCAAACAGGGTTTCGATCTGGGATTCGAAGCCCACAGCCGTCACCCGGCCATTCAGTGCGGCCACGCGGGCTTCAAAATCGTCGCGCAGTTCGCCGGACAGGAATGGCCCATAGACCAGAACGGCGCGGGGCGACAGATTGGGGTCTTGTTCGTAAGCGGACAGAACCAGATTGACCATGGCCTTGCCATCGCCGCCCCCACCGGGGGTGATCAGGATATAGGGCTGTTCAGGCGGTTCACCGACAGGGCCAAGGTCGCGCCGCAGATAGCCGGTCCAATGAATGCGGGACTGTGTTGCGGGGTTCAGAGGCAACCCAGCGGTCGGGTCGTAGATCGAGCGCAGGCCATAAACCCAGATCTCGTCATAAAACCGCTCGGTCGCGGTAACGGCGTCTTTCCGGTCCCATTCGGCGGCCAGCACCTCGGGCTCGTCCAGCACATCGCGCAGACCAAGGACCAGCTTGGTGCCGCACTTGTTTTCCAGATACTCCAGCGTCGGCAACAATTCGCCGCGAAACCCGGTGGGTTCCTTATCGACGATCAGCATGTCCGGATCGAATTGCTGCACGGCTGTCTGGATCAGACCCGCGCGCAGCTCGGTCACTTCATCGATTCCCATGCCGATAGTGCGCGCGGCATAAGATCCGTCGGCGCGCTTGGTCACGCCGGGCAGGCGCACATGGTCGACGCGGCGGGGAAAAGTGAACCGCCCGGCCACGGGCGAGCCGGTCAGGATCAGCGCCGATGCGGTTGGGTCTGCCTGCGTTGCCGCCGCCGCCAATGCGCGCGAGCGTCGCAGATGACCCAAACCAAAGGTATCATGGCTGTAAAACAGGATGCGCGGCGCGCGACCGGATTTGAGAGTGTTTGTGCCGAGGCTCATATTGGTGCCTGTTTTTCTGGTCTTGGTGCAGGATCCGCGCGTTCGCACCAGTTATCTTATATTGTTAAGCCTTGCTTGCCAAAGGCGGAAAGGCCCAATCGCAAATGCGCGAGGCATTGCGAATTGGCAACAGAAGAATGTTGTATCGCGGGCATTTTTCTCCGGGGTTTGGCATTGTTAGCGGAATGGTCGAGAAAACGGCCAGTTGGGCAGCGCCTGGGCGCAATACAGGTCATATTCAATTTTTGCGAAGTTGAAAATACCCGCAGTGACCCATTGCGCCAGGACCACGCCCCGGCACGATATTGAGTTCGATGGCCGTGATGGTTTGAACAGAGCGTAAGGGTTCTGTATTCTGAGCGGCATCTTGAGTTTAGGATGCAAGACCCTATGAAACCTAACTTTCTGGCTGGATTGATCCTGGCGTTGCTGACTGTTCTTCTGGTCTTGCCCGCTGGAGTTTCTGCGCAAACCTCTCTGATCCCCGGTTATCCGACAGGATCAACCGAAGAGACCGAGACAGCCAGCGAAGGCGATCTGGCCGCCGCGATCCGCGCCGCCAGCGAGGCTGGTGCCAGCGTCATCGTGATCGACAGTGCGGGGCAGGTTGTGACCTCGACCTCCGGCGGAGGGGCTGCGTCCGAGGACTCGGCGGAAAACCCAATGGCCGACGGATCGCAACTGATGCGGGCGCAAGAGCGGTTTTCGAAGTTCCGCGAGTCGGTCGCCTCGCGCCTGGAAGCCTTGCCCTATTCGGTATTCGAGGTTCAGTACGTCCTGCGCCAAACCAGCCCCGATGGGCGCATTCAGACCTATGTCGAGGTTCTGGTTTGGAACGTCCTGTTCCTGTTGTTAGGCCGATGGCTGTCGACGGAAATATACGGCAAACGCTTTGCCAAACGCTGGGTCGTGGCCCGAAGCAAAGAAAACCCCCAAGGCTATCGCGAAAAAATGCCGTTCCTTGTGTTCCGCTTCCTGATGGGAATCGGCGGAACCATATTTGCGATGCTGATGGCCCTGATCGTCGGGTATCTGTTTTTTGGCGAGGCCGAGGATATCTCGATCCAATTCACGGTAACGGCCATCTTCACGGCCTTTTTCCTGTCACGCACGGTGTCCGACCTGTGGCGGATGGTGCTGTCGCCGTATCTGAGCCAATATCGCCTGCCGCCCTTTTCCGACCGCAACGCGAAGCGGCTGTATATCTGGGCGTCGGCACTGGCCACCTATGACATCTCGGTCGTTATGTTCTCGACCTGGGTGGCGGATTTCGGGCTGAACTACAATGTCTATGCCATGGTCTATGGTGGCCTGACCATGGTGGGGGCCTTGGGCAATATCCTGATGATCCTGTTCAATGCAGGTGCCATTTCCAATGCGATCCGGGGTGGGCGCGCGCCCGGTCAGGTGTCGTGGATCTTGCGGTTCATCTCATTCGCCTGGGCCCCGGTGCTGATCATTTACATGGTATTCAGCTGGTTCAAGCTGGCAGTGGATCTGGTGCTGGAGAATGAAAACTCGGTCCCGATTGTGGCCAGCAGCTACGCGATCTTCATGTCCGTCGTCGTGGCCTATGGTGCGATGAACTATCTGCTGGAACGCTATTTCAACCGTAACCGCCAGATCGAAGAAAAGAATGCCACGGCGGACGAACCTCTGGAGGGCGAACTCGTTTCGGACACGCCAGAGGCCACGCAACGAAAGCACACGATCCTGACCTACGAAGACCTTGCCCGCCGTGTCGCCGGTATTCTGGCCTTTGTGGTCGGTATGTACGCGCTGGTCGTGATCTGGAACCCCGAGGCCAGTTGGAGCGAGGACCTGCCCGTCGGGCGCGCGTTGGATGTCATGGTGATCCTGTTCATCGGCTACATCCTGTTCAACTTCTTCCGCATCTGGATCGACAGTAAAATCGCCGAAGAATCCGATGACGGGACCGAGGCCGAACTGGGTGATGAAGGTGGCGAAGGCGGTCAAAGTCGGTTGGCGACTCTGTTGCCGCTGTTCCGGGGGGCGATTCTGGCCGTTGTCGTGGTCACGATTGTGCTGATCGTGCTGATGGAACTGGGCATCAATGTCAGCCCGCTGTTCGCCGGTGCTGGTGTGGTTGGTCTGGCCGTTGGGTTCGGCTCGCAAACGCTGGTCCGCGACATATTCTCGGGCGCGTTCTTCCTGTTGGATGATGCGTTCCGCAAGGGGGAGTATATCGACATTGGGGATGTGAAAGGGACGGTCGAAAAGATCTCGGTCCGGTCGTTCCAGTTGCGCCACCATCTGGGCGCGCTGAACACCATTCCCTTTGGTGAGATCAAGGTTCTGACCAACTATTCCCGCGACTGGGTGATCATGAAACTGCCCCTGCGTGTCACCTATGACACCGATGTGGAAAAGGTGCGCAAACTGATCAAGAAGCTGGGCCAGCAATTGCTGAGCGATCCGGTGATCGGCGAGAACTTTATCCAGCCGCTGAAATCGCAGGGCGTGATCGAGATGCAGGATTCCGCGATGATCATCCGGGTCAAGTTCATGACCAAACCGGGCGATCAGTGGCTGGTGCGCAAGAAGGTGTATCAGGAAATTCGCGAATTGTTTGCCCGCGAAGGTATCCGTTTTGCCCACCGCGAAGTCACTGTGCGGCTGGCAGATGACAAGAACGCCGAAGACCTGACGCCAAAACAGCGCGAGGCGGTAACCGGCGCTGTGCAGGCCGCGATTGACGAGGATTATCTGGACGATATCGGCCCCGGCGGCGACGACCGCTAGGGGTTCTCCCGCCCCTTTGGTCTGCGTCTCTGACGAGACGCCACCCAAAGCGTTGGGCCGGGCCGCGCGTGCCGCGCGGCGGGTGTGTCAGGGGGCCGGCGTCGGCCAGACAGGATCAGATGTGCCCAGTTTGTTGGCGGGACGGGGCCAGCGCAGTTCGGTCCCGCCCACGGTAAGGGGCGATTTCAGCCGGTATCCGGGGCCCCAGCCTGAATTTTCCATGGTTTTGGAATAGTCGCTTTTTGTGACTTCCCCGATTTCGTCCGCTGCGTCGGTCTTGCCCAAAACGGCAAGAAGCTCGGCCGTGCGGGCAAGGGACAGTTGCGCATGCATGACCGAGTTGCTTTGCGCCGCCTCGGCCAGTGCAGACAGGACGGCGGCTGCCATCAGGTATCCGGTTGCATGATCCAATGCCTGAACCGGCAACGGGGTTGGTCTGTCCGCCTGCGCCCAGCCCATGCCGGTATGTGCAATTCCGGCGCTCATCTGCACCAGACTGTCGAACCCGCGCCGCCCGGCCCAGGGGCCTTGCCAGCCATAGGCATCCAACGTGACCTCGACCCGGTTCGGGGCCAGTTCGTCCCGCTTGGATTTGGTCAGGCCCAAGGCGTCCAAAGCACCGGGACGGTAGCCATGGACAAAGACATCCGCCTCGGCCAGCAGAGCCTGCAGTCGCGCCAGCCCATCAGTTGATTTCAGGTCCAGATAAGCGCAGTGCTTGCCCAGAGAAATATCGGGGATCACGCCGGGTTCATCCCAATCCGGTGGATCAATGCGCAACACGTCGGCCCCAAGCCCGGCGAGCGTACGGGTCGAGACCGGACCCGCCAGAACCCGCGTCAGGTCCAGCACGCGCAACCCTGCCAGCGGGCGTTCAGCGGTGGCCTGGGGCCGATCACGCAGCGTGATATGTCTGGGGCTGTGCCATCCGATCAGCGGGTCTCGGGCGACTGCACGACCTTGGGGGTGGTCCTGCCACTCGACCCGGCTGCGCATTGCAGCGGCAACGCCGCCTTCCGCGACGATGGCGTTTTCCAGATCACCAATGGACCACGACCTGAGGGCCTGCGTGACCGCATCCCGGTCGGCCTCGGTGCCCAGGACCTTCAGCGCGGCGGCCCGGTGGTGCGGCAGGTTGGTGTGCAGCCGAATCCAGCCATCTGCGGCGCGGTAATCCCCTGCGATGGCGTCCCACAGGCTGGGCATCTGCCACCCATCGGGCTTGAAGGAATAGCGAAACCAGAGCGAGGCCAGACGTTGGTTGACCTCGATGTCGGGCGCTGTGGGCGTCAGGTTGAGCGCCACCATCAGGCGCGATACCTCCTGACCCACGGCAGCAAGGCTGGCAGTTGCAAGCTCAGAGACCGCGAAGGCGCTGGGCAATGCCCCGGACCCGGTGGTGCGATAGCCGTCAGATGCAGGCAGTGCGGCAAGCAGACTCATTGCTGATAGGGATCAAGGCTGTCGCGCAATCCGTCACCAAGGAAGTTGAAGGCCAGTACGACGACGATGATTGGCAGCATCGGGATGGCGGTCCACGGGTAGATCTCGATCGAGGCCAGGTTCTGCGCGTCATTCAGCATCACGCCCCAACTGACCGCCGGTGCGCGCAGGCCGAGGCCCAGGAAGGATAGTGCCGTTTCCCCAAGGATCATCGCAGGGATCGACAGCGTGGCCGAGGCGATCAGGTGGGACATGAAGTTGGGCAACAGGTGTTTGCGGATCACCCGGCCCGAGCTTGCGCCCATCATCTCGGCCGCGCGGACATATTCCTCTTCCCGCAGCGACAGGAATTTGGCCCGGACGGATCGGGCGAGGCCGGGCCAGTCGAGGATGCCAAGAATGATCGAGATGATGAAGAACACCGCAACCGGGCTCCAGTTCGATGGCACGGCGGCGGACAGGGCCAGCCACAAGGGAAGCTCGGGTAGAGAGCGCAGGACTTCGATGACCCGGTTGATCGTCCAGTCGATGCGCCCGCCGAAATACCCGGCCATGGATCCGAACAGGATGCCAAGGAAAAATGAGACCGAAATGCCGATCAGGCCCACCGTCAAGGACAGTTGCGCGCCGTAAAGGATGCGGCTGAACACATCACGGCCCAGCCGATCCGAACCCCACAGGAACAGGGTAGCGCCGTCCGGGGCGCAGAACAGGTGGGTGTCGGATTTGATCAGGCCGGCCAGCCGGTATTCCGACCCTTCGCAGAAGAAGCGGATCGGGCGCGGGTCTTCGGTATCGGGAACGAATTTCCACTGGAACGTCTCCAGATCCGCCTCGGCCACGATGGGATAGATGAACGGGCCTTTGAATTCCCCTTCGTGGAACCAGTTGATCGATTGAGGCGGAGCATAAAGGTGTTCGCCGTTCCGGTCATTTGGGCCATAGGGTGCGATGAACCCGGCGAAGGGCAACATCAGGTAACACAGCAACAGGAAGATGCCCGAAATCAGGCCCAGCTTGTGGGTTCTGAATTTCCGCCAGACCAGCACCCAGTTTGGCGCGTCCAGATCGGCACGTTCCAGCTGCTGGACCGAGGCTTGCGGGTCGAATGGGGCGTCATCGACAAAGCGATCATCGGGGCGGTCGGTCATGCTTCGCGCCCCTCATACCGAATGCGTGGATCGAGCATCACCAGCAGAATGTCCGAGATCATGGTGCCGATCAGCGTCAGCAAGGCCACGAACATCAGGATGAAGGCCGACAGGAACTGATCCTGTGTCTTGAGCGCCGTCAGCAGGGTCGGGCCGATGGTCTGCAGGCCCAGAACGACCGAGACCAGAACCGAGCCCGACACCATCGAGGGTAGCAGGTTGCCGATATCGGCCACGAAGGGGTTAAAGGCCACGCGCAGGGGGTATTTGGTCAGCATCCGCGACGGGGCCATGCCCTTGGCGATGGCTGTTTCCACATAAGGCTTGCCCAACTCGTCCAGCATATTCGCCCGCAGGCGTTGCATCATGGCCGAGGCTCCGGATGTGCCGATGACGAAGGTTGGCACGATCAGATGGATCAGGATGGATTTGAGTTTATCCCAACTCATCGGCTGGCCCTCGAATTTAGGGTCCATAAGCCCACCGATGGGCAGGTTGAAATACTGGTGGCCGTAATAAAACAGGATCAGCGCAAGCAGGAAGTTGGGCGTCGCCAGACCCAAATACCCGACAAAGGCCGAGGTATAGTCGATCCATGTCCGCGACCGCGCGGCGGCAATCACGCCAAGGGGCAGGGCGACTGCATAGACAAACAGGATCGCGGCAAGGTTCACGACAACGGTCAGCCACAGCGTATCGCCAACGATCTCGGACACCGGGCGGTCGAATTCAAAGGACCAGCCCCAGTTGCCCTGCAACATGCCCGAAAAGCCGTGCGGACCGGGCCAGAACCCCATCCAGATCAGGTATTGCTCCCACATCGGGCGGTCCAGCGCGTATTCCGTGCGCAGGAACTCGGCCTTGGCCACGCCTGCCGATTGACCCGAAGCCTGAAGTTCGGCGATCTGATTGCTCAGATAGTCGCCGGGCGGCAGGTTGATGATCACGAAAATCAGAACCGAGACCACCAACAGGGTCAGCAGCATCGTGAAAAAGCGATACACCGCATAGCGCAGCATGACCATTTAGCTGCTCCTGTCAGTCGGCGAAGAAGAACTCATCCGGGCGGTGAACGCCGAAATGCGCGCCGGGCTCCCACGCCCACATGGCCTGTTCCGGAACATTGCGCAGACGGTTCGAGACGACGATGGGCTGCGGTGCGCCGTTCAGGATGCCAATGGCATACAGCTGATCGGCGTGAATATTCAGCATTTCGGTCCAGGCGGCCTCACGCTCTTCATCCGTGGTGGCGATCTCCCATTCATGGGCCAGTTCCATCAGGCGCTCGGCCTCGGGCATATCGGGGGCTTCGCCAACCTCGCCACCGGTCTGATAATACTGGCCCCATTTCGGCCAGGCCAAAAAGACCTGATCGGTCGGTGCCAGATAAGACGGCGACGTATGGGCCTGCGGCAACCCGTCATCCCACCCGAACCAGACCGAGGCCATGGTGTTCCCGGCAAAGACACGGTTGCGCAGGATGTCGCGGTCCAGCGGGCGCATCACCAGTTTGACGCCAATCTCGCGCCACGTGTCGGTGACGATTTGCAATGCGTTTTCAACCTCTTGTCGCTCACCGGCGGTTTCAATCACCAGTTCCATGGGGCGGCCATCGGGCAGCAGGCGGATGCCATTCTTGTCGCGCTGATCCAGCCCGGCCTCGTCCAGCAGGGCATTTGCCTGATCGACATCGAAGTCGGCCCAGGCCTTGGCGTTTTCCTCACTGTAGAAAGGCGAGGCGGGCAGAACCGACATCGCCATCGGCTTTGCCAGCTTGAAGTAAAGGGCCTGATTGATCGTGTTGCGATCAATTGCCAGCGACAGTGCACGGCGTACACGCACGTCGCGCAGCACATTGCGCCAAGCTTCGTCCGAGTAGTTCAGGTTGGGATAAATCGCGATCTGCGAGGCCACGCCGGTTTTCCACAGCAATGTCTTGTAGTTGCCAACCTCTTCCCCCTTTTTCAGGATCGAGGCATCGCGGAATGCCAGACCACGGCCCTGCAAATCGCTTTCGCCAGCGTTGGTCTTGGCTGCGACCAGTCCGGGGGCAACAATCTCCATCTCGACCACGTCGATATAGGGCAGTTGCACACCGTTCGAGTCGACGCGGTGATAATATGGGTTGCGGATAAAGCTGTGCCGGATCTTCTTGCCCGAACTGGCATTCAACCATGGCTGCAGGGTCGGCAACTCACTATTGTCGAATTTATACAGGTTATCCAGCTTGTTATGCAGGGCCGCCCAGCTTTTGACGCGGGCATCTTCGACCTGAAACGCCAGCTCTTCCGGGTCCGCAAATTTCTCGTGATATTGCTTCAGGAAAGCGGCTGGCCGGTAGATGAAGGGCGGACGGGCCTGCGCCAGCGATTGCAGGAAATCCGGATTGGGGTCATCCCATTCGAAGATCACGGTTGTCTCATCCGGGAATGAAACAGTGGGTGTTTTGCCTTCGACGATCAGAAAATCCGGGGGGCCGGATGGGCTGAGCAATTCGTTATTGGCAACATCTTCCCACCAATAGCGGAAATCTTCGGAGGTGAATGGCGAGCCGTCGGACCACTTATGACCTTCGCGCAGGTTAAGGGTGAACTTGCGGTTGCCTTCGTTTTCGAACGAGGCCAGCAGGTCGGGGACAATCTCGTAATTTTCGTCAAAGCCGACCAGACGGGCATATCCGTAAACGACCATCTGACGAATATCCTTGGAGCGGGTCACCATGGTGCGCAGGGTCCCGCCGGGCGTTCCGAACTCGCGCCCTTTGGCGGCCAGATCGACGACCAAAGGCTCTTTCGGCAAACGTTCGGTAACCGGTGGCAAGTCTCCGGCATCAACCTTTGCGGCCCAGTATTCGGCCTCTTGCGGTGTTGGTGTTTCGGCTGCGGCGGCCAAGGTCGATGAAAAGGCCAGCGATGCGGCAAAAAACAAATGGCGAGTGGTCTTAAACATGACAACGTACCTTATGGCCCGGCTCCAATTCCACAAGTGAAGGTATCACGGTGTCAGAGAAACGAAAGGCTTCATCCCAACTGTCCGGCGCGCCGGCGCCCAACGAAACCATTTTCAGGTCGATCGGGCGGTTGATATCGGGTTCTGGTTGAGCGGCAATCAACGCCTTGGTGTAGGGGTGGCGCGGATTGTAGAAAAGGGTTTCGGGTGGGGCTTGTTCAACGATCAACCCCCGGCGCATCACGGCGACCTCATCAGCAATGCGCGCCACGACCGCAAGATCGTGAGAGATGAAGAAGTAGGACAAGTTCAGACTGTCCTGCAGGTTTTCCAGCAATGTCAGGATTTGTTCCTGTACCGACACGTCCAGCGCCGAGGTCGGCTCGTCACACACGATCAGTTGCGGGTCCAGCATCATGGCGCGGGCGATGGACAGGCGCTGGCGTTGACCGCCGGAAAAGGCGTGCGGGTAGCGTTTCAGCATGTCGGCGTTCAGACCAACACGCTGCAACATCTCGGCGGCCTTGTCCCGCTGTTCCGACGTTGAGCCTATCCGGTGAATCTCCAACGGCTCAGTCATCGCATCCTGTATTCGCATGCGGGGGCTGAGCGAGCTATAGGGGTCCTGAAACACCATCTGCGCCTTGCGCTGAAAGGCGGTGCGCTGGGCGCGGCTCATTTTGTGGACGGGGATCGGGTCTTCGGTTGCGGAGGTGCGGAACAGCACCTCTCCGCCCGGATCGGGCAGTTCCGCGCCAAGGGCGATCCGGGCCGCGGTGGTCTTGCCCGAGCCGCTTTCACCTACGATGGCCAGCGTTTTACCGCGCGCAAGTTTCAGATCGACGCCGCGACAGGCATGAATTTCCTTATCTGCCTGCCAGCCCTTGCTGGCCCGCATCGTATAGGTCTTGGAAACCCCTTTCATTTGCAGGATCAGGTCTTCGTCAGGCATGGGAATGCCCACGGCATCCTGATCGGGGATTTCGGGCGCCGCATCGAACAACTGCTTGGTATAGGGATGTGCGGGCGCAGTCAGGATGGGCGCGGCGGGACCCGCCTCCATCACGCGGCCCTTGTGCATGACCACGACCTGCTCGGCCATGTTGGCAACCACGCCAAGGTCATGGGTCACAAGGATCAGCGCCATCCCGGTTTCGCGTTGCAATTCCTTGATCAGACCAAGCACCTGCGCCTGTGTTGTCACGTCCAGCGCGGTTGTCGGCTCATCCGCGATCAGCAATTCAGGCTTGGCCACCATCGCCATCGCGATCATCGCGCGCTGACGCATACCGCCGGACAGCTCGAACGGATAGGAGTCATAGGCGCGCTGCGGGTCGGGGAAGCCGACGCGTTCGAATTGCGTCAGCACCTCTTTGCGGGCCTGCGCCTCGGACGCGCCGCGATGCAGCCACAGCACCTCGCTAACCTGATTGCCGATCTTGTGCAGCGGCGACAGCGAACGCATGGGTTCCTGAAAGATCATCGAAATCCGGTTGCCGCGAATGCCGCGCATCTCACGCTCGCCGATCTTTACAAGATCAGCGGTGCCCTTGGAATCGTTCAGAATGATCGAGCCGCTGCGAATCTGTGCGGTTCGGGGAAGGATGCGCAGCGCTGCCCGGCACGAGATCGTCTTGCCCGACCCGGACTCGCCCACAAGGGCAAGTGTCTGCCCGGCCTCAACGTCGAAATTCACGTCTGTGACCACAGGATCACCCACGCCAAAACCAATGCTGAGGTCTCTGACGGACAACAACGCGCTCATTCGGGTTTTCCACCCCGTTGGCCGTACGGTAGCATCGGCTGTATCAACTCCCCGTGATTTTTTCGTCAGTGTCGCGCGGTTCCGCCCGTCTAGTCAAACCCGTTCTTAGACTGAAATGTCTCGGGAATATGAAAGTTATGTCTTCGCTGCTACACAAACTCTTGAGTTTTTGTCATCTAGTGCACAGCCGCCTGCGTCTATGCTGGTGAGCGGTATCAAGGAGAGATTTCCCCGTGTCCGAGAATCAAAGCCGTCTGGATCTGTTCATCGACCGCATGGTGTCGCAGCGCGCCTGTCTGGATTTTGCGATAGCGCAGACCGCAGGGATGGAGGGGCCGGTATTCGAACTGGGTCTGGGCAATGGCCGGACTTATCATCACATGATCCGGCACATTCAGGACCGCCCGGTTTACGTGTTCGAACGCGCGGTGGCCTCGCACCCGGACAGCACCCCGCCCGAGGATCGGGTCATTCTGGGCGATGTGCGCGAGACGCTGCCCGCCTCGGTCGCGCGTTTCGGCGCGTCTGCCAGCCTGATCCACGCGGATCTTGGCGGGCATAATCGCGAGAAGAACGATGCCTTCGCGCGCCTTGTTTCCCCGCTGATCGAGCCGCTGCTGGCCGAGGGCGGGCTGATGGTGTCGAGTGACCGAATGTATTTCGAAACGCTGACTGAACTGCCTTTGCCCGGCGAGGCCGTCGTAGGGCGCTGTTTCGTCTATCGCCGATGATCCAAGAAGGACCCAGCCGATGATCTTCTATGATTGTTCAACAGCGCCAAACCCCCGCCGGGCTCGCATGTTTATCGCCGAAAAGGGGATCGACATCGAAACGCGCGAGGTCTCGATTGCCAAGGGTGAGCAGCTGGAGGATGCGTTTCTGGCGGTGAACCCGCGCGCGACCCTGCCGGTTCTTGTGACGGACGAGGGCGCGGTCCTGACGGAAAACCTGGGAATCGCGGCCTATCTTGAGGCGAGCTTTCCCGAACCGCCCTTGATGGGGCGTACACCTGACGAAAAAGGCCAGGTGTTAATGTGGCACGCCCTTGTCGAACAACAGGGCGGTGCCCCGATTGCCGATGCGCTGCGGAACGCGCATCCGGCCTTCAAGGATCGCGCCATTCCCGGTCCGGTCGATTACGCCCAGATCCCTCAACTGGCGGAACGTGGTGCGGCACGTGTCGGGGCGTTTTTTGACTTGCTTGAGGGCAGATTGGCCGAGAGCCCCTTTGTCGCCGGGGATACCTTCAGCCTCGCCGATATCTCGACCTTCGTTTTCGTCGATTTCGCGCGCGTGATCAAAATGCGGATACCCGAGGGCAATACCGCCACGCAAACGTGGTTTCACACGGTTCAATCCAGGCCCAGCGCCAGTCTTTGAAAGCAGCCAAAACAGGCGGGTGTCTGATTGGGTCGATTACTGTACAGAAATGTCTAGACAGAAGTGAACAGTGCCACTAGCGTCTTTCCAGGTTCTGATTAGGGGAGGTCGGGATGAAATCCCAATACCGTGTCGTGGTCATCGGGGGCGGCGTTGTTGGCGCCTCGGTTCTGTATCATCTGGCCAAGTTCGGCTGGTCGGATGTTGTGATGCTGGAACGGCGGCGGCTCGCCTCGGGCTCGTCCTGGCACGCGGCGGGTGGCATTCATGCGCTGAACGCGGATCCGAATATGGCCTCGCTACAGGCCTATACCATCGACCTGCTCAGCGAGATCGAAAAGGAATCGGGCCAGAATATCGGGTTGCACATGACCGGCGGCCTGACGCTGGCTGGCACGCCCGAACGGTGGGAGTGGTTGCAGGCCAATTACCGAATCTTCCAATCCATCGGCATTGACGATTGCGAGTTGCTGAGCCCGCAAGAGGCACAGAAACGCTGCCCGATCATGTCCACTGAAGGCGTTTTGGGCGCGATGTGGGCGGATCGCGAGGGGTATATCGACACCACCGGCACCGTTCAGGCTTATGCCACCGCCGCCAGAAAACGCGGGGCCGAGTATTACGAGGAAACCAAGGTCGAACACCTGACGCAGACGGCCGATGGCTGGGAAGTGGTGACCGATAAGGGCACGATCACCTGCGAACACGTGGTCAATGCCGCCGGTCTCTGGGCCAAGCAGGTGGGCCGGATGGCGGGCGTGGAACTGCCGGTTTCGCCGCTCAAGCACCACTATCTGATTACTGACACCGTACCCGAGGTGGCGCAGGCCGATTTCGAGATGCCGATGACCGTGGACCTGGAAGGGTTCACCTATATGCGGCAGGACCAGAAGGGTGTTCTGGTCGGCATTTATGAGGTCGATCACGAACACTGGGCCATGGATGGCGCGCCGTGGAATTATGGTGAGGAACTGTTTCAGGAACAGCTCGACCGGATCGAGAACGAGTTGACGCTGGGCTTTGAACGCTATCCCTCGATCCAGAACGTGGGCATCAAGACATGGGTAAACGGCGCGTTTACCTTCTCGCCCGATGGCAACCCTCTGGTCGGGCCGGTGCCGGGCAAGCGTGGCTATTGGTCGGCCTGCGCGGTGATGGCCGGATTCCTTCAGGGTGGCGGCGTTGGCAAAACGCTGGCCGAGTGGATGATCCATGGTGAGCCCGAAGCCGACGCATGGCCGATGGACGTGGCACGTTACGGAGATTTTGCGCAGAACAAGCGATACATCCGCGAGACGACCGGCCAGTTCTATTCCCGCCGTTTCGTGATGACCTATCCGAACGAACAGCTTCCTGCGGGCCGTCCGCTGAAAATGGCCCCGGCCCATGATGCAATGACCGAGGCGGGCTGCAAATGGGGCGTCAGCTGGGACCTTGAGGTGCCGCTGTATTTTGCGCCGAAAGGGTTCCAAGAGACGCCGACGCTGAAACGCTCGAACGCGCATGACATCGTGGCCGAGGAATGCAGGGTGATCCGCGACGGCGTTGGGCTGCTGGATATTTCAGGCTTTTCCCGGTTCGAGGTCACAGGGTCGAATGCAGAGATCTGGCTGGACAAGATCATGGCCTCGAAACTGCCCGCGCCGGGTCGGGCCAAGCTGGCCCCGATGCTGGGCGAGAACGGGCGCCTCAAGGGTGATCTGACCGTCCTGAACTGGGGTGATGGCACCTGGTGGATCATGGGCAGCTACTATCTGCGCGCCTGGCACATGCGCTGGTTCGACGATCACATGATCGACGGGGTTGAGGTCCGCGATCTGGGCGAAGAATACTGCGGGTTCGCCGTGGTTGGCCCGAAATCGCAGGCAGTGGTCGAGAAACTGGCGGAACAGGATATCTCGGGCCTGAAATTCATGGGGTGTGGAGATTTCGACATCGGTTTGGTCCGCGCCCGCGTGGCCCGCATGTCGGTGACGGGCGAGAAGGGGTACGAGATCAACTGCCGCTATGGCGATCACATCAAACTGAGGCGCATGTTGCTGGAGGCCGGGGCCGAGGACGGTATTCGCGAGTGCGGTTTCAACGCAATGCTGTCGACTCGGCTTGAGAAAAGCTTTGGCATTTGGTCCGCCGAGTTCACCCAGGCCTATACCCCCGGCATGACCGGTATGGATCGCTGGATCGACTGGGATAAGAACTTTGTCGGCAAAGACGCTGCCTTGGCCGAGCGCGATGGCAACGGCCCGGCGCAGGTGCAGGTGACGCTGGAGGTGGACGCTTTGGATGCCGATGCCAGCGGCTATGAACCCATCTGGTCGGGCGAGGACCGCGTTGGTTTCGTCACCTCGGGCGGCTATGGCCATTACACTGGCAAGTCGCTGGCAATGGCCTTGGTCAACCGCGACAAGGCCGCGCCGGGTACGGAACTGACCGTGCATGTGGTGGGGGTCGAACGACCCGCGCGGGTGATCGCCCCATCGCCGTATGATCCCCAGGGCAAGGCGATGAGGGGCTGAGGATGATCTCGCAAACCCCTGAGCGTGGCAGGCGACGGCGCGGACGTGGGGCCGAGGCCGCGCCCACACCCAGTCGCGACGTAAATTACCGCCAATTGCGGAACCCGTTCCCGCAAATGGAGGTGTTCCCCGCCGATCAGATCGCCGACATGCACGAAACGGCCTTGCGCACGTTGGAAGAGCTGGGCGTCAAAGTCCTTTTGCCCGAGGCGCGACGCCTGTTTGCGGCAGGTGGCGCAAAGGTGGATGAAGACAGCGAAATGGTCTTCATCGGGCGCGATATGGTCGAGGCAGCTGTGGGTTCGGCCCCCAAATCGATCGCGTGCCGCGCCGGGGCACGGCGCAGGGATTTTACTTTGGAACTGGGTTCGCTGGTGTTTCAGCCCGGTGCTGGCGCACCCAACGCCACCGATCTGGAACGCGGGCGACGCCCCGCGACCGGGCAAGACTATCTGGAGTTCCTGAAACTCACCCATCATTTCGACGTGTTCCAGATGATCTCGCCCCAGGTCGAGCCGCAGGACATGCCGACCCATTTACGCCATTACTTCACGACCAAGGCGCAGATGGAGTTGACGGACAAGTTCCCCTTCTTCTTCTCGCGCGGGACGCCGCAGGTGATGGATTGCTTTGAAATGCTCTCTACCGCGCGCGGTCTGTCGGATCAGGAGTTCCGCGCCAACCCGCACTGCTACACGATTATCAACACCAACAGTCCCCGCACGCTGGATATTCCAATGGCGCAAGGCCTGATCGACTTTGCGCGGCACGGCCAAATGTCGATCATCACCCCGTTCACCCTGATGGGCGCGATGGCCCCGATCACCGTGGCAGGCGCAATCACGCTGTCCCATGCCGAGGCACTGGCGGCGCTGACCCTGACCCAACTGGCGGGTCCCGGCGCGCCGGTTTGTTACGGGACGTTCACCAGCAATGTGGACATGAAATCGGGTGCGCCTGCCTTTGGCACGCCTTCGCATTTCCAAGCCTCGCTTGCGGCAGGGCAACTGGCGCGGCATCTGGGTCTGCCATGGCGGTCGGCGGCGGGGTCGGCATCGAATATCAACGATGTGCAGGCGGCCAATGAAAATCAGTTTGGCCTCTGGGGTTGTCTGATGGCCGGGGCGACGGTGATCATCCATTCGGCAGGCTGGCTTGAGGGCGGTCTGACGGTGTCCTTTGAGAAGATGATCTGCGATGCCGAGGTTCTGAACATGATTGCGGAGCTTTGCGCCGGTGCGCAGGCCGGGACTGCCGAGATCGGCTTTGACACAGCACTGGCCGAGGTCGAGCCCAGCGGCCACTTCTTCGCCTCAAGTCAAACGATGGAGCGCTACAACACCGAATTCTATCAGCCCCACGTCCACGACTACGCCAATTTCGGCACCTGGACCGAGCGGGGGGGCGTTGATGCCAACCATCGCGCGACCGGTGTCTGGAAGGCAATCCTGAACGATTTCAAGGCCCCTGCTGGCGACAGCGACCGGCTGGGTGCCTTACATGATTTCATCGCGCGCCGGACCGCCGAGGGCGGCGCACCGCCGGAGAGTTGAATGAACACCAAACCAATTCTGCATCGGGATGATCCACTGGCTGAACCCTTGGTCGGCAACATCAAGGTCACGCGCGACGACTGGCTGAATGTGGCCATGGACGTACTGATCTCGGACGGTGTGGACCAGATCAAGGTCCTGAACCTGGCCGAGCGCATGGCAGTCTCGCGCTCGTCCTTCTATTGGTATTTCAAATCCCGGCAGGAGCTTCTGGACGCGCTGCTGTCGCGCTGGCAGGCCACCAATACGGCTGCGTTGGTCGCGCAGGCAGAGGCACCGGCCAGGACGATCACGGCAGCGGTCTGTAACGTGCATCGATGTGTGGTGAACACCGACCTGTTCGATACGGCGCTGGACTTTGCGGTGCGCGACTGGGCGCGCAAATCCGGCAAGGTGCGCCGCGCATTGGATCAATCGGATGCCCGACGATTGCAGGCGCTTCACGCCATGTTCGCGCGTTTTGGCTATTCCGAGATCGAATCCGAGACCCGCGCCCGCGTGCTGTATTACATGCAGATCGGATACGATCTGGCGCAGCTGAACGAGCCGATGGAGACGCGGCTGTCGATGGTTTCGCATTACCTGTACGTATTCACGGGTGTCGAGCCGCGCCCAGAAGAAGTGGAAGAATTCAGCGCCTATTCCAAGCGCTATTGGGAAGGAGACACAGAATGAGCCAACCGGATGCAATCATCATAGGGACCGGAGTGATCGGTGCCGCCATCGCGTTTGAGATGGCCAAGGCTGGATGGAAGGCGCTGTCGCTGGATCGCAATGCGCAGGTCGGGCACGGCTCAACCGCAGGGTCTTGTGCAATCATTCGGATGCATTATTCGACCTTCGATGGCACGGCCTTTGCGTGGGAGGGTTATCACTACTGGCGCGATTGGGCCGAATATCTGGGCCTGCCGTCAGATGCCAATCTGGCGCAGTTCCGTGAAACGGGCTGTCTGGTGATGAAAACCGATGCCAATGGCATGCTGGAAAAGCACATGAAGAACAGCGCCGATCTGGATTGCCCGTTCGAGGAATGGTCGCCCGACAAGGTTGTTGAACGCTTGCCGGTCTATTCGCTGGATAGTTTCGCGCCCGCGCGCCGCATGGATGATCCGGAGTTCGGCCAACCCAATGGCCGCAAGATGCAGGGCGGTGTTTACTGGCCACAAGCGGGGTACGTGACCGACCCGGCGCTGTCGGCACAGAACCTGATGGACGCGGCCAAACAACACGGGGCCGAGGTTCGCACCGGGGCCGAGGTGGTCGAGATCCTGACCGACGGCGGTCGTGTGGCCGGGGTCAAGCTGGCCTCGGGCGAGGAAATCCACGCCAAAGTGGTGGTGAACGTGGCGGGGCCGGGATCGGCCATCATCAACAAACTGGCGAATGTGCTGGACGATATGACCATCGAAACCCGCCCCCTACGGCAAGAGGTGGTGCATGTGCCCGCCCCCGAGGGGTTTGATTTCGAAAACGACGGCACCATCGTCTCGGACAGCGACATCGCGTGTTATTGCCGCCCCGAGCATGGCAATCACATCCTTGTCGGATCAGAAGACCCGGAATGCGACCCGCATCAGTGGTGCGAGGATGACATCCACTACAACCGCGATTTTACCGACCAGTGGACCACGCAGGCCATGCGCTACGCTCAGCGTGTGCCCAGCCTTGGCATTCCGTCCAAGACCCGTGGGGTGGTTGACCTGTATGACGCCTCGACGGATTGGATTCCGATCTATGACAAGTCCAGCCTTCCGGGATTCTACATGGCCTGCGGCACCAGCGGGAACCAGTACAAGAACGCTCCGATCGCCGGGAAGATGATGACCGCCCTGATCGATTATTGCGAGGGCGGAGCGGATCACGACGCCGAACCGCTTCAGTTTGAACTGCCCTACATCAAACGCATGATCGATGTCGGCTTTTATTCGCGCAAACGCCCGATCAACGAGGAAAGCAGTTTTTCGGTTTTGGGGTAGTCGAAAGGCGACCAAACGTTCTGAATGACTGGAGGCCCAAATTCTAGCGGGTCACACCTTGGTCAATATGCTGGTCATTGCCGCGCGACGGAAACACGACGCGGTCCCGGTCAGTGTGCGAAAGTAACCCAGGCCCAGGCCATGGCGATGTAGGTCAGATTGTGCATCAACTGGTCCAGACCTGCCGCGCGCCAGAATGCGGGCTGGTTGGGCTCTAGCCGTTTTTTGTCGGAATAGCTGGCTTTGGCGTAGTCGATATTGAAGTGAATAAACCACTCAAGCGCGCCGATGATCAGGATAAAGGCCAACGGCGTGCCAAAAATCAGAAAGACAATGATCGAGCCAACAACATGCACAGCGGCATGCTGCGCACGGCCCATGTGAAGATATTCACCCCGACCGGACAACATTTTCGGTGTTTGTAAGTAATAGTCAGCGAACATATGTTTGATCTGCAACAAGCAGAGCATGACAAACACTGCGCCAAAACTGGCAGTCAAAAGTTCCCTCCCGAAATCGTCCTTCAGCGGATACTAGGCGTGAATGCGTCAATTGGTAAATGAACTAGTTCACATTTGGCAAAGAAATCTGAGGCTCGAAAACGTGTTTGCGAAATTTTGCTGGGATTGTGTAGATTTATACTGTTCAGTTTTCCGGCATATCGCCAATCATGAGTTTTGAGTACAAGCAGGGGCAGGTTCCATAGAGCGCACGATCTTTCGTTTTATCTGGAAGTATTCCAAACGCGACCAGCTGATCCTGCTGGCCGTGACCTCGACGCTGTTTCCCTTGCTGTACCTGACGTTGGAGTTGCCCAAACGCATCATCAACGATGCGATCGGTGCCAGCAGCGATGTTGTGGATGTCTGGGGATACAGCCTGCCGCAGACCAATTTCCTGATCATCCTGTGTTTTGCCTTTCTTGCGGCGGTTCTGGCCCATGGCCTGATGAAGATGCGCATCAACACCATGAAAGGGGTGCTGAGCGAACGGATGCTGCGGCGCTTTCGTTATCAGTTGATCAGCCGTGCCCTGCGTTTCCCGCAGCCCTATTTCGAGCGGGTCAGTCAGGGTGAGATGGTGTCGATGATCACCGCCGAAAGCGAGCCGATGGGCGGGCTGATGGGGGATGCGATCAGCCAGCCGGTTTTGCAGGCGGGACAGATGATTACTATCCTGTCCTTCCTGTTCCTGCAAAGCGTCTGGTTCGGTCTGGCGGCGGTGGCCCTGATCCCCTTGCAGGCCTGGTTGATTCCGAAATTGCAGCGCCAGATCAACCTGTTGAACAAAAAACGCATACAAGAGGTGCGCGTGCTGGCCGCCCAGATCGGCGAGAATGCCGCCGGTGCCTCGACCCTGCGCGCCAATGGTGGCTGGCGCTATCGTCGCGCTATGATCTCGGATCAGTTGGGGCGGTTGTTCGGGATCCGGTTCGAGATCTATCAGAAGAAGTTCTTTATGAAGTTCATAAACAACTTCATCTCGCAACTGACGCCGTTCATGTTCTATCTGGTTGGCGGCTTGCTGGTGCTGCAGGGTTCGGTCTCGCTGGGGGCACTTGTGGCGGCTTTGGCGGCGTATAAGGACCTGAGCTCGCCATGGAAGGAACTGCTGACCTATTACAACCAGACGCAGGATATGTCGCTGCGCTGGGACGTTGTGATCGAACGCTTCGCGCCTTTGGGAATGCAGGACGAGAGACTATTCGAGGGTGAGCCACAGGCACGCCCGCATCTGAACGGCGACATCGTTCTGGATCACGTCTCGGTCCGCGATATGGACGGCAATCAGGTGCTGGACGATCTGAACCTGACGTTCCCGGGCGGCAAGATCATCGGCATCGCGGCCCCAAGCGAAGAAGATCGGCGCGCCGTAAGCGAATTGCTGACGCGCGAGATTCTGCCCAGCGCGGGCAAGGTGGCAATCGGTGAACATAATCTGTCCGAGCTTCATCAGGGTGTGGTGGCGGCGCGGATCGGCTATGCCTCGTCCCGGCCAGTCATGTTTCAGGGCACGCTGGGTGACAATGTCATGATGCCGATGCGGTTCAAGCCCTTGTCCGATCAGACGGATGATCCGGATTTTGCCGAAACCTTGCGGGCGGGCAACAGCGACGATCCGTTCCAGACCGAATGGCTGGACCCGTCCCTTGCCGGTTTGCAGGATGCCAGCGAGTTGCGGGACTGGTGGTTGAAGCTGATCGATGGAATGGGATCGGGTGCCGCCTTGTTCCAACGCGGGGCCGAGCAGGTCTTTGATCCGGGCACCCACCCGGAGCTTGCCCGCAAACTGATCGATCTTCGCCCAAAGGTTCAAGAGGCTGTTCAAAAAGCGGGCCTGACGCAGCAGGCGCTGATTTTCGACCGCCAAAGCTATAACCCCGCGTTGCCGGTGGCCGAAAACCTGTTGTTCGCCACCCCACGCGTTCCGGTGACGCAGGATTTGCTGGCCAAACAGACCGTCTTCCTGGGCCAGTTGCGAGAGTTGGGTCTGGATGAAACGCTGATCGCCCTGACGCGCGATGTGATAGATATGTTGCGGCAGATCTTTGGTCTTGATGGCACCGATCACCCGCTGTTCCGCAAACTGGGGCTTGAGGCCGCAACCTATGAGACTGCGGTCGAACTGGTTGAGCGGACACGGAAAGAGGGTGCCTCGGGTCTGGATGACGAGCAATTGGCCAACCTGCTGGCCGTGCCATTGGTGATTTCCGCGGAACAGATCGGTCCGGCCTTCACGGATGAGTTGAAGAACCGCATTCTTGAACTGCGGCACAGCCATTCCGACAAGCTTTTGGCGCGGTTGCAGGATGTATTCGTTTCACTGGACCCGGATCAGTTCGCCCCCGGCCTGACGGTGATGGAGAACGCGCTGTTTGGCAAAGTCAGCCAGATCGGCGGCGCGCGATCCGACGAGGCGCGCAAGCTGATCGTCGATGTGCTGGCCGAAAACGGCGCGCGGCTGCTGGTTGTCGAGTTGATCTATGACGTTCCGGTTGCGCTGGGCGGTCAGAACCTGCCCGCCGTGTTTGCCGAGCCGCTGGCCTTCACCCGTGCGACGATCAAGAAACCCGACATCCTGATTCTGGAAAACGCGCTGGCCAGCTATGACATGCAAACGCAGGTAGCGGTCTACAAAAACCTGCGCGAACTGATGCCGGACACGACGGTCATCTACCTGAACGATCAGTTCGAGAACCCGGATGTATTCGACATGTATGCCGAAATCCGGCAAGGTCGTGTGGTCACGGACGAAGGACCTGCGGACGTGGAAGAAGACAGCGCCGCCTCGGCTGACCTTGCGCGCAAGCTGCGCGCCCTGGAACAAACACCTCTGTTTTCCGGCCTGGATCGCAGACAATTGCGTCTGCTGGCCTTTGGTGCGCGCTGGTTCGAGGCGATCCCGGGGCAGGTGGTGTTCCTGAAAGACGATCAGCCGACCGATGGGGCCTATGTGGTTTTGGAAGGTGAGGCGGGCCTGTTCCTTCCGCAACCCGACGGCCCCGATCAGCTGATTACCAAGGTGGGGCCGGGTGAGTTGGTGGGCGAGTTGGGCCTGATCCGCAAGGAACCTCGCGCGCTGAGCATGGTGGCCGAGACCAAGATGTCCTGCCTGCGCATTGGTGAGGAAGAATTCCTGGCCGTGGTCGAAAACGACGCTGCGACCGCCTTCAAGCTGATGCAGGTGATTGCCGGTTACGTGTCGAACTGACCGCTAGCCGGCGGGCTTGCAAAACAGTTCATACAACAACCCGATCACCTGCCGTGTGTTCCCGTCTGCCAGCGAATAATAGATGGTCTTGCCATCGCGGCGGGTAGACACCAGATTTTCCTCGCGCAGCCGCGCCAGCATCTGGCTGACGGCCGCCTGCCGGATTTGCAGCAGGTCTTCCAACTGCCCAACCGATTTTTCCCCGTCGCCCAAATGGCACAGGATCATAAGACGCCCTTCATGGGCCAGTGTCTTGAGATAGGCCGCGGCGCTTGCCGCGTTTTCTTTCATATTTGCCGACGTATCAGGGGTTTCGTCGGTTAGTTCATTCAGGGTCACGGGTAGGCCACTTGTCCGATTGGGGTTGGCGCAATATGCCCCAACCCATACGGGCTTGTCACCCCTCGGTGGCGGGGGCTCCGCCCTGAAAGGCATTGCCGTTGGCATAATCGCAGGGGTCTTCCTGCATTTGCAGGTGCAGCCCGTCTCCGGTGTACGGGTGCGCGCGGGCCAGATCTTCGTTGACTTCGATCCCCAGACCGGGCGCGCTTGGTGGCGTGACAAAGCCGTCCTCGACCCGGATTGCGCCATTGATCAACTGATCATGGAACGGTGTTTCGATGGTTTCCAGCAACAGAAGATTCGGAATCGATGCGGCCAGATGCGTATTCGCGGCCCATTCCACCGGACCGGCATAAAGATGCGGAGCAATCTGCGCGTTGAAGACCTCGGCCATGGCGGCGACCTTCTTCATCTCCCATATCCCGCCAGCGCGGCCCAGGGCGGGTTGCAGAATCTCGGCGGCACCGGCGCGCAAAACTGCACCGAATTCGGCCTTGGTGGTCATGCGCTCGCCGGTTGCGACCGGGATGCGCACGTTGCGGGCGACGCGGGCCATATCCTCGATATTGTCCGGCGGGGTGGGTTCTTCGAACCACAGCGGCGAATAGGGTTCCAACGCCTGACCCAACCGAATTGCGCCAGCCGTGTTGAACTGACCATGGGTGCCGAACAGCAGGTCGGCTTTGTCTCCAACCGCTTCACGGATCGCTTTGCAGAACGCTACGGACATTGAGATGTCGGACATGGCGGGCATATGCCCACCCCGGACCGTATAAGGGCCAGCCGGGTCGAACTTGACCGCGGTATAGCCGCGCCGGACCATTTCTGCGGCGCATTCCCCGGCCTGATCCGGAGCGGTCCAGAAATCATTCAGGTTATGCTGCGGCAGGGGGTAGAGGTAGGTGTACGAGCGGATGCGTTCGTTCATCAGCCCGCCCAGCAAGGCGTAGACAGGCCGGTCCCGGTCCTTGCCCAGAATATCCCAGCAGGCGATTTCGAGCCCCGAGAACGCGCCCATGACGGTCAGGTCCGGGCGTTGGGTGAAACCGCTGGAATAGGCGCGGCGGAACATCAACTCGATATTCTCGGGGTTTTCGCCCAGCATGTGCCGTTCGAACACATCGCGGATCACGTGGCGCATGGCTTCGGGGCCGATGGATGAGGCATAGCATTCGCCCCAACCGGTAATGCCTGTGTCGGTGGACACTTTGACCAGTATCCAATAGCGCCCGCCCCATCCCGGTGCGGGTGGCGCTGTGACAATGATATCGAGGTCCTGCAGTTTCATCCCGTGCCCTCCGGCCCTGTGGGTTTGACGTGTCGACGCGTGCGCTGCACCGAACTGTTTCAGCCACGGTGGCGCGGGAAGATGCAGGCCGCAAGGCGGAAATCGTCAGTTTGATGTCGCTGTTACGCCCTGGACCGGGCGGGCGCGCAAAAACAGCACACAACCTGCCAGCATCAGAACCAGCGCCAGAAGGAACGGTGCGCCAGGCAGGTATATAAGTGTGTCGGGTCTGATGAACTGCGCGAAGATGCTGGTCATCAGCAGGGGTGAGATGACCATCGACAAGGCATGCAGCGAAGTCAGGACACCCTGCAATTCCCCCTGTTGCGAATCCGGCGTGGCGCGCGACATCATTGCCTGCAGTGCAGGAGTAATGACGGCCCCGATGGCGGTGATCGGGATCAGCATCAGGGCGATCAGGCCGTTGGTCAGAAAACCCAGAATGCCAAAGCTGACGATTTCGAATACCATCCCGTATATGATTGTCACCCGTTCACCCAGATAGCGGGTGGCAGGGCGGATCAACCCGCCCTGAACTGCTGCCATGGCAAGGCCGTAGACGCCCAAAGACACGCCGATCATCTGCGGAGACCATCCGAACCGCTCGGTCGTGAAATAGGCCCAGATGGCCGGATAGACATAGATCGACACCGAGTAGAGGAAATAGACCCACAGCAAGGGGCGAATGCCGGGCAGGGCGGCAATAGCCTTCAACGAATTGATCGGGTTCGCGCGCCTCAGACTGAAGGCCCGGCGGGTCTTGTCCGTTACCGTTTCCGGCATCACGAACAAGCCAATGGCAAAGGTCAGTGCAGACAGGGCCGCAGCCGCCCAAAAAGGCGCGCGGGTGCCGTATTCGCTCAGCAACCCGCCCACGACAGGGCCCAGCACAAAACCGACGCCAAAAGCCGCGCCCAACAGCCCGAAATTCGCCGCCTTGTCCTGCGGTTTCGAGACGTCGGCCATGAAGGCGGCCGCCGTTGAATGCGTGGCCGCCGTGATCCCGCCGACGATACGGCCCGCCAGAAGCAGCCATATACTGCCCGCCAGCGCCATGACCACATAGTCCAACGCCATGACAAACAGGGATACCAGCAGAACGGATCGGCGTCCGTAAGCATCGGACAAATTACCCAGAATCGGCCCGAACACGAACTGCATCGCGGCAAAGGCGGTGCTGAGGATGCCACCCCACACCGCCGCATTGGCCAGCGTACCGCCCTGAACCTCGACAATCAGTTGGGGCATGATCGGCATGACCAACCCGATGCCCATTGCGTCGATCATGACGATGGAAAGAACAAAGACAAAAGGCAGGCGCATCAGAACCGTCGCGTCGTTTCAACCCTCGCACCCTAGGCGGGGTTACCGCGTTAGGAAAGAGTTGCCCGAGGTCATCTATGTTTGGTGATGCGACAATTGCTGTTTCAGATCAGACAGGATGTTGGCCAGTTGATCCGGGTGCGAAAAGAAGGCCGAATGCCCCGAGTGGATGGTGCGTCGGAACGCGGGCGGGATGCCCTCGCTCATCTTGCACTGATACTCAAACGGTACTGTGTGGTCATCGCTGGTGGCGATATAGGCGCGCGGGACCTTTTGGTAGCGCGCGCCAAGATGCAAAGGAGTATCTTGCGGACGAATGGCCTGAGGGCACAAGCGGCCAAAGGCGTAGGGTGTGATGTCCGGGTCGCAGTCGTGGTAGAATAACTCTCTTACGCAGTCCGGACGGACGGTATAGGACAGCCCGTCGGCGGATTTTTCCACCGCGTCGGCAATCGTCTGGCTGGGTCCGCGTCGGCGCATTTCGACCATCGACAGACCATCCTGCGGGACATAGGCGCTGAGGTATATCAGCGCGCGCATGGTATCCGGCTGCGCCTCGGCCGCGGCGCTGATGGGATACCCGCCCCACGAATGGCCCACGATGATCGTTTCCGGGGTTGTCGCCGACAGGATAGAATCCCTGCACCCATCCAGCGTGACATCTGCAATGGGGGTTGGATCAGCGCCATGGCTGGGCATGTCGATGGCGCGGACCGAGTGGCCGAGGGATTCCAGAACAGGAATCAGGTCGCGCCAACACCACGCGCCGTGGCAGGACCCGTGGACCAAAAGGAAATCAGCCATGTATTGGCTCCTTCAAATATGCCCGATACCGGTCAAGAATTCGTTCAGCAAAGCTGCGTAGTCTTCAGGTTTTTCCACGCAGGGCAGATGGCCCGCCCTGCGCATCAGTTTAAAATCTGCGCCCGGGATCAGCTCGACCGTCTCGCGCACCAAATCCGGTGGGGTCGAGCCGTCCTCGCTGCCGGCGATGCCCAAGGTAGGCAGCCGCAAGCCGCTGGTGGGCGTATAA
The DNA here is from genome assembly GCF_056532945.1 of Ruegeria sp. H7. Taxonomy (NCBI): domain Bacteria; kingdom Pseudomonadati; phylum Pseudomonadota; class Alphaproteobacteria; order Rhodobacterales; family Roseobacteraceae; genus Ruegeria; species Ruegeria sp. H7. Next base: position 47,732 of record NZ_JBQFNZ010000006.1, read on the forward strand.
AAATCCGTGCCCGCAATGGCCGCGCAGCATCCAAGATAGCCTTCGACCGGCTGCCCAACCATCATATCTCGCCACGGCAGATGTTTCTGCGCTGCCCGGAAATCCCGGGAAAACCAGCGCTCCATCGTGGCATCGGCCAATGCTTCGATACCGCCCTGTTGCACGGCCTGTATCCGATCCTGCCAAATCGGCGGGTTGCCGATCTTGGCTGCAGTGTTCGACAAGACCAGCGCGCGGACCTGATCCATGCGTTTGACGGCCAGACCTTGCGCAATCATACCACCGATGGACAGACCGACAAAGACACAGTCGCGCACCTCAAGGTGATCCAGCAACCGTTCGACATCCCGAATCAGGGCACCCATGGAATAAGGGCCACGCGGGACTGAGGATTGCCCATGCCCGCGTTTGTCATACCGGATGATCCGCAGGCCGGCGGGCAGATGGGGCAGCATCGCGTCCCAAAGATGCAGATCGGTGCCCAGCGAATTGGCAAAGACAATAGGGGTGCCATCCGGGGCGCCATCGATCCGGTAATGCAGCTTTACATCGCCAAAATCCGCGCAGGTCATGCGTTTGATCCTTCTGTCCGTGTCGATGTTTTGCACAGAACTGTGGCGATTGTCAGGTCAGGAATTCCAACGCCTTTGCAAATACTTCCGGGTCGGCGTTTCCGCCGGATGCCACCACGATCACGGCGTCACCTTCGATCTCGTCTGTCCGGAACAGGGCCGAAGCCAGCGCCACGGCTCCGCCCGGTTCCAGCACGACTTTCAGGCGTAGGAAGGCCAAGGCCATGGTACGCAGCGCCTCGTCCTCGGTGATCGACAGGCCGGGGCCGCAAAGGCGTTTCAGAATCGGGAAGGTAATTTCACCCGGCTGCGGGGTCAGAATCGCATCGCAGATATTGCCCGAGGTCGCCGCGTTCTTCTGGATCAGCCCCGTTGCCAAAGAGCGTTTTATGTCATCGAACCCCTCGGGCTCACACGGGCGGGGGCGCAGGTCGGGGGCGTGTTTCTCCAGCGCCAGCGCGATGCCCGAGGTCAGACCGCCACCGCCGCAACATACCAGCACATCGGCCTGAGTAACGCCCAACGCCTTGGCCTGACGTGCGATCTCAAGGCCCACCGTGCCTTGCCCGGCGATGACCTGAGGTTCGTCATAGGGGCGGATCAGGGTCAGCCCGCGATCCGAGGCCAAAGCCTCGCCAATCTCTTCACGGCTCTCGCTCGCGCGGTCATACAGCACCACTTCACCGCCCAAAGCGCGTGTGTTGTCGATCTTCAACTGCGGCGCGTCCGAGGGCATGATGATCACCGACGCCACGCCATGTTTCGACGCCGCCATGGCAATGCCCTGCGCGTGATTGCCCGAGGAATAAGCGATCACCCCGCGCTGCCGTTGATCCGGTTCCAGCGCCGAGATGGCCGACCACGCGCCGCGAAATTTGAAGCTGCCGGTGTGTTGCAGGCACTCGGGTTTTATCAGAACACGTCGACCTGCGATCTGGTCCAGAAAGGGCGAGGTCAGAATCGGGGTTTCCCGAGCATGTCCATGCAGCCGTCCAGCGGCGGCTTCGATCAGTTCAATCGTACTCATGTCACACTCAGGACCCTGCGAATGATGTCTAAGGATTCGGGTTCATCCAGAAACGGGACATGCCCGCGATTCGGAATCTCGGCCGAAATCAAGCCGGGGTGGCGGTTGTGCATCTCGGTCAGTGTCTCGGCACCCAAAACATCCGAATTTGCGCCCCTCAGCACGCCCGTTGGAATGTCGCGCAGGGCGTCGAAGAACATCCACATATCCGGGATCGCGCCGGTACCCGCCTGTTCCAGCAAAGCCGTGCGCAAGGCAGGATCGTAGCGCAGGCTCAGGCCGTCAGAGGTTGCCGCGTACTGGATCTCGGCCTGCGCACGCCAGCGTTCGTATGGAACGCCCGGGAATTGCGGCTTCATCACGGATTGCAGGGTCTCGGCGGCTTCGTCATAGGTTTTCGAAACCGGGGCCTTGCCGACGTAATCCATGATCTTGGCGATGCCCGCAGGTTCGATCACGGGGCCCACATCGTTCAGGATCACATGCGTCAAGCGTTCAGGGTGGCTGGCGGCAAGGGCCATGGCGATCAATCCGCCGCGTGACGTGCCCAGAATCGCAGCTTTCGGCACATCCAGATGATCCAGCAATTCGATCGCGTCGTGGGATTCGCGAAAGATGTTGTAGTTCATGAAATCCGGATCGTATTCGGACTGCCCGCGCCCCCGGTAGTCCATCATGATCAGACGTTTGTCGGAAAGGTGCGGTTGCGTAAACGAGAAATCGCGGCTGTTGCGCGTCAATCCCGCCAGACACAGCACCGGTTGACCGGAGCCTGTATCCTCAAAATGAAGCCGCCTGCCGTCTGAGGTCGTGAAATCAGGCATCAAAGCCCTGCCAGTTCGGGGATTGCGGTCAGGTCGGACAGCACATGCGCGGGTGTCCAGGGCAGCCGGTCCATTGGTTCCCCGGCGCGATTGACCCATGCGGTGACAAAGCCGTATCCGCTTGCCCCGGCAGCGTCCCAGCCGTTCGAACTGACGAACAGGACCTCGTCACGGGCGCAGCCGAACCTGTCCTGAACCAGATCGTAGACCCGGACATGCGGCTTGAAGACACCAACACTTTCGACCGAAAGCACGTCGTCCAGAACGTCCTCGATCCCGGCCGATTTTACCGCGCCTTCCAGCATCGGGGGCGAGCCGTTGGACAAGATCGCCGTTTGCAGGCCGCCATCCTTGAGCGCCTTCAGCATGGCCGGAACTTCGGGGTAGGCTTGCAGTTCCCAGTACAGGTCCAGCAGGCGCTGCCGCAGTTTGGCATCCCCTTGCAAACCGGCGGCTTCCAGCGCCCAGTCCAGACCGTCCTGCGTCACATCCCAGAAATCGGCATGGGCATCGGCCACGGCCCGCAACCAGGTGTATTGCAACTGTTTCAGACGCCAATGCCCTGCAACCTCGGGCCAGGTGTCGCGCAATGCCTCAAAGCCGGGCTCGGATGCGGCCTGACGGGCGGCTGCGGCCACGTCGAACAACGTGCCATAGGCATCGAAGATACAAGTTGTGATTGCCATCTGCTCCCCTCCACATTCGGGCGCAGGTTGGCACACAAGGGCAGGGCGTTAAAGGGCGAAGGGTTTACATCATTGTGTAAGCCCCTAGGGTTGGCCGTTCAGTTCCCAAACGGCCCGGAGGCCCCAATGACCGACATCAAACAAGGTGACACGGTTCGCATCCACTACACCGGGACGCTGCTGGACGGAAACGTCTTTGACAGCTCGGACGGGCGCGATCCGCTGGAGTTTGTCGTGGGCTCGGGCCAGATCATCCCCGGTCTGGACAGCGCCATGCCGGGGCTGGCGGTCGGGGACAAAAAGCGGGTCGAGATTGCCTGCGTTGACGCTTATGGCCCGATTAACCCGGCGATGCGGCAGGTTATACCACGCGAAGGCATTCCGGATGACATTCCGCTTGAACCCGGTACGCAGTTGCAGATGCAAACCCCGGACGGTCAGGCGCTGCCGGTTATGGTGGTCGAGGCGAATGAGGCGACCGTGACGCTGGATGCCAACCATCCATTGGCCGGGCAGGACCTGATCTTCGAGATCGAGGTCGTCTCGGTCAACTGATCGTGGGGCTATCCCAGTAGGGCTTCGATCGCGCCGCGCACCTGCGGCTGCGTAAAGAACACGAACAGCACCAGCAGAGTGGTCAGGGTCAGCAACAGCACGCGGGCGCGTTGGCTCAGGAACCCCGATTTGCGTCGGGCCGTCCGGGCATTGCTTGCGATGATCTGGTCAAATTTGCTCATGCTGCAATCCCTGCCGCTGAAAGATGGTTAAATCTTGGCGGCGGCAGGGAAAGATATGGTCACATGAAATCGGGCTGTGGCATTCCGAGCACGTGAAAACCGCCATCGACGCGGATAATCTCGCCCGATGTGCAGGCACCGGCGTCAGATGTCAGGTAAACCGCTGTCCCGCCAACAGCTTCCAGCGTGGCGTTCGAACGCATCGGTGCGTTCTGGTCGCAGAACTTGTAGGTCTTGCGCGCGCCGCCGATCGCTGCGCCCGCCAGCGTTTTCATCGGGCCGGGTGAAATGGCGTTCACGCGGATGCCTTCGGGGCCCAGATCATTGGCCAGATAGCGCGTTGCCGACTCCAGCGCGGCCTTGGCGACGCCCATGACGTTGTAGTTCGGAACAACGCGGTTCGACCCCTGATAAGTCAGTGTCAGCAGCGAGCCGCCATTGTCCTTCATCATTGGATAGGCGCGGCGCGCGACCTCGACAAAGGAATAGGCTGAAACGTCCATCGAGTGCTTGAAGTTCGCCCGTGTGGTGTCCAGGAACCGACCCGCCAGTTCCGACTTGTCGGAATAGGCAATTGCGTGAACCAGAAAATCAATCGTGGGCCAACGCGCGGCCAATTGTGCGAAGGCACGATCCAGCGAGGCGTCATCGGTGACATCCGCATCCACCATGAAATCGCTGCCAAGACTTTCGGCCAGCGGCGCCAACCGCTTGCCAAATGCCTCGCCCTGATAGGTGAATGCCAGCTCTGCGCCGGCTTCGTGCATGGCCTTGGCGATGCCCCACGCAATCGAGCGGTCATTGGCGACGCCCATGATCAGGCCGCGCTTACCCTTAAGAAGTTCCGACATCACATTCACCCGTTATACTTTGACAGAATCATGGATCCGTTGGTGCCGCCAAAGCCGAAGCTGTTGGTCATGACACTGTCCAGTCCTGCGTTTTCAACTGTTTTCGTTGCAATTTCACCGGGCAGGATGCCTTCGGCAAGTGTGTCGACATTGATCGACGGAGTAATAAAGTCGTTGTCCAGCATCAGCAGACAGAAGATCGCCTCAAGCGCGCCAGCCGCGCCCTGGGCGTGGCCGGTCATCGACTTGGTCGAGGAAATCGGCGGCACGTTGCCTTCGCCAAAGATGCGGCGGACGGCTTCGACCTCACCCACGTCACCGACCGGGGTCGAGGTACCGTGTGCGTTGATGTAGCCCACCTTGCGGCCTTCGGGCAGCGTATCCAGCGCCAGTCGCATGGCGCGCTCTCCGCCTTCTCCGGATGGGGCCACCATGTCGTGACCGTCCGAGGTGGCGGCATAGCCCGTGACCTCGGCATAGATCTTGGCACCGCGCGCCAGCGCATGTTCCAGCTCTTCCAGCACGACGATGCCGCCGCCGCCCGAGATCACGAATCCGTCGCGGTGTTCATCAAACGCGCGCGAGGCTTTTTCGGGCGTGTCATTGTATTTCGACGACATCGCGCCCATCGCGTCGAACAGGCAGGACAGGGTCCAGTCCAGCTCTTCTCCGCCGCCTGCGAACATCACGTCCTGCTTGCCCAGCATGATCTGTTCCGCCGCGTTGCCGATGCAGTGCAGCGACGTCGAGCAGGCCGAGGTGATAGAGTAGTTGATACCCTTGATCTTGAACGCAGTCGCGAGGTTGGCGGAAATCGTCGAACACATGCATTTGGGAACCGCAAAGGGCCCGATCCGCTTGGTTGCGCCGGTTTTCAGAACCGTCTGATGCGCCGTCAGCATGGCGCTTGTGGATGGCCCGCCGGAACCGGCCACCAGACCCGTGCGCGGGTTGACCACCTGGTCTTCGCCCAACCCGGAATCGGCAATCGCCTGGCTCATGGCGATATGGGCATAGGCTGCGCCGGGGCCCATGAACCGCAGGGTACGCTTGTCCACATGCTCGGCCACGTCGATTTTCAGCGTTCCGGCGATCTGGCTGCGAAAGCCATGTTCGACCATCTGTTCGTTGGCTTCGATGCCGGATTTGCCAGCTTTCAGCGAGGCCAGAACCTCTTGGGCATTGTTGCCGATAGAGGAGACGATCCCCAGACCGGTGACAACTACTCGACGCATGTGCGTGCTCCTTACATTCGGGCCGGTCAGGCTCAGGCTTCGGACAGAACGACTTTCATGTCTTTGACGTCGTAAATCATTTCACCGTCCGCTTCGACGATACCATCCGCGACGCCCATGGTCAGGCGGCGGGTCTGGATCGCCTTTTTGAAATCAATTTTATACGTCAGCATCTTGCGGTCCGGGCGCACCATTCCGGTCAGCTTGACCTCGCCCACGCCGACCGCCATGCCGCGCCCCTGCCAGCCGCGCCAGCCCAGGTTGAAGCCGGTCAGCTGCCACAGGCCGTCCAGACCAAGGCAGCCGGGCATGATCGGGTTGCCGGGGAAGTGACAGTCAAAGAACCAAAGATCGGGCGTAATGTCGAACTCTGCCAGAACATGGCCTTTGCCATGCGCACCCCCGTCTGCCGAAATATCGGTGATCCGGTCCATCATCAGCATCGGCGGGGCGGGCAATTGCGCGTTGCCGGGGCCAAAAAGCTCGCCTCGGGCGCATTTCAGCAGATCGTCTTTGTCAAAGCTGCTCGGGAATTGGGCCATTCTTGCCGCCTCTCCTGCCAGGGGTCAGTTCGTTATATCTGGCCTCGTCTAACACCCGTATGCAAGGTCCTGCAAGAGCGGCAGGCCACGTCATGGTGTTCCAGCGACACTCTTTTCCCTGCACCCGCAAGGTTTTTGCGAATGAATTTCATTTGAAATTCCTGACCAAGCGACCCTATATATATAACCAGCAAGAACGGGTATCGGATTTATGACACCTCAGAGCCGGAACATAGCGACAAATTGGTTGGAAGGCGCGGGTTTGCGCCCGACGCGTCAGCGTGTGGCATTGGCCGAATTGCTGGTTGGGGACGGGCGTCATCGTCACGTGACAGCCGAAAGCCTGTTTGACTCGGCCAAGTCCAATGGCGACGCAGTGTCGCTGGCGACGGTCTACAACACCCTGCGTGCGTTTTGCGACGCCGGTGTTTTGCAGGAAATCACGGTGGACGGATCGAAAAGCTATTTCGACACCAACACGCATGACCACCCGCATTTCTTCTGGGAAGACGAGGGCCGCCTGAGCGATGCGCCATCAGAGCAACTGGTCATTCAACGCCTTCCCGAAGCCCCGGAAGGGGTCGAGATCGCCTCGGTCGACGTGGTTATCCGCCTGCGCAAAAAGCAGTAACCTAAAACGCCGTTAGTCTGTCCAGCAGGGTTTGCTCGGCCAGAGCGACTGTTGCATCGACCGGTCCTGTCCCGTGCCGGGCCAATACGACAGCCTCGGGCGCGTCTTTGTCTGTAATCGGAAGGCTGACCAAGGGCTTGGCGTCGTAGCTAAGCGCATTCGAAGGGCTGGCATAGCTGATCGCGATCCCCTCGCCATGTGCGGCAAGGCTGCGTTGAATCTCGAGCGTTGCGGCCCTGTGCGCGACCGTTGGGTTCAGCCCGTTTTGCCGGAACAGGGTCAGCACATGCTGCGCGGACAGGCCTTCCTTGGACAGAATAAGGGGGTCGCTTGCCAACCCTGCCAGCGACACAGTCCCAGCTGACGCCAGGGGATGATCCGGTGGGACAAGGGCGCAAGGCACAGAGTCGAACAGCTTTTGCCGGACGAAACCCGCATCCATGCCCAGATCATAGGTGATGGCAATGTCGATCTGCCCGTCGATGAGGCAGTCCTGCAATCCCTCGAAGCTTTCAACCCGGTAGGACACAGAAACATCCGGCATGACCGCCTTCAGGGCCTGCAACGCCGAGGCCAGATGGAAGGGTGCCAGATCGACGAAACAGCCCAACCTCAACTGGGATGAGCCCTGCGACACGGGCGAGGGGCCTTCGATTGCCGCCGCCGCGCTTACCAGCCCTTGTGCCTGTTCGATGAACCGGCGACCCTGCGGCGTCAAAGCCATGGCCGCCCCGCGCCTGCGGGTGAACAGAGGATAGCCAAGATGCGATTCGACCCGCGTCAGCGCAGTGGACAGAGCCGGTTGCGAGACATTGAGGGCCTGAGCTGCCGCAGACAGGCTGCCATGGCGCCCGATGGCGCAGACATATTCATACTGGCGCAATGAAATATATAACATCAGGTTATTTAAAACTTCCAAAGATATGATTTGAACAGAAGGCATGGTTGGCATTTAACCGTTGCAAACATCAAGGAGGTCGCCATGCCACATCCCCTCGTATCCAAAGAGATGATCGACACCTACCAGACCGACGGCGTCGTCCTGATAAAAGGGCTGTTTGCCGATCACGTGGATCAATTGCGCGACGGCGTGGCGGCGAACATGGCAGAGCCTGGGCCCTATGCCTCGGAGAACAGAAAAGAGGGTCAAACCGGCCTGTTCTTTGACGATTACTGCAACTGGACCCGAATTCCGCAGTTTCGCGAGGTGATTGAGAATTCTCCGGCGGCCGAAGTGGCGGCTGATCTGATGCAGTCGAACAGTGTGCAGATGTTCCACGATCATGTGCTGGTCAAAGAGCCCGGAACCTCGATGGCGACGCCCTGGCATCAGGACGGGCCGTATTACTTTGTCGAAGGGCAGCAGACCATCAGCTTCTGGTCGCCGCTGGACCCGGTGAAACAGGCCACGTTGCGTTGCGTTGCCGGATCGCATCGCTGGGAGAAAGAGGTTCTGCCGACCCGCTGGGTCAGTGAAGAGGGGTTCTTTCCGGATGAAGGCCAGTACATTCCCGTTCCCGATCCGGATGCCGAGGGCATGAAGGTTGTTGAGTTTGAGATGGAGCCGGGCGACGCCGTGGCCTTCAACTACCGCACGCTGCACGGTGCGCGTGGCAATCATTCGGACAGCCGCCGCAGGGCGTTCTCATTGCGGTTGGTTGGGGACGACGCGCGGTATGTGGACCGTCCGGGCCGGACCTCACCGCCATTTCCGGGGCATGACATGGTTCCGGGTCAGCGCCTGCGCGAGGATTGGTTCCCGGTCTTGCTGCAACGCTGATGGGGGGCTCTGCCCCCGCCGCGGCAAGCCGCGGCTCCCCCGGGATATTTTTGGCCAGATGAAGAGCGGATCAGAACCACTGGCCGGGCTCCATCAGACCCAGCTCCATCAACTGACCTGACCGCCATTGGAACGGAACCGAGTTGCGCCAGCGGAAGCTGGGGATGTCGAAGGTGGAGCCCGCATTGCTTTTCAGGGCTTTTGCAGCGCGGAACGAGCAGATCGCGGCCGTCAGGTTGTGATGCCAGGGGCAGGAATAGGTGTTGTGTTCGGGCTGGTTGAATGTGTGGTCCGGTTGAAGCGTTAGCTCTTCTTCGGCCTTGAACAGGGCGATTCTGTCGATGCGGCGTCGTTCATAGGGGATATGGTCCTCGAACCGCCAGCGCAGACCGCCGGACATGTCGAGTTGACGGTCGAGCGGTTGCCCCGTGGCGTCGTGGCGGGTGTGGGCATAGTAACCGGTACTGTCGAGCATGGCGCTGTTCGGGGCGACGCCATTGGGGAATTGCGTCAGATCATCCGCGTACAGGTCGATCACGTGACACAGCATCGACGCGCGGCGTTCCTCGGTATGGAAGGCCAGCATCTCGCCAATGCTGCGGGTTTCGCAGAACGGGTAGAACAGGTATTCGGCATTGTAGCAGTAATACAGCCAGATACCCGGCGCGGCCTTTGTGATGCGGTTGACCGTGTCGAAGACAACGGACCCCGGGGCGCATTTCAACGTAACGCGGTGCACCTGTTCGCTGATGGCCGCGCTCAGATCGAACTCGGCGGGCATGAAGGCGATCACGGATTTGAACCCCAGGCTCAGATGGTGGTGCAGCGTGCTTTCGACCTCGACCTCATCCTCGGCGAAGACAAGCGCGACGGGGCCTTTGCGCAGGGCGGACTGACCCGATTTCAGAAAGGTATCGAGGGATTCGTACTGCATCGCCTGTTTTCGTTCGCGCCTTGCTGGAAAGTTCCGCCAAATTCGGGTAATTGCGCCCGCATTGCAAGCGGCGTTCGAAGCATATAGATGACGCCGATCCAGCGACTGCAAAGGCCCGATCCATGTCCGAACCGAAAAAGCTGTTTATCAAGACCTATGGCTGTCAGATGAACGTCTATGACAGCGAGCGCATGGCCGAGACGCTGGGCGGGCAGGGTTATGTCGAGACCAAGTCGGCGGATGATGCGGATATGATTCTGCTGAACACCTGTCACATCCGGGAAAAGGCGGCCGAGAAAGTGTATTCCGAACTGGGTCGGTTCAAGGGCCTGAAGGCCGAGAAACCCGATCTGAAGATCGGCGTTGCCGGGTGCGTAGCGCAGGCCGAGGGCGAAGAGATCATGCGCCGTCAACCGCTGGTCGATCTGGTGGTTGGCCCGCAAAGCTATCACCGCTTGCCCGAGATGGAGGCCAAGACGCGTACCGGGGCCAAGGCGCTGGACACGGATTTCCCCGAAGAGGACAAGTTCGAGAAGCTGAAGAACCGCCCCAAGGCCAAGCGCGGCCCGACGGCGTTTTTGACAGTGCAGGAAGGCTGCGACAAGTTCTGTGCCTTTTGCGTCGTGCCCTATACCCGCGGGGCCGAGGTCAGCCGCCCGGCGGATCGTATCATCCGCGAAGCGCAGGATCTGGTGGAACGTGGGGTCCGCGAAATCACCCTGCTGGGTCAAAACGTCAACGCCTATCACGGGGCGGGCCAAAATGGCGACATGACGCTGGCGGGTTTGATCTGGGAGTTGAACAAGGTTGATGGGCTGAAGCGTATCCGCTTTACCACCTCGCACCCCAACGACATGGCGGATGATCTGATCGAGGCGCATGGCACCTGCGAGAAACTGATGCCGTATCTGCATTTGCCGGTTCAGTCGGGCTCCGACCGGATATTGAAACGGATGAACCGCAGCCACACGGCTGAAAGCTATCTGCGCCTGATCGAGCGTATCCGGGCGGCGCGTCCCGATATCGTTATGTCGGGTGACTTCATCGTCGGATTCCCGGAAGAAACCGAAGAGGATTTTCAGGCGACGCTGGATTTGGTTGAGCAGGTCAAATACGGCTATGCCTATTCGTTCAAATACTCGACCCGACCGGGTACTCCGGCGGCAGAGCGGGCGCAGGTGGATCCGGATGCGGCCGATGATCGTTTACAGCGCTTGCAGGCCTTGATCACGCGCCATCAACGCGAAATTCAGGATGCGATGGTGGGCCGGACGGTGCGTGTCCTGTTCGAAAAATCCGGGCGTCTTGACGGGCAGATGGTGGGTAAATCCGAGTATCTGCATTCGGTTCACGTCAAGGGCCCTGAAATAGCGGTTGGAGATCTGCGCGACGTTCGCATCACCGAATCGGGGGCAAATTCGCTGGCGGGTGAACTGCTTTAGGTTGACGATTATCCGTCGATGAATGGCCAATTGTGGTGTTTGTTTCCAAAATTTACCCTTGATTTATTGCTTGGAACTATGTTCCGACGAAGGTCAGATTTTTGACAGACGAATATGGAAGCGTCTTTCAATTGTCGTTGGGCGTCGAATCACAGGCCTTGTCGACGTGTGATGGAGGGTACGAGTGGAAGTTCTTAGGGCATTGAAAATACCGGGTCCCTGGCGTGTTTTGCCGGTGGCCTCGGTCGTGACCATTCTGGCCAGTGCGACCATGGCGGGGGATGTGATCGGGGATATCACCGAACCGGATGTGGTCAGCCCGTTGCGTTACAGCAGCGATGTCCAAGCGTTCTACCTTGGATTGGGGGCAGGTTACGGATCGGGCGGCGATGATCGCTTTGGCCTGAGGACCAGTACCGATGTTTTTGCGATTGGCGAACAGGACGTTAGCGGATCTTACGGTGAAATCCGCGGCGGTTGGCGGGGCGTTGTCCCGACAAGCCTGGGTCGAGACTATGTCTACGGGTTCGAGGTTGGCTACAATTTCGGCTCGTTGGACGACACTGTCTCAACGCAAATCGGCAGCGATACGGTGCGCGGCGGAACCGAGATTTCGAATGTGCTGTCCGTGCGCCTGCGAAATGGCCTGACCAACAAAAGCGGACGTATCCTGTATTTCGTGAGCGTTGGATATGTCTGGGGCGATATCGAAACCACCAGCAGTATCTCGTCCGAATTCGCCAGCCAGTCGTTTGAAGACTCGGACCGCCGTGGAGGATTCTCGGCCAGTATCGGGGCCGAGCATAAGTTGAACGACAATTGGTCGATCACCGGAGAGTATGAATATATCCGCTTCGACTCGCGCGATGTGGATCTCGGATCCGACTTTTCCACCAAATCCACGCCCGGATATCAGGGGCTGAAATTTGGCCTCAACTACACGTTCTGACACGGGTCCTTGATGTCCTTTCGTGCTGGCCGGTTGGCGGTTTTGTCATCCGAATCGGAATTTTTGAATCTGTGGCTTGCGCCCACCAAGATTTGTTGTCTACGCTCGGGGTGAAACGCCAAGACAGGAGAACGGATTGGCCATCGGTGCCCTGACCCCACCGCAAGATGAAATGCCCCAGCGCGAGGCGTTTGTAGAGTTTCCCGATAACCGTTTGTTGATTGATCTTTGCGGCGAATATGACCGCAATCTGACCGACATCGAACACAAGCTGTCCGTGCAGATCGTGCGCCGTGGCAACCAGTTGGTTGTGATGGGCGAAGAGGATGCTCAGAAGCAGGCGATTGAGGTTTTGCAGTCGCTTTATGCCCGTCTGGAGGGTGGCCGCGACGTCGAAGCCGCCGATGTGGACCGCGAATTGCGCATGGGCAATTCCGAACAGGGCACGGGCAGTCGCGACGGCGATCAGCTTGAGATGTTCAAGGGCGGCGCGGTTGAGATCAAGACGCGCAAGAAACTGGTCGAGCCGCGCACGGATGCGCAAAAAGCCTATGTGCAATCGCTGTTCAACAACGAATTGGCCTTTGGCATCGGGCCGGCGGGGACCGGCAAGACCTATCTGGCCGTGGCCGTTGGCGTGTCGATGTTCCTTGGGGGACACGTGGATCGCATCATCCTCAGCCGTCCTGCCGTCGAGGCGGGCGAAAAGCTGGGCTATCTGCCCGGCGATATGAAGGACAAGGTCGATCCCTATATGCAGCCGCTTTATGACGCGCTGAACGACTTCCTGCCGGGCAAGCAGCTGGCGAAACTGATCGAGGAAAAGCGAATCGAGATCGCTCCGCTGGCGTTCATGCGCGGTCGCACGCTGGCCAACGCCTTTGTGGTGCTGGATGAGGCGCAGAACGCCACGACGATGCAGATGAAGATGTTCCTGACGCGATTGGGCGAGGGCAGCCGCATGGTCATCACCGGCGACCGGTCGCAGGTCGATCTGCCGCGCGGCGTGCAATCGGGGCTGGCCGATGCCGAACGTCTGCTGAAGACCATTCCAAATATCAGTTTCAACTACTTCACGTCCAAGGATGTGGTGCGCCACCCGCTTGTCGCCGCCATTATCGAAGCGTATGAGGCCGATGCGGGCCGTGAGACAGGTTGATCCATGGCCCCGAAACGGGGCTTTGGGCTGACAATATGAACCTGGAAGTAACAATCGAAGATGCGCGTTGGCAGGGGCTGGAGGCGTTGACCAAGCCAGCAATTGCGGCGGTTCTGGAGTATTGCGCGTTGGACGCCGAAATCTGCGAGATCAGCGTTCTGGGCTGCGATGACGACCGCATCGCACAGCTCAACGCTGAGTTCCGGGGCAAACCCACGCCCACGAATGTGCTCAGCTGGCCCGCCGAGGATCTTGCCGCCGAGGAGCCGGGCGGCAAACCCGACCGGCCCGATCCGGATTTCACTGGCGAAATTGCGTTGGGCGACATCGCGATCTCATATGACACCTGCGCGCGCGAGGCTGCCGAGGCGGGGAAATCCACAGATGATCACGTGACACATCTGATCATTCACGGAATGTTGCATTTGCTGGGCTATGATCACATTCGTGACCCGGATGCCACCTTGATGGAGGCTGTTGAGGTCGAGATACTTGGCAAACTGGGTATCGATAACCCATATAATGGATGAAGCGGGTACTTTCACCCGGACAATTGGAACAGGAAAATGGGCGACACAGACGGCAGTTCTAGGGCGGCGCACAGCGCGCAACCACAGGACAGCACCACGGAAATAGCTGAGAGAAGCGGTTTCTTTTCTCGGATTTTTGACGCGTTTACCGGTCAGGACGAAGATCAGGAAAGTTCTGTCAACGGCCAGCAGGTCGCGGCCCATCAGCCCCGAGGCATGATCAACCTGCGCCGGATGCGGGTCGAAGACGTTGCGATCCCCACGGCCGAGATCATCTCGGTTCCCTCGACAACCACCAAGGACGAGTTGGCGCAGCTGTTCCGCGAAAGCGGCCTGTCACGCATACCGGTCTATGAAGGGACGTTGGACACGCCGCTTGGGTTTGTTCACCTCAAGGATTTCGCGCTGACGCATGGGTTCAACGGCGGATCGGCCGAGTTCGATCTGGTGTCAATGCTGCGCACCTTGCTTTTTGTGCCGCCGTCGATGCCGATCGGTGTGCTGATGACCAAGATGCAAACCGAACGCCGCCACATGGCGCTTGTGATCGATGAATATGGCGGCGTCGATGGTCTGGTCACCATCGAGGATCTGATCGAACAGGTCGTGGGTGAGATCGCCGACGAGCATGACGCCGACGAAGATCAGCTATGGGTTCAGGAAAAGCCTGGCTGCTACATCGTTCAGGCCCGCGTGCCGCTTGAGGATTTCGAGGCCGAGATCGGCCGGTCCCTGACCAGCCACGAGGATGTGGACGAGGAAGAAATCGACACTTTGGGCGGTCTTGTGTTCCTGCTGTCGGGTCGCGTGCCTGCGCGGGGCGAGGTCGTCCTGCACCCAGAAGGCCCCGAGTTCGAGGTTCTGGACGCCGATCCCCGGCGCATCAAACGCCTGCGTGTCATGCTGCCGGACGTGACTGCATGACCCCTGTCCGGGGCTGGCCCTTCAGCCTGAGATTTGTTGCAGCCGCCGCGATGGGGGCGCTGGGCGCATTTGGTCTGGCCCCTTTCGGGTACTGGGTCGCCACTCTGCTGGCTTTTGTGCTGATAGCTCCGCTGTTCCTGTCATCTGAAACCCGTGCTCGTGCGGCTTGGTTGGGCTGGGCTTTTGCGACCGGATATTTCGCCCATGCTCTAAGCTGGATTATCGAGCCGTTTCAGGTAGATGCAGAACGCCACGCCTGGATGGCCCCTTTCGCCCTTGTCTTCATGGCGGGTGGGTTGGCGCTGTTTTGGGCGGCGGCGTTCTGGGTCTCGCACGGGCGCGGGACCGCAATGCGACAGGCCCTGTTTTTGGCTTTGGCCCTGTCGCTTGCCGAGTTTGCGCGGGGATATGTGCTGACCGGATTTCCTTGGGCTGGACTGGCTCAGGTCTGGATCGATACGCCTGCAGCGCAGCTTTTGTCCTTGATTGGGCCTTACGGTCTGGGGGCGCTGATGCTGATGGTGACGCTTCCTGTTGGTGCGGCGCTGACGGGCCAGCGAACCGGGCGTGGGTTTCTTGTACCCGCCGTTTTTGTTGTGGCAAGCGTTGCGTTGACACTGGGCTATGCCGGTTCAAGGCCATCTGTTCTGAACACCGAAAACACAGTGCGGCTGGTCCAGCCAAACGCGCCTCAGCACCAGAAATGGGACCCGGCCTATGCGCCCTTGTTCTTCATGCGGCAGATCGAGTTCACCGCGGCCGAGCCGCGGCCCGATCTGATCGTTTGGCCGGAAACCGCGGTTCCCGCATGGCTCAGCAGCGCCGATCCATATCTCGAAGCCATTGCCGATGCGGCGCAGGGCACGCCCGTCGTGCTGGGCATTCAGCGCGGCGACGGCCCGCGGATCTATAACTCGATGATCTATCTCGATGAGGTCGGCGCGCGGACAGGGCTCTATGACAAGCACCATCTTGCCCCGTTTGGGGAATACATCCCGTTTGGCGATCTGCTCGGCCAGTTCGGCATTCACGGTCTGGCTGCAACGACGGGCCACGGCTTCAGCGCGGGTCCGGGGCCAGAGCTGTTGGACATTGGCGCCTTGGGCCGTGCCGTGCCGCTGATCTGTTACGAGGCCGTGTTCCCGCAGGACGTCAACGACGCGCCGGGGCGGGCGGATTTCCTGTTGCAGATCACCAATGATGCGTGGTTCGGCACCCGGTCCGGCCCCTACCAGCATTTGGTGCAGGCTCGTATGCGCGCCATTGAACAAGGCCTGCCCCTGATGCGCGCCGCCAATACCGGAGTGTCGGCGATGATCGACCCGCTGGGTCGGGTTACCGCGTCCTTGCCCTTGGGTGAGGCGGGCTATGTCGATGCCGTTTTGCCACAACCGCAGGCTCAGACCATTTATTCCCAAATCGGGGATAAAGCTGTCTTTGTCGCGCTTTTGTTGCTTTTTGCCGGTGTCTTGGCCTTTGCCCGCAGGGGGCGATCTGAATTACCGATTGACCCGGTTTAACAAGGCGCGTATCCCCGCAAAAGCCTGTCACAACGGCTTCCTGGCGTGACAGAGAAATCTTAATGGAGCACTTTTATGTCCAGACAGAACTATACATTTACTTCGGAATCGGTTTCCGAAGGGCACCCGGATAAGGTTTGCGACCGGATCTCGGATGCCGTCCTTGACGCATTTCTGAATGAAGAACCCGAAGCACGCGTGGCGTGCGAAACCTTTGCGACCACGGATCGTGTCGTGATTGGTGGCGAAGTAGGTCTGTCTGATCAGGAAAAGCTGCACGACTATATGGGCCGCATCGACGAGATCGCACGCGCCTGTATCAAGGATATCGGCTACGAGCAGGACAAGTTCCACCACGAAACGGTCGAGGTGACGAACCTGCTGCACGAACAATCGGCCCATATCGCGCAGGGCGTGGATGCCTCGGGCGATAAGGACGAAGGTGCTGGTGATCAGGGCATCATGTTCGGTTACGCAACGACCGAAACGCCCGCGCTGATGCCCGCGCCGATCCAGTATTCGCACGCGATCCTGCGGCGTCTGGCCGAGGTGCGTAAAAACGGGTCCGAGCCTGCGCTGGGCCCTGACGCCAAATCGCAGCTGTCGGTTGTGTATCGCGACGGTAAACCGGTTGGCGTCAGCTCGATCGTGCTGTCGACCCAGCATCTGGACGAGGCGCTAAGCTCTGCCGACATCCGCGCCATTGTTGAGCCTTACATTCGCGAAACTCTGCCCGAAGGCTGGTTGACCAACGAAACCGAATGGCACGTGAACCCCACAGGTAAGTTCGTGATCGGCGGCCCCGATGGCGATGCCGGTCTGACCGGGCGCAAGATCATCGTGGACACCTATGGCGGCGCGGCCCCGCATGGCGGCGGCGCGTTCTCGGGCAAAGACCCGACCAAAGTGGACCGCTCGGCTGCATATGCGGCCCGTTATCTGGCGAAGAACGTAGTTGCCGCGGGTATGGCCGAACGCTGCACCATTCAGCTCAGCTATGCGATTGGCGTATCCAAGCCTTTGTCGATCTACGCGGACACGCATGGTACAGGGCAAATCTCGGATGCCGAGATTGAGCAGGCCGTCGGGCAGGTCATGGACCTGACCCCACGCGGTATTCGCCAGCATCTGCAACTGAACAAGCCGATCTACCAGCGTACCGCAGCCTATGGCCATTTCGGGCGCACACCTGATGCTGATGGCGGTTTCAGCTGGGAACGGACCGACCTGACGGATGCGTTGAAAGCGGCGGTCTGACTTTCTGCTATCAAAAGGTGCGCCCTGACGGGCGCGCTCTTCTTTTTTTGAAATATCTCGGCGGTCGCTATTGGTTGCGCCATTGGTCCGAGAAACCAAGGGCGACGGGCTTGCCCCCACCTCTGCCTCTTGCCACTCGTGAGTTGTCACAGTAAGGCGACCGCCATGAGCACCGAGACCCCCCAACGCCCCCGCAGAAACTTCTATGGCCGCTTCAAGGGCAAGACCCTGAAGCAGAGCCAGAAGACGTATCTGAACGAAGACCTTGACGCTTTGTCGCCGGGCGCAGTGGATTGGGACAGCAATCCCGAACGCCACCCGCTGGACCTTGACGCCCTGTTCGGCGGAAAGGAGGTCTGGCTTGAGGTCGGCTTTGGCGGGGGTGAGCATCTGGTGCATCAGGCCGCAAGCAATCCGGATATCGGGATCATCGGGGCCGAGCCCTATATCAACGGCGTCGCCATGTTGCTGGGCAAGATCCGTCAGGCCGGGGTTGAAAACCTGGCCGTACATCCCGGCGATGCCCGCGACCTGTTCGACGTTTTGCCTAAGGCGAGTATCTCACGCGCCTTCCTGCTGTATCCTGACCCCTGGCCCAAAACGCGGCATCACCGCCGCCGCTTTGTCACGCCCGAGCATCTGGAACCTCTGGCCCGCGCCCTGAAGCCGGGGTCGATCTTCCGGGTTGCGACCGACATTCCCGATTATGTTCGCCAGACGCTTGAGGAAGTCCCCCGCGCAGGGTTCGAATGGCTGGCCGAGCGCCCCTCGGACTGGCGCGAGCCGTGGGACGACTGGATTTCCACCCGGTACGAACAGAAGGCGCTGCGCGAAGGGCGTACGCCCCACTATCTGACGTTCCGTCGACTGGGTTAGCTGTCGTTCAGCGCAGGGAATGCACGCCCTTTGGCAAACCATGCGATCCCAAAGGCCCATAAGGCGATGGCCTCGACAAAGAAGGTCAGGTTCAGGCTGTTCCACCATTTAAGGAAACCCGGCCCGCCGATTTCGCCTTTGATCGCCAGCACCGCGACGCAGGCCAGAATGGTTAATCCGCAAATGCTGTAAAGCTTGTTGCGCCGCCGCTTGCTGTCGATCATCACGCCGTCCTTCTCGTGCCGTTGCGGGATGACCCGTTTCAGCACGATCAGACAGTAGAGACCCAGATAGACGAACAGAATGCCTGCGGCGATCATGTGCCAGTTGCTGGCGGTGCTGAACAGGTTGAAAAAGCCTTGATCCGGTGCCTGGCCGACCTTGATGGGCGGGGCGTTTTTGACCTCGACAAAGACGCGCGACAGGAATGTCTGATGGCTTTCGCAGCCGCTGTCTAATGTGGGGACTGAGGCAACGATAAAAGCGCCGAACCCGGCGACGCTGCTCAGCGTGTCCTCAAAGAATGTATCACCTGTATAGGCGATCAGGAATCCACCAACGAAATAAAGCAACCCGACAAAGATCGCCCCCAGAAACTGGGCATAGTAGAAATGGCTGATACTGTCGCGAAAGCAGCTGCCGCCAAAGATTGCTCCGCCGGCCAGAATCAACGGTAGGCCGAAGGCAACGAGGCCGACAAGGAAAGCCAGCCTTTGCTCAATCTTGCTTTCAGGGCGCAGTGGATCTTTGGGGTGAAACAGGTCTCGGGGCCCTCGGGCCATCAGGGGTAAGGCGTCGGCCATGGCGTGTTCCTTCAATGTCAGGTTCAACAATCAATCAAATCGAATGGCGGTATTGTAGCACCGAAGCGGCGTTTCTCACAGAATTAGCCGTTCGCCGGACCAAAGCGGCGTTTTGCGGGACCTTTGACGCTGGACCAACCGGTCCCAATTCGCTAAGCGGCTTGGGCACTGATAGCGCAAAAGGAGCCCCCATGTCCGGACACGGTACGCCCATTCCGATGACTTCGCATCCCTGCGGTCCGCTGACCGGTACTGCCGAAGTCCCCGGCGACAAGTCGATCTCGCACCGGTCCTTGATTTTGGGCGCGATGGCGGTTGGTGAGACAAGGATCTCGGGCCTTCTGGAGGGCGAGGACGTTCTGGACACCGCCAAGGCCATGCGCGCCTTCGGGGCCGAGGTGACAGATCACGGCGGCGGCGAATGGACCGTTCACGGTGTGGGTGTCGGCGGTTTTGCCGAACCCGATCAGGTGATCGACTGCGGCAACTCGGGCACCGGCGTGCGGCTGATCATGGGTGCGATGGCGACCTGCCCGATCACGGCGACCTTCACTGGCGATGCCAGCCTGAACAAACGGCCGATGGCGCGGGTTACGGATCCTCTGGCGCTGTTCGGGGCGCAATCGGTGGGCCGTTCGGGTGGGCGTTTGCCGATGACCATCGTGGGCGCGGCAGAGCCTGTGCCGGTGCGCTATGAGGTTCCCGTGCCTTCGGCGCAGGTGAAGTCGGCTGTTCTGTTGGCCGGTCTGAACGCGCCCGGCAAAACCGTGGTGATCGAGCAAGAGGCCACGCGCGACCATTCCGAACGGATGCTGGCGGGCTTCGGGGCCGAAATCACGGTTGAGGACACCGATGAGGGGCGGGTCATCACCCTGACCGGTCGCCCCGAGTTGAAACCGCAGGTCATTGCCGTGCCGCGTGATCCCTCCAGCGCGGCCTTCCCCGTCTGCGCGGCGCTGATCACGCCCGGCTCGGACGTGCTGGTTCCGGGCATCGGCCTGAACCCGACCCGCGCGGGCCTGTTCACCACGCTGCGCGAAATGGGTGCGGACCTGACCTATGAGAATGAGCGTGAAGAGGGCGGCGAACCGGTTGCCGATCTGCGCGCGAAATACTCTCCGAATATGCAGGGGATTGAAGTTCCGCCCGAGCGCGCGGCGTCGATGATCGACGAATACCCGGTGTTGTCCGTCGTTGCGGCCAACGCCACCGGCACCACCATGATGGGCGGCGTGAAAGAGCTGCGCGTCAAGGAAAGCGATCGGATCGACGCGATGGCGCGCGGCTTGCGGGCCAACGGCGTCACGGTGAACGAAGGCGACGACTGGTGGTCGGTTGAGGGGCTGGGCATTGGCAACACCCCCGGCGGCGGCACCTGTGAAAGCTTTCTGGATCACCGCATTGCAATGTCCTTCATGATCCTTGGGATGGGCGCCAAGAGCCCTGTGACGGTGGATGATGCGGGCCCGATTGCGACCTCGTTCCCGATCTTCGAGCCTTTGATGGCGCGCCTTGGGGCGCAGCTTGTCAGAAACAATCGGTAAGTCGGACAATGACAAGCAGTTTCACCGTTGCGATTGATGGTCCGGCTGCGGCGGGCAAGGGCACAGTATCAAAGGCCGTCGCGGCGCATTTCGGGTTTGCGCATCTGGATACGGGGCTTCTGTACCGCGCGGTTGGCCGCCGTACGCTGCAAGGTGTGGAAGCTGTGGAAGCGGCGCAGTCCCTGACGGCAGAAGAACTGGATCAGGGTGATCTGCGCACGGCAGAAATCGCTCAGGCCGCGTCCAAAGTGGCTGTGATCCCCGAGGTACGAGCCGCATTGGTTGATTTCCAGCGTGCCTTTGCCCGGCGGGCAGGGGGGGCGGTTCTAGACGGACGCGACATTGGTACCGTGATTTGCCCGCAGGCCGAGGTGAAACTGTTCGTCACCGCCAGCCCCGAGGTGCGGGCGGAACGGCGGTTTCTGGAACTTCACGCCAAAGGGGCCGACGTGACGCGGGCACAGGTGCTTGAGGATGTGCGCGAGCGCGATGCCCGCGACGCCGAACGCAGCACAGCCCCGATGAAAGCGGCGGATGATGCCGTTCTTCTGGATACGTCCGACCTGAGCATCGACGAAGCCCTGGCCGAGGCGCTTGCGGTGATAACAAAGAAACTGCCCGCGACACGGTAG
This sequence comes from Ruegeria sp. H7, assembly GCF_056532945.1. Classification (NCBI taxonomy): domain Bacteria; kingdom Pseudomonadati; phylum Pseudomonadota; class Alphaproteobacteria; order Rhodobacterales; family Roseobacteraceae; genus Ruegeria; species Ruegeria sp. H7. The sequence goes on from NZ_JBQFNZ010000006.1 coordinate 69,187, forward strand.
CGACGCGGGCAGATCGGTCAGATTACAACTCGCCCACGGCGATGCTTTGAATCTTTGACCACTGATCGTCAGCAGTTTTCGCCGTTCCCGCAACATCTTTCAGGAAGGCGGCGCGGGTTTCGGCGTTCAGGAACAGATACAGCTTGCCATCTGCGACCAGATATTGATCCGGGTCGCCGTCGAACTTCTTGCCGACCGAAACACCAAACGAGCAGAAGCCACCATGTTGTGGCAGGAAGGCGGCTGGGTTGGCCTCGAACGCTTCGCGGTTTGCGGCGGTGGTAAAGTAGTAGGACGCCCCGTCATAGGTGGCGGAATGGGTCGCAAAACCTTCGACCGGGTTGCCGTCATTGACCAGCGCAACAAGGTCGACTCCGTGGGCGGCCAATGGCGCTCCGGCGGCGGAGATGCCGTTGGACACATTGATTTCATCTGCCGCAAAAGCGGGTGCGGCGGCCAGCGGCAGGGTTGCGATCAGAGAGGTCAAAACAAGTTTCTTCATGGTGTAGTCCTTTTCATTTTCTGTTTCGGGCCGAACCGGGTGTCGGCCTGTGAAACAGACATAGAGGCGGGGTTTTGAACGCGTTATCGCAGGAAGGTCCGCGTTTCTTGCAGATCGTTCAAACCTGCAGGCCTTGCATAAAATCCTGTTCACTAAGCTTTGTTTGGTCAGGGTCTGTCGCAGCGCCTATGGTTGGCTGGACACTTGCAGGAGATTGATCATGATCCGCCTCGCCCTTGCGCTGATGTTACTGGCCGGAAGTCTTGCCGCCCAAGAGGCTGAGCCTCCGATGGATTATGAAAGGCTGGGCAAAATCCTGTTTGCCCTGGACCCCGAGGCGCAACCGATTGGGCCAGGGTTTCAGCTTACGATCTCGGACGTGCCGGTTCTGGTTGTCACCGATGTCAGCACCAACCGGATGCGTGCGATGGTGGCGGTTCGCAGTGCCGATGAGCTGTCGAAAGAGGAACTTCACCGCATGATGCAGGCCAATTTCGACACCGCCCTTGATGCCCGTTACGCGATTGCCAACGGAACCGTTTGGGCGACGTTCATCCACCCGCTTGCATCCTTGCAGAAAGACCAGCTGATCTCGGGTCTGGCGCAGACGGTGAATATCGCCGCAACCTATGGCACATCCTATACCGGTGGCGCGATTCAATTCGGTGGCGGCGACAGCGATGAGTTGCAGCGGCAGCTGATCGAGGACTTGCTGAAGAAGGGCGAGGAAATCTAGGGGTTTACGTTGAACTTGATGCCTGCCGCTTGCAGCATTCACCGGTCCGGGCGGTGTTGGAACCCCCAACAAAATATAGCGTCATAGACCCTAGCTGGACACAAGAAAGATGCTATAGTCTCCCATAGCAAAAAAGGGACAGCTGCTACAAAAACCCCAAACAATAAGGGGTAGCAGCCATAAAATCCCCCAAGCCAACAGGGACAGAAATACATGAACAATCGTTTGCGCAAGATCACCATCGTGGGTGGCGGCACGGCGGGATGGATGACCGCGCTTATCCTCGAAATGGTGCTTTCCCGCACATCCGCCCCCAAAGACCGCCCGCGCATCTGCCTGATCGAAAGCCCCAATATCTCGACCGTGGGTGTGGGCGAGGCGACAGTACCGCGCATGCCGGTCACACTGCGTCAGGCGGGTATTTCCGAGCGTGACTTTTTCCGTGAAACCAATGCCTCGTTCAAGCTGGGCGTGAAGTTCTGCAACTGGAACAAAGACGCCAAGGGCAATCGGATCGACTACGTAAACCCCTTTGCCCATGGGCAGTTGCTTGAGGGGTTGGAGGCCGCCGAGTATTTCCTGCGTTTTGGCAATGGGGATCGGGACTTTACGCAATCGATCTCACCTCATGACGATCTGGCCCGTCTGTGCAAAGGCGCGCGGGCCTTGGGGCAGCCGGAATTCGAGCAGCGCTTTGGCTATGCCTATCATCTGGATGCCGTGAAATTTGCAGGCATGCTGACTAAGGTCTGCACCAAGCGCGGCGTCGAACATATTCAGGATGAGGTGCAGGCGGTCGAACTGGACGAGCAGGGCAATGTCAGCCACCTGATGCTGGAACGCAAGGGCCGCCATGACGTCGAGATGGTCATAGATTGCACCGGCTTCCGCGGATTGATCATCAATCAGGCCCTCGGCGAGCCGTTCAAGGACTACTCTGAATACCTGCCGAATGATCGCGCCATGGCGTTGCAGGTCGAACATCCCGATCCGGAAAAGATCGAAAGCGTCACGCGGTCGACTGCATTGGGTGCGGGCTGGACGTGGCGGGTGCCGCTCTATAACCGTGTGGGCACCGGATATGTGTATTCGTCGGCGCATCGGACCGATGATCAGGCGGCGGATGAATACCTTGAATGGCTGGGCGACAGCGGCAAAGGTCTGACGCCGCGCGTCATCCCGATGCGCGTCGGGCGCGTGCGCAATGCCTGGGTCAAGAACTGCGTCGCTATCGGCTTGTCCGGTGGATTCATCGAGCCGCTGGAAAGCACCGCGATCCACATGATCGACCACGCCGTCCGCTGGTTTGCCGAGCATCTGCCCACGCGGGACATCGAGCCGCAGTTGCGCGACAGATACAATCGGCAGGTGAACAAGCTGTATGACGAGGTTCTGGATTTCATCTGTCTGCACTACCGGTTGGGCAACCGCACGGATGATCAATATTGGATCGACGCGCGCACCGAGATGAAAATCCCGGATCGACTGGCCGAGAATCTGGAACTGTGGCAGCACCGCCTGCCGATGGAACACGATATCGAGTTTGCAACGCTTTTCAATTTCCGCGTCTATCAGACGGTGCTTTTGGGCAAACAGGTCTATGACACGGGATATGGCACCGGCATTCGGGATCGTATTCGTCCGTTGAAAAAGCCGATCTGGTTCCAGTGGTGGAAGGGCGCGAAAGTGGACCTTGCGCAGATCCTCAAGACGATGCCGGACCACAAGACCCTGCTGCGCGATATCCGGGGTGAGCTGAAGCGACCTGCCTTTGACAAGGCCGTTGCGGCGAAACCTACAGTGGCGATGCCCGGTACGGCTCCGGCGCCGCTGGTGGTGCAGAACATGCCGAACCTTGCCGAGATTCAACGCGGCGAGAAGGACTTGCAGTTGTTCTAGCAAGCCCTTCGGGTGCGCGAAAAACCAAGATGGTGACGGTTTACGCCGGTACAGGCACCGGCGTCCGCTCACCCAGCAGATAGCGGATCACATCGATGTAGTCGAAGGCAAGCGAGATCACGATTGTCAGCAGGGCGAAGCGGATGATCCACCGGGGCGGCGTCGGCATATCGGCGCGGGCCTGCTGGAACCACAGGTAAATGGCCAGCGGTGTCCAGAACGGGATATGGCCCAGCCCCATCAGCCGCACATACCCCATCTGGGTGAAGATAAACTTGACCCCCAGCGCCGCCAGCACGGTGCCGACGACCGTGACAACCGCAACAAGGCGCGATTGCCGCCAGATCAGCAGCGCAAAGGGTAGGATAAAGGCCCCGAGGGTCAGGATTTTCATCCAGATCTGAATCCACTGTGGCTGCTGTGAAACGATAAGGTCGAACTCTCCCATGGGGCGACGGCTCCGTGTCTTGTTGTGATTGACCGTCAGGTGCCGTGTCCCGCCAGCGGGGGCAACCGGACACGCGCGGCATCAAGTAATTGTGAAACCGGCAAGTTCGGGCATGTCTTCGGGCGCAGATGGCTTTCGACTTGCGGGACCGGACCCAACCCGCTATAGAGCACCCGTCTTAACACGGGCGGTCAACGTCCGGATGACGTATCTGAGCAGGGCCGGGTCACCTCGGCCCTTTGTGTTTGTGTAATCGGATGCGCCCCGGATCACGCCTGAAGGCACCATCAAACAAGACCGGCGGAGACAACCGCTCGGCCAGCAAAAACGTATGTAAAGGAAAACAACGCCACATGGCTAACGCATCCATGGAGGAATTCGAAGCCCTCCTGAATGAAAGCTTCGAAATGGACACACCCGAAGAGGGTTCTGTTGTCAAAGGCAAGGTTCTGGCGATCGAAGCCGGCCAAGCCATCATCGACGTCGGCTACAAAATGGAAGGCCGCGTTGATCTGAAAGAATTCGCAAATCCCGGCGAAGCCCCTGAAATCGCTGTAGGTGACGAGGTCGAAGTTTACCTGCGCGCCGCAGAAAACGCCCGTGGCGAAGCCGTCATCTCGCGCGAGATGGCTCGCCGTGAAGAGGCATGGGACCGTCTGGAAAAAGCATATGCCGACGACCAGCGCGTCGAAGGTGCAATCTTTGGTCGCGTCAAAGGTGGCTTCACCGTCGATCTGGGTGGCGCAGTTGCGTTCCTGCCCGGCTCGCAGGTTGACGTCCGCCCCGTGCGCGACGCTGGCCCGCTGATGGGTCTGAAGCAGCCGTTCCAGATTCTGAAAATGGACCGCCGCCGTGGCAACATCGTTGTGTCGCGCCGCGCAATCCTGGAAGAATCGCGTGCCGAACAGCGTGCCGAGGTTATCGGCAACCTGTCCGAAGGTCAGACCGTCGAGGGTGTCGTCAAGAACATCACCGAATACGGTGCATTTGTTGACCTGGGCGGCGTTGACGGCCTGCTGCACGTCACCGACATGGCATGGCGTCGTGTCAACCACCCGTCCGAGATCCTGACGATCGGCGAAACCATCAAGGTTCAGGTCATCAAGATCAACAAAGAGACCCACCGCATCAGCCTGGGCATGAAGCAGCTGCAGGAAGATCCGTGGGATCTGGTTGCTGCGAAATACCCGCTGGGCTCGGTTCATCAGGGTCGCGTCACCAACATCACCGATTACGGCGCGTTCGTCGAGCTGGAAGCCGGTGTCGAAGGTCTGGTGCACGTGTCCGAGATGTCCTGGACCAAGAAAAACGTCCACCCCGGCAAGATCGTTTCGACCAGCCAGGAAGTCGACGTTATGGTTCTGGAAATCGACGGCGCCAAGCGTCGCGTGTCTCTGGGCCTGAAGCAGACCATGCGCAACCCGTGGGAAGTGTTTGCAGAAACCCACCCCGAGGGCACCGAGGTCGAAGGCGAAGTCAAGAACATCACCGAATTCGGTCTGTTCATTGGCCTCGAAGGCGACATCGACGGCATGGTTCACCTGTCCGACCTGTCCTGGGACGAGCGTGGCGAGGATGCGATCCAGAACTACCGCAAGGGCGACGTCGTTCAGGCGGTTGTCTCGGAAGTGGACGTCGAGAAAGAGCGTATCTCGCTGTCGATCAAAGCCCTGGGCGGTGACAAGTTCGCCGAAGCCGTGGGCGGCGTGAAGCGTGGCTCGGTCATCACTGTCGAAGTGACTGCTATCGAAGATGGCGGCATCGAGGTCGAATACGAAGGCATGAAGTCCTTCATCCGCCGTTCGGACCTGAGCCGTGACCGTGCCGAACAGCGCCCCGAGCGTTTCTCGGTCGGTGACAAGGTCGACGTTCGCGTCACCAACGTTGACAGCAAGACCCGCCGTCTGGGCCTGTCGATCAAGGCACGCGAGATCGCCGAAGAGAAAGAGGCCGTGGAACAGTACGGTTCTTCCGACTCGGGCGCATCGCTGGGCGATATCCTGGGTGCAGCGCTGAAATCGGGCGACTAAGCCCGGGCGCAGTCCCAATCATGAATTACGGCCTCGCGCACCCGCGCGGGGCCGTTTTTGTTGCGAATCAATATGTTCCGATTCATCGGCTTATTCGGGGTATCGCTCGCGCATTAAGTGTGGAAAACGGGAAAACTGGCAAAAAATCGCGTGAGTCCGCGCCAAATTCCCATGCCTTCGCCCATAGTTTGCTTTCCCCTGATCCGGCTTTTTCCCTATACTGTCAGAACAGTAGACCTGTCACACCGGCCGCCTGGGAGGGGTAGTACGAATGATCCGTTCAGAATTGATTCAGAAGATTGCCGACGAAAATCCACATCTTTATCAGCGTGACGTCGAGCGGATCGTGAACACCGTATTTGAGGAAGTGACAGATGCCATGGCCCGCGGCGACCGGGTCGAGCTGCGCGGATTTGGTGCATTTTCTGTGAAAAAGCGCGATGCCCGTGTCGGGCGAAACCCCCGCACCGGTGAGACCGTTCAGGTCGAAGAAAAATGTGTACCATTTTTCAAGACGGGTAAGTTGCTAAGGGACCGATTGAACGGTAAAGCCTGACCCCATGATGCGCTACCTTCGATATGCTTTTCTCGGGACCCTGGGGATCATCCTGATTTCGGTGTCTCTGGCCAATGTTCAATCGGTTGAACTCAAGCTGATGCCTGACGCTCTGGCCGAATTGCTGGGGTTCAATCTGACCACCACTTTGCCCTTGTTTCTGGTGGTGCTGGGTGGCGTTGTGGCCGGTCTGGTCATCGGGTTCCTGTGGGAATGGCTGCGCGAGCACAAGCATCGCAAGGACGCGACCGTGAAAAAAGGCGAAGTCCGCAAGCTTGAGCGTGAAGTCAAGAAGCTGAAGAAAAAGCAGAACGAAGGCAAAGACGAAGTTCTGGCCATTCTGGACGAAGCCAGCTAAGGCGCACCCAATGTCCGATGTAAGGTTCAAGATCTGCGGCTTGTCCGCCCCTGAACATGTGCGCGCTGCGGCCGAGGCCGGGGCGGGCTATGTTGGGTTTGTGTTTTTTTCCAAATCGCCCCGTAATGTGACGGCAGCAGACGCAGCCGTATTGGCGCATCAGGTTCCGGCAGGCGTCGCAAAAGTGGCCTTGGTCGTCAACGCGACGGATGAGGAATTGGACGCCATTACCTCGACCGTCCCGCTGGACATGCTGCAACTGCATGGCAAGGAAAGCCCCGACCGCGTGGCGCAGGTGCGTACCCGCTACGGCCTGCCTGTGATGAAAGCCATTGGCGTGGCCGAGGCCGAGGATCTGGCCGCGATTGACCTGTTTTCGGATGTGGCCGACCAACTGCTGATCGATGCCAAACCGCCCCGCAATGCAGAGCTTCCCGGCGGCAACGGGTTGGCCTTTGATTGGCGCTTGCTGGCCGGTCGCAAATACTGGCGGCGTCCCTGGATGCTGGCCGGCGGCCTGACGCCTGAAAACGTGGCAGAGGCTGTTCGCATGACCGGTGCGCAGCAGGTCGATGTTTCATCCGGCGTTGAATCGGCCCCGGGCGAAAAGGACGCGGCCCTGATCAAAGCCTTCGCAGCCGCGCTGGGGTGATCTGATCCGCGCCTTGTTTCGTATCTCCTGCAAGGGGAGATGGAACATGCTGGCAGCCATTGGCGGTATTTCGCTGAAACATTGGTACAACGCGCCCGAGTTCTTCTGGCGCACGCGACAGGCGTTGCATCAGGCCAAGGGCGACCCGCTATGCGTCCATGCGGACGTGTTCCATCAGGCGGGCCTCTATTTCTCGCTCAGCGTCTGGCAGGATATCGAGGCGATGCTGACCTTCGCGCAATCCGGCCCGCATCGCCGCGTGATGCTGGCGGCTGACCGGCTGGCAAATGTGAACCGGTTTTATCACTTTCCTTGCATTGGCGTACCGACGCCCCAGCAGGCCGTGGACGTTTGGCAGCAGTACACAGATCGCGCGTCATGATGCGTTTTGCCCATGGCAAATCCCGCCGCCACCTCCTATGAACAACGGGTACGACGAGTGGAGACACCCATGGCCAACGATCTTTTCAACTCTTTCATGTCCGGCCCCGATGAACAGGGGCGTTTCGGTATCTTCGGCGGACGGTTCGTCAGTGAAACGCTGATGCCCCTGATCCTGTCGCTGGAAGAGGAATACAACAAGGCCAAGGATGATCCGACCTTCTGGGCCGAGATGGATGATCTGTGGGCCAATTATGTGGGCCGCCCCTCGCCGCTGTATTACGCCGAACGCCTGACCGAGCATCTGGGCGGCGCGAAGATCTACCTGAAACGTGACGAGCTGAACCACACCGGCGCACACAAGATCAACAACGTGCTGGGCCAGATCATTCTGGCACGCCGTATGGGCAAGACCCGGATCATCGCCGAAACCGGGGCAGGGCAGCACGGCGTTGCCACCGCCACCGTCTGCGCCAAGTTCGGCCTGAAATGCATCGTCTACATGGGTGCCCATGACGTACAGCGTCAGGCCCCGAACGTGTTCCGCATGCGTCTGCTGGGGGCCGAGGTGATCCCGGTGACAAGCGGCAGAGGAACGCTGAAAGACGCGATGAACGACGCGTTGCGGGATTGGGTAACCAATGTGCGCGACACGTTCTACTGCATCGGCACCGTCGCTGGCCCTCACCCCTATCCGGCAATGGTCCGTGACTTCCAGTCGATCATCGGCAAGGAAGCCAAAGAGCAGATGATGAAGGCCGAGGGCCGTCTGCCTGACACGATCATCGCCGCCATTGGCGGTGGTTCGAACGCGATGGGCCTGTTCTATCCGTTCCTCGACGACAAAGAGGTCAATATCATCGGCGTCGAGGCCGGCGGTAAGGGCGTGAACGAGAAGATGGAACACTGCGCCTCTTTGACCGGTGGTCGCCCCGGTGTGCTGCACGGCAACCGCACCTATCTGTTGCAGGATGACGATGGCCAGATCCTCGAAGGTTATTCGATCTCTGCCGGGCTGGATTACCCGGGTATCGGGCCCGAACACTCGTGGCTGAATGATATTGGTCGCGCAAACTATGTCGCAATCACCGACAAAGAAGCGCTGGAGGCGTTCCAGCTGTGCTGCGCCACCGAAGGTATCATTCCGGCGCTTGAGCCCAGCCATGCGCTGGCCCATGTGATGAAAATCGCGCCCGATCTGCCCAAAGATCACCTGATCTGCATGAACATGTGCGGTCGCGGGGACAAGGATGTGCAGACCGTTGCGAAGTACCTGAACTTCGACATGTCAGACACCGAAGGCCGCACGGCGGACTAAGCGCTGAAACCTTCGAACGGATAGAACCGGCCCACATGTGGGGGCCGGTTTTTCTTTGTCCTTCGTGCTGAGCGGTCTCTAGCCCTTCGAATTACGCGGTGCCAAACGGACCTAAAAACGGTTCATTGCGATAAAGCTCAGGTGCTCCCTCGTAAGTTCTCGGGGTGCGTTGGCTTATCGGGTCGTGGCGGGCTGTGGTCTTTGATGCCGAATTTCAGGTGGCGTCAGTCGGTCTTGGTGGAGTGTTGACGCAATATGTCCAGCGGCACAATCTCCAGCGCCCGATGATGCGTGGCCTCAAGATGCACCTGCGGGGCGCAGCCCTCGTCATGGGCTTGCAGGAACCGACCCGCGCACAGGCACCAGCTATCGCCGGGTTTGAGGCCGGGAAAATCGAATTCGGGACGTGGGGTGCTTAAATCGTTTCCGACATATTTCGAATAGGCCAGAAACTCGGCGGTCATCACGGCGCAGACCGTATGGCTGCCCTGATCCTCGGGACAGGTGTTGCAGGCCCCATCGCGGAAGAACCCGGTCAGGGGATCGCGCGAGCAGGGGGCGAGAACGCCCCCCAACACATTGATGCTGTCCTGCTTTTGCATGGACCTACCTTACAGGCTTTCGGCAATCTTGCGAAACATTCCCAAATTCACATCGTTCATGCCCGGTTCACGGAACTTACGATCCGCAGCCGTCGAGACGATCAGAACACCGCGCGCCCGGTCGATATAGATGTGCTGTCCATAGACACCACGGGCCATAAATTCACCTTCATGCGCGCCGGGCGGGATCCACCATTGATAGCCGTAGCCGTATTCATCGGGCGCTGTCGGGGCGCTGGGCGCAACGGCTTCGGCGATCCATTCAGCCGAAACGATCTGCTTTCCGTTGTATTCGCCCTCTTGCAGGATCATCTGACCGAACCGGGCGAAGTCTCGGGTGGTGAAGTTCAGACCGCCCAACACAAACGCAACCCCGTCACCATCGGTGATGTAGAAGCCATCCTGTTCCAGACCCAGCGGCTGTATGACCTTTTCCGTCAACAGGTCTGTCACGCTGCGCCCGGTCGCACCACGGATCACCATGCCGATGACATGGGTGTCGATCGATACATATTGCCAATCCTCGCCCGGGGTTACGAACGTGTCCTGCAACGAGGCCGCGAAATCGTCCAACTCACCGCCCAAAGCAATAACGCGGCCCATCCGGTTAATGTCCGAGTCGTAGTCCAGATAGTCTTCGTCGAAGGTGACGCCGCTGGCCATGTTCAACACATTGCGGATCGTCGCGCCGTCATAAGCTGTGCCCTTCAGGCTTGGCGCGTATTTCACCACCGGATCATCCAGCGAGTCGATAGCCCCCTCGGCCATCACGATACCGAACAAGGTGGCAAGATAGCTTTTGGCGACCGACCAGGAGATTCGCCGATCCTCGGGCGTGGTGCCCTGATAATAGTCTTCGAACAGAATCTGCCCGTCCTTGATCACCAGCAAGGATGTCAGCGACCGTTCCTCAAGCCATTGGTCGGTTCCGTCAGGCAGCTCGATACCAGCGCCATAAGGAAGTTCGGACACCGGCCCGTCACCGCGCGGCAGGTTCGCCGTCAGGAATGCCTCATCCATATGAGAGAAATTGTAGACAATTTTCTCCTCCGAAAACAGAGAGTTCACGGCCATCAGGCGCTTGATCTCTTCGCGCTTCCAGAATCCGACAACCGCCGCTGCCAGCACCAGAATGAGCAGGATGCGCAGCACCCACTTCAACAATTTTCTCATAGATCTCCTCCAATTTGCGGATTGTTGTAGAACGCGGTTCGTTCAATTCGCGATTGGGACGTGGCGGCACTGCACGCGGATTCTACTTGAACTTATCCAGCAGTTTTTGCATCGCCGAACGGTCGTCCGGCTGGGGCTCTGGTTCGGCTTTGATGGCAGGCGCAGCCGGTTTTGCAGGGGGTTTGGATGATCGCGGTGGAGCGGTGCGCAGGGCGACCGCATTCATGAACTTGCCGCCATCGCCATCGGCCAGGTGCCCAGCACCATCCGAGACACCGCGCAGCACATCCTCAAGCCAATCGCCATCGGCTTTGGCAAAATCGCCTAGCACATAGGGCGACACCATTTCCTTGCGCCCCGGATGCCCGATGCCCAGCCGAACCCGGTCGTAGGCCGGGCTGATATGTTCGTGGATCGAACGCAGACCGTTATGCCCGGCATGCCCGCCGCCCGCCTTGACGCGCACCTTGCCGGGGGCCAGATCCAATTCGTCGTGAAACACCGTCACGTCGGTCGAGTCCAGCTTGTAGAACCGCATCGCCTCGCCCACGGATTGACCCGAACGGTTCATGAAGGTCTGGGGCTTGATCAGCAGCACTTTTTCGCCGCCAAGACGCCCTTCGGCGATCTCGGCCTGAAATTTGGACTTCCAGGGGCTAAACCCGTGATCCTCGGCAATCCGGTCCACGGCCATGAAGCCGATATTGTGCCGGTTGCGGGCGTATTTTGAACCCGGGTTCCCCAATCCGACAAACAGTTTCATCGTCTCGTCCTTCGTGCAGTGCAGGGGGTTGATGGCACGGAATACCACCCGATTCCAGCCCGACCAAAAGAAAACGGGGCCCGAAATGAGCCCCGTTTCAAAATCCAAATCGTTGGGTCCGGATTTATTCTTCTGCAGCTTCCTGGCCGACGACTTCTACTTCGTCCGCGGCCACTTCTTCGCCTTCTTCATCGTCGCTGGTCGACAGACCGGTCGGCGCTGAGATGTTGGCGATCACGAAGTCACGGTCGATGGTCGGCTTGGTGCCAGCAGGCAGATCAACCGACGAGATGGTGACAACGTCGTTGATGTTCAGGCCGGTCAGATCAACGGTGATCTTCTCAGGAATGTCACCGGCGGTGCACATCAGTTCGACTTCCGGGCGGACGACAGTCAGAACGCCGCCCTTCTTGATGCCGGGTGCTGCTTCTTCGTTGATGAACTCAACGGGGATGTACAGCGCGATCTTGGTGGTCCGGCGCAGGCGCATCAGGTCCAGGTGGGTCGGCAGGTCTTTGACAACGTCACGCTGAACGTCGCGGCAGATGACGCGAACGTCTTCGTGGCCTTCGACCTTCAGGTTCCACAGTGTCGACTTGAACCGACCCGCTTTCAGGCGCTTGAACAGAACGTTGAACGGGATCTGAATCGGCAGCGGCTCTTTATCGCCACCAAAAACAATGCCCGGAACCATGCCGTCGCGGCGTGCCTGACGAGCGGCGCCCTTGCCTGTCCCCGTCCGTTCCAGAGCTACGAGATCAGGAATCTCTCCAGCCATGATAATTCTCCAATGTTAGGGCGGGCATCCTCCAAGGCTGTATGCCCGCGTGAAGCCGCGTCCTTAGCTTGATTCATTGGGTTTGGAAAGGGGTTTTTGGCGGTTTTCCTTTTTGCGAGGCTCTGCCTCGCGCTCCGGGATATTTATAGCCAGATGAATAAAGGATCCATGCTTCATCTGGCTACAAATATCTCGGGGGAGCCGCCCGAAGGGCGGCGGGGGCAGAGCCCCCTGCGCACGCCCATCAGCTTTGCCAACGCCCACCAAAATCTTCGGGGACCAACAAGTTGTGACGGCCCAGATCGGTCACTTTGCGTTCCCCGCAAAGCGCCATAGTGGTGTCGAGCTCTTTTTGGATCACCTCAAGGGCGGTGGTCACACCGGCTTGTCCCATCGCACCCAGGCCATAGACGAAGGCGCGGCCGATATAGGTGCCTCTCGCACCAAGCGCCAAAGCTTTCAGAACGTCCTGCCCCGACCGGATGCCGCTGTCCAGATGCACTTCGGTATCTCCGCCAACCGCATCCATGATTTCCGGTAGCACCCGGATCGAACTGAGCGCGCCGTCCAGTTGGCGACCGCCGTGGTTTGACACAATAATAGCGTCTGCCCCCAGTTTGGCCGCCATTTTTGCGTCGTCGGCGTCCAAAATACCCTTCAGGATCACCTTACCGCCCCATTGCTCCATCAGCTTTTCGACCTTCGTCCAGTCCAGGCTTGGATCGAACTGTTCCGCGGTCCATGCGCCCAGCGAGGACGCATCTGAAATGCCCTCGACATGGCCAACGATATTCCCGAACTCTCGCCGTTTGGCGCGCAGCATTTCGATGCCCCAAGACCATTTGGTCATCAGGTTCGCGATGGTTTTCAGGGTCAGCTTGGGCGGGGCGGACAGGCCGTTTTTCAGATCCTTGTGCCGCTGGCCCAGGATTTGCAGATCCAGCGTTATGACCAGAGCGGAACAATTTGCATCTTTCGCGCGCTGGATCAGTCGGCTGACGTAGTCTGTATCCTTAATCGTATACAGCTGAAACCAGAACGGTTTGGTTGTGTGCTCGGCCACATCCTCGATCGAGTTGATGGACATGGTGGACAAGGTGAACGGCACGCCGAATTCCTCGGCGGCCTTGGCGGCTTTCATTTCCCCATCCGCATGTTGCATTCCGGTCAGTCCGACAGGCGCAAGCGCAACAGGCATCGATACATCCTGTCCGATCATTTGCGACGCTGTCGAACGCCCCGCCATGTCCACCGCGACCCGCTGGCGCAGCCGGATCTGTTGGAAATCCGAGCTGTTTTCATGAAAGGTCTGCTCGGTCCAGCTGCCGCTTTCCGCATAGTCGTAGAACATGCGCGGCACGCGGCGTTCATAGATGCGTTTGAGGTCATCGATATTGGTAATCACGGGCATGTAGCAGACCTTTGAGGTTTTGGTTAGAAATTCTTACCAAGTTTTGAAGATCCTCACTACGCCTTTCGTGATTGCCTTTTCCGTGTTCACTCCCCGGTAAAACAAAAGCCGCAGCGGGGTGACCCGGCTGCGGCTTTGCTCAAGTAGTTTAGGATGCGTTTATTCAGACGGAATGGGCCCCGTCGGACAGGGATTTGACAAAATCCAGCACCTCGGCAACCGGCTTGCCTGCGCCGATCTGGCTGACAATGGCCGAACCGACGACCGCGCCGTCTGCAACAGTTGCAATCGCGCGCGATTTTTCAGGCGTATTGATGCCAAAGCCTACGATGACGGGCAAATCGGTCGCGGATTTGATCCGTGCGACCTCGGGTCCGACATTGGTGGCTTCGGCCTCTGCCGCGCCGGTGATGCCCGTGATCGAGACATAGTAGACAAAGCCCGAGGTATTCTGCAGCACGCGCGGCAGGCGTTTGTCGTCGGTTGTTGGCGTGGCCAGGCGAATGAAATTCAGGCCCGCCGCCTGAGCGGGCAGGCAAAGCTCTTCATCTTCTTCCGGCGGCAGGTCAACAACGATCAGGCCATCGATTCCCGCGGCCTTGGCATCCGCCAGAAACGCGTCCACGCCCCGGCTGTAGATCGGGTTGTAGTAGCCCATCAGCACAATCGGCGTGGTGTCGTCGCTTTCACGGAAAGCGCGCGCCAGATCCAGCGTCCGCTGCAACGTCATCCCACCGTCCAGCGCGCGTTGGCCTGCGGCCTGAATGGTGGGGCCGTCCGCCATCGGGTCGGTGAAGGGTAAACCCAGCTCGATCACATCCACGCCTGCGCCCGGCAACCCTTTGACCACCTCCAGCGAGGTGTCATAATCGGGGTCGCCGGCCATGACATAGGCAACAAATGCTTTCTTGCCTTCAGCTTTCAGGGCGGCAAACTTGGCGTCGATACGGGTCATCGGATGTCCTTGCAATCAGGTTTGGACCTGATGTGCAGAAAGTTTCACCGAAAATCAATCCCGCCCGGACCAGAACGGATCAGAAGCCCAGATGATACCGCAAGAGCAGGGTGTTCACGCCCGGGTTCGGGTCCTGCGTGCTGGCGTTCGACTTGTGGGTGATCGCAACCGAGATCTTGTCGCCGCCATTCAGCGTATAGCCGAGGCCCAGAAGGCTGCGGATCTGGAAACTGCCGCCCAGATCGTTTTCATCGCTGCCTTCATTGTAGTATCCCGGCATCACGCTGCCTTCGACAAACCAGCGGTCATTGAGGCTGTATACCCCGATCAGACCGGCCCCGAGATGGGCGCCGCCATCGGCGTCAACTGACAGGGCCGCACCCCAACCGGCGCTGAACCGGGTCGCCTGGTGAAAGGGTTGATGCTGGTATTCCAGCGAAACAAGGGCCTGATCATCGGCGGCATCATCGGAAAAATCCGCGTATCCGGCACCAAAAATCAAGGATTGAGCCTGGGCTGCTGCAGGAAGGGCAAGCGCCAAAGCAGAGGCGAAAAGGAACTTCTTCATAACCGTATTTCTAAGGCTGTTACATCGTTACGCGCTAAGTGGTTATCGTAAGATGTAAATTTCAATTCGCGCAAGAACACGATTTAGGAACAGTTTCGTGATGTGGCCATTTGGGCTCGGTCCGTTTCGCGTCACGCTACTGCTTGCGCATTCCACCGCAGGTGCATAGAAGACGCCGTCACATCGCTTTCAGGAGGCCGCAATGGGCTTTAAAATGGGAATCGTGGGTCTGCCGAATGTGGGCAAGTCGACCCTCTTCAACGCGCTGACCAAGACCGCGGCGGCGCAGGCGGCGAATTTCCCGTTCTGCACCATTGAACCCAATGTGGGGGATGTGGCGGTTCCTGACGACCGGCTGGATAAGCTGGCGGCGATTGCCTCATCGAAGCAGATCATCCCGACCCGGATGACGTTCGTGGACATTGCCGGTCTGGTCAAAGGGGCCTCGAAGGGCGAGGGGCTAGGCAACCAGTTTCTGGCCAATATTCGCGAGACCGATGCCATTGCCCATGTGCTGCGTTGTTTCGAAGATGGCGATGTGACCCATGTGGATGGCCGCGTTGATCCGGTAGCCGATGCCGATACCATCGAGACCGAGCTTATGCTGGCCGATCTGGAAAGCATCGAAAAGCGCCGTGCCAATCTGGTGCGCAAGCTGAAAGGTAACGACAAAGAAGCGCAGCAGCAGGAGCGTCTGCTGGCCGAGGCGCAGGCCATGCTGGAAAACGGCAAACCCGCGCGTCTGGTCGAAGTCTCCGACGAGGACGCCAAAGCGTGGAAAATGCTGCAACTGCTGACCACCAAGCCGGTGCTCTATGTCTGCAACGTGTCCGAGGAAGAAGCCGCCGAGGGCAATGAATATTCGGCCCGCGTGGCCGAAATGGCCGCCGCGCAGGGTAACGCGCATGTCATCATCAGCGCCAAGATCGAAGAAGAGATCAGCCTGCTGGAACAGGACGAAGCGCAGATGTTCCTGGAAGAGATGGGCCTGGAAGAACCCGGCCTCGACCGCCTGATCCGCGCGGGCTACGACCTGTTGAAACTGGAAACCTATTTCACCGTCGGCCCGAAAGAGGCCCGCGCCTGGACCATCCGCACCGGCACCGCCGCGCCTCAGGCTGCTGGTGTGATCCACGGCGATTTCGAAAAGGGTTTCATCCGCGCCGAGACCATCGCCTATGACGACTACATCGCTGCGAATGGTGAGCAGGGTGCGAAAGAGGCGGGCAAGATGCGGGCCGAGGGCAAGGGCTACATCGTCAAGGACGGCGATGTGATGCACTTTTTGTTTAATACCTGAACCGGAACTGGTTAGGTCGCCTGCGACGTGCCTTATTTTGGTTAAGTCACCAGTAGAGCAAGGCTTGCAACGCATAGGCGTCGCGTCGGCCGAGCTTGGTGACAAAATGATCCGTCGCTGGCCGCGTAAGGCCGGGCGGGGATCGTTCTACTAACTAGATTTTTGCCGGTTGCCTGCTTGGTGATCGACTGATCTTTTTTTAAGAGCGGTTTCTTAGTTCGTCGAATTGATGAATCAAGAACTCCTGTTCCCGTGCACGCGAAACAACCTTTACTCCGATTAGTCCGTGAACCAAGCCGGCAGCGCCTGAGAGGAATGCGGACAAGCAAATCCAAACTACCGTTGGTCGCATGTTCAGTATTCCTGCTAGCGGCAGAAACGTCAGGTTTCCAAACCAAAACGACGTTATCAACAGCAATGCGAAACCGGCAGTCAAAATCAGGACGACTTCTGAACTGACATTTCGCCGTGCACGCTTAATTATTTTTCGGCGCGCGGCCAAGGTTAGTTGGCCGGGATCAAAATCAAGCATTGTTTATTAGGACTCTCACCGCAACTACAAACGTATTCAGCTCTGTCATTCATTCCACCTTACCTTATGAAACCACTGTATTTTATTAAAGCGGTAAGTGCAGGCTGGATCCTGTCGACCGCGCGCTCTCCCTTTCTAAATATGCTAAGGACAAGCAGAATGTGGTTATTGAGTTCTTGTTCGTGCACAAAGGCGTGCGCCCCACTTCGGTATCGTGTAAAACCCGGTGGCCTTGTATCAGAAACATCTCCAAATGATCGAAATCCGCGACCTCCAACTCCTCAGCGCCCTTGCGCGGCATCGTCATTTTGCCAAGGCAGCTGAAGAATGCGGGATTTCGCAGCCCGCCTTCTCAATGCGTATCCGCAACCTCGAAGACCGGCTGGGTGTGTCAATCGTCCGCCGTGCCAACCGGTTTCAGGGATTGACCGAAGAGGGCGAGATGATTGTCCAGCGGGCGCGGCGCATTCTGGACGACACCAAGGCATTGGAACAGCAGGTGCTAGCCGCCAAGGGTGAGATCACCGGTACGCTGATCCTCGGCGTGATTCCGACTGCGATTGCTTTCACCGGGCGTCTGGTCAAGCGGTTGCGGGACGCTCATCCCCGTATCGTCACGCGGATCGAGACCATGTCCGCGACCGCGATCCAGCACCGGCTGGACGAGGGCAGTTTGGATGCGGGCATCACCTATGGCGACAGCATCGGCACCGATCTGCGGCAGGTGCAACCCTTGTATGAAGAGACCTATGTGCTGCTGGTCCCGTCCCACATGACGGATGAAACCGGCCCGATCCCATGGGCGCAGGTGGCCGAATTCCCGCTCAGCCTGTTGGAGCCGCAGATGCAGAACCGGCGCATTCTGGATCGGATTTTCGCTGAACAGGGCCTGCACCCGGATGTGGTGGCTGAAACCAGCGGCTTCACCGCCTCGATGGTGATGGCGCGTGAGGGGTTGGCGGCCACCGTGGTCCCCCGGGTTCTGGTGCGGGCGCTGGGCGATTTGAGGGGGACGCGAGTGTTGCCTCTGGTCGATCCCGTAGTCAGCAAACCGATTTGTCTGGCGACCCTGACCCGCGACCCGGAGCTGCCCACGGTCGAGGCCCTGCGCGCTGTGGTGACGTCTTTGCGGTGATAAGCTGTCGTTATCGTACGATTGCGACAAGCGATTTGACGATATGTTAGTCTGATGAGACACGGGCCTTAATCGGAGGGCATCATGGCACCATTAGACACCAAGCCATCAGGCGCACCCAAGGGCGTCTGGAAGTCAGGTAAAGGCAAGGGGCGGCACACGCCCAAAGGCCGTCAGTTCACGGATGAGGCGCAGGCGGAAATCACACGCCTGCTGGGCGACCGCCCGCGTCGCCGCGACCTGCTGATCGAGTTCCTGCATCTGATACAGGATGCGCATGGCCATATCAGCGCCGACCATATCGCCGCCTTGGCAGTCGAAATGCGGATCGGGCAGGCCGAGATTTATGAGACCGCCACCTTCTACGCTCATTTCGACGTGGTGAAAGAGGGCGAGACGCCCCCGCCCGCGCTGACCATCCGGGTCTGCGATTCCCTGTCCTGCGAAATGGCCGGTGCCCAGCAGTTGCAGAAGGCGCTGGAAGACGGATTGGACCCGGCTGAGGTCCGCGTCGTGCGCGCGCCCTGCATGGGCCGCTGCGACACGGCTCCGGTGCTTGAGATCGGTCATAACCACATCGACCGCGCCACCCCCGAAAAGGTGCAGGCGGCGATTGCGGCAGGTGACACCCACGCTCATCTGCCCGACTACGAAACCTTTGCCGCCTACGCCGAAAATGGCGGCTATGCCAAGCTGAAAGACCTGCGCGACAGCGGCGATTGGGAGAAGGTGCAAGAGGACGTTCTGGCCTCGGGCCTGCGTGGTCTGGGCGGCGCTGGCTTCCCGTCCGGCAAGAAATGGGGTTTCGTGCGCATGAACGAAGGCCCGCGCTATCTGGCCGTGAACGGGGACGAGGGCGAGCCGGGCACGTTCAAGGACCGTTACTATCTGGAACGTACGCCGCATGTCTTCCTCGAAGGCATGTTGATCGCCGCTTGGGCGGTCGAGGCCGAGACCTGCTTTATCTACATGCGCGACGAATATCCGGCGGTGCTAGAAATTCTCGCGACCGAGATCGCCGCGTTGGAAGACGCGGGGATTGTCGAGAAAGGCTATATCGATCTGCGCCGCGGTGCCGGTGCCTATATCTGCGGTGAAGAATCCGCGATGATTGAGTCGATTGAGGGCAAGAAGGGCTTGCCGCGTCATCGTCCTCCGTTTGTGGCGCAGGTTGGGGTCTTTAACCGTCCGACCTTGGTGCACAACGTTGAGACGCTGTATTGGGTCACCAAAGTCTGCCGCGAAGGTCCGGAATGCCTCAACAGCACAGAAAAGAATGGTCGTAAGGGCCTCCGCAGCTATTCGGTCTCGGGCCGGGTGGCGCGGCCGGGGGTCTACCTGCTGCCTGCGGGCTCGACCATTCTGGACGTGATCGAGGCTGCCGGTGGCATGGCCGAAGGGCAGACCTTCAAGGCGTATCAGCCGGGTGGGCCGTCCTCGGGCCTGTTGCCCGCATCGATGGATGATATCCCGCTGGATTTCGACACGCTGCAACCGCATGGCACCTTTATCGGGTCGGCCGCCGTGGTGGTCCTGTCCGATCAGGACACCGCCCGCGATGCGGCGCTGAACATGCTGCGCTTCTTCGAAGATGAAAGCTGCGGCCAGTGCACGCCCTGCCGGGCGGGCTGTGAAAAGGCAGTGAAGCTGATGCAGGCGGACAAGTGGGATCAGGACCTGCTGGAGGATCTGTGTCAGGTCATGGGCGACGCCTCGATCTGCGGTCTGGGGCAGGCGGCCCCGAACCCGATCCGCCTTGTCATGAAACATTTCGCTGATGAAATCTGAGGGGAGACAGAGCCATGCTTGATGCAAGCCCAAACAAGACCGTCACCTTCAACCTGAACGGCGAAGACGTCACCGTGCCCGAAGGCTGGACCATCTGGGAAGCCGCCAAGGGGCAGGGGTTCACCATTCCGCACCTGTGCCACAAGCCGCAGCCGGGCTATCGCCCCGACGGCAACTGCCGCGCCTGTATGGTCGAGGTCGAAGGCGAGCGCACGTTGGTCGCCTCGTGCATCCGTCCGGCGGCGGACGGCATGGTGGTCAAGACCGACAGCGACCGCGCCGAGAAATCGCGCGCGATGGTCATGGAACTGCTGGTGGCCGACCAGCCCGAAGAGGCGCATGACACCTCAAGCCATTTCTGGGATATGGCCAAGCTGAACGATGTTTCAGACAGCCGTTTCCCGGCAAAAGAGGCCGAGAAAATCCCGCTGCTGGACGACAGCCACGTTGCAATGCGCGTCAATCTGGACGCCTGCATCAACTGCAACCTCTGCGTCCGTGCCTGCCGGGAAGTGCAGGTGAATGACGTGATTGGCATGGCCGGTCGCGGGCATACGGCGCAGGTGGTGTTCGACCAGAACGATCCGATGGGGGATTCGACCTGTGTGGCCTGTGGCGAATGCGTTCAGGCCTGCCCGACCGGCGCCCTGATGCCTGCCACCGTGCTGGACGATCAGCAAAAGGGCGACAGCAAGGACTACGATTCCGAGACCGAAAGCGTCTGCCCGTTCTGCGGCGTTGGCTGCAAGGTCTCGCTGAAGGTCAAGGACGGTAAGGTCAAATATGTCGAAGGGATCAACGGCCCCGCGAACGAAGGCCGTCTGTGCGTCAAAGGCCGGTTTGGGTTCGACTATATCCACCACCCGCACCGCCTGACCAAACCGCTGATCCGGCGCGAGGATACGCCTGAAAAGGGGCTGAACGTCGATCCCGGCAATCTGGGCACCCATTTCCGCGAAGCGACCTGGGAAGAGGCGATGGATCTGGCCGCCTCCAAGCTGAAAGCCCTGCGCGAAGAAGACCCGCGCAGCGTTGCGGGCTTTGGTTCGGCCAAATGCACCAACGAAGAGGCGTATCTGTTCCAGAAGTTCATCCGTCAGGGCTTCAAGCACAACAACGTTGACCACTGCACCCGTCTGTGCCACGCCTCATCCGTGGCAGCGCTGATCGAGAACGTGGGCTCAGGTGCTGTGACCGCGACCTTCAATGAGATCGAAAACGCGGATGTGGCGATCATCATCGGGGCGAACCCGATTGAAAACCACCCCGTCGCCGCGACCTATTTCAAGCAGTTCACCAAGCGCGGTGGCAAGCTGATCGTGATGGACCCGCGCGGTGTCGGCATGCGCAAGTTTGCGGATGAGATGCTGCAATTCCGTCCGGGGGCCGATGTCTCGATGCTGAACGCGATCATGAATGTGATCGTCGAGGAAGAGCTGTATGACAGCCAGTACATCCACCGCTGGACCGAAAACTGGGAGGCCGAGAAAGAGCATCTGCGCGCCTTCACGCCCGAGGCGATGGCCCCGATCTGCGGCATCGAGCCGGACCAACTGCGCCGCGTCGCGCGGACCTTTGCGCAGGCCAAGGCCGGTCTGATCTTCTGGGGCATGGGCGTCAGCCAGCACATTCACGGCACCGACAACTCGCGCTGTCTGATCTCGCTGGCCCTGATGACCGGCAATGTCGGCAAGCCCGGCGCGGGTCTGCATCCGCTGCGGGGGCAGAACAACGTGCAAGGCGCCTCGGACGCAGGTCTGATCCCGATGTTCCTGCCGGATTACCAGTCGGTCATGGACGATGGTATTCGCGCCAAATTCAACAACGTCTGGAACTCGGACGACTTTTCGAACGAGAAGGGCCTGACCGTTACCGAGATCATTGATCAAGCCTATGCGGGCAACATCAAGGGCATGTACATCATGGGCGAAAACCCGGCCATGTCCGACCCGGATGTGAACCACGCGCGCGATGCGCTGGCCAAGCTGGATCTGATGATCGTGCAGGACATTTTCCTGACCGAAACGGCGAACTATGCCGATATCATCCTGCCCGCCTCGGCGCTGTATGAAAAGAACGGCACGGTGTCGAACACCAACCGTCAGGTGCAGCGGGTGCGGCCCGCCGTGACCCCTCCGGGCGAAGCGCGCGAGGATTGGAAGATCACGGTAGAACTGGCGCAGCGGATTGGGTTGAACTGGGATTACACCGATGTGTCTCAGGTCTTTGCCGAGATGAAGCTTACCATGGCCTCGCTGGACAACATCACGTGGGAGCGGCTTGAGACCGAAACCATCACCTACCCGTCGCTTTCCGAAACCGACCCGGGGCAGGCGATTGTGTTTGGCGATGGCTTCCCACGCGCGGATGGCAGGGCGCGGTTCACCCCGGCCAGTGTCATCCCGCCGGATGAAGCGCCGGATGACGAATACCCGATGATCGCCACCACGGGCCGTCAGTTGGAGCATTGGCATACGGGGTCGATGACCCGCCGTGCCACCGTTCTGGACGCCGTGGAACCGGAAGCGAACTGTTCGATGAACCCGCGTCAGCTAAAACTGATGGGGATCGAGCCGGGCGAAACGATCCGCCTGACCACGCGTCGCGGCTCGATTGAGATCATGGTGCGGGCCGACCGGGCGATTGCCGAAGATATGGTGTTCATCCCGTTTGCCTATGTCGAGGCGGCGGCGAATATCCTGACCAACTCGGCCATCGACCCTTACGGTAAAATCCCCGAGTTCAAGTTCTCGGCCATTCGCGTCGAAAAGATCGAAGACGCTATCGCGGCGGAATAGGCAGGAAAGCCTTCTGAAACGACCAAGGTCGGCCCAAGCAAGAGCCGACCTTGGTTGCACTGTTTTTGTTCCCCACGACCGGAAAGAATTAGCCCGAGACCAGAACCTTGCCTTTCTGGGGTTTTGGCATCTTGCCTTTTGCCTGCTGCACGACATGAGTGATTTCATGGGCAATCAACTTGTTGTTCTTTGAATCCGTACCCTTGCCAAAGTAAATGTCGTTTCCGTTGGTGAAGGCCTTTGCCTTTAGCTCTTTGCGGATATCGGCGGCATTCCCGCCGATGTGAACGCGGACCTTGGACAGGTCGGCACCCAACGCGCCTTCCAACCCGTCGCGCAGTTTCTTTTCCAACTTGGTTGCCTTGGTCCCGGACACTTCGGTTCCGATCGCCTTTACTTTCGCCTTTTTGTTTTTCAATGCCCCGACGATTTTCTCGGCTTCTTCCGCTTTCATAAATGGCTCTCCGTATTGATTTCGAAGCCTTTTTTGCGCCGACCCGGTTCTGGGTTCAGTGACACGTTTCACATATAGAAATCAGATTTTTTACTTTTTGAGAAAGGATTGAATTTTATCCCACGTAGGTAGCGCAGAGTTGTGGTCACGCACTTCCACACTGGACAGACGGGAAGTTTATCGGCCTCATATTCTGACCCAGCGGAGACGACATGAGATGACCAATAGCCCCCTGTCCGGATATGACGGACCTTACCCGACCCCTGTGGAAATCCGGGGCTTTGGCGTGAAACCGGAATGGATCGACTATAACGGCCATATGAATGTGGGCTATTACGGCGTCGCCTTCGACAATGCCTTCGAGGTTCTGCTGGTCGAACATCTGGGGCTTGGTGAACCTCAGGTACAGGCCTACGGGCAGGGGCCATACATTCTGCAGGCCCATCTGCATTTTTTGCGTGAGGTGATCGCTGGCGCGCCGTTCTACTTTCGGTTCCGATTGCTGGACGCTGATCACAAGCGCGGCCTCTATTTCGCTCAGATGATCTCAGAGGAAGACAACGCCGTCTGCGCGACGCAAGAGGCGCTGTTCATGAATGTCAGCCATCAGACCGGGCGGTCGGTTGCTTACCCGGATTGGGCCATTGCGCGCCTGGCGCGGATGGTGGAAGACCACAAAACCTTGGAGAGCGCCCCTCAGATCGGTCGCTCAATCGGTATTCGCCGTTAGTAATCGCGCTCGAAGAACAGGCCTATGCCGGTTTCGCCCCTGCCATCGACCGTGCCCCGGACCGTAAAGTTATCATTCACGTCCAGGTTCAGGTTCACCTCGGTATCGCCCTCGGTGTTGACGGTGAAGTCCGTGTAGAGGTTGTCGCTGAGATACGCGCCCGCGCCTAGACGACCTGCGCCGCCCTCGGTCGCGCCGATATCGATTGTGTCGACGCCGGTAGAGTCGCGCAGCCCTTTGGTGGCGTCACCGCCCGCACCGCTGAGCTGCGCCAGCGACGCCGCCATTTGCGCGATGATAAACGGCGAGAGTTCCGAGAACCGGTTGCCGAACAACAACATGGCCAGCGCCTCTTCGGCGGGGCGTTCGGGGTCCGAGAATACATCGACTTCCGGGGAATCCAGCGGCCCGGCGATTTCAATCGTGGCGGTTCCATCCGAGGTGCTGGCAGACGATTCGAACTCGATATACGGGGTCAGATCGCCTTGCAGTGTCACGATCCCTTTGGTCAGGGCCAGCCTGCGGCCCAAAATATCGAAATTACCCCGGATCAGTTCAATCTGGCCCGAGGGGACAACGGATCGTGTCGTGCCTCCGATGAAAATCCGCCCACCCAGTTCCGCGTTCACGCCGCGCCCGCGCACAAAGACGGCTTTGGGGGCCAGCAGACTGATATCCAGCGCAATGCGCGAGTCGCTTTGGGCGGCTTCCTCTTTCACCACCAATTGCGCCCGTTCGCGGGTGACATATTGCGCGCGGCTTTCGCCGATATGCGTGATCTCGGGGATTGGTGCCGCGCCCACGGCACCCGAGGCGGCGGCGAGGTTGATATTGGTTTCCTCAAACGTGATCTGACCGGACAGGGAACTGTTTCCGGCCAAAGCCCCCGCCATGACGATCTGACCGTTGAGCGTTGTCTCATACAGCAGTTGATCGGTCAGCACGAGGCTGTTCAATGCGGTGGTGATCTGGGCGTTGAACGGCGGCGTCAGATCGACCGGGCCAGACACGGTAAACCCGCCACCGGCGCGCATGCCGCCATTCATTGAGATGGTGGCGCGGCTTTGCGCCAGATCAACCGACCCGCTGATCCCGGTCACCGTCTGTCCCGCAGTTGGAATCGCAAAGGACGTTCCGGATGTGGTGATAGACCCGCTTAGGGACTCAAGCGCCGGTGCGCCCTTCAGCGCCAGATCGAACCGGGCCGCACCTTCGATCTTGTTCGGTGTGATGAAGATATTGGCGATGCCAAGGTTTACGCCGCCTTGTGCCCTCAGGTCAGCCGTGCTGGCGGTTTCGTCGAAGGTCCCCGCCACGGTGCTGTTGATCCCGGCAGGTCCTTCAGCCTTGGCATCAATGGTCCAGACCCCGTCTGACCGCTTTGCATTGCCGGTTGCTGCGACGGTGCCGGGGAAATCGGGCACAAACCGCTCGATCCGGTTGAGCTTGGCGTCAAAGTCCAGATCGGCAGAGCCATCGGTATCAACCGTTCCGACAAGGCTGGCGTAAGAGCTGTCGGGCCCCTGCAAATTGGCCGTGCCTTCCAGCCCCGATCCGGTTGGCGCAACATTGCCGTCCAGTTTCAGGGGTCCGGTGAGTGTTTCCGACAACCGCCCCAGATCGTCGAGGGCGGCGGTAAAGTTCAGCCCCCCGGTCTCGCGGCTCAACTGACCCGAAGCATTGGCGGAAAGGGCTGTTCCTTTCAGGCGGAAGGTGCGGATGTTCAACCCGTTCTCATCGTTCAGGGCATCCACGGTCAGAGTCGTGCGCCCCTGCAGCAGCGCATCCACCTGCTCGATCCCCGCGCGGATGTCATCTGCCATGACGCTGCCGTTCACATCGAATGCCTTGCTGCCCACTGCGCCCTTGCCTTGAAGCTGCGCCTCGACCGATCCCGCCAGATCGCGGCTTGCAAGGCCCGAGAACAAGGACAGGTTGGGAATATCCACACTGGCCGAGCCATCAACCGCAATATCTCCGGTGGGATCGTCAATCGTGGCCGCGACCTGGGCTGTCACGGCGTTTCCGTTGACCTTGGCCTCGCGGATCGTGATCTGATCCTCAGACACGGCCCCGTCAAACTCGACCGAAGTTTGCCCTGTCAGAAGCGGATCGATATCTGCCATCCCGGTTTTGATGTCCCGGCTTGTCATACTGGCCTTACCATCAAACCGAGGCGTTTTAACGGCCCCGCTCCCTTGGACACTGGCGCTGACCGATCCCGCCAGATCGCGGCCCGCAAGGCCCGAGAACAGCGACAGGTCGGGAATAGACGCACTGGTTGCGCCATCGAAAGCAATGTCGCCGGTTGGATCGTCAATCGTGGCCGCGACTTGGGCCGTTACGGCATTCCCGTTGATCGTTGCCTCGCGGATCGTGATCTGATCTTGCGACAGCGCCCCGTCGAATTCGACAATGGTTTCGCCTTTCAGAAGGGGGTCAATCTCGGCCATCCCGGTTTTGATGTCGCGTGCCGTAACACTGGCTGTGCCGTCGAATTCAAGGGTCTGAACCGTTCCGGCCCCTTGCAGGCTGGCCTGAACCGAGCCGCCAAGTTCGCGTTTCGCCAGACCGGAAAAAACTGACAGATCGCGCGCGGACAGTTTGGCCTGACCGTCGATTGACAGGTTGCCATCAGGGGTTGTGACCGTCCCGCTTGCCTGCGCCCGTGCCGCATCCGCAATCAAGGTAAAGTCGCGCAGCGTGATTCCATCGGCTCCGCGCTTGGCATCGACTATGATTGTTGTCTCGCCCCGGATTACCGGATCGATGTCGTCGCGCCCGGTGGACAGATCGCTGCCCTTGACCTCTAGCTTGCCATCAAAGCTGCCCTCAAGCGGTGAGCCTTTGCCCACCAGCCGGGCCGAGGCCTGCCCGCCCAGTTGCAACTGCGCGAGATTAGAGAACCGGGACAGATCTGTTGCGTCCAGCGAGGCCGAGCCATCCACGGCCAGCCCGCTGGTCAAACCGCTGATCAGCGCATCGACGCCCAGCGTATAGTCCGAGCCCACCAGCTCGAACCCCGACAGGTCAAGCGACTGATCGCTGCCATAGTCGAACACCCCGTCCAGCGTGATCCGCCCCCCCAGCGCGGTGTTCAGCGCAGGGTCTGCTAGGTCAAGCCCGTCCAGCGCCGCCTGCACGTCGCCATCGACGTTGACGATGTCGCCCTGTTCCAGCGTGCCCTGCGCGGTGATCTGCGCCCGGTCCAGACTGATCTGAGGCGATTTGAACGCGTTGGCCGTCAGACTCAGGTCCCACAGATTGCCATTCGCCTGATCGAACAGGGCCGAGATTTGAGCGGCTTCAATCGAAGTTTCGCCGCCCGAGGCTGGCAAGACAACAGTTTCCCCATTGGGCGGTGATATGCGCCCCTGCAATGCGGCCAGTTGCAAGGTCCCACCCGCCGCCAGTTGCAATTCGCCTTCCAGATTCAGGGCCTGGGACGTGAAATCCAGATCGCTGATCTGCAATGCGCCCTCGGGCTGTGTTTTGCCGTCGACAAACAGGCGCGTGTCCTGACCAAAGAATACATCCATGTCGTCGGCGACAAAGGGGGTCAGATCACCGCTTAGGTCCGCAGTGAAGGCAATCCCGTCTTCGGCCGTTTCATCCTCGGCCGTTGCCGAACGCAACCTGACCTGACCGGCCACCCGTTGCTGGTTGTCGCTGCTCAGTCCGATATCGGCGGTGAAATCTGTCAGCGGCCCTGATCCCTTGGCGGTCAGTCCAATGGGCGGGCTATCGGGGATTTTCAACGCAGTCGAGATCAACCCGCCCGAGGCTTCGGTCACGTTCAGATCCAGATCGATCTGACTGTTCGAGTTCTGGAACCCTGCCGCCAGCGTGATCTCATCCCCTGCACGGTCCAGCCTTGTAATGTCGAGATTTGTGTCCAGTGTACCGTCCGCCAACGAGAGGTCGCCAGTGACCGTCAGTTCCGCGGCCACGCCGATCAAGGGCTCGCCCAAGGCCAGCTCATCGATCCGAATCTCGCCGATTTCGATTGAGACCGGCAATTCCGGCAATTGAAACGGCTGGGTTTCTGCTGACGGGGGTGGGGCTTCAGTCGTTGTAGTGCCCGGAGCGCGGGCCACGTCGATCTCTTGCGCGGTCAGGGCGTTGACTGAAAACCGGCCCCGGATCAGGGCAAGACGGTTCCAGTCCAGTTCCGCCCCTTTGATCGTCAGCCAAACGCCTTCGTCATCGGCCACCGTGATCTCTTCTATCGTTGCGCGTGAACTCAGCGCGCCTTCCAAGCCTTTTACAGTGACGTTCTGATCGTCTCCCGACAGCGTGTCCTGCAGGAACCGCTCGATCATGCTGCCGCCTTCGTCCTGTGCGTATGCCGCAACCGGCGCGCAGGTCAGTGTGACGACCAGAACGGGGTATGAAAGACGCTGTATCAAAAGGCCTGTCCGATCCCGATATAGAATTGCAACCCATCGCCCGTGTCGCCCTGAACAGGCACTGCGAGGTCAAAGCGCAGCGGACCAAAACCGCCCAGATCATATCTGACCCCAAGCCCAGCCCCGGCATGATCCTCGGCCCCGGTGCCGACGAATGAGGACGTGTCTACGATACCGTAGTCATAAAACCCGACCAGCGACAGGGTGTCGGTGATCTTGCCGCGCACCTCGCCCGAAAAGCCCAGGAACGATTTGCCGCCCGCAACGCCGGTGCCGACCGGAATGCCAAGGCTTTCAAACGGTTGCCCGCGCACCGTCCCGGCCCCGCCTGAGAAGAACAGAAAGTCCGGCGTCACCCCATCCGGTGGTGGCCCGATGACCGAGCCCAGCTGGACCCGACCCGCCAGAACCAGCCTGCCACCGGTTCCAAGGCTGGTATAGGCGCGACCGTCAAAGAACAGCCGGATGCCGGTATCCGTACCCGAAAGCCCAACAAACGGCATGACCTGCGAATCCAGATAAAACCCTTTTGTCGCACTGACCTTGCTGTCGCGCTGATCCCATTCGGATCGGAATGGCAGGATAAAATACCGGAACTTGCGCCCGTCACCATAGGCATCATCTGCGTTCGACCACTGAAAGCCCGCCGACGCTTCGGCGTATAGCTGATCCGAAAAGGTGCGCCGCGCACCATAAGCCAGCGATGCCACGGTCACGTTGTAATTGTCGGTGTTTCGACGCTCCAGCAGCGCGCTCCAGAAGGTGTTGTCGTCCGGGCCCAGCCGGTCGGGTTGATCCAGTCGCAGGCCAATGCGTCCGTCCAGATCCTCGGCCCCGCCGATATTGCGCAGGGCGGCCTCGAACCGCAGACGTTCGGCCCGGCGAAAGACATTGCGGTGGGTCCAGGTGGCGGTGACGTCGACACCATCGCGGGATGCGAGCTCGACACCGAAGGTCAGACGGCGTTTGGGTAGGTCTTCGAAGGTCGCATCGAAATCCAGCGTACCATCTGGGTTCGGTTTCTCACGCTCTTGCAGGGACACCACGTTGAAGGTTCCGGTGCGGCGCAGGCGCGTGCCGACTTTCTGGATTTTGGCGGGCGAATAGACCTCGCCGCTGGGAAAGCCCGCGATCTTTTCGATCGACCGGTGGCGAACATCGGTGTCGCCCTTGATGAACATCTGGCCAAAAGTCAGTCGCCTGTCCGGGTCCAGATCAATCTCTGCATCCAGCCGCGCCTGAGCATGGCGCGCGATCACTCGCTGCCCGGCCACACTTGCCTTGGCATGACCCGCGTCCCGCCACGCCTGAACACCGGCCGAGGCCGCCTGTTGGATCGCGCCCGTGGTGGCCAGCTTGCCGGTGGCGAATTCCTCGGGCAGCACCGTGTCGGGGGCCAGAGGTTGCACAATTGCCGTGCCGAATTTGAAGGTCGGGCCGGTTTCCACTGTGATAACCGCGCGGTTGATCTGATTGGGAACGGTGAGCGAGCTCATCTCGGCTGCTTCCTGCCCGTCCAGTTTGATGCTGACGACCGGGCTGAAATACCCCTCGTCATATAGGATCTGCACCAGCGTCCGATAATCCGACAGGGCGGCAGACAGAATTTCCAGCGGCGTGTCCAGCCCGCGATCTTCGGCGGTGGCGACGGAAGAGGTTTCTTTCAGGCGCTCGACAACTTCCTTGGGGGCTCCGGGGGCGGTCAGTGTGGTTTCCAACGCAACCAGCGTTGTTGGCGCAAGGGCGGCGACAGCGCCCAATAGCCAGCATCTCAGACCGCGTCGCGGCTTGCTTCCCTGCATCAGTTGGCTCCAACTGCCCCCGAGTCGAAATCTCTTGTGCCGTGTTTCTGCACGGCTCTTTGAATTCAAGTTAGAGCATCTGAAACCGTTTGGGGGAAGGGGTTAATCGCGCGATGCGCCGAATTGCCGTGATCCGTGACCGCGTTACAGCCCGGCGTTGCGGACCCATCGGATGATGGCATCGCGATCTTCTGGTTCCATAAAGGTCACATTGGCCGGCGGCATCGCATGGGTCACACCGGCCTGCAGGTAAATCTGCTGCGCGTTGCGGGCAATATCCGCCTCGGTTTCCAGCAAAACGCCTTTGGGGGCCCAAAGGATGCCCTCCCAAACCGGCTCACGTGCATGGCACATGGAACAGCGCCCCAGAACGATGTCGTGTGCCTGCTCAAACCCTTCGGCTGCTGCGAATTTCTGTTCATAGGGCGTCAACGGCTGCGCCTCGGCCTCTTCAACCGGTTCATACATCGGTGCGGTCGACAGCCACATGATGGCGATGAACAGCATGGCGGTTGCCAGCCAGGTCCAGGTGGGGTTGCCTGCACGCGCGTGGCGGGTGTTGAAATAGTGCCGGATGGTGACGCCCATCAGGAACACCAGCGCGGCGATGATCCAGTTGTATTGGGTCGCAAAGGCCAGCGGGTAGTGGTTGGACAGCATCAGGAACAGAACCGGCAGGGTCAGATAGTTGTTGTGGGTCGAACGCAGCTTGGCGATCTTGCCGTATTTCGGGTCGGGTGTGCGCCCGTTCTTCAGGTCATCCACAACGATGCGCTGGTTCGGCATGATGATGAAGAACACGTTGGCCGTCATGATCGTGGCGGTAAAGGCCCCCAGATGCAGCATCATCGCGCGCCCGGTGAAAATCTGGTTGTATCCCCAGCCCATAGCCACCAGCAGGACGAACAGCAGTACCATCAACAGGGTTGGACGCTCGCCCAGACCGGATTTGCACAGAAAGTCATAGACCAGCCATCCGATAGTCAGGGACGCTGCCGAGATCAGAATGCCTTGCCACAGTGCCAGATCGGCCTTTTCGGCGTCGATCAGGTATAGTTCTCCGCCGACCCAGTAGACGATCATCAACAGCGCCGCACCGCTGAGCCAGGTTGAATAGCTCTCCCATTTGAACCAGGTCAGATGGTCGGGCATCCGCTCGGGCGCGACCAGATATTTCTGAATGTGGTAGAAGCCGCCGCCATGCACCTGCCATTCCTCGCCATCCGCAGGGCCGGGGATATTGCGGTTCAGGCCCAGATCCAGCGCGATGAAGTAGAAGGACGATCCGATCCACGCCATGGCCGTGATCACATGCAGCCAGCGCACGGCAAATGCCATCCAGTCCCAGAACACGGCAAAGTCGTACATGAATGAGGTCTCCGATTGGTTGCCGCCACACTAGGCAAACGGGCTTTTCTTCGGTATTCCCGTATATTGTCAAACTGTATCAAAAAAAACGATAAGATGTCCTATCTCGACAATATCCGCACCTTCGTCAGGGTTTATGATCTGGGCAGCATGTCCGCCGCCGGGCGCGATTTGCGGATTTCACCGGCTGTGACCTCGGCGCGGATTTCTCAGCTTGAGGATCATCTGGGCGTGCGTCTGTTTCAACGCACGACGCGGAACCTGTCACCGACCGAGCAGGGCAAAGCGTTTTATCCCGGCGCGGTGGCGGTGCTGGATGCGGTGGATGAGGCCGAAGCGCAGGTGACGCACCTGACCGAAGCCCCGCGCGGGTCTCTGTTCGTGGCGGCTCCGCTGGGGGTGGGGCGGCGGTTACTTGCCCCGCATGTGCCTGATTTTCTGGCGGAATACCCCGAGATCGATGTGCGTTTGCGCCTGACGGACCGGTCCGTTGATCTGACGACCGAGGGGTTGGATCTGGCCTTTTTCATCGGTCAGCCCGAGGACAGCACCTTGCGCATCCGCAAAATCGCCGATTGCCAGCGCGTGCTATGCGCTGCCCCCGACTATGTGGCGCGGCGGGGTATGCCTGCAACGGGGGCTGATCTGGTGAAGGACAAACACGAATGCCTGAACCTGCGCTTTCCTGGCGCGACCGAGTTTCAGTGGATGCTGGAAACCGCCGACGGCCCGAAACGCTATGCGGTGTCAGGCCGGTTCGAATGTGATGACGGAGACGTCCTGACAGATTGGGCGCTGTCCGGGCAGGGCATTGCCATGAAGCCGGTGTTTGAAGTGGCCGATCACCTAAGCGCTGGTCGTCTGGTGGCCGTCGCGCAGGAAACGCCGCCCGTGCCGGTGCAGATGGCGTGCCTTTATACACACCGCCGCCATCAGGACCCCAAGGCGCGGCTGTTCATGGATTTCATGATCGAGCGGATCGGAAAAGTCGTCCGAAACTCGGAATAGCCAGCCGGGTAGGGCTCCCCCCCCTGTTTGTGTCGTTCCGGCACCGCACAGCGGTGGGCCGGGCGCCGCAGCTATGCTGCGGCGCGGGGGCGATGGGATCCGGTGTGGCGCTGCCATTGATAAAAGCGCAATCGCGCCGGGCGCAGGGCACGGCGCTGGGCCCAACGGGAAGGGACCCTGAAAGGGTCTCTGACCGGCGGGAGGGTTAGCTGCCGCGATAGGTCGAGTAGCCGTAAGGGGAAAGCAGCAGGGGCACGTGGTAATGTGCCTCGGGGTCGGACATACCAAACCGGATCGGCACCTGATCCAGAAACAGGGGGTCATCCCCGTCTTGTCCTGTCGCGCGCAGGTAATCGCCGGCGAAGAAGATCAGCTCGTATGTGCCTGTCTTGAATGTCTCCCGCGGCAGGATCGGGCTGTTCGTGCGACCATCGGCATTGGTTTCCATCTCGACCAGCTTGCGATGGGAATTGCCGGACACGCTGTACAACGCGATTTTCAACCCGGCGGCGGGGCAGCCCCGGGCGGTGTCCAGAACATGAGTTGTCAGATAGCCTGCCACGAATGCCTCCCTCAGATGCGTCGCTTTGCTGTGCCACAGTGTGGCGCAAAGATCAAAACAGGGGAAATGCCGAAAGAACCGGAAACAGCGTTCGGATTGATTTGATAATCATCGGCGAATTTCTAGGATAAGCCTGTCGAAACATCCAAAACCGGAAGACGCCATGCAACCGCCTCGATACCCCCGCGACATGATTGGATACGGTGCCAACCCGCCAGCGGCGCAATGGCCGGGCGGGGCCAAGCTGGCCGTCCAGATCGTACTGAATTACGAAGAGGGCGGCGAGAACTGCGTTCTGCACGGTGATGCCGTATCCGAGGCGTTTCTGTCCGAGATCGTCGGCGCGGCGCAATGGCCGGGCCAGCGCCATTGGAACATGGAATCGATCTATGAATACGGCGCGCGGGCCGGGTTCTGGCGGCTGCATCGGTTGATGCAGGACCTGCCGATCACGGTTTACGGCGTGGCGTCGGCTTTGGCCCGATCGCCGGATCAGGTGGCCGCGATGAAAGACGCCGGTTGGGAGATTGCCAGCCATGGGCTGAAATGGGTGGAACACAAAGACATGCCCGAGACGCAGGAGCGCGCCGAAATTGCCGAGGCGATCCGGCTTCACACCGAGGTCGTCGGTGAGCGCCCGCGCGGCTGGTACACCGGGCGCTGTTCCGAGAACACGGTGCGTCTGGTGGCCGAAGAGGGCGGGTTCGATTATGTCGCCGACACCTATGACGACGATCTGCCCTATTGGACACAGATCGACGGTCGGGATCAGCTGATCGTGCCCTACACGCTGGATTGCAACGATATGCGCTTTGCCACGCCGCAAGGGTTCAATGCGGGCGATCAGTTCTTTTCCTATCTCAAGGACAGTTTCGACGCATTGTATGAGGAAGGGCAGGCGGGGGCGCCCAAGATGCTATCCATCGGGTTGCATTGTCGTTTGATTGGGCGACCGGGCCGCGTCATGGCGTTGAAACGTTTTCTGGAATACGCGCGCAGCTTCTCGGATGTGTGGTTTGCCACCCGGTTGCAGATTGCTGAACACTGGGCACAGACCCACCCGCCGCAATCCCATCCGAAGCCGTCGCAGATGGGACGGGACGCGTTTGTCGAAGCCTATGGGGGCATTTTCGAACACTCGGCCTGGATTGCCGAGCGGGCCTATGATCTGGAACTTGGGCCTGCTCATGACACCGCAGGCGGGTTGCACAACGCTTTGGCGCGGATCTTCCGGTCGGCCTCTGAGGCCGAGCGGTTGGGGGTTCTGACAGCGCATCCTGATCTGGCGGGCAAGCTGGCGCAGGCCAAGCGGTTGACGCAGGAAAGCACGTCCGAGCAGGCCTCGGCCGGGTTGGACGCGCTGACGGATGAGGAGCGCGCGACCTTCACCGAATTGAATACGCGGTACACTGAAACGTTCGGATTTCCGTTCATCATTGCGGTGCGGGATCATGACAAGGCCTCGATCCTTGCGGCCTTTCAGCGGCGGATTGAACAGGATCGCGATACCGAGTTTGCCGAGGCCTGCCGTCAGGTTGAACGCATCGCCGAATTCCGGCTGCGGGACGTGTTGCCCTCATGAGCCGCCAGATCGTTGCCGAGCCGCTGACTGCCAAGCTATTTGCGCCTTTTGGTGATGTGATCGAAGTGTCTGGCGATGCCGACAAGATCATCAACCAGGGGCAGTGTGGCCGGTATCATGATCGGGCGCTGCTGGATTTCACCGACGGGCGCGCCGGGATCAGCCTGTTCAACGCCAACCCGCGCGCGCTGCCATATGCGCTGGATATGGTCGAGCGGCACCCGGAGGGCAGTCAGGCGCTTATCCCGATGACCCATCAGCCGTTTCTGGTCGTCGTAGCACCCGATGAAGGAGGGCAGCCTGGGCGGCCCAGGGCGTTCATGACACGAGCCGGGCAGGCCGTGAACTATCATCGCGGTACGTGGCATGGGGTGCTGACGCCTTTGCACGGCCCGGGCCTGTTTGCCGTGGTGGATCGCATCGGTGAGGGTGCGAACCTCGAGGAATTCTGGTTCGACACCCCCTATGAGGTGATTGCGGGCTAACCCCGGAAGGCTCCCGCCCGGTCAGAACGCATCGAAGATGCGCGCTGACCCGTTGGGCCGGGCAGCGCGCGGGCAGGCCCGCCCGCTGCGGTCAGTCCGGATCAACCCGTCGCCATCAAACGGGCCACGTCCAGCATGCGGGCGGAAAAGCCCCATTCATTGTCATACCAGCCGAAGACACGGACCTGATTGTTGCCGACCATTCGGGTCTCGGGGCCTGCGATAACCAGCGATTCGGGGCGGGATCGCAGATCGGACGAGACCAAAGGCAGATCGGTCCAGCCAAGAACCGCCGAAGCCTCGACCGCTTCGCGAAACGCGGTGTCGAAAGCCTGTTCGCTCATGCCGCGCCCGAGCGTCACCACAAGGTCCACCGCCGAAACGCTGGCAGTTGGAACCCGCACCGCTGCGCCCGAAATCCGTCCGGCCAGATGCGGCAGAACAACGTCGATCAGGTGGGTTGCGCTGGAGGTGGTTGGCACCATCGACAGCGCCCCTGCGCGCGAACGCGCAAGATCGCCGCGCGGCGCGTCAACCATCGGCTGGCTGTTGGTGTAACAGTGAATGGTCGTCATATGGCCCGAGACGATGCCGCCGATCTGATCCAGTGCCCGAACCAGCGGCGCGAGGCCATTGGTGGTGCAGGACGCGTTCGAGACGATGTTGGCGTCGCCCAGCTGATCCTCATTGGCACCCAAAACCACCGTCAGTTCAGCGGCGGGCGAGGGCCCCGAGATCAGCACCTTGCGTGCGCCAGCCGCCAGACCCCGGCGGGCGACATCGGATGAGCGTGCAATGCCGGTGCAATCCAGCAGGACGTCAACGCCTGACAGATCGATATTCGCCAGATCGGAACTGTGCGTCATCGGCACCGTGCGCCCGTCTATGATCAGGGCTTCGTCACCGGCGGACACGTCCCCCGCATAGGGGCCAAAGGTGCTGTCGTATTTGAACAGATAGGCGCAGGTGTCCAGCAGTGCGATGTCGTTGATCAGCACCAGCTCGATATCTGATCCTCGCGGCTGGGCCAGAACCTGCCGCAGGATCGTGCGGCCGATGCGGCCGAATCCGTTGATCGCGAGTTTCATGCGCAAGCTATGGCAGGCAGATCAGGCGATCTCAACGAAAGTATTGTACCAATTTCAACCGCAACTGACCTGCGAGAAGAACTGCCCCGAGATGTTCTGATACATGCTGGCCACGATCGGTTTGCATCCGGTTGCCTGCTGGATCGCCGCGATGGCCTGCAGGGTGCGCAGGCGCGGGGGCGGGCCGAACGGGTTGAGGTTGTTGTTGTCGCGGGTGGCGCGGTAGATGACCGGCTCGTCCGAGACTTTGGTCACGGCCCACGTCCGGCTCATGACAAAGACCGATTTGGTCTCATCCTTGGCAGCGACCGGCGTGGACAAGGTTGCGGCCACGATGGCGCATGCGGCCAGAGCCATCAGGGGGGTACGCAGTTTCATCAGCCAGTCTCCAATACTCAAACAATGGAATTTGCTGGGATTTCAGCAAATTCCGGGGCCGCTGTGAACCCCTGCAGGGGTAAAAGGCGATGAAACCGGGTTTAGCGGGGCAAGGATAACGGCATATGCCGGTTCACGTCCTTGTACAGAAGATACCGGAATCGCCCCGGCCCACCCGCGTAACAGGCCTGCGGGCAAAAGGCGCGTAGCCACATGTAATCGCCCGCCTCGACCTCCACCCAGTCCTGATTGAGCCGGTAGACGGCCTTGCCTTCCAGCACGTAAAGCCCGTGTTCCATCACATGGGTTTCAGCAAAGGGGATCACGCCGCCGGGTTCGAAATTGACGATGTTGACATGCATGTCATGGCGCAGGTCCTGCGGGTCGGCAAAGCGCGTTGTGGACCAGCGCCCTTCGGTTCCGGGCATCTCGATAGGCGTCACGTCTCGTTCATTGGTGATGATCGGATCGGGGACGGGCAGCCCGTTCACGGCCTCATAGGCCTTGCGAACCCAGTGAAACCGCGCCACGGCGTCGGATCGGTTGTGCAATGCCCAGTCCGCGCCCGGTGGGATATAGGCGTATCCCCCTGTATCCAAACCGTATTCCGTTCCGTTCAGCGTTAGATGCACGGCCCCCTCGACCACAAACAGAACGGCCTGAGCGCGTGGGTCTGTTTCCGGCTGATCGCTGCCACCGCCGGGCTGAACCTCCATGATGTATTGCGAAAACGTCTCGGCAAAGCCGCTGAGCGGGCGCGACAGGACCCACAGGCGCGTGCCCTCCCAAAACGGCAGATAGCTGGTCACGATGTCGCGCATCGTACCCTTGGGAATGACCGCATAGGCATCTGTGAACACAGCGCGGTCGGTCAAAAGCTGGTCCTGGCCGGGGTGCCCGCCGAGGGGCGAAAAATAGGTTGGGTGTGTCATCATATGCCTCGGGTTCGTTTGCGTTGCACTATGCGACCAAACCGGGTGTGGCCTCTAGCGCTGGGCTTGCGATAGGTTTGTTCGGGATAATTTGAAGGTCGCCGCCATAGGGGTTGGCCGCGCCCCCGCGCAGGTATATCCTTGAAGTCAAAATTGATTTCAGTTCAGCGAGGCAGAAATGAAAGCCCGGGTCTTTTTCGCATTGGCACTACTTAGCATGGCAGGCGTTACGACGACCGCCTCGGCCAAACCATTGTCCCGAATCATCGCCGAAATGGGGCTTTCGCCTGCGGATTTCGAGGTGGCAAACAAAGCCTCGCGCAGCTTGCTGACCGACGGCACGCCCAGCGTCGGCAAGGAGATCGGGTGGAGCAATGTCGAGACCGGATCAAAGGGGACAATCCGGATTGATGCGGTCGAAGGCAATTGCGTCCGGCTGCAACACGACATTCAGCCCGAAGGCAAAGAGGCCTCGCGCGGGGTCAGAACCCGTCAATGCAAGGACGCGGGCGGCAACTGGGTGATGGCGCCCTGATTGCGCTAGTAACCGCGCGCCCTGTCGACCTCATTCAGAAGTGGCGCGCCGGTTGTCAGCCGCTGGAAGTTTTCTGCCACATCCGACAGCGCATCGCCCAGATGCCAACCGGACACATGGGGCGTGATCGTCACGCTTGGGTGCTGCCAAAGCGGGTTGTCGGCTGGCAGCGGCTCGTGACACGTCACATCCAGAATTGCATGGCCGGGCGTGCCCTGATCCAGCGCGGCAATCAGCGCACCCTCGTCAATCAGATCGCCGCGACCGGCGTTCAATAGCTGACTGCCGGGTTTCATAGTCGCCAGCATCTGCGCGTCGAACAGACCCACCGTTTGCGGGGTCGAGGGCAGGATGGCGCAGACATGATCGCACTGCCCCAGCAGACCGGGCAAGGCATCGTCGCCGTGCACGCAGGTGACGCCCTCGATCTGCTTAGGCGACCGGCTCCAGCCCAGAACCTGAAACCCGACAGCGCGCAGCATTCGCGCCGTGCGGTCCCCGATATGACCCAGACCCAGAACGCCGACGGTTGTATGGGGCGTGAAGGTTGGTTCCTTGGGCAGCCATTCAGCACGGGCCTGCGCGGCTTCGTGAAATGCCATGTGACGCTGGGCGCGCAGAATGTAGGCGACGAACCATTCGGCAATGCCTTGTGCCGGTGCATCCGGTTTCAGGCGCGCAACCCGCATGTGATCCGGCAGGTTGGGATTGCCGACAATCGTTTCTACGCCCGCCCCAAGCTTTTGCACCAGTTTCAGGTTCGGCAGCTGGTGCAGGTGGTCGTCTTTCAGGCCCACGACCGCAACCATCGTGATCTCATCGGCGTTGCCGATTGCGTCCGGCGTGCGAATATCGGCACCGGGGATCGCGGACCGGATGTCATTGGCGATGTCCGCATCGCTGATCCAGTTGGTCAGGCCGGTGTCTATCAACAGCGCCATGGGCGGTTCCTTCCCTTGAAATTGAACGTGGTGACGTTCCGTCACGCAACTGGACAGAGTCGCAACAGTTAAGCCATCCTCGGTCCGTAAGGTACAGCCCGGATTTCACCCGGCAGGAGGGAATTTCATGAATATGTCATTTGGTTTGCGCGAGGAAAACCGCGCCCTTTTGCAACGTGTCGCCGACATGGTCCGGGATGAGATCATGCCGCTGGAAGAAGAATACCAGGCCGAGATCAACAAGGACGACCGCTGGCAATATACCGAACGCCAGGCCGAAATCCTTGAGGGGCTGAAAGCCAAAGCCAAGGCCGCCGGTCTGTGGAATTTCTGGCTGACCGACAGCGACAAAGGGTTCGGGCTGACCACGGTTGAATATGCTTATTTCGCCGAAGAGATGGGCAAGACCCCCCTTGGGGCCGAGGTGTTCAACTGTTCCGCCCCCGACACCGGCAATATGGAAGTGTTCGAGCGTTACGGCACCGAGGCGATGAAACAACAGTGGTTGAAGCCACTGCTCGACGGCCAGATCCGCTCGGCCTATCTGATGACCGAACCGGATGTGGCTTCATCCGATGCGACCAATGTGTCGATGGCCTGCGTGCGGGACGGCGATGACTATGTCCTAAATGGCGAGAAATGGTGGTCATCCGGCGCGGGCGATCCGCGCTGCAAGGTCTATATCGTGATGGTCAAAACCGGCGGCGAGGGTCAGCCAAAGCACAAGCGCCAGTCGATGATCGTGGTGCCTGCCGATACGCCCGGGATCGAGGTTCTGCGACCCATGCAGGTCTACGGCCACGACGACGCGCCACACGGCCATATGCATATTCGGTTTACCGACGTGCGCGTGCCCGCAGAGAATATCCTCTTGGGCGAAGGTCGCGGGTTCGAGATTGCGCAGGGCCGCTTGGGGCCGGGGCGCATTCACCATTGCATGCGTGCCATCGGTCAGGCGGAAAGCGCGCTGGAGCAGATGTGCAAACGTTCCATGCAGCGTGAAGCGTTCGGCAAGAAGCTGGCGCAGCTGGGTGCCAATTACGACATCATCGCCGAATGCCGGATGGAGATCGAGATGGCCCGCCTGCTGTGTCTGAAAGCGGCGTGGTACATGGA
The DNA here is from genome assembly GCF_056532945.1 of Ruegeria sp. H7. Taxonomy (NCBI): domain Bacteria; kingdom Pseudomonadati; phylum Pseudomonadota; class Alphaproteobacteria; order Rhodobacterales; family Roseobacteraceae; genus Ruegeria; species Ruegeria sp. H7. Next base: position 109,260 of record NZ_JBQFNZ010000006.1, read on the forward strand.
TCAGGGCGATGCGCTGGCTGCAGCGCCGTGGATCAGCCAGATCAAGGTGGTCGCGCCTCGGGTCGCGCTGAAGGTGATCGACGAGGCGGTGCAGATGTTCGGCGGGCAGGGGGTCAGCCAGGACACACCTCTGGCCACCGCCTGGACCCATGTGCGAACACTGCGACTGGCCGACGGACCTGACGCGGTTCACCGCCGTCAGGTCGCGCGGGCCGAGTTGAAGAAACATACGCAGGAAAAGGTCTGACGCACCACATGACCAGGTACGAATTCGACAACCTCGCCTATTTTCATCAGCGAGAAGATGGGGCTTTTGTCGGCAACGACCCGGCGCGCGGCCCCTGGTCAGCCGATCATTGTCACGCGGGGCCCGTCAGTGGCCTGATCGTGCGCGCTGCTGAAACCGAGGTTGGGCCCGAGAAGATGCTGACCCGTCTGACGGTTGATCTGCTGCGCCCTCTGCCCCTGTCGGGCTTGCGGGTGGCGGCAGAGACTACTCGCCACACCAAAACGCTCGCCACCACGCGGGTGACGGTGCACGATCTGGACGACACCCTGTGCGCTACGGCGACAACCATGCATCTGGCGCGTCGTGATCTGGGCACAGTGCCCAATGTCCAAGTCACTCCGCTGCGGTTCGAGGATGCGGTCAATGGCCCTTTCCCGATCGGAGAATTGCGCCACGACCTTCCGGGATTTGCCCATTACAGCGACATCAGATACCCGGCTGGGGGCAAACAGGGGGCCGGGCCGAAAGCCATCTGGATGCGCACGCCGAACCTGTTGGAGGGTGAGGTGCAATCGCCGATCCAGTCGCTTTGCCCGCTGGCCGATTGCGGCAACGGTATCTCGTGGAACGCGCCAACGGCGGAAATGGGTTTCATGAACACCGATTTGACGGTGAATATCCATCGCGAGCCGGTCTCGGACTGGTTGGCAGCCGACTCGATCTCGCACTGGCAACCTTCGGGCGTCGGCATGTCGCAATCGGTTCTGTATGATACCGAAGGGCCAGTGGGGACAGCGCTGCAAACGCTGGTTCTGTTCCCGCCCACATGATGCGCTCGGCCGGTTTCTGCGGTGCAGCGGGGAAACGCATTGCCGCTGCGGTGTTGCCGCCCTATCTTGCCGTCATGCGTTGGCTGATACCCATTCTGACTTGCTGCCTGCCGATCCCCGCGCTGGCCCACCCGCATGTCTTCATCGACACCGGGTTGGAGTTCATCGTGGACGAGGCAGGCAACCTGACCCATGTGCGCGTGACCTGGGCGTATGACGAGTTTTACTCGCTGCTGGTTCTGGAGGATTTGAAGCTGGATCAGGACGCAGATGGTGTCCTGACAGAAAGCGAAGAAGCGTTCCTGACCGGGTTCGACGCGCAATGGATCGAAGGTTACAACGGCGATCTGGTGGTGACTGCTGGTGGCGTGCCGGTCAAACTGTCCGGTCCGCTGGAACCCCACGCGACAACCGAGAACGGGCGCGTCGTGACCACGCATCTGCGTCAGGTCGAAGGCGGTGCCGTACCTGCGGACGCCCTGTCGGCCAAACCGTTTGATGAGACCTATTATACAGCATACGAAGTCAACCGGCCCGTGACCGTGTCCGGCCCGTCCACATGTTTCATCGAGCGTGTCGATCCCGATATCGATGGTCAGTTGGCGCAGATGCGGGCGTTTCTGCTGACATTGGACGCGGATTACGATCTGGAGGAAAACGACATCCCGCTGGTGGGCGAGAACTTCGCGACTGAGATCCTCGTGTCATGTCCAAATACCTGATTATTCCGGTCGCCATCGCCTTTGGCCTGCTGGCCTGGTTCTGGGGAAGCGGTGGCTTTGACAGCCTCGCCGCCTGGGCCGCGGGTGAGCAGCGCGAGTTCCAGAATCAGATCGCACGGGCCTTGCGGGCAGCGCGGGCCGAGCAGCCTCAGGCTGTGGCAACGCTACTGACCGTTTGTTTCGCCTACGGGTTCTTTCATGCGATCGGCCCCGGTCACGGCAAGGTCCTGATCGGAGGGTACGGTCTGGGCCGCCGCGTCGCGTTCTGGCGCTTGTCCGCGATCAGTGTGCTGTCCAGTCTTGGTCAGGCGGTGACGGCGGTTGTTTTGGTCTATGCCGGAGTGCTGGTTTTTCAGCTGTCGCGCGAGACCTTGGTAGGCACGACCGAGCAGGTAATGGCCCCCATCAGCTACGCGGCGATTTCCGCGATTGGCCTGTGGCTGGTTTTCCGTGGTGTACGTAGCTTTGTCAGGCGGTCCCGTAACGACGCCAAGCCTTCCCATGCCCATGATCACGACCATGACCATCACCACCAACACGATCACGATCACCACCACCATCATCACCACGAGGGCGAGGTCTGTTCGGATTGCGGCCACCGCCACGGCCCCAGCGCGGAAGAAGTCGCCAATGTCGGCAGCCTGCGCGAGGCGATCATCCTGATCGCAGGCATAGCCGCGCGCCCCTGTACCGGCGCGCTGTTCGTTCTGATTCTGACCTGGCAGATGGGTATCGCAATGGTCGGTATCGCCGGAGCCTTCTCGATGGCGCTGGGCACGGCACTGGTTACTACCTTGGTCGGCTGGACGTCATTTGGGCTGCGCGGCGGGCTGCTTGCTTCGGCCTCGGCCACCCGGTTTGCCTCCGTTCTGGCCCCGACCATCGAATTGGTGGCGGGGTTGGTGATCGCGGTAATAGCGGGTGGTCTGCTGTTGCGCGCGATCTAGGTCAGTCGAAAACCGGCTCGGGATAGCCGACCCGCGCCAGATACAACCCTTGCGGCGGGCATACCGGCCCACAGGCCGCGCGGTCGGTGGCCTGCAACGCGTCGCGCACGTCCTCGGGTGACCACGAGCCCGCGCCAACGCGTTCCAGCGTGCCGACGAAACTGCGCACCTGATTGTGCAGGAAGGACCGGGCGCGGACGTGGAAATGAACCTCGGGGCCGGAAAAGCCCTGAACCCGCTCGACCCGCAACTCATCCAGAGTTTTGACCGGGCTGGCCGCCTGACAGATCGACGAGCGGAACGTGGTAAAGTCATGCCGCCCGATCAGCATGTCGGCGCCCTTCTGCATGGCATCGACATCCAGTTGATGATTGACGCGCCAGACCTGCCCCTTGTCATGGGTCGCAGGCGCACGGCGCATCAGGATGCGGAACAGGTACTGGCGCTCGACCGCCGTGAACCGCGCATGCCAGTCGTCCGCGACCTGCGCGGCCTGCACAATGGCCACCGGTTGCGGCTTGAGGTGATAGTTCAACGCTTCGGACAGGCGGAACGGGTCCCAATCCTTGATCAGATCGCAATGGGCCACTTGCCCCAGCGCATGCACGCCCGCATCGGTACGCCCGGCGGCGGCAATGGTGTGATCGCCCGGTTGAATGCGGGACAAGGCGTACTCGATGGCACCCTGTACCGACGGCAAGTCCTTCTGCCGCTGCCAACCGGCAAACGGTTCCCCCTGGTATTCGACTTTCAACGCATATCTGGGCATGCGCCGCTGGTAGCGTGCGGCGCGCAAACGGGCAAGGGGGCGAAAGCACTGGCATGTCCGAAGGCGGCTACCTATCTTGGGCAAAACGATAATTGCGGGGCGACAGTTTGGTCATCTCATCCCTGGCAGACAGTCTTGTGCGCGGCGTCGAAACCATTGGCGACAGCGTGTCCGAGACATTTTTCGAGCCGGTCATCCGTCTGGGCGTCACCGGTCTGGCGCGATCTGGCAAGACGGTTTTCATCACCTCGCTGGTGGCAAACCTGCTTGACCGGGGCCGCATGAGCGGCCTTGTCGCGCAGCAGGAAGGCCGGATCAACGCCGCTTATCTGCAACCGCAACCTGACGACATCGTCCCCCGATTTGACTATGAATCGCACCTCTCCGACCTGACTGGCCCTCAACCACACTGGCCCGACAGCACCCGCGCCGTGTCCGAGTTGCGCTTGTCTTTCAAGGCACGTCCTGCCGGGTTGCTGGCCGGTCTACAGGGGCCGCGCACCGTGCATCTGGACATCGTGGACTATCCGGGTGAATGGCTACTGGACCTCGCGCTGTTGGACAAATCCTATGAGGATTGGTCGCGCGAGACCCTCTCGCGCATCGAAAACCGACCTGACGCGGCAGAGTTTCTGAAACAAGCCCGCGCAACCGATCTGACAGCCATTCATGACGAACCGACCGCGCAGGCCCTGTCTTCCGCATTTACCACCTATCTGAATCAGGCACGCGAGGTCGGGTTCTACGATTGTACGCCGGGGCGGTTCCTGCTGCCGGGCGATCTGGCAGGCTCTCCGGTTCTGACCTTCGCGCCATTGCCGGTGTCCGAGCCCTCGCGCCGCCGTACCCTCCAGCGCGAGATGGAGCGGCGGTATGAGGCCTACAAGGCGCAGGTAGTAAAGCCGTTCTTCCGCGACCACTTCTCGCGCATTGATCGGCAGTTGGTTCTGGTCGATGCGCTGGGCGCGATCCACAAAGGCCCGCAAGCGGTCGAGGATATGCGCCGGGCCATGGGCGATATCCTGTCGGCTTTCCGTCCGGGCCGTAACGCGTGGCTCAGCCAGTTGCTGCTGGGCAAACGGGTCGAACGCATCCTGTTCGCCGCCACCAAGGCCGATCACCTGCATCACACGCAGCACCCCCGCCTGACCGCGATCATGGAGGCGCTGACACGTGAGGCGCGCGACCGGGCAAGCTTTGCGGGGGCCGAAACAGCGGCGCTGTCGCTGGCCTCGCTGCGGGCCACAACCGAAGAGATGCGCAGCCATGACGGGGTCGAATTGCCCTGCGTGCGCGGCACGTTGCAGGACAGTGGCAAGCAGGCGGCGTTTTACCCCGGTGAGCTGCCGGACGATCCGGCCCACTTGCTGGGCCCGGCCCGGAACGGGGCCGAGACTTGGCTGGGCGATGATTTTGGCTTCATGAGGTTCGCTCCGGCGCATCTGACCCTACGCCCCGGCGATGGCCCACCGCATATCCGGCTGGACCGGGCCGCGCAGTTCCTGATCGGAGACCGGTTGTGATGGTCACTTTGCGCCCGGCCCGCAGCACCGATGCCGGAACGACCGGGGAAATCCTGCACGGGTTTGCCCGCGAAAACGACTGGATGCCGGAACTGCATAGCTGCGCCGAAACCATCGCCTTTTGCGGTCGCATGATTGATCAGGGCTGGGTCACGGTGGCTGAAACCTCGGATGGGGTGGTTGGGTTTCTGGCGTTGAATGGATCGGATATTCATTCGCTGTACCTGACGGCCTCTGCGCGCGGGCAGGGGATCGGGGCGCAGTTGCTCGACCATGCCAAGGCGCGACACCCGCAACTCAGCCTCTTTGCCTTTCAGGCCAATACCGACGCGTGCAGGTTCTACGAACGTCATGGCTTTGCCGAGGTTGCCCGCAGCGACGGGGCCGACAATGATGAAAACCTGCCGGATATCAAATATGTCTGGCGTATCGAAAGGGCAGCACATGGCTAAAGGCCCGGTACTGATCGATCTCGAGGAAGATGCGCCCGCCGCCGACGTGGCCATGGCCCCGCCGGTGCCGGACCTTGCGCAGCCTCAGGGTCAGGCGATGCAAAGCGCGGCCCGAATTGCTGCCCGCAAGCCCTCGGCCCTGTCGCGGTGGTTCTGGGGCTTGGCGCTGGCGGTTGTTGGCGCTGCGATCTCGGTCGCCGCATGGGATTTCGCCACCTCGCTGGTCGCCCGCGCGCCTGTGCTGGGGTGGATCGTCACTGGATTGATCGCGGCGCTGGTTTTTGTCGCGCTGATCATCGCAATCCGGGAGTTGGCGGCGATTGGCCGTCTGTCCCGTGTCGACGGGCTGCGCCGCGCTGCGGATGAAGCGCTGGCCGACGCCGATCTTGCCAAGGCCCGTGCTGTTACGTCTCGCCTGATCGCCTTCTACAAAGGTCGGCATGAGACCCAATGGGGCCGCGACCGCCTGTCCGAACGAATGCCCGAGCAATTTGACGCCTCAGGCCTTCTGGGTTTAGCCGAAGATGAAATTCTGGCCCCTCTGGACGCTGCCGCCAGCCGCGAGGTTGAGGCGGCTGCCCGGCAGGTGGCGACTGTGACCGCTTTGGTGCCGCTGGCGCTGGCGGATGTGGTGACGGCTTTGGCCGCCTCGCTGCGGATGATCCGGCGGATAGCGGAAATCTATGGCGGGCGGGCCGGGTTTCTGGGCAGTTGGCGTCTGACCCGCGCCGTTTTTGTTCATCTGGTCGCAACCGGCGCAGTCGCAGTGGGCGACGATTTGTTGGAGCCGGTTTTGGGCGGCTCGGTCCTCAGCAAACTGTCCCGCCGGTTTGGTGAGGGGCTGGTGAACGGCGCACTCAGCGCCCGGGTTGGCGTTGCCGCGATGGAGGTGTGCAGACCCTTGCCGTTCTCGGATCGTCACAAACCGTCGACCAGGGCCGTGATCAAACGCGCCTTGAAGGGTCTGTTTTCCAAGGGTTGATCTGACGCAAAGCGCACCTGCCAGCCATTCGTCACACTGAATGTGACGGAGGGCCAGCCATGACAGATCACGGTCACAGCCAGCAGGAGATCGCCCAGCGGATCAATGCCCCGCCCGGGCGCGGCGTTCTGCGCGATGTGGTCTATGGCGGTATCGACGGTTCGGTCACCACCTTCGCCATCGTGGCAGGTGTTGCGGGGGCAGGGTTGTCGTCCTTTGTCATCGTGGCGCTAGGGTTGGCGAATGTTCTGGCCGATGGGTTTTCCATGGCGGCGGGCAACTACTCGGGCACCAAGGCGGAACTGGACAACATCAAGCGGATCCGCGCCATCGAGGAACGCCACATCGCCCTTTACCCACAAGGCGAACGCGACGAGGTGCGCGCGATTCTGGCGCAGAAGGGTCTATCGGGGCCCGTGCTGGAGGATGCGACCGCGGCCATAACCTCGAACCACGAAAGCTGGATAGACCTGATGATCGAAGGCGAATATGGGCTGGGCAGTGTCGATCCGCACCCGATGAAGGCCGCTCTTGCCACGTTCTTTGCCTTTCTGGTGGCCGGGATGATCCCTTTGTTGCCGTTTCTGGTGTCGCTGAACAACGCCTTCGCTGTTTCGGCGTGGATGACGATGGGCGTCTTTTTCGCCATCGGAGCGCTGAAAAGCCGCTGGTCGCTGGCCCCGTGGTGGCGTTCGGGCTTGGAGACGCTGCTGATCGGCGGCGTGGCGGCACTTATTGCCTATCTGGTGGGGTCCTTGTTTCACCCCTGACCCTGCGGCTTTGTCGCAGATCGCCTGACCTGTCTGGCGTGTTCCGATGTTTCCGTTAGGCTGAGGCAAAACGGATTTGACAACCAATGCATTCTGACGATCTGTGTGGGAAAAACATACTGATTCTGGGCGCCTACGGGTTTATCGGCGCCGCTGTTGCGCGTGCGCTGACGGCTGAAGGTGCAAGCGTGCGCGGGCTGGTGCGCAACTTGCCGATGGGGAACAAGGTTCTTCCGGGGACACAACTCATACAGGGCGATCTGCGCAATCTGAACCGATCGAAGGACTGGCAGGACCTGCTGCAATCGGTCGATATCGTGGTCAATTGCGCAGGTGCCCTGCAGGATGGCGGGCAGGACGATCTTGAAGTGGTCCACCACACTGCAATCGCGGCCTTGGGTCAGGCTTGCGCTGCACGGGAAATCGCGGTGATCCAAATCTCGGCCATTGGGGCTGAGCCGGATGCGCCGACGCCATTCCTGAACACCAAAGCCGCCGGGGACGCCGCTTTGCGGGCCTCGGGCATGCCGCTTTGGGTGCTGAAGCCAGGGCTGGTGATTGGGCAGAGCGACTACGGTGGTACCGCGCTGCTGCGCATGCTGGCCGCGATCCCGTGGGTACAGCCGCTGGCTTATCCGGACACCCCTGTGCAGTGCATCGGAATGCCGGATCTGTGTCGCGTCGTTCTGTCTGCCGCCATGGATCGGCTGCCGCAAGGCACTTATGATCTGGTCGAGGATACGCCCCATCCGCTGGCAGAGGTGGTTGCGGCCACGCGTCGTTGGCTTGGGTTTCGCCCAGCCTCGACCCATTTGAGGATTCCGTCCGCATTGATCAAACCCATCGCTGCCGGGGCTGATCTGCTGGGTCGGTTGGGGTGGCGATCCCCGCTGCGCAGCACGGCAATGACGGTCATGGCGCAAGGCGTGATCGGTGATCCTGCACCATTTCGGCAGGCCTCGGGGCAGGCGCTGGCGTCCTTGCCGCAGATCTACGCCGGATTGCCCTGCGGTCGCGAACACAGGCTGACCGCGCGCATGACCCTTCTGATGCCACTGGTCGTTGGGGTGCTGAGCCTGTTTTGGCTGCTCTCAGGTCTTTTCGGGCTTTTGGGGCTGTCCAATGCGGCGCAGGTCCTGATCGGGGCAGGATGGGCGGTGCCCGTCGCGATGCTTGGCGTGGCGTTCTGGTCGGTGGTCGACATTGCGCTTGGGCTGGCCATTCTGTGGCGGCCCTGGGCCACCCGCGCATGTTTGGCGCAGATCGGGGTGGCGCTGATTTACCTGATTTCAGCCTCGGTTCTGGTGCCCGGCTTGTGGGCCGATCCGCTGGGTCCGTTGGTCAAAGTGCTTCCTGCAATGACCTTGTCCCTGATTGCCATTCCGATGTTGGAGAGCCGCTGATGGACCCCGATCTGATCCTGCTCTGGCTGCATGTCATTGGAGCGTGCGTGTTGTTGGGAACCGGCGCTGGCATCGCGTTTTTCATGCTGATGGCACACCGTAGCCGGGACGCACATCTGATTGCGCATACCGCAGGCATCGTGGTGCTGGCTGATCTGATCTTCACAACAACCGCCGTCATCCTGCAGCCGATCACCGGGACCGCGCTGGCCTGGCGGTTGGGCTGGTCGCTGAGCGAGGGTTGGATCGCCTTGTCGCTGGTGCTGTATGTGCTGACCGGGTTGTTCTGGTTGCCGGTGGTGTGGATACAGATCAGGCTGCGGGCCTATGCGCGGGTTGCTGCGGATGCAGGAAGCCCAATGCCCGCAGACTACACCCGCCTGTTCCGTATCTGGTTTATATGCGGAATTCCGGCTTTTCTGTCGGTGCTGGTGATCCTTTGGCTCATGATCGCGCGCCCGGCGATCTCGGTCCTTTAGCGTGTTTCCCGCAACACCGCGACGGTACCGGGATTTCCGTACTGTCGCCCGATAGCTCGCGCGGTATAGCTTGCCCGGACGATATTGAACGGAGCCTGAATTGGAATCGCTGCTTGTTCTTCTTGGCCTGATTGTACTGGCCATTCCGGTAACGATTGTCGTGCTTTTGGTTGGCCAAGCGCGCTTGCGCCGCCGGGTTGAGCACCTTGAGCGGCAAGTACAGGCGCTGTCGCCGGGTCAGGCTGAGGTCGAACTGCCAGAGGCCGTGGCATCGGCGCCAGAGCCAAAAGCCGAGGTGGATTTGCCCGCATCAGAGGCCGCGCCCGGCCCATGGTCGCCACCTGACCAAAAGCAGGATCCTCCGGTTGCCGAAGAGACCGAGCCATCAGGGGCCGTTGTTTTCCGGCAGGATCGCTTTGCGGCCCTCGGGCTGTGGCTGCGCGAGAACTGGTTTTATGCGGTTTCGGCCCTGTCCTTGGCCTTGGCCGGTATCTTTCTGGTTCAGTACGGGGTTGAAAATGGGCTGCTGCCACCGGCTGCGCGGGTCGCGGCATCTTTGGCCTTTGGGGTCGCGCTGATCGTGGTGGGCGAAGTCATTCGCCGCAGGTTCGGCGATGACGAAACAGCCTCGACCGCGTATCTGCCATCGGTCTTTTCCGGTGCGGGCTTGGTAACATTGTTCGGCGGCATTCTGGCCGCCCGGCAACTCTATGACCTGATCTCTCCCGAAACGGCGTTGGTTGGCATGGTTCTTGTCGCGCTGGTGGGTCTGGTGCTGGGCTGGTTCCACGGGCCGCTGCTGGCTGCTGTGGGACTGATCGGAGCCTTCTCGGCCCCCTTTATGGTAGGAGGCTCATCCGATGATCCGACATGGCTGTATGGGTATTTTGTCATCCTGACCTTGCTGGGTCTGGGCATCGATACGGTGCGGCGCTGGGCCTGGATTTCGGTGCTTACGCTCTTTGCCGCCTATATTGCCTGCCTGCTGCTGGTTCTGTCTTCCCCGTTGACCGAGCCCGGTTATCTGACCAGCGTTACCGTGCTGGCACTTCTGGCCATTGCGATCCCCAACCGGCGCATCTGGCCCGATCACGCGGGCCCCATGGTGGCCGAGATCATCCGGCGCAAGAAGGGTGATCCGTGGCCTGCTTTCCCGACCCGCGTGGCATTTGCCGCAGTGGCCGTCAGCTCGGCCATCCTGTCCCTGCACTGGGCGGATTCAGCGGGTGAGTTCTGGCTGACCACATGCTTGCTGCTCGGGTTGGCTCTGGCACTGCTTTTGTGGGCCAAGGACGCGCCTGCCTTGCAGGATGCCACGGTGTTCCCGGCTGTTGGGTTGATCGGCTTTGTCGTCGCGCATGGCCTCGAAAACGGCACCGTCGCGCGCACCTTCGCGGCCACCTATGCCGAGACGCCCGAAGCAGACGCCCCGTTAGTTGTCACGATACTGGTCGCATTGGGCGTGCTGGTCTCAGTTCTTGCGGCTTGGCGATCCTGCAACGCAGACCGATACGCCGCCATATGGGCCGGGGCGGCCGCCGTGTTCGCGCCCGCCATGGCCATCGCGCTGGAGGTCGGCTGGCATCCGGCCAAGGTGATCGGCCCGTACCCCTGGGCGCTGCACGCCATCGTTCTGGGTGCGGTGATGGTTGGTATAGCGGAACGCTTCGCCCGCGTTGATGGCGAGAACCGGATGCGGCCCGCGCTGGCCACGCTTTCAGCGCTGTCCTGTCTGGCCTTTGCCTGCGTGATCGTCCTCAGTTCCGCAGCGCTAACGATTGCGCTGGTCGTGACCATCGTGGTCGCTGCGGCGTTGGATCGCCGGTTCACTTTGCCGCCGATGAGCTGGTTTATCTGGGCAGGTGTGTTCACGGTAACCGTACGGCTGGTTCTGGACCCCGGTCTGCGCTGGGCCGAAAGCGCACCACTTGCCGAGATGGCGCTGGTCTACGCTTCGGCGACGCTTGGGTTCTTTGTCGGCTGGGTGCTGATCAAACCGCTGGATCGCCCGATTGCCAAGCTGCTGCTCGAAAGCGCGGCCTGGGCGACCGGAGGCATTTTGCTATCGCTGCTTCTGCTGCGCTGGCTGGAGGCGTTTGGTGAGGGCGGGGCCGAGAACAGCCATTGGGGTCTGGGCCTGCTGTCCGTCATCTGGCTGCTGCTGGCCTATGCGCAGGTGCAACGCTTCGAACTGGGCGGCAAGCTGACCTATGCGCGCTATGCTCTGGCGATCTTCTTCGCTGGTCACGGGGTGCTGCGTCTGGTCGAAGCTCTGGTAGATCGCAATCCGTTGCTGAACCCCTTGGCCGAGCCGGTTCTGGGCCCTCCGCTGTTGAACACACTGGCGGTGGCCTATCTGATCCCCGCACTGGCCATCGGGTTTTCGGCCTGGAGGATTACGTCCATGCCCAAGCATTTGCGGCAGGTCAGCTATGGTGTGGCTGCGGGTTTAGTGACCGTCTGGCTGGGCCTGACCATCCGCCATGTCTGGCAGGGTGCCGAGGGCATGTACGAGGGCAACGGCGTAACCCAGCCCGAGCTTTATACCTATACCCTGACCCTTTTGATTGTCGGTGCGGCGTTGTTCTACCAATCGCTCGCGCGGCGGTCCGACCTGATGCGCAAGGCGGGGCTGGCGGTGATCGGGCTGGCCGTGGCCAAGGTGTTCCTGATCGACATCGCGGGCCTTGGCGGTCTGATCCGCGTCTTCTCGCTGCTGGCGCTGGGCCTCGCGCTGGCGGGGCTTGCATGGCTCAATCGTTGGGCCAAGCTGCGCCATTTGCCGCAAGGCTCGGAACCTCTGGACCATTGAGAGCGGGCGTCATATAAGCGCGGGCATGTTTGACCGTTTGGCCATCATTATTCGAATTATATCCCCGGCGCTCTGATCCTCGAGACGCCGGGCAAAGGTGTTTGAGACTTCGCACCGACCGCTTCGATCCTAGTACGACCAGATCACCCAAAGGACGCCCCCAATGTGCGCCGACACGACCCAAACACCTGACTACAAAGACACGCTGAACCTGCCCAAGACCGATTTCCCCATGCGCGCCGGCCTGCCCAAGCGCGAGCCCGCATGGCTGGACCGTTGGGCAAAGATCGGCGTCTATGACCGCCTGCGCGAGAAAGAGGGCCGCACGCCCTTTACCCTGCATGACGGCCCACCCTACGCGAACGGCCACCTGCATATCGGCCACGCGCTGAACAAGACCATCAAAGACATGATCGTGCGGTCCCATCAGATGATGGGGTTTGACGCGCGCTATGTGCCCGGCTGGGACTGCCACGGTCTGCCCATCGAATGGAAGATCGAGGAGCAGTACCGCAAGAAAGGCAAGAACAAGGACGAGGTGAACGTCGTCGACTTCCGTCAGGAATGCCGCAAGTTCGCCGAGGGCTGGATCGATATCCAGCGCGAAGAGTTCAAGCGTCTGGGCATCACCGGCAACTGGGCCGATCCCTATATCACCATGGACTACCACGCCGAGGCAGTGATCGCCGACGAGTTCATGAAGTTCCTGATGAACGGCACGCTCTATCAGGGCTCGAAACCCGTAATGTGGTCGCCTGTTGAAAAGACCGCGCTGGCCGAGGCCGAGGTCGAGTATCACGACAAGGAAAGCTTTACCATCTGGGTGAAGTTCAGGGTCGTGAATGCAGGCGATCTGGATGATGCCTATGTGGTGATCTGGACGACGACTCCGTGGACCATGCCGTCGAACAAGGCGGTCGTTTACGGCAAGGATATCTCCTACGGCCTGTACGAAGTCACCGACACGCCGGACGAATGCTGGGCCAGTGTTGGCGACAAGTTCCTGCTGGCCGACAATCTGGCCGCGGATGTGCTGGGCCGTGCCCGTCTGAACGACGACCAGTGGACCCGTGTCCGCGATGTAACCACCGATGAACTGGAAGGCGTGCAACTGACCCACCCGCTGGCCGGGGCCGAGGGCGGCAATGGCGAGTGGGATGATCTTCGCGATTTCCGCGCCGCTGAGTTTGTGACCGACACCGAAGGCACCGGATTCGTCCACTGTGCGCCGTCACACGGGATGGAAGAATTCGAGTTGTACCGCGATCTGGGGATGCTCGAGCAGGTCATCACTTATAACGTGATGGACGATGGCTCGTTCCGCGCTGATCTGCCGTTCTTCGGCGGCAAATACATCCTGTCCCGCAAGGGCGGTGAGGGTGATGCGAACAAAGCCGTGATCGACAAGCTGGTCGAGGTTGGTGGGCTGCTGGCACGCGGCAAGATCAAGCACAGCTATCCGCATTCGTGGCGCTCGAAAGCGCCGATCATCTACCGCAACACGCCGCAGTGGTTTGCCTCGGTCGACCGCAAGCTGGATGACGGCATGGGTGAGATGGGCGACACCATCCGCGAACGTGCGCTGCGGTCCATCGACGAGCTGGTGAAATGGACGCCGCAGACCGGCCGCAACCGTCTGTATTCGATGATCGAGGCGCGCCCGGACTGGGTTCTGTCGCGCCAGCGCGCCTGGGGTGTGCCGTTGACCTGCTTCACCAAGAAAGGTGCTCTGCCCACCGACGCGGATTACCTGCTGCGCAACGCAGACCTGAACGCCCGCATCAAGGCGGCGTTCGAGAAGGACGGCGCGGATATCTGGTATACCGAAGGCTTCAAAGAGCAAGTGCTGGACGGCATTGCCAACCCGGACGACTACGACCAGGTGTTCGATGTGCTGGACGTGTGGTTCGACTCGGGTTCGACCCACGCCTTCGTTTTGCGCGACCGTGAGGACGGGACCGAGGACGGCATCGCCGATGTCTACATGGAAGGCACCGACCAGCATCGTGGTTGGTTCCATTCGTCCATGCTGCAGGCCTGCGGCACCAAGGGACGCGCGCCATATCGGAACGTGGTGACCCACGGCTTCACGCTGGACGCCAAGGGCAACAAGATGTCCAAGTCGCTGGGCAACACCATTGTCCCGGAGGAGATCGTCAAGCAATACGGCGCGGATATCCTGCGCCTGTGGGTTGCTCAGACCGACTATACCGCTGACCAGCGGATCGGGCCGGAAATCCTGAAGGGCACCGCTGACAGCTATCGCCGTTTGCGCAACACGATGCGGTTCATGCTGGGCTCTCTGGCAGACTTTACCGAAGCCGACCGGGTCGATCCGCAGGACATGCCGCGTCTGGAACGCTGGGTGCTCAGCCGTCTGGCGGAACTGGATGAACAGGTGCGCAAGGGCTATGCGTCCTTCGACTTCCAGGGTGTGTTCAGCGCGGTGTTTACCTTTGCCACGGTCGATCTGTCGTCTTTCTATTTCGACGTCCGCAAAGACGCGCTCTATTGCGACGGTGATACCCTGCGCCGCCGTTCGGCCCGTACGGTGCTGGACATCCTGTTCCACCGCCTGACCACATGGCTGGCCCCTGTTCTGGTTTTCACCATGGAAGAGGTTTGGCTGGAGCGGTTCCCGGGCGACGACAGTTCGGTCCATCTGGTGGATTTCCCCGAAACGCCCGCCGATTGGCGCGACGTCGAGTTGGAAACCAACATGGCCAAGGTTCGTCGCGTGCGCCGCGCCGTGACCGCCGCGCTTGAGGTGCAGCGCCAGGACAAGGTGATCGGATCGAGCCTTGAGGCCGCGCCGATTGTAAATGTCGAGGATGGCGAAACCCGCGACTTGCTGGCGACGTTTGACGTGGATGACATGTGCATCACCTCCGGCTTGACCGTCACGGGCGATCCAGCCCCGGCCGAGGCGTTCCGCGTGCCGGAAATCGAAGGCGTCGCGGTGATTTTCGAGAAAGCCGAGGGAAAAAAATGTCAGCGCTGCTGGAAGATCCTGCCGGATGTCGGGCTGCACGCGCATGAAGGCGTATGTGGACGCTGCAACGAAGCACTGGGCTAAAGCGAACCGCCCCCTCGGGTATCTGAGGGGGCGATTTCAGTTCAGGACTGCTTGGTCTGAGGTGTCGGGTTGAACAGGTCGAACCCGATTTTCGGATCCGTCAAAGCTTTCCAGACCTCATAATCGGTAAAATACCCGGAATGCCCTCCGGGATTGACCGATATGTTGCGATCCGAGAATATCAGGCCGCCTTCGATTTCAGTGCCGACGAAATCATCCTGCCGGAAGATGTTGAACCACGCGGCATTCAGTTTACCGGCAACGACCGTAAACATCTCGGGGAAATAGCGCTGGTAGATATGCGTGACCGGGCAGCCCATCGTGATCAATGTCAGGTTCCGCCCGTTTATCAGCCGTTGCACCCGCGGGTCGGCCAACATCTGGGTCGCAATCACAGTGCCCTGAGAGTGCGAGATCACGGTGATATGGTCCGCCGGAAAGACGTCCAGCACATAGTGCATTGTGCGATAGAACCGCTCGTCAATGGCGGTACGGTCCGGGTAGTTGTGGATTCTGCTGTTCAGATCTGCGCTGATGAAACATCTGTCGCGAATGGCATAAGTCACAATGTCCCGCGCCACGCCCAGCCCGGCAGCAACAAAATCCGAAAACCGGTACATCAAGGCCGTCGCGCCCAGCACGATCAGGCCGATCTCACCGTGAAAACAAGCAAGCCGATCCAAAGCCCAGGCAATGACATAAGCGTCGTTCAGGGTGGTTTTGCAGACAGAGCCATGGTGCGGGTTCGTGACAATCTCGCGGATCGTCACCAGAACCAGCACAATCGCCCCAAACAAAAAGACCCATTGCGCAAACCGATTGACAATCGCGCGGCTGATCAGCCCGTTGCGGGCATGCAGGTTCGCCTTGAACTTTCGGCGACCGGCAAACAGCCCGCCACCGACCAAAAGCAACAGAACGATGGCGATGAACACGGCGCTTAGCGTTTCGATCGAGTCGCGCAGGTTGGCGTCGAACAAGGTCTGGAGCTGACCGTCCGACAAGAAATCAACGGTTTTCAACATCTGTTCGATGGTTAGCCACAAGCCCGAAATGAAGAACATCCAGAAGATCATCATGCCGGCGCAAATGCTTGGATAAAGCCGCCTGTGTTCTGTCAGATTGTCGTTGATCTGAATGGGGGCGGCGGACATCAAGTACAGAAATAGTGTCAGGAAGATCAGCGTGGCCCAAAAGACCGACAATATGTAGATCTGAAAGCCCACAAAGGGTTCCAGGATCAAAGGACAGAAAGTTGTCTCTGACGGGATGCAGTTGCGAAATTCAGCGCCAACCGGCCCGAGGGCCAGGCCAAGTGCCAGAACGACGCCCATTCCGAACATGCCACGCCAAAATACCCGCCGCAGATAGGTCGGGGCGGAAAAACCACGCAGCAGACCAACAACAGCTCCGCCCGCGTAAAGCGTGAGAAGCAGCCAGAACAGCAATGTCGGGCTTTGAAAAAATCCGACCGGGATTCTGTCGATCATTATCACCGCCGCGCCCAGCAACAGATAGGCGTTCAGGGTCGCGACCGCGCCGAAAAAGATCCAGGTGAACAGATGAACCAACTGTGCGGCGAAAGTGTTCCTGCCGTTGGGGGCGTCCGGGGCTATATTCTTGCGCTGATGGGTCTGTTCGACATTGTCCATCGCCAGATAGCCCAGCGCCAGAACCACCCAGATCAGATCCAGTATTGTCTTGATGGCCCCTTTTGGCGCGGGCGAACGATCTGCCCAATAAACCTCGGCAAACAGGGCCTCGTCGCTGGGGACCGAGGGTTTGGTTACTTTCCGCAGATTAACCTTATAGAGCTTGGCATTGCGCGGGGTGCCGTTGAACGTTGTCTCGGCCAGCTCGATCATGCCGCGTTCGACCTCGATCGGGGGTTTGGGTCGCCCGTCCAGCCAGGTCGTGGCCGCGCCAACTACCTGATCTACCGTTTCACCGGGTTTCTGTTCGCCGATACCATGAACTGTGAGGACAAGATGCCGTCCCATTCCCCCAAAACTCCAACGCATAAAACAATGCCATCAGCATAGCACGGGCCGAGGGTTTTCCCAAAAGGACGCGCTTATCTGGCGATTTGTCTAAATTTGCGACGCGGGAATTGGCCAACTGGGCCCGGCCAAGACCAACTGCGCCCGCGCTGTTTCAGCAGGCAGGCGCAGGATGAACTTGGGCTTCTGCGGCGTTGTCAGGCGGACGGTCAGCCTTCCTCTTCCTCGGGATCGAAATTCGCGATCACAAGGTTTTCGAGGAATGCGATCAACTCGTCCTGCTGTTCCTCGGGCAGCGCAATGAACGCGTTCTTGCTAAGCTCCGCCGCGCCGCCATGGGCCATAATCGCCTCTCGCAATGTGGTGGCATGGCCGTGGTGCAGCCACGGACCCGTCGAGCCGACACCCGCCAGCGACCGCGTGGGCCAAACTGAGGCACCAAAGCCATAAGCGTCAATCGGATCGGCAAGCTTGGGACCCATGTCGTGACGGCGGAAATCGGTGTACCAGAACACGGTTGCGCCGGTCTCGCCCTTGCTTGGGAACGCGCCCAAATGGACCTCGCTGCCATCGGCCATTGCGATCCGGTTGTTGGGCTGATCTTTGGTCAGGTCAAACCACATGGGGTTTTTCCCGTCCAAACCCAATTTGGCAGCGATTGCGCCGCTGGGCAGTTCTTCCTCGCTATATCCCGGCACGGCGCTGGGTTCGGAAAACACCGCGTTGCTCAGATCGACGCTTGGCACATGGCAGGACGTGCACCCGGCATCCACCAGCCTCTGTTCGCCGCGCAACAGCTTGTATTTCTCATCCTGGGTCAACTCGACCAGACCCAGTTCCGCAAGTTCCAGCTTGGAGGTTGGCCGCTCTAACGCGGCCATATAGAGCGTGACAGCGGTGACGTCTCCGACCGTCAGTTCGCCGGTCACGCCATCGAAATCCCCGTCCTCGTTTCCGACCAACTCGACCGCCTGCATTCCCATCTCGTTATGGGCCGCACTTCTGGCAAAGCTGCGCAGGGTCGCGTGCAAGCCTTTCCAACCGAAAGGACGCACGATCAGGTCCTCATCGATTCCATAAACCTCATCGTAGTTAATGTTGGCCTTGCAGGTTGTTTCGTCCACCTCGGCCGAGGCTGTAAGCGCGCCAAAGGAAATACCCTTGGACACCAGATAGTGCTTGATCGGGAAGCTTTCCTCGCAGGTTTCCTTGGCCAGCGCGGCTTCCTGTTGCTTCAGGTCTTGGGTGATTTCCTCGGCGACCCGCTGCACGGCGCCAAGGCCGAACAGATGCAGGGTGTTGCGTTCCAGAAAGCTGGATGGATCACCCGAATGCGTCGGGTCGATCACAACGTTCATCGCCATCGGTCCCGCCCCGTTGGCCAGCGGGGCCGAGTGGCAGGAAATGCACGAATGCGCCTGAGGGCCGCCTTCGCGGGCGGGAAAATGTTCGGCCCAATCCCCGGCGCTGGCCAGATCGGCGCGTGGCAGGCGCGAGAAATACTGGCCATCTGAGACGCGTGCACCAACCCCGCGCTCCATCGTATAGTCCGCTTCGGTTATTTCGTCGCCGGCCTCAAAGGCATAAACGAAAGCCTCGAGCCGGTCCTTGCCCAACCGCGACATCAGGTCTTTCTGATCGACTGGCGGAGGCGTTTCGGCCAAAGCAACTGAAGCTGATAAAACAAGCGAACCTACAACAATAACGCGAATCTGATTTCGCATCCCATCCCCCATTGGCGTTGAATTCAGCTGCCCTCACGTTAGGGATAACAATTCATCACGACAACGTTTTATGTGAATGCGTGTTTGTTTAAGTGGATGAGCGCCGAGCCTTGCGAAACTGAGCCCGCTCTGACAGCATCGCGACATGCCGATGATTGCCGTTGAAACGCGTTTTGGATGCCTTGGGGTGGAAGAGCAGGACGGCTTTGTCAGGCGTCTTGTTTGGCATGGTGCAGACGAAGGTGAACCGACGGCTTTGCTGCGCGAGGCCGCGGCCCAGTTGCGGGCCTATGATGCGGGTCAGCTTGACCGTTTCGACCTGCCGTACTGCGTCGAAGGGTCCGCGTTTCAAAAGCAGGTTTGCGATCTGATGTACGCGATCCCATTGGGTGAGACACGCACTTACGGGGACATCGCAAAAGAGCTGGGCCAACCTGCGCAGCCGGTGGGGCAAGCCTGCGGGGCAAACCCGATCCCGGTCATTATTCCCTGTCATCGGGTGCTGGCCGCCAACGGTCTGGGCGGGTTTTCCGGTGATGGCGGGATCGAGACGAAGGTCGCCCTTTTGCGCCATGAAAAGGCAGCGGGCCTGTTGATCTGAGTGACGGAAATCAGTTGCAATCCGAAATCCGGATGCTCAACTTATATTTGATGCTGATTTTGAAGGATCCTATTGCATGATGACCGACGCAGACCGTGCCGCCCGCAAGAAGGCCATTATTGACAAGCTGATGTCGTTAGAGGCGCAGGAACTGGCGACCGCTCAGGCGCATTACGATGCCTTCCTGAAAGACGCTCAGCTGGATGACCGCGAGGGCCACGACAAGGACGATATCGCGGCCTCGCGTGAGAATGCGGATCTGGCGGCCGCTTTTGACGCCCCGGTCCATGCGCACCATGCCAAGATCGACGTCATTGAAAACACCGATTTCGGCCTGACCGATACGGTGCAGCCGGGCGCGATCATCAAGTTCAACAACCGCCGCTTTGTTGTCTGCGTTTCCACGACGCGGTTTGACGTGGACGGCAAAACCTATATGGGCATTTCAACGCAAAGCCCGATCTATCTGGCCATGGTTGGGCTACAGGCTGGAGATGTCTTTACCCATAACGGCACCGAGTTCGAGGTTCAGGACGTCCTGTAACCCCGCCTAAGCATTGCGCTGCGGTATGATCTGCTGCGCGATACCGGCAAAGGTCAGATACAGGCTGGTGACAACCAGCCCCCAATGCGCCCAACTTTCAGGGTGGAAATCGACCCAGGCTGCCCAGCCCGCAAAGAATGTCCAGGCCAAGGCCATCGGTAAGGTCAGGCTGCGCCAGCGTTCGGTCCGTACGGGATGGACGAATTTCAGCGGCAGGAACATTGCAATCGACAGCAATGTCACCAGCACCAGGCTGAACCAGAAGTTGGGTTCAAGCGCGAAAATCACGATAACCACCATATTCCAGCATCCGGGGAAGCCGGAAAAGGAGTTGTCCTTGGTTTTCATGCGCGTATCGGCAAAATACATCGCGCTTGCAAAGGTGATGACAATGATTGCAAACCACCCGGTCCAGCCATCCATCAACCCGGATTTGAATAGGGCATAGGCCGGAATGAACACGTAGGTCAGGTAATCGATGATCAGGTCCAGCAGGACGCCATCGAATTCCGGCGCGTTTTTCTTGACGTGATAGTGTCGGGCCAAAGGACCGTCGATGCCATCAACGATGAAGGAAACGACAAGCCACAGATACATCAGGCTCCACTTTTCCTCGACGGCGGCCAGCATGGCCAGCATGGCGAAAACGGCGCCCGTTGCGGTGAAAAGATGGACGGCTAATGCTTTGAATCTAAGTGTCATGCGGCTGTCATGTACGATGCGTTGGCGAGATGCAAATCAAAAGCCCGCTTAAGTTGCAGAAGTCTTCAGGACGCAGCGTTCCAGGCGTCACGCTTTGGGATGCGCACGGTTGTAAACCTCCATCAACCGCGCGGTATCGACGGCTGTGTAAGCCTGAGTGGTCGATAATGAGGCGTGGCCCAGCAGTTCCTGAATTGCACGCAAATCCCCCCCGGCCGTAAGCAGGTGGGTGGCAAAGCTGTGTCGCATGGCATGAGGTGTGGCCGTTGACGGCAGGCCCAGTTGCATCCGCGCCTTGGCCATCGCACCCTGAATGGCCCGCGGGTTCAGCCGCCCGCCGCGCACGCCGCGAAACAAGGGCGCATCGTTGGCCTGAGGGTGCGGGCAGAGTTTCAGGTATCGGGTCACGGCCTCACGCGCGGCGGGTATGACCGGAACAATGCGCTCTTTCCCACCTTTGCCCATGATGCGCAGGGTTGCAGGCAGCGGGGCGTCGGCTCCGGTCAGGGACAAGGCTTCGGATATCCGCAAACCGCAACCGTAAAGCAGAGTGACCACTGCCACATCGCGGGCAGAAACCCAGTCCGAGGTCGATTGCAGCTCGACCGTGTCGATCATCGCGCGGGCGGCGTCTTCGGCAAGGGGGCGGGGCAGTTTCTTGGTGAACTTGGGCGCGCGGGTGGACAGGACGGCGGTGGGTTCGAACCCTTCACGCTCGGCCAGCCAGCGGTAGAAGCTTTTGACAGCGGAGAGTTTACGCGCCAGTGACCGCGCGCCGACGCCCGATCCGCGCTGATCCGCCATCCAGGCCCGCATATCCGATACGGTAATACGTTCCAAAGCGGCCAATCCCTGACGATCCCCGTGATGCAGGGTCATGAAGGACAGGAAATCGGTGACGTCACCGCGATAGGCGGTTTGCGTGTTGTCCGACCGCCCGGCCAGCGCGCTGAGGCTCTCCAACCAGTGTTGGACGGCGTCCCGGCAGGCCGGGGAGATCAGGCTCACGACAGCCAGTGACGCATCGACCGTTCGAACACGCCTGCAAAAAAGGCCAGAAGATCAGTGCCAAGCTGCGGGGTAAAGTGGCGCGGATCCGACGCGCCCATCACGATCATGCCGGGCAAACGGCCCACGCCCAGATCCAGCTTAAGGCAGGCCTCGGACCGCAGATGAGTTGCGCCGGTTCCATAGACGCGCGGGTTTGCGCGTTGAATTTCGCGCAACGTGACCTCGCGGGCCGGGCCGCCGCGGTCATAGGTCAGGTAGGTATCGACAAAACCGGGCTCGACGACGGTCAGAACACCGCCCAGCTTGTCGATTGCGGGATCGTCCTGCACCACGGTGGTTTCCAGAACCAGCGTGACGCGGTCGACCCGCAGGATCTCGGCCACGTCATTGCCCAGAACCTTCAGGAAGTCCTCGAACTCGACCGGTTCCAGCAGCCGCAGAATGGCGCGATGCACCTGATTGGTTCCTGCCAGGTTTTCATAAGCCGCGGCAATGACCGAGCGGTGCGTGTCTTCCAGCCGGTCCAGCCGGGCCTCAAGCCGTTGCATGGCGATACCGCGCAGGTCGATCACATTGTCGCCGCGCGCCTGTTCATTGGCGGCCACAAGCGCCTGCATCAGATCCTTGTCGTCCAGCAACGCGTCGGGCTTGGCCAGAATCGCGGCGCGGAGGTTATCCTCGAGTTTTGGGTTGCTGCTCATGTCCCGTCCGGTCGGTTTTTTGTTTTGGCGGCTTATACCATGACAGGTCGGGATTGCCTTGGAAAAAATGCACGTATGGGTGGATTTTGGTGCGATCTGTGCTCGAACGGCTCCCGCCTGCAACATCCTGATCCGGGGATCAGGCGTTTGCAGTTGGGCCGAGTGCGGCACCTGTCGGTGCCGCGCGGGCGCTAAGGCTTTGAGGTCAGAGGATCTTCTGACCGGTTTTGGCCCAGTCGGCCAGGAAGGTTTCAAGGCCCTTATCGGTCAGCGGGTGATCGGCCAGTTTCTTGATAACGGCAGGTGGTGCGGTGATCACGTCTGCACCGATGCGGGCGCTGTCGGTCACGTGGTTCACGGTACGGATCGAGGCGGCGAGGATTTCGGTTTCAAAACCGTAATTGTCATAGACCTGACGGATATCGGCGATCAGGTCCATGCCGTCGAGGTTGATGTCGTCCAGACGGCCGATGAAGGGCGAGATGAAGGTTGCGCCCGCTTTGGCCGCCAGAATCGCCTGATTGGTCGAAAAGCACAGGGTGACGTTGACCATCTGGCCTTCGTCGCTGAGGGTTTTGCAGGTTTTCAGACCGGCCCATGTCAGCGGTACTTTGACCGCGATGTTCGGCGCGATCTTGGCCAGTTTGCGGCCTTCGGCGATCATGTCCTCGGCCTCGGTCGCGACCACTTCGGCGGACACGGGGCCGTCGACCAGATCACAGATCTCTTTGGTTACTTCCAGAATGTCGCGGCCCGATTTCAGGATCAGCGAGGGGTTGGTGGTTACACCGTCCACCATGCCCAGATCGTTCAGTTCGGCGATGGCGTCGATCTCGGCTGTGTCTACGAAGAATTTCATGAGGGCAGTCCTTTGATGGGTTGGCCTTGGTCGCGGATGGCTTTACCTCAAAGAAACCCCTGCTGGAACCCCCTGCATAGGATATGCCGTGAGCGCTAACGGATTTTTCGACGAAGGAGAGCTGGTTGCGGTGCTGACAACGCAGCCGCTGGACCGGACGCTGGATTACAAAGCGCCCGAGGGTGGGTGCTTTCTGGGCGCGTTTGTCGAGGTGCCGTTGGGGCCGCGCAAGGTGTTGGGCGTGGTTTGGGGGCCGGGGCAGGGCGGTTTTGACCTTGCCAAGGCGCGGTCGGTGATCCGCGTTCTGGACGTTGCGCCGATGCGGGAAGAGATGCGCCTGTTTCTGGGCAAGGTGGCCGACTACACGCTGACACCCATGCCTGCGATGCTGCGTCTGGCGACGCGCGCGCCGGGGTTGGGTGATCCGCCATCGATGCGCAAGATTTACAGGTTGGGCGACCGTGAGCCGGACCGGATGACCGATGCCCGGACGCGGGTGCTTGAGGTGTTGCGCGACTATGGCGGCCTGGCTTTCACGCTGAAGGAACTGGCCGAGCAGGCGGGTGTGACCTCGTCTGTTGTCAAAGGGTTGGTCAAGCAGGGCGCGGTGCGCGAAGAGGACAGCCCCCGCGATCTGCCCTATCCGCATCTGGACCCGGATTTGCCCGGCAAGGACCTGACCGAGGATCAGGCCGCAGCTGTGGCGCGGTTGCAGGCCGGGCAGCGGACCGGGGACTATGGCACCACGCTGCTGAAAGGCGTGACGGGGTCTGGCAAGACCGAAGTGTATCTGGAAGCCGTGGCCGAGGCGCTGCGGCAGGGGCGGCAGGCGCTGGTGCTGCTGCCCGAGATTGCTCTGACCGCCGAATTCCTGACCCGGGTCGAGGCGCGGTTTGGTGCGCGCCCGGCGGAATGGCATTCGGGGGCAACTATGACCGAGCGTCGTCGGGTCTGGCGCATGGTCGGGCAGGGGGATGCGCAACTGGTGGTCGGCGCGCGCTCGGCGCTGTTTCTGCCGTTCCGCAATCTGGGGCTGGTCGTGGTCGATGAGGAACACGACACCTCGTACAAACAGGAAGACGGCGTGCATTACAGCGCTCGTGACATGGCGGTTTTGCGGTCGGCCATTTGTGGCGCGCGGGTGATTCTGGCCAGCGCGACGCCGTCGCTGGAAAGCTGGGCCAATGCCGAAGCGGGGAAGTATGAGCGGCTCGACCTGACCTCGCGTTTTGGGGCGGCGGTTCTGCCCGAGATGAAGCCCATCGACATGCGGGCCGAGCAGATGCAGCCGGGGACGTGGATTTCTCCGTCGCTGCGGCAGGCGGTGCGGCAGCGGATCGAGAGGGGCGAACAGTCGTTGCTGTTCATCAACCGTCGCGGCTATGCGCCCGTGACCCTTTGCCGGGCCTGCGGCGAGCAGATCGCCTGCGACCATTGCGACGCGCGCATGGTGGAACATAGGTTCCTGAAACGCCTGATGTGCCATCAATGCGGTGAGACCAAGCCGATGCCTGAAACCTGCCCGTCTTGTGGGGTCGAGGGTAAGCTTGCCCCGGTCGGGCCGGGGATCGAGAGGCTGGCGGAAGAGGCCGAGGCAACCTTTCCCGAGGCGAAGATTGCGATGCTCAGTTCCGATCTGTTCGACTCGGCCCGGGCGCTGAAGGCCAAGATCGAAGAGATTGCCGAAGGGGATGCGGATATCGTCATCGGCACGCAACTGGTGGCCAAGGGGCACAACTTTCCCAAGCTGACGCTGGTGGGCGTGATTGACGCCGACCTCAGCCTGCATGGTGCCGATCTGCGCGCTGCCGAGCGGACGTTCCAGTTGATGCGGCAGGTGGCCGGGCGCGCAGGGCGGGCCGACAAGCCGGGGCAGGCTCTGCTACAGACCTTTCAGCCGGAACATCCGGTGATCCGGGCGATTCTGTCGGGCGACGAGGAAGGCTTCTGGAAGGCCGAGGCCTCTGGGCGACAAGCCGCCGGGGTGCCGCCCTATGGGCGCATGGCCGGGATCGTCTTGTCGGGGCCAGAGGTCGGGCCGGTGTTCGACATCGGCAACGCCATGGCCCGCAACGATGCGCCTTTGCGCCAGATCGGCGCGCAGGTCTTTGGCCCCGCACCCGCGCCGATTGCCCGTATTCGGGGCCGACACCGCGTGCGTTTGCTGGTCAAGGCCCCCAAGGGTGCTCCTATTCAGGACGCCATCGCCCGCTGGATCGCGCCTTTGCGTCTGAAAGGCGATATTCGCCTGACCGTGGATATCGATCCGCAGAGTTTCTACTGACCTCTGCATCTGCGCAGGGCGGCTGTGCAGCAAACCCCTCGCCAAGCTGCGAAAATAGGCGTAGAGGGGTCTCATGCTGAAACCCATGCCGCTTTCCGAGGCGCAAAGCCTACCGTTCTGGCGCCGCCCCATCACGCTGTTGTTCGTGATGGCGATGACCATGCCGATTGCCTTCAACGGGTGGAGCGCGCTGCTGAACAACTTCGTTATCGAAGTGGCGAATTTCGACGGCGCGGATATCGGGTTGCTGCATACGGTGCGCGAGATCCCCGGCTTTCTGGCGGTCGGTGTCATCGCGGTGATCATCTTTATCCGCGAGCAGGTTCTAGCGATGATCTCGCTGATCATGCTGGGCGTGGCAACGGCGGTCACGGCGTGGTTTCCCAGCCTTGGCGGGCTGCTGTTTGTGACGCTGTTCAGCTCGATCGGGTTTCACTATTACGAGACGGTGAACCAGTCGCTGCAACTGCAATGGCTGCCCAAGGACCGCGCGCCGCAGGTGCTGGGCTGGCTGGTGGCGATGGGCTCAGCCGCGACGATGGTGGTCTATGGGCTGATCGTGCTGACCTGGGACCGGTTCGATCTGTCCTATAACTTCGTCTTCATGGCTGCGGGCGGCGTGACCGTCCTGCTGGCGCTGTTCAGCCTGATTGCCTATCCGCAATTCGACGCGCCGACGCCGCAGACCAAAAAGATCATACTGCGTCGCCGCTACTGGCTGTACTACGCGCTGCAATTCATGGCTGGCGCGCGGCGGCAGATCTTTGTCGTCTTCGCGGGCTTCATGATGGTCGAGAAATTCGGGTTCGAAGTGCACGAACTGACCAGCCTGTATCTGATCAACCTGATGATCAATATGATGGCCGCGCCGCTGCTGGGAAAAGCGGTGGCCAGGTTCGGCGAACGCCGCACGCTGATTTTCGAATACGCTGGCCTTGCGATTGTCTTCGCGGCCTATGGCGGCATCTACTGGTTCGGCTGGGGCGTGCTGCTGGCCGCGATCCTCTATGTGATCGACCACGTGCTGTTTGCGCTGGCGCTGGCCCTGAAAACCTATTTCCAGAAAATCGCCGACCCGGCGGATATCGCGCCCACGGCGGCGGTGGCCTTTACCATCAACCACATTGCGGCGGTGTTCCTGCCTGCGCTTCTGGGCTTGCTGTGGGTCGTCTCACCCGGTGCGGTGTTCGGGCTGGCCGCGGCGATGGCGCTGATCTCGTTGGCGCTGTCGCTGCTGATCCCGCGCCACCCGGAACCGGGCAATGAAACAATCCTGGCGAAATACGCCCCGGCCCCCGCTGAATAAGCACCAGTGCTTGACCTTGGCGGGCCCGCGCCATAGGCGCTGTTTCAACTGAGACAGGAGGCCCCCATGCCCACATTCACCGCGCTTACCACTCTGACCGGCAAGACCGCCGCCGAAGGTCTGGGCGAAGCGATGGAGCGTCTGGACCCGGAACCAACCGGTGTCGGCGTGTTCGAGGTCGAAGACGGCTCGGGCCTGTGGGAGGTTGGCGGCTATTTCACCGAAGCGCCGGATGAGACCGCGCTGGCCGTGCTTGCGGCTGCGTTTGACGCCAAGCCCTTTGTCGTCTCGGAACTGCCCGAAACCGATTGGGTCGCCCATGTGCGCCGTGAACTGGCCCCGGTCGAGGCGGGGCGGTTTTTCGTCTATGGCAGCCATGATGCCGACAAACTGCCCGAAGGCCGCATTCCGCTGCTGATCGAGGCGGCGATGGCCTTTGGCACCGGACATCACGGCACGACTCTGGGCTGTCTGAAAGCGTTGGATCATTTGCTGGATCAAGGCTTCACCGCCTCGAAAGTGGCCGATATCGGCTGCGGAACCGCCGTTCTGGCCATGGCCGCCGCGCGCGTTTGGGATGGCGACATCATCGCCAGCGACATCGATCAGGTTGCCGTCGATGTAGCCGAAGCAAACCTGACCGCCAATGGCATGTCCGGTGCCGTGCGCTGTGTCGAGGCGGCGGGATTTGACCATTCCGAGTTGCAGGCCCTGGCACCTTACGACCTGATCTTCGCCAATATCCTCAAAGGTCCGCTGGTGGCCCTGTCTCCGGAAATCGCCGCGAATCTGCGGCCCGAAGGCTATGCCATTCTGTCGGGAATCCTGAATGAGCAGGCCGATGATGTTGTAACCGTTTATTCCCAAAATGGATTTAATCTGGCAAATCGAGCCGAGATTGGTGAATGGACGACGCTAATCTTAAGCAAACAGGGCTGAATTTAGGCCATTTACAGGAGTTTTGTGGATTTTCGCCACGCTTTTGTCGCAATCTCTACTTACCGTTTTCCAATCAAGTCGAGGGGGGCGGTTTTGAGGAGGCTGCCATGACGGTAAAGCAACTGGATTTCGATCAGCGCGTTCATCGCCTGAACAAGAAACATCAGAAGATGAGCCGGGGCTACCGCGCCACGATGCGCAAAGACGGCCTGGTTGTCATGAAACCACAGCGGGTCCGATCTGCGGTGCCCGCAAAGGTGCTGCTGTTCTGTCTGCTCGGGTTCTTCGGGTTCAAGGCGTTCCTGCTCTCCAGCCTCGGACCAACGGGGTACCAGTTCCGGATCGACAGCCTGAACGAAGGAACCTCGGTCGAGAAAGCGGGTGCCTGGGTCATGCAGATTGACCCTCTGTCCGAGACTCTCGCGGTCCAACTGAACAAAATTCTCTACTAAACGAACCTCCTGAAGAAAAAAACACCGCATGCTGAATGGCACGCGGTGTTCTTTTTTGCCCCTCAGGGAGGAGGAAGGGGCCTATACGCGGTCGCCGCTTTTAGCGACGACGCTGGATGATGTCGTCGATATCGCCACGGCACAGGCCGATATCGCTCAGTTCACGATCCGTCAGGCCAGCCAGCGCCTTGCGGGTTGCGCGGGCGTCGTTCCATTCTGCAGCGACGTTGAACGCCGATACGAAAAACGCGCCGATACGGCCAGCGAGGCCGAACGAGCCAGTGGTGGCGATGCGGGTGGTGTCCAGTGCAGCCATATCCTGTTTCCTTCTGGTTTGTGTTTACGTTTGATCAGTCGATCTGAGCGGCATCTAGTGTTGTCATATAACCTTCACAAGATCATTTTTTGCATGTGTCCTATGCATTTTTTGCAAGGCTTCACGAGGCTGTAATCCCCTTAAATATTTGGTGAATTTACCTTCATCCGGGTGCCGCTTTCAGACCCGTTTCAGGTCGCAAATACACCTTTGGGTCGCGGGTGGGATACTGGTGTCGTTTTCAGACTTCCGGTCAATTCGCTTGGAAAATGTTCACGCTTCGTGCTAGGCGTTGAAAAAACATCACATAACCCGAGCAGGCCGAGGCACAACATGCGAATTCTGGGCATTGATCCGGGGCTGAGAACCCTGGGATGGGGCGTCATCGAATCAAATGGCAGCCGCCTGAGCCACGTTGCCAATGGCTTGTGTAAGTCGGATGGGGATGATCTGGGTGAACGGCTGCTGTCCCTGCACAATCAGATTGTCGAGGTTATCGCGGATCATCAGCCGGATCAGGCCGCAATCGAACAGACATTCGTGAACAAGGACGGGGCAGGGACCCTGAAACTGGGTCAGGCGCGAGGGGTTGCCCTGCTGACACTGGCGCAGGCCGGTCTGCCGGTGGGGGAATATGCACCCAACCGGGTCAAAAAGACCGTGGTCGGCGTCGGCCATGCCGAGAAAGAACAGGTTCTTCACATGGTCAAACTGCAGCTGCCCGGCTGTGCGCCGAAAGGCGCGGACGCGGCGGATGCGCTGGCGATTGCGATCTGTCATGCGTATTACGGCAAGACGCAGCAATCGCGGGTGAAAGAGGTACGGGCATGATCGGAAAGCTGACGGGGCGTTTGGACTATCGCGCGGCGGATCACATTCTGATCGACGTGCGCGGGGTTGGGTACATCGTCTATTGCTCGGACCGGACAATGGCGGCGTTGCCCGGCGTAGGCGAGGCGGCCTCGATCTATACCGACATGGTCGTGCGCGAAGATCTGATGCAGCTTTACGGATTCCTGTCGCTGGTCGAGAAGGAGTGGCATCGGCTGCTTTGCTCGGTTCAGGGTGTGGGGGCTAAGGTCTCGCTGGCCATTCTGTCGGCGTTGGGGCCGGATGGCGTGAGCCGTGCGATTGCGCTGGGTGATTGGGCTGCCGTCAAGGCGGCCAAGGGCGTGGGCCCTAAAACGGCGCAGCGGATCGTGTTGGACCTGAAAGACAAGGCGCCGGGTGTGATGGCCATGGGCGGCACTGTGACCGAGGCTTTGGATGGTCCCGCGCTGGACGTGGTTGAGCCGTCCGAACCTGCGCCTGCACCAAGGCGGGCGGCAAAAGCGGCCTCGGGCTCGGCTGCGGCATCGGCCGGGGCTTTGTCTGCGCTGTCCAATCTGGGGTATGGCCCGTCCGAGGCGGCCTCGGCCGTGGCCGAAGCGGCGGCCAACCTGCCGGAGGCGGGTGAGGCGGACCTGATCCGCGCTGCGCTGAAACTACTGGCACCGAAAGGGTGAGTGAATGGTAGACGCTGATCCCACCCTGCGCCCCGATCCGTTGCCCGAGGATAACGACCGTGCCCTGCGCCCGCAGGGTCTGGATGAGTTCATTGGTCAGGCCGAGGCGCGGGCCAACCTGCGCATTTTCATCCAATCCGCCAAGCAACGCGGCGAGGCGATGGACCACACGCTGTTCCATGGGCCTCCGGGGCTTGGGAAAACGACTCTGGCGCAGATCATGGCGCGCGAGTTGGGGGTGAACTTTCGCATGACGTCCGGCCCGGTTTTGGCCAAGGCGGGCGATCTGGCGGCGATCCTGACCAATCTCGAAGCGCGCGATGTGCTGTTTATCGATGAGATTCACCGCCTGAACCCTGCGGTGGAAGAGGTGCTTTATCCCGCGATGGAGGATTTTGAGCTGGATCTGGTGATCGGCGAAGGCCCCGCTGCGCGGACGGTTCGGATCGAGTTGCAGCCGTTTACACTGGTGGGGGCGACGACGCGGATGGGGCTGCTGACGACGCCGCTGCGGGATCGGTTCGGAATCCCGACGCGGTTGCAGTTCTATACGGTGGATGAGTTGCACGAGATCGTAACCCGAAACGCCCGCAAGCTGGGCGCGCCCGCTGATGATGATGGCGCGCGCGAAATTGCGCGGCGGTCACGCGGGACGCCTCGGATCGCAGGGCGGTTGCTGCGGCGGGTGGTGGATTTTGCGATTGTTGAAGGCGACGGGCGGATTACCCGCGACCTGGCTGACGGAGCACTAACGCGGCTGGGTGTGGATCATCTGGGATTGGATGGTGCGGACCGGCGGTATCTGAAGCTGATCGCCGAGAATTACGGCGGTGGGCCTGTGGGGATTGAGACAATGTCAGCGGCTTTGTCGGAAAGCCGGGATTCGCTGGAAGAGGTGATCGAGCCCTATTTGTTGCAGCAGGGCCTGATCCAGCGCACGCCACGCGGGCGGATGTTGGCGCAGAAGGCCTGGACGCATTTGGGGATGGCCGCACCAAAGGGTCAAAGCGATCTGTTTGGTTGAAGCGGCGCGCGTTAGATTTTATGCCTCCGGCGGCCGCATTTGAAACAAGAAGAAGGGTTGGGCGTGACACCAGAAGAGATCGAGGCGCTGTTCACGCGCGAAAGCGGTGAGTTTCTGTTTGCGCGGTGGGGGCGGCCCATCGTGCCGATCGTTTTTGGGGTTGAGGATGAGACGCTTGCAACAGTGAAGGGCGCGTTCGAGGCAGTCGTGACGCTGGCCGGGCACAAGATGGCCGAGACTGACCCTGAATTGGGTGCCAACTGCATGGTGTTTTTCTTTCGCGACTGGCAGGAACTGCTGGAGGTGCCGGATCTGGATCGTCTGGTTCCCGATCTTGGCCCTCTGGTCGAGCGATTGTTGGCAGCGGATGCCAATCAATACCGGATTTTCAGGTTTGAAGAAGATGGCGCGATCCGGGCGGCCTTTGTGTTCCTGCGAATGGATAAGGAATTGTCCAAGGTGCCTGCGGAAACCCTTGCGCTGAGTCAGGTGGTGCAGACCATCCTGCTGTGGTCCGACACCGCGTTTCGCGCGCAGTCGCCCTTGGCTGTGGCGGGCGGGGCGACGATCCTGCGGCCTGACATTGCCGGGCTGATCCGGGCTGCTTATGATCCTGTTTTGCCGGGGGCGGCGCAGGATGTGTCACATGCGCTCAGGCTGTTTGCCCGGTTGGAGCCGTCGCAATGAAACACATCTACCCGGTGCGCGTTTTTTATGAAGACACCGACATGGGCGGCGTCGTCTATCACGCGAATTACCTGCGGTTTATCGAGCGCGCGCGTTCGGATTGGGTACGCAATCTTGGCAACGACCAGAACGCCATGCGCGAGGAAGGCATTGTCTGGGTCGTGCGCCGGGTCGAGGCCGATTACCTTTCGCCTGCGAAGTTCGATGATGAGTTGATTGTCGAAACCGAAGTGACCGACATATCGGGCGTGCGCCTGACCATGGCGCAGCTTGTGCGGCGGGGTGAGACCGAGATATTCCGCGCCTCGGTCACCGCTGTGTGCATCAACAAGGACGGCAAGCCGATCCGCCTTCCGGCAGAGATTCGCGCATTGATGTAACAATTTGTAGGGCAAGGGTGGTTCTGTTGGCTTTTCAGCCCCAACTGCGTTAGCGTTTGGCAAAACAAGGCCAAACGAACGGCCGTCAGGCAAAAACAAAGAGCAGGTTCATGGAAGCTGAAACGCTGGCGCTGGCGCAGGAGATCGATTTCTCCATGTGGGGGCTGTACGCCCGCGCGACCTTTATCGTCAAACTGGTGATGCTGATGCTGATCGGGGCATCGATCTGGTCGTGGGGTATCATCATCCAGAAACTCATCAACTACCGGGCCGCGCGGCGCGAGGCGCAGGTGTTTGATGAAAGCTTTTGGTCCGGGAACCCTCTGGACGAGCTGTTCGAGCAGATCGGCTCGCAACCCGATGGCAGTTCCGAGAAGATTTTTGCAGCGGGGATGATCGAATGGCGCAGGTCGCATCGCACCGATGGCGGCTTGATCGCCGGGGCGACGGCGCGGATTGATCGGTCGATGGACGTGGCCATCGCGAAAGAGGCTGAGACCTTGCAGAAAGGCTTGCCCATTCTGGCCACCGTCGGATCGACCGCGCCGTTTATCGGCCTGTTCGGAACCGTTTGGGGCATTATGAATGCCTTTATCGAGATTGCCGAGCAGCAGAACACCAACCTCGCCGTGGTCGCTCCGGGGATTGCCGAGGCGTTGTTGGCCACTGGTTTGGGCCTGCTGGCTGCGATCCCGGCGGTGATTTTCTACAACAAGCTCAGCGCGGATAGTGACCGGATTGTAGGCGGTTACGAAGCCTTTGCCGATGAATTCGCGACGATCCTGTCGCGTCAGTTGGATAGCTGAGACATGGGGGCGGCGGTTCAGCAACCTGCGGGCGGGAATGGGCGCCGACGCGGACGGCGGCGTGGGCGCGCGCAGCCTATGGCCGAGATTAACGTGACGCCTTTTGTCGATGTCATGCTGGTGTTGCTGATCATCTTCATGGTGGCGGCCCCGTTGTTGACAGTTGGCGTGCCGGTTGATTTGCCCAAAACCGCCGCAAGTGCGCTGCCCGGCGACAGTGAAGAGCCGCTGACCGTGACGCTGACAGCCGATGGTCGTGTTCAGATCCAGACGACGGATGTGTTGCGGGAAGAACTGGTGGGACGGTTGCGCGCCATCGCGGCGGAACGCAGCAGTGACCGTGTGTTCCTGCGGGCAGATGGGGCGATCCCCTACGCGCAGGTCATGCAGGTTATGGGCGCGCTGAATGCGGGCGGTTTTTCGAATGTGGGTCTGGTGACGGATACCGGCGGGCCGACGCTGGACGACGGGTAAAGGTGGGGTTGCGCGGTGGATACCGGCACCAAAATCTCAGCGATTGCGCATGTCGGCCTGATCGGCTGGGCCCTGTTCGGTGGCACCTTCCGGTCCGAGCCGTTGCCGATGGCTGTGCAGGATGTTTCCGTGATTTCGTCTGAGCAGTTTGCGGCGCTGCGTGCGCAGACCGACGCGCCCGAGGTGCCGGAACAGCCCGGCACTCTGGAACAACCGCCGGAACCTGAGATCGAGGCCAGCACCCCCGAGGCGACGCCGGAAGAACAGCCGCGGCCTGAGCCGGTGGCCCCGCCAGAGCCGGAACCTGAGACCGTCCCGGAAACGGTTGAAATCCCGCCAGAGCCCGAGTTGCCGGAAGAACCGCCAACCCTGACCGAGCCGGAAACGGCAGCCTTGCCCTTACCGCCGGGCCCCGAGGCGCAGCCCAGCCCGTCCGAGCGGGTCGCGCCCGAAGCCATCGCGCCACCGCCGCCCGAAGCCAAGCCGGACGAGGTGGAAACGCCGCCAGTGTCCTTGGACGAGGGAGCCGAGACGCAGCAGGAACAGCAGGATCAGACCGCCCCGGAAGAGGCCGCGCCCGAGATCGTGACCGAGGCCGAGGAAACCGAGGAGCAATCGCCGCTGACCTCGCCCCGTCCACGTGTGCGTCCGAACCGCCCTGCGCCCGCGCCGCAACCAGAGGTCGCCGAAACCCCGGATCCCGAGCCGGAAGCCCCGGCGCAAACCAATGATGATGCCATCAATGACGCCTTGGCCGAAGCCTTGGGCGGAGGCAGCGAACCGTCCGGCCCGCCGCTGACCAGTGGCGAGAAAGACGCCATGCGCGTGGCGGTGTCCCAGTGCTGGAATGTTGGGTCATTGTCGACCGACGCACTGAACGTCGTTGTGGTCGTTGGT
This sequence comes from Ruegeria sp. H7, assembly GCF_056532945.1. Classification (NCBI taxonomy): domain Bacteria; kingdom Pseudomonadati; phylum Pseudomonadota; class Alphaproteobacteria; order Rhodobacterales; family Roseobacteraceae; genus Ruegeria; species Ruegeria sp. H7. The sequence goes on from NZ_JBQFNZ010000006.1 coordinate 143,466, forward strand.
TTTTCGCTCAACCCCGATGGAACGGTTATTGGGGGAAGCGTTCGGCTGCTGGACAGCTCTGGTGGGTCGGCAGGCGCTGAAAATCAGGCTTATCAGGCCGCCCGGCGCGCAATTTTGCGCTGCGGCGCGCGTGGATACGATCTGCCTGCTGACAAATACGATCAGTGGCAGGATATTGAGATTACATTCAATCCCGAGAGGATGCGGATCAAATGATGAAACTTCTGACCAGCCTCTTCCTTGGTCTGACCCTGATGTCGGCCCCGGTATACGCGCAAAGCGGGCCGTTGCGTCTGGAAATCGACGAAGGGATCATCGAACCCTTGCCTTTTGCGGTTCCGAATTTCGTGCCGGACGGGCCTTCGGCGTCGCAATATGCAATTGATATATCCCGGGTCGTCGCGGCTGATCTGACCGGAACGGGGCTGTTCCGCGAAATCTCTTCGGACGCGTTCATCAGCCGTGTCAGCAGCTTTGACGCGCCTGTCCAGTTCGCGGACTGGAAAGCGATCAACGCGCAGGCGCTGGTGACCGGGGCGGTGAATGTCTCGGGTAAACGTCTGACGGTCCGGTTCCGGGTGTGGGATGTGTTCTCGGGGCAGGAGTTGGGCAACGGTCTGCAACTGGCCGGAACCACCGACGGGTGGCGGCGGATGGCGCATAAGGTGGCCGATCAGGTCTACAGCCGGATTACCGGCGAGGGCGGGTATTTCGACAGCCGTGTTGCGTTTGTGTCGGAAAGCGGCCCCAAGGATCAGCGCCTCAAGCGGTTGGCGATCATGGATTACGACGGGGCGAATGTTCAGTACCTGACCGACAGTTCCGCCATCGTTCTCGCCCCGCGCTTTTCGCCGACCGGGGACCGGCTGCTTTATACCAGTTACGAAACCGGCAGCCCGCGCATTTACGTGCTGGACGTGGGCAGCGTTCGGCGGCAGGAGTTGAACACGCAGGGCGGCACCATGAGCTTCTCGCCCCGCTTCTCGCCGGATGGGCGGTCGATTGTCTATTCGCTGATCCAAGGCGGGAATACTGACTTGTGGAAAATGGATCTGGCCTCGGGCCAAAGCACACGCCTGACCAACACACCTGCCATTGAAACTGCCCCCAGTTATTCGCCGGACGGCAGCCAGATCGTTTTTGAAAGCGACCGTTCGGGCACGCCTCAGCTGTATGTCATGCCCGCTAATGGCGGTGAGGCGACGCGGATCAGCTTTGGTCAGGGCCGCTATGGCACGCCCGTCTGGTCTCCGCGCGGTGACCTGATTGCGTTCACCAAGCAAAACAAAGGCCGGTTCCATATCGGTGTGATGCGCACCAATGGAGATGAGGAACGGCTATTGACCTCTTCCTTCCTGGATGAAGGGCCAACATGGTCGCCGAACGGGCGCGTCATCATGTTTACCCGCGAAACGCAGGGTGCCAGCGGTCGGGCGACACTGTATTCGGTGGATATATCAGGTCGAAACCTGCGCCCGGTGCGCACGCCGGACGGGGGCAGCGACCCGTCCTGGGGACCGTTGCAGAATTGATCACCGCAAAAGCGCGGCAAAGTTCACAAGAAACCGTCTCTGTGATAGACAGGCGGCAATAAACAAAACGACGAGGCACATGAGATGAACGTATTGGGCAAAATCCTGGCCGTGGGCGCGCTGAGCGTTGTTGCGGCCTGCACCAGCAATGATCCTTCGGATTTGGGGGGCTTCGGCTCGGGCGGTGCTGGTGGCGCGCTTGTACCGGGTTCGCCAAGTGATCCACGCTCACCCGCGTATTTCCAGCAGACGGTTGGGGATCGGGTGTTGTTTGCGGTGGATCAGTCGACCCTGTCGCCACAGGCGCAAACGGTACTGCAAGGGCAGGCGGATTGGCTGCTGGCCAACCCGGACTACGTGGCCACAATCGAAGGGCACGCGGACGAGCAGGGAACGCGCGAATACAACCTGGCACTGGGCGCACGGCGCGCGAATGCAGCGCGCGAGTTTCTGATTTCGCGCGGGGTGGCGGGCAACCGTCTGACCACTGTCAGCTACGGCAAAGAACGCCCGATCGAGATTTGCAGCACCGAGGATTGCTATTCCAAAAACCGCCGCGCGGTGACGGTGCTGACCGGTTCAACCTTGGGGTAAGACGATGAGACTTGCAGGATGGGTTTTGGCCGCAGTTGTTGCAACGGCGGGCGTGGCACAAGCGCAGGATCAGCAGACGCTGGCGGATATCCGGCAGGAACTGACGGTGCTGCATGTGGAAATACAGCGCCTGAAGCGCGAGTTTTCGACCACCGGCTCGCCCGCGCCAAACCTGTCCGGCAGTTCGGTCCTTGAGCGCGTAGACGCGATTGAGGCCGAGTTGCAGCGGCTGACACGCCAGACCGAGCAGTTGAACCAGCGGGTGCAGAATATCGTGACCGATGGAACCAACCGGATCGGGGATCTTGAGTTCCGATTGGTCGAACTGGAAGGTGGCGATCTGTCCACTTTGGGAGAGACGTCAACGCTGGGCGGAGAAACTGAGACGACCGCCGCGATCACCCCTGCGCCCACGCAGCCCAGTACCTCGGACCAAGGTGAACTGGCGGTGGGTGAGCGGGCCGATTTCGACGATGCCTCGCAAGCGCTGGCCGATGGCGATTTCCAGACCGCCGCGACGATGTTTGCACAGTTTGATACCTCGTATCCCGGTAGTCCGTTGGCTCCCGAAGCGCATCTGAAACGCGGGCAGGCGCTGGAAGGTCTGGGTGACACACGCGAGGCGGCGCGGGCGTTTCTGGCCAGCTTCACCGGGGATTCCGAGGGGGCCGTTGCGCCCGATGCTCTGTTCGAACTTGGCGCGGCGCTTGGCCGTTTGGGCCAGACCGAACAGGCTTGCATAACACTCAGCGAGGTTGGCGTGCGCTTCCCCTCCTCTGGCCCGGCGGCAAGCGCCACGCAGGAAATGGCCACCTTGGGGTGTTCTTGAACAAGACCCCCACCAGCCTGACATCCGAGATTCGCGCGCGGCTGCCTGAACGGTTGCCGCAACGGCTGGGCATTGCCGTCTCGGGCGGGGGTGACTCGGTGGCGTTGATGCATCTGCTGGCTGAGATTGCGGCGAACGACGGTGTTAACCTACGCATCGCAACCGTGGATCACGGCCTGCGCCCAGAAGCCGCGCAGGAGGCCCGGCTGGTTGCAGGGCAGGCGGCTGAACTTGGCCTTCGACACGACGTTCTGAAATGGCAAGGTTGGGACGGCAAGGGCAATCTGCAGGATCAGGCGCGTCAGGCGCGCTATGCCCTGCTGACGGACTGGGCGCGGCAGAATGAGATTCCGATGATTGCCTTGGGTCACACGGCGGATGATCAGGCGGAAACGGTGCTGATGCGACTGGGTCGCGCCGCTGGTGTCACCGGTTTGGCAGCGATGCCCGTCTCGCATCATCGGGACGCCATCGAAATGATCCGGCCCATGCTGGGGATCACGCGTCAACGCCTGCGTGACCACCTGACCCAAACGGGCGTCACATGGGTCGAGGACCCATCGAATCAGGACAAAAGGTTCGACCGGATCAAGGCGCGCGAGGCTTTGGCCGGGCTGGAACCTTTGGGCGTAACTGCAGAATCCCTTTCGCGTGTGGCAAAAAATCTTGCACAAGCGCGTGAGGCACTGGCGCTTTATGCGCAGGATTCCGCACGCAAGACCACCACAGTTGTGGACGGGGACGTGTGTCTTGATCGGTCGGCGTTTGCCGCGCTGCCCGCTGAAATCCAGCGGCGCGTACTGATTTGCATAGTGGCCTGGATTTCCGGACCCGGTTACCCCCCGCGCCAAACGGCCGTGGATCAGGCCATTGATGCCCTGCAAAGCGGGCAGGCCGGGTCGTTGAACGGCTGCCTGCTGGTGCCAAGGGGCGGGAATACTTGGATTTGCAGAGAGTTTCAGGCCGTCTGCAACCTCTCATCAACCCCGTCAGACAGTTGGGACGATCGCTGGGTCCTGACCGGCCCCGCACCCCAAGGCGTAGAAATTCGCGCATTGGGTGAGGCCGGTCTGGCGTTGCTGCCGGATTGGCGCGCGACCGGTCGCCCGCGCCTTGCGTTGCAGTCCTCGCCAGCGGTCTGGCGCGGGGATGACCTGTGCGCGGCCCCTCTGGCAGGTTTCCCGAATGGGTGGACCGCAGAGCCCGCGCCGAACCGGCCCGAGTTCTACGCTTCTTTTTTATCGCATTGAACCTGCCACAATCCTCTCTATTTTAAGAGACAACCCGGCAGATCCCCATCTGCTGATATCTTTTGGGAGAATTTCCTTGGGCAACGCTCGCAATATCGCCTTCTGGGTCGTTCTGTTCTTGCTGATCCTTGCACTGTTCAATCTGTTCAGCGGACCAGGCGGAACACTTCAGAGCAATGAACGAACCTATTCCGACTTTGTCAGCGCCGTGCAGAACGGTGAGGTCAAGAATGTGACGCTGGATGGCGAACAGATTCGCTATACCACAGAAACCGGCGGGACATTCGTGACGATCAAACCCGGCGATGCCGAGGTCACCAAACTGCTGATCGACGAAAACATCCCCGTACGCGCTGAGAAACAGCAGCAATCGGGTTTCCAGTCGTTCCTGATCACGCTGTTGCCCTTCCTGCTGCTGATCGGTGTCTGGGTCTATTTCATGAACCGGATGCAGGGCGGCGGCAAAGGCGGTGCGATGGGCTTTGGCAAGTCCAAGGCCAAGATGCTGACCGAAAAGCATGGCCGTGTGACCTTTGACGACGTGGCGGGTATCGACGAGGCCAAGGAAGAGCTGGAAGAAATCGTTGAATTCCTGCGCAACCCGCAAAAATTCTCGCGTCTGGGCGGCAAGATCCCCAAGGGCGCGCTGCTGGTTGGCCCTCCGGGTACCGGTAAGACGCTGCTGGCCCGTGCCATTGCGGGTGAGGCGGGTGTGCCGTTCTTCACCATTTCGGGCTCGGATTTCGTTGAAATGTTTGTGGGTGTCGGTGCCTCGCGCGTGCGCGATATGTTCGAGCAGGCCAAGAAAAACGCGCCTTGTATCGTGTTCATCGATGAGATCGACGCCGTGGGTCGCCATCGTGGCGCAGGCTATGGCGGTGGCAACGACGAACGCGAACAGACCCTCAACCAGTTGCTGGTCGAGATGGACGGGTTCGAGGCCAATGAAGGCGTGATCATACTGGCCGCGACCAACCGTAAAGACGTGTTGGACCCCGCGCTGCTGCGTCCGGGCCGGTTTGACCGGAACGTGACCGTTGGCAACCCCGATATCAAAGGCCGTGAGAAAATTCTGGGCGTGCACGCGCGCAAGACCCCCTTGGGCCCCGATGTCGATCTGCGCATCATCGCGCGCGGGACGCCGGGGTTCTCGGGTGCCGATCTGGCAAACCTCGTGAACGAGGCCGCGTTGATGGCCGCACGTGTGGGTCGCCGCTTTGTCACCATGGAGGATTTCGAGAACGCGAAAGACAAGGTGATGATGGGGGCCGAGCGCCGCTCGATGGTGCTGACCCAGGACCAGAAGGAAAAGACCGCCTATCACGAGGCTGGTCACGCTGTGGTCGGTCTTGAACTGCCGCTGTGCGATCCGGTCTATAAGGCGACGATCATTCCGCGCGGTGGTGCGCTGGGTATGGTTGTGTCTCTGCCGGAAATGGACCGTTTGAACTATCACCGCGATGAGTGTGAGCAGAAGCTGGCCATGACCATGGCCGGTAAGGCTGCCGAGGTCATCAAATACGGTGAAGATCACGTCTCGAACGGTCCGGCTGGCGACATCATGCAGGCCAGCCAACTGGCCCGCGCGATGGTCATGCGCTGGGGCATGTCGGACAAGGTCGGCAATATCGACTATGCCGAAGCGCATGAAGGCTATCAGGGCAACACCGCCGGTTTCTCGGTTTCTGCGCACACCAAAGAGCTGATTGAGGAAGAGGTGAAGCGCCTGATCCAGCAAGGCTATGAGCGCGCACATAAAATCCTGACCGACAAGAACGAGGCTTGGGAACGTCTGGCGCAGGGGCTGCTGGAATACGAAACCCTGACCGGCGATGAGATCAAGCGCGTCATGAATGGCGAGTCGCCCACCGAAGGCGACGACGAAGGCGACAAGACGGATGAGGGCAGCGCGCCCAGCGTTACGGCCATTCCCAAGACCAAGCCGAAGAAATCTCCGCCCGAAGGTGGGATGGAACCTGAGCCGACTGCATAAACAAAAAAACCCGGAGCCAGCCTACGGGTTTTTTCTTTTCATCAGGTCGGTGCTGGGCATTATGCGCGCAAGGACGCTGATAAGAAGGGAAGGCCCATGCCGTTTTTGCGCGAAACCGAATACGCAGGCGAAGTGATCTGGCTGGGCCATGTACCGGCGGGGCAGTCGTTGCGGGCTGAGCCGGTTGAAACCTTGAAGCTAGATTTCGAAGGTGTGCGCGGCGAACGGCATGAAGGGCTTAACCGGGCGTCCTGCGTGCGCGTCAAGAACCTGTATCCGCAGGGCACCGAGATCAGGAACGTCAGGCAGCTGTCGGTCCTGTCAGCCGAGGAATTGGCCGGGATCGCGACTGAGATGGGGGTGGATGATCTCGATCCGTCGTACCTTGGGGCGTCGATTGTCGTGAAGGGTATTCCCGATTTTTCACATGTTCCCCCATCCTCGCGTTTGCAGGCCGACAACGGTGCGACGATCACCGTGGATATGGAAAACGCCCCCTGCGTTCTGCCGGGGCGTGAGATTGAACAGGATCACAGCGGTCACGGTGCCGCCTTCAAACCCGCAGCCAAAGGGCGGCGCGGGGTGACGGGTTGGGTCGAACGACCCGGTTCCCTGCGAATTGGCGACAAATTGCGATTGTTTGTCCCTGATCAGCCAATCTGGCAGCCATAAGGCCCATTCGTTTCCGATTTGAAACTCACGATATCCGGCGACGCCGTTTCGCGGCATGAATATGTCGGAATCCATAGCCATCGGAATTGTGTACGACTGTATGGGTTGCACAGCGCCGACGCGCTGCGTCGGTTTTGCAAGGCATTCAATCAGGGACCCTGGCCAATGAGCTACAAATCCGACATCGAAATCGCCCGCGAAGCGAACAAGAAGCCGATTCAGGAAATCGGCGCCAAGATCGGCATCGATTCCGCCGATCTGCTGCCCTATGGCCACGACAAGGCGAAAGTCAGCCAGGACTTCATCAACTCGGTGCAGGACCGTGAAGACGGCAAGCTGATCCTTGTAACCGCGATCAACCCAACCCCGGCAGGTGAGGGTAAGACCACGACCACTGTGGGGCTGGGTGACGGTCTGAACCGCATCGGCAAGAACGCGATGATCTGTATCCGTGAGGCCTCGCTCGGCCCGAACTTCGGCATGAAGGGCGGCGCTGCAGGTGGCGGGTATGCGCAGGTTGTTCCGATGGAGGAAATGAACCTGCACTTCACCGGCGACTTCCACGCGATCACCAGCGCGCACAGCCTGCTGTCGGCGATGATCGACAACCACATCTATTGGGGTAACGAGGCCGAGATCGACACCCGTCGCGTTGCATGGCGTCGCGTGGTCGACATGAACGACCGTGCCCTGCGTCAGATCACGGCGTCTCTGGGCGGCGTCAGCAACGGTTTCCCGCGTGAGGCCGGTTTTGATATTACCGTGGCCTCTGAGGTTATGGCGATCCTGTGTCTGGCAAACGACCTGAAGGATCTGGAAAAGCGTCTGGGTGACATCATCGTCGCCTACCGCCGCGACAAGACCCCGGTCTACTGCCGCGATATCAAGGCCGAGGGCGCAATGACCGTGCTGCTGAAGGACGCAATGCAGCCGAACCTGGTGCAGACGCTGGAAAACAACCCGGCCTTTGTCCACGGTGGCCCGTTCGCGAACATCGCACACGGCTGTAACTCGGTCATCGCGACCAAGACCGCTCTGAAAGTCGCAGACTATGTCGTGACCGAAGCGGGTTTCGGGGCCGATCTGGGTGCCGAGAAGTTCATGAACATCAAGTGCCGCAAAGCGGGCATCGCTCCGTCGGCTGTGGTGCTGGTTGCCACCGTGCGCGCGATGAAGATGAACGGCGGCGTGGCCAAGGCTGATCTGGGTGCCGAGAATGTTGATGCCGTGAAATCGGGCTGCGCCAACCTGGGCCGTCACATCGAAAACGTGAAATCGTTCGGTGTTCCGGTTGTGGTCGCCATCAACCACTTTGTCACCGACACCGATGCCGAAGTAAAGGCCGTGAAAGACTATTGCGGCGATCACGGGGTCGAGGCGGTTCTGTCACGTCACTGGGAACTGGGGTCCGAAGGCTCGGCTCCGCTGGCCGAGAAAGTGGTCGAAATCGTCGAGGGCGGCACCGCGAACTTCGCGCCGATCTATCCTGACGAGATGCCGCTGTTCGAAAAGATCGAAACCATCGCCAAGCGCATCTACCGCGCTGACGAGGTTCTGGCCGACAACAAGATCCGCAATCAGCTGCGCGAATGGGAAGACGCGGGCTATGGCAACCTCCCGGTCTGCATGGCGAAAACCCAGTATTCGTTCTCGACCGACCCGACCCTGCGGGGCGCGCCTACCGGCCACTCGGTTCCGGTGCGCGAGGTGCGGCTAAGCGCCGGTGCGGGCTTCATCGTGGTTGTCTGCGGTGAGATCATGACCATGCCCGGCCTGCCCCGCAAACCCGCGGCTGAGACGATTCGCCTCAACGACGAAGGCCAGATCGAGGGCTTGTTCTAAGCGCCTGAATGATACATCTCGTGGTTCGGGGGTATCCCCGGACCACAGGAGATTAAAATGTCCATTCTGACACTGCCGCAAGACTGTCACTCGATGCCGGAGTTGCGGGTTCAGATCGACAAGCTGGATCGCCAACTGATCGAATTGCTGGTGACGCGCGCGGGCTATATCGACCGCGCATCCCAGTTGAAACCGGCCGAGGGCCTGCCGGCCCGTATCCCGGATCGTGTTGAAGAGGTGGTGCAGCGCGTGCGCGCAAGCTCTGACGAATTGGGCATGGACCCGGATTTGGCCGAAAAGCTGTGGCGCATTTTGATTGACTGGTCGATCGCGCGGGAAGAGCGCGTGCTCGGCCCTGACTGAGAAACCGGGCGCTTCCTGCGCCCGATCCGTTTTGAAAGAAGGGATCACAGGATGGTAGCCCAGGTTATCGACGGGAAGGCTTTTGCCGCTAAGGTGCGCGCTCAGGTCGCCGATCAGGTCGCAAAGCTGAAAGAGGAAAACGGCATCACGCCCGGTCTGGCGGTGGTGCTGGTGGGCGAGGACCCGGCAAGCCAGGTCTATGTGCGGTCCAAGGGCAAGATGACTGTCGAGGTCGGCATGAACTCGTACGAGCACAAGCTGGAGGCCGACACTTCGGAAGAGGATCTGCTGGCGCTGATCGACAGGCTGAACAATGATCCGGCGGTGCACGGCATTCTGGTGCAACTGCCGCTGCCGGGGCATCTGAACGAAGACCTGGTGATCAACTCGATCGACCCGGCCAAAGATGTGGATGGCTTCCACATCTCGAATGTGGGTCTGCTGGGGACCGGTCAGAAGTCGATGGTGCCCTGCACGCCACTGGGCTGTCTGATGATGCTGCGCGACCACCATGGCTCGCTGTCCGGGATGGATGCGGTTGTGATCGGGCGGTCGAACATCGTGGGCAAACCGATGGCGCAACTGCTGCTGGGCGATAGCTGCACCGTGACCATCGCGCATTCTCGCACCAAGGACCTGCCGGATGTGGTCCGCCGCGCCGATATCGTCGTGGCCGCCGTGGGCCGCCCCGAGATGGTGCCGGGCGACTGGATCAAGGAAGGGGCCACCGTGATCGACGTGGGCATTAACCGCATCGAACGTGACGGCAAGAACAAACTTGTGGGTGACGTGGATTATGCCAGCGCGGCTGAGCGCGCAGGCGCGATCACTCCGGTTCCGGGGGGCGTCGGTCCGATGACCATTGCCTGCCTCCTGGCCAACACACTGACCGCGTGCTGTCGTGCCAACGGTCTGCCGGAACCCGAAGGTCTGACCGCTTGACCCTGCTGGCGCGGGTGCACCCTGTGCCATAACCCGGAATATTCAAGATGCCCTGTCCCCTATATCCGGGGGCAGGGCATTTCTTTGAATGGGTTTGCTTGTATTCGATTTCGTGATATGTCCGATATTCCAAGTGGTTACTAAGTAAGACCGCAGTTTTCCGGGCAAGTGTTTGTGTGACGCGGGAAATTGCGCTCGGAATACGTATGAATATCGAAGTCAGTGAGATCAGAACTGTTCTAAGCCCTCAGCGCATCGTCGCGGCGCTCGTTTTTCTACCATTGCTGGCTTATGTGTTTCCGCCCTTCATGGACGGGGAATTGCCGTTCGGTCTGCGCCTTGTGTTCTGGGTCGGTGTGATGATCATCGCGCTCAGCGCGACATGGACTGCCCGGAAACTGCTGCGTGACAAATTGGTGCTGGTCAAACTGCCGTGGCGTGATCTTGCTTTTGCCACCGTGATGCTGGCTTTGCTGACGCCGATGTTGTGGTTGCTGGCCTGGGTGTGTTTCACCTGTATCGGCAAGATGGCGCCCGAGGCGCATGCGGTCGCCGTCTACGGCATCCTGTTCGCCGCAGGTCTTGTGCTGGTCCGCCGCGGTGATCTGCATACGCGGGAGGTCGAAGAAAAACCTGTCCAGCCGCGACTGGTCCGACGGTTGCCCGCCGGGTTCGAAGGCAAGATTTTCCGCCTGACCGTGAAGGACCACAACGTGGATGTCGTCACCTCTGAGGGGACGTTCACAATTCGGTCCCGACTGACAGACGCCATCGATGAAATGGAGCCTGTACCGGGCCATTGCTCGCATCGCTCGCATTGGGTTACGGACGCGTCGATCATGGGTGTCGAGAAGGCCGAGGGCAAAACCTTCCTGCGACTGGTCAATGGCGATCTCGTGCCTGTCAGCCGCAAGTACAAGCCAATGCTGGAAGAGGACGGGCTGATCTGAGCCTAACGTGGCATCGGCACCATCTGAGGGGTTGGGCCGGTCAGAATGGCCTTGGCCCTAGGTCCCAATAGCGTCGTCAGAACATCGTCTGTGCTGCGCAGCCCGCCGGTATAGGTTCCGTAGGCTGGCAGGATCAGCCGGGCGTGGTCCAGCAGAAAGGCAGGCCGGGAAATCGACCTGCCCCTGAGCGTCAAACGCGCTTTGGGGTGAAAATGCCCTGAAACCTCGCCTGTTGCGTCGGGTTGTGCGATGTGGCGAAAGACAAGCGGCCCGCAGGTCCATTCAGACAAATGTGCGCCGCCCAGCTCGATCGGTCCCGGATCGTGATTGCCTTCGATCCAAATCCAACGTCGTCCAGCTTGCAGCGCCGCTATTCGCAGCTTTTCATCCGCCGCCAAAGCGCTTGAGGCGTCGAGATCGTCAAAGCTGTCACCCAGACAAACCACGACCTCAACCCCTGTCCGGTCAAGGTCCGCCGACAACCGATCCAGCGTTTCACGGCTGTCATAAGGCGGAAGGGTTAAACCACTGCGCCGCGCTATCCGCTCGGACTTGCCCAGATGCAGGTCCGAGACGCAGAGCATGCTCTGCCCCGGCCACCAGAGCGCGCCGGAGGGCAGGGCAAAAAGATCCGCGCTGCAAAAGGAAAATCCCAGTTTGTTCATGGTAAGTTCATTATATGTTTCAGTGTTGCACGCAAGGTATTTTACAGATTGTCCAGCCCGGCGGCTTCCAGCAGGCGGGCGCTTTCCTCTGCCAGCAAGCGTTCCTCGGCCGCGCCTTTGACCGGGATTTTGCCGACTTCCAGAAACAGCGGTGCTGCCAGCGGTGAAACCCGATCAAGGCGCATCAGATCAATCCGGTCGCCGATACGCGCGATCATCGCTTCGATCCGGCCAAAATCGACCAGACCGCGCATGGCTTCTTCGCGGGTGATTTGCATCAACAGGTGGTCCGGGTCGTATTTCAGCAGCGTGTCATACAGGATGTCCGATGAAAACGTCGCCTGCCGCCCGCTTTTGCGTTGCCCGCCCGTGTTGCGCTCGATCAGACCGGCGATTGTGGCCGAGGCGCGGAAGGTCCGTTTCATGACGGCATTTCCCGCCAGCCACGTGTCCAACCCCTGCCGCAGCGCGTCCAGACGGAACAGCGGGCTGGGGTCCGTGACCGCGTCCAGACCCCAGATCAGGGTGGCATAATCCGTGGCGACAAAGCCAAGGGGGGCCAGACCCGTCTCCTCCATCCGTTTGGTCAACAACAGGCCGAGCGTTTGCTGCGCATTGCGCCCGGCAAAGCCGTAGACGCACAGATGCTCGCGCCCGTCGCTGGGAAAGCTTTCGATCAGCAGGCGGTTGCGCTGGGGCAGGCGGGACATGTCCCGCTGCAGGGCCAGCCAGTCGGCGGTGTGGCGGGGCAGTTGCGGCCAGTCGGGTTGGGCGAACATACGCAGAATACGGTCGCTCAGCTGGGTTGAGGTGGCGAATTTCGTCCCCATGAAAGTGGCGATCTTGGGCTTTTTGTCGGCCCGACGGCTGACCTCGACCACCATCTCGCGCAGGCCCTCATAGCGCACGATCTGGCCGCCGATCAGGAAGGTGTCTCCGGGCGTGAGCGAGGCGGCAAAGCCTTCCTCGACCTCGCCCAGTGGCTTGCCGCCGCGGTTGCGTTTCAGGCTCACTTTCAGGGTGTCGGTGTCCTGAATCGTCCCAAGGTTCATACGGATGCGCGCGGCGGCGCGGGGGTCGCGCAACTGCCACAGCCCATCGGGACGCTGCAGCAGCCGCTGCCAGCGGTCATAGGCGCGCAGGGCATAGCCACCGGTTGCGCAGAACTCCAGACACGCGTCGAATTCCGGACGGGTCAGATCGGCAAAAGGCCCGGCTGAGGTCATTTCCGTGAACAGTGCGTCAGCCTCGAACGGCCCCGCCGCCGCCGCAATCAGGATATGCTGGCAGAGCACATCTCGGGGGCCTGCGCCGCGTGGCTCGCCATCCAGTTCATGCGCTTTTGCAGCCTCTAGCGCGGCGACGCATTCCACCACTTCAAACCGGTTGGCAGGCACCAAAAGGGCCTTGGACGGCGCGTTGTAGCGATGGTTCGCCCGCCCGATCCGCTGCACCAATCGCTTCACGTTCTTGGGCGCACCGATCTGGATGACCAGATCGACATCCCCCCAGTCGATGCCCAGATCCAAAGAGCCGGTGCAGACGATGGCCCGCAGATCACCACGCACCATGGCGGCCTCGACCCGTTCACGCTGTTGACGGTCCAGACTGCCGTGATGAATGCCGATGGGCAGCCCTTCGTCATTGGCAAGCCACAGATTGTGAAAGAAAATCTCGGCCTGCGCGCGGGTATTGTGAAAGATCAGCGTGGTCTTGTGCCGCCGGACCTGCTCCAGCACTGCCGGGATCGCATAAGCCGCGCCGCCACCCGACCACGGGGGCATTTCCTCGGTTGCCAGCATCGCGATGTCGGGGTCAGGGCCGGGGTCGGCCTGTATGATCCGGCACGGGTCCGGGTGCCGCGCCAGAAAGCGGGCGATCCCTTCGGGGTCTTCGACCGTCGCCGACAGGCCGACGCGGCGCAGATCGGGGCAGAGGGTTTGCAACCGTGCCAGCGCCAGCATCAACTGATCCCCGCGCTTGCTTTCGGCAAGGGCATGGATTTCATCCACGATCACCCTCTGCACCCCATCAAACATGCGCGGAGCGTCCTCGTAAGAGGTCAGCAGGGCAAGGCTTTCGGGCGTTGTCAGTAGAATATGCGGAGGGTCAGCGCGCTGACGTTTCTTTTGCGTCGCGGATGTATCGCCGGTCCGGTCTTCGATGCGGATGGGCAGGCCAATCTCATCCACCGGCGTGCGAAGGTTGCGTTTGATATCTGCCGCCAAGGCTTTCAGCGGTGAGACATAGATCGTGTGTAACCCGCTATGTGCGCCCTCGGCCAGTTCAGCCAGAGACGGCAGAAACCCGGCCATTGTCTTGCCGCCCCCGGTGGGGGCGGTCAGCAGCGTGGCCGGATCACGCGCCCGGTCGAACATGTCTTGCTGATGGGGGTGGATGGACCAGCCTTTGGCCGAAAACCAATCGGTGATCCGGGCGGGAATCTGCGTCATAGGCGCAGATTAACCGCCCTCGTGCCGGAATGGCACGGCGTTATTTGACGATTTTCTCGTCCTTGACGAACATGTTGGCCCAGGCGCGGTCGATCAGGTCTGGGCTCATCTGATAAGGGATGCCCTCGAATTCGCAGATCGAGATCATCTGATCGATCAGGAAGATCGGCTGATAGTTCGCATAGATATTGTCGATGGTCGGGTATTTGACCTTCAACAGGTGGACCAGAGCGGCCTCATCCAGCGGCATGCCGCGTTTGCGGGCCACCATGGCAAAGATTTTCAGGAAGTTCTCCTGGTTCGGGCCGTCGATTTTGATCTTGAAAAAGATCCGGCGCAGGGCGGCTTGGTCGAAAATCTCGTTCGGGTGGAAGTTGGTCGAGAAGATGACCAACGTGTCAAACGGCACCTCGAACTTTTCACCCGATTGCAAGCCCAGAATATCCTTGTTCTCTTCCAGCGGAACAATCCAGCGGTTGACCAGCGCCTGCGGCGGTTCCGCCTGACGGCCAAGGTCGTCCACGATGAAGATGCCGCCGGTCGATTTCAACTGCAACGGGGCCTGATAGGTCCGCGCGGTGGGGTTGTAGACCAGATCCAGCATGGACAGCGACAGTTCACCACCCGTTACAACGGTGGGGCGTTCGCATTGCACATAGCGCGAGTCGAACCGTTTGCGGCGGCGCAGGCTGTTGGGGTCGTCGGCTTCCTGCTCGATCGCGGTGTGCACGATCGGGTCATAGACGGTGATTACCTGACCGGCATATTCGATGGCATAGGGCACATAAACATTGTCGCCCAAAGCATCGCGGATACCGTTCGAAATCGAGGATTTACCATTGCCCGGAGGGCCATACATCAGGATCGAGCGGCCCGCACTGACCGCCGGACCAAGATGGTCCAACAGGCTATCGGGCAGGACCAGATGGCCCATGGCACCGACCAATTGCTCACGCGTGACCTGAATGTTGCGGATCGACTGGCGCTTGACCTGCTCGCGATAAACGTCCAGCGGCACCGGCATCGCGCCAAAATATTCAGACTGGCTAAGCGCGTCCAATGCGCGGGCCTTGCCTGCATCGGTCAGCTGATAGCCCATTTCATTGCCGCTATTGGCGTTCAGGGTGCCTGTCGCTTCGATCAGTTTCTGTTCGCGCGCGATGTCGATCAGTTCCTGCGTGACCGAACCGGGCAGGCAGACCGCCTCGGCAACTTCGGACACAGTGCTGGCGTTCTTACGGAAGATCGTTTTCAGCAGAATGTCCCGCATCATCACCAGCGGGAGCTGCATCTCCCCCAAACCTTTGGGGGCAGGAGGGGCCATAACAGAGGAAGCTTGCATATTCATGAGCGACGCTCGTCCATCCAAAAAATCACACAAATGCCCGCAAACGGGCGACTTGTGGGAAATCTGGCCCAGCTTTATGGCGGGACCAAGGCAGCGACATGGCGCGGTGATGATAGTTTACGAACCGTAAACAGTGCCCAGAATCAAATACATCGCCAAAGCTCCGGCAAGGGCAAGGCCCATCGGGAACTTTTTGCCCCGGTCCCAGCTTTCCCAATGCGGCGCGATTGCGCGCAAGCGGGTGTGGCGGGCCAGCCGATGCGTGACTACGGCACCCAAAACGGTTGCCATCAAAATCGCAAGCACGACACCCAAGTCCTGAACCCAGACAAACGGTGCAGCCGCCGCCAGAAACTTGGCGTCACCCGCGCCAACAGCGCCGATGGCATTCAGGACCATTCCGGCGATCAGGATCACGGGAAGATGCAGCAATTGCCAGACATAAGGCGGAAAAGCGACGGGGAATGGCCCCAGCTTTCCGCTGAGTGTGCCGGTCGCCCACGGGGGCAGGGCGATCAGCCCGACAACCACATAGACCAGCGCCAAAGCCACAACGGCGTGGTTCTTGATCCGCATCTCACGCATATCGGTGAAGGCGACATAGAAACAGATCGGCAGAATGAACGGCAGGAACCACACCGCCGCCCGAACAGGGATGTCCATTTAGGTGGATTCCTCAAGCGCGCGCAGCGAACGGACGGCTTCGTCGAAATGCTGCGGATGGGTCGAGATCGCCTCGCGGAACAGGTTCTTGGCTGTGGTCACGTCGCCCTGCTTCACAGCCGAGATCCCCATAGTGTTCAACAGGCGCGCCCGTTCGATCTGTGACATGGGAACAACCGGCAGGCTGTAATTTCCCTGTGCAGAGCGGGCCAGAACCAGATTGTTCTTTGCGGTAAACAGCGAACTGTCTTGCCGGATCGCATCGGTGAACAAACGCTCTGCCTCGGCGTATTGCCCGCGTGAGAGTTTTGAGAACCCCCAGTTGTTCATCACGCTGCCCGGGCGCGTGGTCAGGCCAACCGCAGTTTCATAGAAATGGTCTGCGCGTTTCCATTCTTTTCTGGAATCGGCCACGACCGCCTCAAGCCGGTAACGTTTGAACGTCTCATAGGTTGGCGGAACCGTGTCCAGAACCGATTTCGCCTGCGCCCAATCACCATTTCTGACCAGCGCATCCGCGTACTCGACCTTGTCCGAGCTGTTGGCCCCTTTCATGGTCGTCACGCGTTTCCACGCCGATACCGCTTCGGTCGTGCGTTTGGCGCGCCCAAGTGAAATGGCCAGACCGCGTTGAAGGTCGATCCGGTTGGGGCTTTTGCTGGCTGCGTTGTGGAAATAGGTCACCGCCTCATTCGGGTCGGCCGCGTTCAGTAGAACATCGTTCAGGTTGGTTTCGTCGATGACGTTCACTTCCTGAAACGTGCGTTCAACCTTTTCTTCGGCAGTTTCCTTTTCGCAAGCGGCTAGAATGAGCCCACTGAGAATGAGGGATGGAATCAAGAATTGGTGGCGCATTTTTGCGTCCTTTACTGCTCTTGCCTCGATTACTGGATCTTGCGTAGCGTAAATTGCCCGTCGCCAAGCTGCTCCAGCGTATATTCTTGTTCTTGGGGGGTATTATTAACAGGATTTTCCATTTTTGCGAGTGCTAAGCGCAGATTGTCGCGAATTGCGTCACTTTCGCCATTGTCCAGCGCAAAGGCCCGTTGAAAGACCTGAGCGGCCTCGGGGTATTCCTGCAATTCCATCAGCAGAACACCCAGATTGTTCCAGGCGATGGGCCAGTCCGTATCATCCTCGACCGCCTGCCGCAGTAAGGGCTCCGCCTGACCCAATCGACGCAGCCCAACATTGGCGGTTCCCATCGAGGTCAGGACCTCCGGGGTCATCCCCTGATCCAATGCGGCGCGGGTAAAGCTCTCCAACGCAAGTTCGTATTCACCCGCTGCCATCAACCGGTTGCCAACGGTGATGTGGTCGACCGACTTGCCTTTGGGATCGACGCCCGGCGCATCCAGCCCATTGGACAGACCGCCTTCAGTGCAAGAAGCCACCGTGGCGATAACCACAGTGGCTTGAAGCAATCGGCGTAGCCGGGACAGGACACACCTGAGTTTTGTTTTCATAAGCGATCCATCAGCGACCGAAGCTCGAAATCACGTTTGCCGAGGGGCCGACCAGAATGATCAACAGCGGCGGCACCGTCAGCATCATTGTGACCAGAGTCATTTTCGTAGGCAACTTGTTTGCGGCTTCTTCTGCCCGCATGACCCGTTTGTCACGCATTTCACCGGCATAAACCCGCAGAGCTTCGGCAATCGATGTACCAAATGTTGCCGATTGGATCATCACGGTCACAAATGAACTGACATCCTGCACACCGCAACGGGTTCCAAAGTCCCGCAGAACGGTGTCCTTGTCCTTACCGGCCTTCATCTCATAGGCGACGACCTCAAATTCCTGAGCGATGTCGGGGTAGGAGGATTTCATTTCACTTGCGACGCGCACGATGGCCTGATCAAGGGACTGCCCTGCTTCGACACAGACCAGCATAAGGTCGAGTGTATCAGGAAACCCGGACGTGATTGCCTCTTGCCGTTCGGCGACCCGGCGCGTGATCCAGTATTTCGGGATCATGTATCCCACGCCGCCCGGCAACAGCACCCGGATGACCATTTGCTGAGTGGTGAATTCCTGGTCACCGGAAAACACGGTTATCAACAGAACGCCCAGAACAATACCAATGATCCCTAGGGCGAACTGCGCAAAGTGGAAAAACCGAACCGCGTCCTTGGACTGATAACCTGCTTGTCTCAGTTTCAGCTGGACGGCCGAGTATTCTTCCTGGTCCTTCGGCTCAAGGAAAGTTGCGAATTTCTCAAGCTGCTCATTCTGGCTGCCGTGCCGCAGCTTGTCTTTCTTGTCCTTCTTGGTTGCCTTTGGTGCCGCATTGGCGCGCTGAAGCTTTTTGAGCGGATCCTCGGGCTGGCTCATCATCAGCGAGACAGCAACACCGATCAGGACAAGGCCAAGAATTCCAACCACGATCAGAGGGCCAAACTCTCCCAAGTTCTCCGTAAGCAAATCATTGATTTTTGTCAGAAACTCCATGGGATCGCCCTCAGACCTTGATGTTTGTGATGATCTTCATGACGATCAGGTTCAGCGTCAACATGATACCAACGATGAAACAGGCCGGGATGAACCACTGGTGGTCCAGAACCTCGTCGTAGTATCCGGGATCTTTTACCAAAACGAAAACCAGACAGAAGATTGGGAAGCCGGACAGGAATTTACCGGACCATTGTGCTTCGGCCGTGATCGCCTTGACGCGGCGGAATAGGCGGAACCGGGCGCGAATGACTTGGGCCAGGCCTGCCAAAATCTCAGCAAGGTTGCCACCGGATTGCTGTTGGATACCCACGGCAACCGCTAGGAACCGCAAGTCCTGCATATCCAGACGTTCGGCCATATCCTTCAGCGCTTCGCCCACGTCGCGACCATAGGCGCATTCATCCGCGATGACACCAAATTCGGTGCCTAGCGGGTCCTGCACTTCGTTCGCAACCACCTGAATAGTCGACACAAACGGGTTACCAACCCGCAGCGAGCGTACCATCAGTTCAACAGCGTCAGGCAATTGCTCTTCGATCATTCCCATGCGCTTTTTGGCCTTGTGGTTGACCCAGGCGTAGACGCCACCAACGCCAATCGCGATCGAGATGGCGACGCGCAGAACCATCTCAGTGGCGGTTCCGATGCTCAGCCCCATGAATGCCACAACTGACACAAGGCACATGATCATGATCAGTTGGCGGGGCGAGAACGCGATGGCCGCCTTCTGCGCCTTGTCTGCCAGCAATGAATACAGAGGGATGCTCTGCGATTTCATATGCTGTTGCATTTCCTTGCGCAGCTGTTCCAGCACCTGCTCGCGCCCGGCGCCTTTTTCCAGCATGTCGAGGCGACGGTTGACGCGGCTGTTCAGGCTGATCGACTTGCCGAAGGCGACAAGATAGATGCCTTCGACCAAGGCGAGAACCCCCACAAAGATGGCGACATAGATGATCGCCTCCATAGGCACTTGCATGTAAGTTTCTCCTACATTGTGGTTGGGTCGTAGATCGACGCCGGTAGATCAAAGCCCCAAAGACGGAAGCGTTCGGAATAGTGGCTGCGCACACCCGTGGCGGTGAAATGCCCGATGATTTTGTTGTCGGGTGTCAGACCAACACGTTGAAACCTAAAGATTTCCTGCATCGAGATCACGTCGCCTTCCATCCCCGTGATTTCGGTGATCGAAGTCATGCGGCGCGAGCCGTCCTGAAGACGGCTGGCTTGCACGATCAGGTTCACAGCGGATGAGATCTGGCTGCGTACGGCCTTGATCGGCATTTCAATCCCGGCCATCGCGATCATGTTTTCCAGACGCGATATACCATCGCGGGCCGAGTTGGCGTGGATCGTGGTCATTGATCCGTCGTGACCGGTGTTCATGGCCTGCAGCATGTCGATCACCTCCGCGCCACGCGTCTCGCCAACGATGATGCGGTCGGGGCGCATACGCAGGGCGTTTTTCAAACAGTCGCGCGGGCTGACCTCACCCTTGCCTTCGACGTTGGGCGGGCGGCTTTCCATCCGGCCCACATGGGTCTGTTGCAGCTGGAGTTCCGCCGTATCCTCGATGGTCAGGATGCGTTCGGCATCGTCAATAAAGCTGGACAGGGCGTTTAGGGTGGTCGTTTTACCGGAACCCGTACCGCCCGAGACGATGATGTTCAGACGGGTCGATACGGCAGCTTGCAGATAGGCGGCCATTTCTTCGGTAAACGCGCCGAAATTGACCAGATCGTCAATGCCCAGCTTGTCTTTCTTGAACTTACGAATGGAAACCAGCGAGCCATCGACGGCAATCGGCGGCACCATCGCATTGAAACGCGAGCCATCGGCCAGACGGGCGTCAACATAAGGGTTTGATTCATCAACACGACGGCCCACGGCGGACACGATCTTGTCGATGATCCGCATCAGGTGCTTTTCGTCCTTGAACGTGATGTCGCTGAGTTCCAGCTTACCGGCGCGTTCCACAAAGATCTGCTGCGGACCATTGACCAGAATATCGTTGACCGTGTCGTCCTGCAGCAGCGTTTCCAGCGGGCCGAGGCCGGTGACTTCGTCGTAGAGCTCTTTGTTCAGCTGGGTCCGGTCGTCGCGGTTCAGAACAATGTTCTTGGCTTCCAGCACTTCGCTGGCGATTGCGCTGATTTCCGCGCGCAGTTCCGCTTCACCCGCGTTCTCCAACGCTGCGAGGTTCAGATTTTCCAGAAGCTCGCGATGCAGTTCGATCTTAATCTCGCCCAGACGCTCTTTGCGTTTGCGGTCGCGGTCCGAACCCATCGCCTCGGCCGATTTCTTTTGCAGTGGTTTGCGGGCCACGGCGTTTGGGGTAGGGGCCGCTGCCGGTGCAGCCGCTTCAGGCGCTTTCGACGGCGCTTGTACTGGCTGCGCTTCGGGCTGTTTCTTGTATCTTGAAAACACGGCTTATCCCCCCTTGGGATGGTTTTACGCGGCCTCGGCGCTGCTGCTGCCCAGGCTGTGAAGTGATTTCGCAAGTTTTGCGAATTCGCGGCGCAATGGGTTCTTTGCCGCAGAACTTGCCAAGGGCAGACCGTGATCGCCGCTTTGCATCACGGGTTTACCGCCATCCGGCAGTTGCAGATCGATCGAAATCCCAAGGCTTTCGCCCATACGTTTGACCCGGCCTTTTCCATTCAGGTCGGTGAATTTGGGTGCACGGTTCAGGGCAAAGCGCAGCTTGTTGAAGGGCAGTTCTTCGGCCTGCAAGGCGCGTTTCAGGCGCAGCGCGTTCTGGGCCGACCGCATGTCCAGCTCGATCATGGCAAAATAAACATGCGCCGCCTGCAAAACGGTTTCAGACCAAAGAACCAGCGTCTTGGGCATGTCCACGATGACATAGTCAAAATGCTTGCGCGCCATGTCGATGACGCGCTGAATGTCTTCCGGCGTGATCAGGTCCAGCGGGACCATATCGGAGGGCGCTGTCAACACCTGAAGCTTTTCTTCATAACTTTGAAGCGCTTGCGAGAAGACCTCATCGTCCATATTGGCCGTATCCGACAGCATTTCGAACACGGTTTCGCGGCGCGGCAGATCCAGATATGTGGAAACGGTGCCGTATTGAAGATCCAGATCGATCAGGCAAACAGTCGGTGCGTCCTTGTCGGAAACACAGGCAAGCTCCCACGCAAGGTTCACCGCCATTGTGGTCGATCCGACACCACCGGCCAGACCATGCACAACGAACAGGGCACCTTCTTTGGCATCTCCGCCCGCCAGCGGCACCGCGGCCGCCTGCGCAACGGCAACAGGGTCAGGTTGGTTCATCCGCTCGATGGCTTCCTGCAATTCGCCTTCGGGCAGAGGGTAGGGGACAAACTCGTCCGCGCCCTTGCGCAGCAATTGGTGAAGGGCAGCAGGTGTGACGTCCTCGGCGATCAGGACCACTTTGATTTTTTTGTCTTTTGCCTGGGTGATGATCTCGCCCATCAAAGACAGGTTATCCTCATCCTCGCCATCGATGGCCAGCGCAACAAACTGCAGTGATTCGGCTTCGGGCTGGCTGAAAAAGGCCAGCGCTTCGGCAAAGCCCAGATCACCCCACCGTTCGCCCAGCGCGGCTTCCATGTCTTCGATGAGCAGGTCGAAGTTCTGGACATCCCGGCTGATCGTGCAAGCCAAGATACCGGTGTTGTCATCTTGCGGCGTCGCGCTGGTCATAAACAATATCCTCGTTGAGAGAGGCCAGCTTCTCTTGCGGACGGATATCGTGCCGGTTGATTTGCTGTCGCCCCTATGCGGTCAATTCAGGCCGCAGGTCACCCAATTGTTGACAATGTCGCTGTGAAGTTGGGCGAGAATTTGGCGCAAAAGAACCAATTGTAGGGAAATGGGCGACGATGTCGCCCATTTCTGTCGTATTATCCACCGCTCCCCGAGTCGGCTACATTGGAAGAATCTTCAATGTAACTCGGTCGCGTCGCGCTTTCGACGTATTCGCGGTAAATGACCTGGGCGTATTTTCCGTCCAGCGTCTGCGGGCCACCGTCCACAAAGCCTGACACCTCGGTCACTGTGCGGCGATTGCGGCGGTCGCGATTCGAAGTAGCAACCAGGGGCTGGGTTTTGCCGAAGGATACGACGGCTTCCAATCTGGACCGGGAAATACCCTGTTGGACCAGGAAATTCACCGCTGCCTGCGCCCGGCGCAAACCCAGGCTCTGGTTGTAACTGTTTGAACCGACGGCATCTGTGTGCCCATAGACCCGGAACCGTGCCTCGGGGAATTGTTTGATCCAGTCTGCTTGCTGCAACAGAATGCTTTGGGCGGATGCATCCAGTTGCGAACTGTCGAAGGCAAAGTTGATCTGGCTGGGCACATCAGCCGCAAAGCGACGGCTCAGGATCTCAGCATAAGACAGTTCACCATTCATAACCTGAACGTTGTTAAGCGTCGCGTTGCCAAAGGCCCCTTGGTCGGCTTCGTAACCGGCCTCACGTGTACAGGCCGAGACGGCGACCGTGAGACCCAGTGTGATGATCCACTTGTTCATTGGTCTATCCTCCTCATCAATCCAGGACGTAGCCGTATGAGCTGCCGAAATCCTGTTTGGCGACTTCAGAAGCGGCACCTACACCTGCGCGGGTCGTGCGTGCTGTCTTACCGTTAATAAACAGGTCGAACTCACTGGGTGGCTTGACACGGTCGGTTGGCAGAGCAAGCGCCTCGCCGCGTATCGGTGATACCAGATGTGCGGTGACGATGATAACGAGTTCGCTCTGATCCCGCTGGAAATCGGCGCTGCGGAACAGGGCGCCAAGGACGGGAACATCGCCCAGCCAGGGAACTTGGCTGGCTTGATCGACAAAGTTGTCCTGAAGAAGCCCGGCGATGGCAAAGCTCTCACCGTCGCGCAGTTCCACGGTGGTCTTTGCTTGACGCACGATAAAGCTGGGAACGTTGTCCCCGTTGATCGTGAAGCTTGAGCTGGTGTCGATGCTCGATACCGACGTGCCCATTTCAAGATTAATCAGATCGCCGTCCACAACCCGTGGCGTGAACAGCATTTCGACACCGAAGGGTTTGAATTCGATGGCCACGACACCATCGTCCTGAGGAACCGGGATTGGAACCTCGCCGCCCGCAAGGAAGGACGCTTCCTGACCGGACAGAGCTGACAGATTCGGCTCAGCAAGGTTGCGGACAAGGCCCTTGGTTTCCAAGGCTTGCAACAGCAGATTGACCTGCGCCGACCCGACCCCGAAGCCAAACAGCAGCACACCGTTTTCAACAGTGACAGGCGGCACGAGGTTTTGCGGGTTGAAACCACCAACAAAGTCATCGGTTGCAATGGAAAGCGTTGAAGAGAGCTCTTTCGCGACAGAGCGGTTCATTTCCGCAAACCGTACTTTCAACATGACCTGCTGGACGCCGCCAACAGACATCAGGTTCGAAACGCGTTCAGGCGCATAACGTTCCGCCAATTCCAGTGCGCGGGCCAGTTTGGCTGCGCTTGAAACCGTACCGGATAGAACGATGCCGTCATTCGCTGTGCGAACCTCAATCGGTTCGGCGGGCAGGATCTGACGCAAACGCTCTTTGAACTCGGTCACATCCGGGGCAACCCGGACCCGAACGTTGGCCAACAACATACCGGCGCCGTCAAACAGCGTCAGCGTCGTCAGACCGGGTGCTTTACCCAAAACATAAATTGTACGATCGGAAAGCGACGAAATGTCAGCAATGCCCGCGTTGGCAATGCTGAGTTCTGCAAAAGGTTGCTCGCTTTCAACAACGATCGCGCGGTTCATTGGAACTTCCAGTGTTTCCACTGTGCCCTTTTTGACCACGCGAAGGGTTTCAGCCCAGGCGGCATCGCCGACCGGGCCCACAACAAGCGTCAACCCCAGCAGGGTTGCGCTGATCCAGGAACGTATTGTCATGTGACCTGCCTCTCCGATCACGCCTCGTTTTTGGGTCTTATGCCCTATGGTTCAAAAGACTGCGCGAATTCCGAATTTATTGCAATAATCAATGGTTTCTGGAATTTTGTTTATGTGGACAATAGGCAACAATAACAAAAAATTGAGCCGCGCGAATGGCGCGGCTCTTAACCTGTAACGCTCTGAATTGACGTCAGTTTGTACAGGGGATCTGGGTTTCGAACGTATCGCCGCCACGGCGGATGCGCGTGGTGCAAATCTGTTCCTTGGCGACTTCCGGTGCAGGCGCTGTCTCTTCGATACCCAAGAGCTTTCGCTGGTCGACTTCGATCGCAGTTGCAACCGATTCATCGCTAACCCCTACAAGGGCAAGAGAAAGCCGGCCCGTGTTTTGTGCCTGAGCCAACGCAGCGACCTGTTCCGGTGTGGCTGCGACGGTGACAGTTCGTGCAATCGTTGTCCCTGTCACATCTGAACCTGTGCTTTGGTCCACGGCAACAAGCTGAATGCTCGTCTGAATCAAGCGCGTGATCCCGCCGGTGTTCCCTTCGGTCGTACCGCTGGAGCCGGTCCAGTAAATGTCCACGTTGTCGCCAGGGCGCAGAAAACCCGAAACGCCGGATGCCACATCAACGCTGATGGCAAAAGCGCGCATTCCTTTTTCAAGACGAGACGTCAGCCCGGCCTTCTCACCAGGTTCGGTGACCTTAACGGCCAGAATGGCCTCGTCTTTTTCCATTGTTCTCAGAATAAAGCGCTCTTGCGGGCCGGTCTCCGGGAACAGGGCGGCAATTTCAGTGAACGTGCCTTCCGGGATCGCGTTTTCGGGCCAGTCGACGGCACGCACATCTTCCTGTGTCAGGCGCTCACCATATTTCAGAGGTCGATTCGAAACGTATACCGTCACCGTTGGAACAACTTCGACCTGAGCATTCGCCAGCGCTTCGGCCGCTGCCTGCTTCTGGCGGGCGAGTTCATTCTGGTACTCGGCAATATAGTTGCGCGCCATGTAAACCGCGCCCCCGGCCAAAGCCACCCCGACAATCAGAACAAGTCCGAATACCGCTCGCATGTATGCACCTCATAATTTCGTCGGTCAAAAAGTTAGCGACAGTAGCGCGACTTTTGAACAGCATTATTCCTAAACGGCAATTGTGTCGAAATGTGGGACAAAATTGCCAGTAAGCGTGGATTTTTACTATTCGTCTACAGGATTGCAGCCGAACCTAGGAAGAAGAGCAGTCGCAACTTCGTTTGGCGGGGTGCGCGAAAAACGACCGTCAAAGCCACGCTATCAACGGTCGTGTCAACACGTTCATTTTTTGGGAAGTTGCGTCTGGCCTTAGCCGTCGCCACCCACTGTTCCGCCACCTGAAGACGATCCTCCGCTGGAACTGCTGCCCGAAGAAGACCCTCCGCTGGAGCTACCACCAGATGATCCAGCCCCTGAGCTTCCGCCAGCGGTACCGGCAACGGTGATACCGCCGGCGTTGTCGTTGTCACCAGTGCTAATGGTTGCGCTTGTTAGGGCTGTGTTCACATTCCCGCCGAAGTCGTCCGTCGCAGTGGAGATAGCAAAAAACAATGCCGAGCCCAGCCCAATGATCATGGCGGTCAACACAACCCAATCAACGGTGATGGCACCTTCTTCTTCTCTCGAAAATCGGTTAACGAATCTGAGCATGTTTCCTCTCCGCCCTCTCAGTTCCCGAGAGCCCAATAGCCCTATTTCCGGGTGCAAGTTTCCTGGGTTCATTTTAGCGTGATGTCAGTGGCGGAAATGCGGCCAAAGATTGAATTTCACGCCTTAGTCCGAGGATTGCCGGATTTCTCACTTTGAGCCGTCAGAAAAAGAGACCCTTGCGTGCAAAGCCCAGCGTGCATCTTATTGATGTTTGTGCACCAACAAAAAAACCGCGCCAAACTGGCGCGGTTTGTTTTTTTGCGAAGCGCTGGCTTAGTTGCTGCCAGCCGTGGTGATGCCGCCTTCTGCGCCGGTGTTGTCGCCGGTCGAGATGGTCGCTGCGTTCAGAGCGGTGTTCACGTCAGTCGCCAGGCCGGTCGCGCCGCCTTCGATCTGGTTGTATGCAACGGCTGCCAGGCCGATGACTGCTGCGGTCAGAACAACCCAGTCAACTGTTACTGCGCCGTCTTCGTCTTTGCGGAAGTTCTTGAAGAACTTGATCATGTTACGTCCCTCCTAAAGGATCAAAATAAGTCTGTTAAACCTTGGCGTGTTTCAGAGCTTTCTCTCTCAGTCCGCTCCAGTCCGTCTCGGTATGCATCTATGTTTGCCCGTTGCGCGTGGCAGGAATTGGGCCAAACGCATATTTTTTTTCGTCAACCTTAACTTTTTAGATACGATTTGCGTAAAGCATTGAAATACAAGAGATAAAAATACAAACAATCGATGTGATTCAGGGGTGGGCGGTGCAAAATTGCGCCAAATGAGGCGAAATTGCCCCAATTCGCTTTGTTTTTCTGGCCTTGCGGGACGTTTTGAGGTTCAAATCACCTAAAAAGAGAACATGAGGCAGGCAAATGAATCTCCGGGACGCACTTACATGCGCCGGTGCACTGGTGTTTCTGGCATCTGGTGTTGCGCCCGCGGTCGCGACCGAGCCCGAACCCCGTGGCGTATACAAAAGGATCAAGGCACCACAGCCGGGCGAGCGTCGGCGCGTGACCGTGCAGATTTCACCTGAAGAACACGCAGCACGGCCCTCTGCGCCCAGCACCGGCACCGAGCTTGTGGTGCCAGAAATCATCAAACGCGCCAAGGTTCCGCCCGCCACCGCGCCTGACGCAGGCGTCAAAAGCAATCCCAAAGGGTCCTATAAGGCGTTCTGGGATCGCGTATCGCCCGAGATGGCGCAGGCTGGGGCGGGGCGTCTGGATGATGCGATCAACGCGCTGGCCGCGACCAGCATCAGGTCCCCCCGTTTGCAGACATTGCAGAACATCGCGCAAGAGCAGGGGATCGAGATTCTGCGCTCGACCGTTGGGACCAACGTCTCGCCTGCTTTGGTCCTGGCCGTGATCGCCGTCGAGTCCGCCGGGCGCGCCGATGCCGTAAGTTCCGCAGGCGCGCAGGGATTGATGCAGTTGATGCCCGCAACGGCGGCTCGGTTCGGCGTCAGCGACAGCTTACAGCCCGGTCAGAACATTTCCGGGGGGGTGAAATACCTGAACTGGCTGATGGAAGAGTTCGGTAACGACCCGATTCTTGTTCTGGCTGGCTACAATGCGGGCGAGGGCGCAGTGCGCAAACACAGCGGAGTGCCGCCTTATGCGGAAACGCGGGACTATGTGCCCAAAGTTCTGGCGGCGTTTCAGATTGCGCGGGCTTTGTGCACCACACCGCCCGATCTGATCTCGGACGGGTGCGTGTTTCAGACCAGCAGATAGAAAAGCCCGCCTTGGATGGCGGGCTTTCTTTTTGGTCAGGTTCAGTTGACCAATTGCGCTTCGGTCGCGGCGCGGATCTCGTCTTCGGTCACGCCCTCGGCCAATTCGATGATCTTCAGACCGCCTTCAACCACATCCAGAACGCCCAGATTGGTGATGATGCGGTCCACCACCTTCTTGCCGGTCAGCGGCAGGGTGCATTTTTTCAGCAGCTTGGATTTGCCGTGTTTGTTGGTGTGATCCATCACAACGATCACACGGCCCACACCGGCCACCAGATCCATTGCGCCGCCCATACCCTTGACCAGCACGCCGGGGATCATCCAGTTGGCCAGATCGCCTTCTTCATCGACCTCCATCGCGCCCAGTACCGCCGCAGCAATCTTGCCGCCCCGGATCATGGCAAAGGACGTTGCGCTGTCGAAATACGAGGTACGGGACAATTCGGTGATCGTCTGCTTGCCTGCGTTGATCAGGTCGGGATC
Organism: Ruegeria sp. H7; assembly: GCF_056532945.1. NCBI lineage: Bacteria > Pseudomonadati > Pseudomonadota > Alphaproteobacteria > Rhodobacterales > Roseobacteraceae > Ruegeria > Ruegeria sp. H7. The sequence continues at coordinate 171,816 of NZ_JBQFNZ010000006.1, forward strand.
CTCTTCCCCCTCAATCGGGAAGGGGCCCATGCCCAGCATACCGTTCTCGGATTGCAGGGTGATGTCCTTGTCGCCCACATAGTTCGCCACCAGCGTCGGAATGCCGATGCCGAGGTTCACATACATGCCGTCTTCAAGCTCTTGCGCCGCGCGGGCGGCCATCTGATTGCGGTCCCAGGGCATTATGCGTCCTCTTTCTTGCGGGTGGTGCGCTGTTCGATGCGCTTTTCATGCTCGCCCTGAATGATGCGATGCACGTAGATGCCGGGCAGGTGGATCTGGTCAGGGTCCAATGAGCCGCGCGGCACGATCTCTTCCACCTCGGCCACGCAGATCTTGCCGCAGGTCGCAGCAGGGACGTTGAAGTTACGAGCGGTCTTGCGGAAAATCAGGTTGCCCGTGTCATCCGCTTTCCACGCCTTCACAATGGCCAGATCGGCAAAAATGCCTTCTTCCATGATGTAGGTTTCGCCGTTGAAGTCTTTGTGCTCTTTGCCGTCGGCAATCACGGTGCCGACGCCGGTCTTGGTGTAGAACCCGGGGATGCCCGCGCCGCCAGCCCGCATCCGTTCAGCCAAAGTGCCTTGCGGGTTGAACTCCAACTCCAACTCGCCGCTCAGATATTGACGCATGAATTCCGCGTTCTCACCGACATACGAGCTGATCATCTTTTTGACCTGCTTGGTCTGCAGCAGAATACCGATGCCGAAATCGTCGACGCCCGCGTTGTTGGACGCGAAAGTCAGGTTTTGCACGCCGGATTGTTTGATCGCATCCAGCAGCAGTTCGGGAATACCGCACAGGCCGAACCCGCCAGCCGCAATCAGCATGCCGTCCGACAGCACTCCGTCGAGTGCCTCAGAGGCATTGGCATAGATTTTCTTCATGGAAAACTCCCCCAATGACATGGTGATGCCGCAGGTTGTGCCGCCACGTCATTGGGAAGTCAATGAAACCAAAGCGCGTAGGTATTTCTACCCGGTCGGCAAAGCATCTGCGCTGTATTGTTCCGCAAAGGCGGCAGAGGGCGGGATCGGGGTGATCACGTCAATCAATACCCCGTTGGGGTCAGCAGCGATAAAGTGCCGTTGACCGAAATCTTCATCGCAGAGCGGTTTCAGAATTCGCAGACCAGCGTGGGTCAGTCGCTCGTATTCAGCTGCTGCGTCGGCCACTTCAAAGTTCAGGATCAGCCCGGCGGCACAACCACGCCCAGCGGCTGGAATAGTGTCATGATGGGCATCCAGAATCGCCAGATTGACGCTGGGGTCCGTGTCGGATTGCAGGTGAACGTACCAGTCGGCGGCAAAGGCAGGGCTGAACCCAAAGTGAGTTTGATAGAATTCGGCAGTGCCTTGCACATCGTTTGTTTGGATGACGGGGTAATATTGTGTGGTCTTCATGTTGCGCTCCTTCAAATTTACGTACAATCTGTATGTATGTTGAAATAAACATACAGGCTGTATGTATGCAAGAAAAAACTACGACACCCATACCGAATGCAGATCGTCGCGCAGCGATGCGTGCCCGTCTGATTTCATACGCCCGCGCGTTGTTTGTTGAAAAAGGGTATGCGGACACGTCGACACCCGAGATCGTGCGCGCCGCAAATGTCACGCGTGGCGCGCTGTACCATCACTTTACGGACAAGCAGGACCTCTTCCGCGCTGTTGTCAGGGCCGAGGCTGAAGCCTTGGCGCAAGCGATCGACAAAAGCGCACAGTCCGCGGGCGAGGCGCCGATGACTGCAGGCAGCATGGCGTTCTTTCAGGCCATGCGTGTATCCGGGCGGGCTCGTTTGTTACTGATTGACGGCCCCGCCGTGCTGGGACACGAGGAAATGGCAGCCATCGATGCAGGCGGCGGCCGCCGCAGTCTGCACGAGGGGCTTGCAGCGGCGTTGCCGCAAGTTGAATCCGCTGAACTTGAGGCGCTGTCCGACGTCTTGTCGGCCGCTTACGACCGCGCAGCATTGGCCATTGCCCAAGGACAACCGCAAAAGCCTTATGTTCAGGTCATGACCCGACTGATCGAGGCCGCAACGCGCAGTTAAGAGCTTTTGGCCGTTGTCTTCTTGGTCGTCTTCTTCGCTGCGGCTTTCTTCTTTGGGGCCGCCTTTTTCTTGGTGCCCTTCTTCGCCGCCCGCTCGTTGACCAGTTCGATGGCCATCTCTTGCGTTACGTCTTCGGGCTTGATGTCCTTGGGAATGGTGGCGTTCACCTTCTCCCACTTCACATAGGGCCCATAACGTCCGTCCAGGACCTGCATCGCGCCACCATCGGGGTGCTCGCCCAGTTCCTTCAAGGGTTTGGCGGCTGCACGGCGACCGCGCCCCGGATTGGCGCGTTTTTCGGCCAGCAGCTCAACGGCGCGGTTCATGCCGATCTCGAACACATCGTTGGGGTCTTTGAGATTGGCGTAAACCGGTTTGGCCTCGTCGGCCAGCTGATGCATCAGGTAAGGCCCAAACCGCCCAAAGTTCGAGGTGATCATACCGCCCTCGGGGTGTTCGCCGATCTGGCGGGGCAGGGACAGCAGGGTCAGCGCCTTTTCCAGATCCAAGTCATCCTTGCTCCACCCGCGGGGCAGCGAGGCGCGCGGAGGTTTCTTGTTCTCGGGCGTTGGTTCGCCGCGCTGAACATATGGGCCGAACCGTCCGGATTTCAGCCAGATCTCGTCCCCCGCATCTTCGCCCAGCAGACGTTCCTCGCCCTCGGCCCCTTCACCTGCGATGGGACGGGTGTAGTTGCATTCAGGGTAGTTGCCGCAACCGACAAAGCCGCCGGTGCGTGAGGTTTTCAGGTGCAACTGGCCCACGCCGCATTTCGGGCAGACACGCGGATCGGACCCGTCCTCGCGCGGCGGATACAACTGAGGCGCAAGCGCTTCGTCCAACCTGTCCAACACTTCCGAAATGCGCAGTTCCGACGTCTCACCAATCGCAGCCGAGAAGTCGCGCCAGAACTTGCCGAGAAGGTCCTTATAGTCGCGGTCACCGGCGCTGACATCATCCAGTTCTTCTTCCAGATTGGCGGTGAATTCGTAGCCCACATACTGACGGAAGAAATTCAGCAGAAAGATCGTGACGATCCGGCCCTTTTCCTCGGGGATCAGCCGGTTCTTGTCCTTGCGCACATATTCGCGGTCCTGAATCGTTGTCACGATCGAGGCGTATGTCGAGGGGCGACCGATCCCCAATTCCTCCATCCGCTTGACCAGCGTGGCCTCGGTATAGCGCGGGGGCGGTTGAGTGTGATGTTGCAGCGCCAGCACGGCTTCGTTGTCGGACAGAATGGCGGCTTTATCTTCGGCTTTGGCAAACTGATCACGCAGCGACACCTTGGCGAACCGCGCCGGATCGCCCTGCATGATCTGCGGCAGGCGCTTTTCGTCATCGTCGGCCACATCGTCGCGGCCTTCTTCGTAGACGCGCATGAATCCGTCGAACAGCACCACCTGACCGGTGGCGCGCAGGCCGACCTGACCGTCATCGCTGCCGATCTCGACGGTTGTGCGTTCCAGCCGTGCAGCGGCCATCTGACAGGCAATGGTGCGTTTCCAGATCAGATCGTAAAGTTTGCGTTGATCTTCATCCGTGACTTTCAGTGCCTTGGCGTCGCGCGACATATCCGTCGGGCGGATACATTCGTGGGCTTCCTGCGCGTTCTTGGCCTTGTTCTTATACATGCGCGGGCTGTCTGGCACATATTCGGAACCATAACGATCCGCGATTGTCTCACGCGTGGCGGCTACAGCCTCGGGCGCCATGTCGATGCCGTCGGTCCGCATATAGGTGATATATCCGGCCTCATACAACCGCTGCGCCACCTGCATCGCGTGACGTGCGCCCATGCCGAACTTGCGGCTGGCCTCCTGCTGCAGGGTTGAGGTCATGAAGGGCGCGCTGGGGTTGCGGGCCGCAGGCTTGGCCTCGACCGAGGTAACGCTCAGCGCACGGCTGGTGATCGCCTGAACCGCCAGTTCCGCCTGCGTGGCATTGGCCAGATCGTGCTTATCCAGTTTCTTCCCGGCCAGAGTGACCAGACGCGCCTCATAGGTCTGGCCGCGCGGTGTTTCGAACAGCGCGCGCACGGACCAGTATTCAACCGGTTTGAACGCCTCGATCTCCATCTCGCGCTCGACGATCAGGCGCAGGCAGACCGATTGCACCCGGCCTGCCGACCGGGCACCCGGCAGTTTGCGCCATAGAACCGGAGAGAGGTTGAAGCCCACCAGATAGTCCAGCGCGCGACGGGCCAGATACGCCTCGACCAGCGGCATGTCGACCTGACGCGGGTTCTGCATCGCCTCGGTCACTGCCTCTTTGGTGATGGCGTTGAAGGTGACGCGGCTGACCGGTGTGTCCTTTTTGATCGAGCGGCGCTTGGTCAGCGCCTCTTGCAGGTGCCAGCTGATCGCCTCGCCCTCGCGATCGGGGTCGGTGGCGAGGATCAGCGCGTTGTCTTCCTTCAGCGCGTCGGCAATGGCTTTGACATGCTTACGGCTGTCATTTCCAACCTCCCATTTCATCGAAAATTCATGGTCGGGATCGACAGATCCGTCCTTGGGCGGCAGGTCGCGAACATGACCGTATGAGGCCAGAACCGTGTAGTCGGGGCCAAGATACTTGTTGATCGTTTTTGCTTTGGCCGGAGATTCTACAACAACTACGGGCATTTAAGAGGAATCCTCGCTCGACGGGCTTTGCGCTTTGTATGGCCGTGCAAAATGTGTGCGGCAAGATCGAATTGTCAATGCGTTCCTTTGGTCACCGGCGGGGGCGCGTCGATTTGGTGCGTCTTCCGGTGGGCTAACGGCCCGTTTTGTCGCCACTTTGGCGTCAACCGGCCAAGGACAGAAGACCGCCGGGTTGGCGTTGAATCCGCCCATCCAGTTCCAGATCGACCAGAATGGGGCCGATTTCCCCTGCGGTCGCGGCGATGTCTCGGATCAACTGGTCCTCGGCAATGGGTGAGGGCCCCAGCCGCATCAGAATTTCGTTATGCAGCGCGGCAGGGTTGGAGGCTGGCTTTGGGTCGGGTGCAACCGGGGAGAGCGGTTCCCTGAACATCTCGGCGTGTTCAGGTGGCAAGGCGTCAATCACATCCTCCGCCGAGCGCACTAAAGTTGCCCCGTCGCGGATCAGCAGATTGCACCCCGCGGCGCGTGCATCAAACGGATGTCCGGGCACGGCCAGAACCTCGCGCCCCTGATCCAAAGCGTCGCGGGCCGTGATCAGGCTGCCGGATTTGGCTGCGGCTTCAACCACCACAACCGCTTGCGCCAGACCTGAAATGATCCGGTTGCGGCGCGGAAAATGCCGCGCCTGCGGGGTCACGCCGATGGGTTGTTCGGACAAGCGCAGGCCGGTTTCGGCAATGTCCCGTGCAAGATCCGTATTCTCAGCCGGGTAGATCACATCCACACCACCGGCCATAACCGCAATCGTCCCGGTATCGACCGAGGCCAAATGTGCGGACGTATCGATCCCTCGGGCCAGCCCCGAGACGATGACGAACCCTTTCTCGCCAAGCTCTTTCGCCAGCCCGCGCGCCATGCGGGCCCCCAGGGACGAGCAATTGCGCGCGCCGACCATGGCAATCGACCGCCGTTTCAGGACGGACGTATCCCCAATCGCCCACAGCATCGGCGGGGCGTCGGACAAATCGTTCAAGACATCTGGGAAATCGGCGGACCCAAGGCACAAAAGCCGCGCTTTGGCGGCTTTTGCGGCCTTGAGCTCCGCCTCAATCACGCCGGGGGGGCAAATTTCATACCCTTCAATTCCGGCAGCGCGTGCCATTTCCGGCAGCGCGGCCAGCGCATTCTGCGCCGAGCCATGTTCGCGCAGAAGCCGACGAAACGTCGCCGGACCAACCTTGCGCGAGCGCAACAGACGGAGCCAGGAAAACCTGTCCTCTTCCGTGGTGGGTGGGAGTGGGGGGTGATTGGAAGAAAGCTGCTCTTCGGTCATCCGATGCTCCGCCTGATTGCAGAACTGGTTTACGATTGCGCGGGTTAACAGCCTGTGAATCTTGGAAAATTATACGCAATCTCTTTCGAGAAATGGCAAGAACATTCGCTAAACTGTTGAAATTTAACAAAACAAAATCTGCAGTGAATTTTTTGTCAATCGGTGGAACGCGTTGACACGAAGCCAAAAGAAAGGCGCAGGTTAACCCTGCGCCTTCCGAATAACTGGTTCGTCCGACTCAGGCGGCCGAGCCACCGACCGTCAAACCATCCATCAAAACCGTGGGCTGACCGACCCCAACGGGAACCCATTGGCCATCCTTGCCGCAGGTGCCCATCCCCGGATCCAGCGCCATGTCATTGCCCAGCCCCCGAAACCGCTTCAACGCGGACGGCCCGTCCCCGATCAGCGTGGCCCCTTTGACCGGCGCGCCGATCTTGCCGTTTTCGACCCGATACGCCTCGGTGCAGGAGAACACGAATTTGCCGTTGGTGATATCCACCTGACCGCCCCCGAAGCCAACGGCCCAGATACCGTCCTTGATATCGGCCACCAGCGCGGCCGGATCAGCCTCACCGCCCAGCATGATAGTGTTGGTCATGCGCGGCATGGGTTTGTGCGCATAGCTTTGCCGCCGCCCATTGCCGGTGGGCGCAACGCCCATCAGGCGCGCGTTCTGGCGGTCCTGCATATAGCCGGTCAGCACCCCGTCTTCGATCAACACGGTCCGCGAACTGGGCGTGCCCTCATCATCCACACTGATCGAGCCGCGACGGTCAGAGATCGTGCCGTCATCGACCACCGTGACGCCCTTCGAGGCGATCTGCTGGCCCATCAACCCGGCAAAGGCCGAACTGCCCTTGCGGTTGAAGTCGCCTTCAAGCCCATGACCGATGGCTTCGTGCAGCAGGATGCCGGGCCAGCCGGGGCCAAGCGCCACTTCCATCACGCCAGCCGGGGCAGGGACCGCATCCAGATTGACCAGAGCGATTCGCAACGCCTCGCGCGCCTTGTCCTGCCAATCGGTCGGATCCAGCAGCCCGCTTAGGCCAATGCGCCCGCCACCGCCTGCCGAGCCGCTTTCACGACGGCCACTCTGTTCGACAATCACCGAGACATTGACCCGTGTCATCGGGCGCACATCGCGCACCAGCACACCATCGGGGCGCAGAATCTCGACCTCTTGCACCTCGGCGCTGATTGAGGCGCTGACCTGCACGACGCGGAAATCAAGGTCGCGGGCGAAGGCGTCAATCTCGCGCAGGGTTTCGATTTTCACCGGAAAGGCGGCGGATTCGATGGGGTCCTCGTCCGTGTAAAGCCGCGTATTGGTGGCGCGCGGGGCCTCGGCCAGAGTACCGCCACCGTCGCCAACGGCCAGTCGCGCCGTCTCGGACGCGCGCTTTAGTGCCGGGATCGAAACCTCGGTCGAATGGGCATATCCGGCAACCTCACCTTGTACCGCACGCAGGCCGAACCCCTCGGACGCATCGTAGGATGCGGTGCGCAAACGCCCGTCATCAAAGACCAGAGCCTCGGATTTTCGCCGCTCGACAAACAGCTCTCCGTCCTCGGCCCCGGCTGTCGCGGACTGCAGTATAGACAGCGCTTCGTCATGCGGCAGAGCGTTTTCAAAGGGGCGAAACGGGGCTTGAGCCATGGGTTGGGACCTTTCGGGTTTGATCCAGATCAAAAATAGCGTCTGTTTGACGCAAGCATTTTGCTTTATCTACCAGCAGGAATATGGTTTTTAACGCGGCCAAAGACAACGGGAGAGGTGCGACCGATTCACACCTTTTCGCCAGGGACGCAAAGATCAAACGATCAGGACAGAACATGAAGAATGCTTTGATGCTTTCGGGCTTTATGACAGCCCTCTCCAGCCTTCCCGCCATGGCTCAGGAGCTTGAGATTATTGGCAAGCCGGTCGATGGCGGCCTTGGGTTCCAGCCTGCGGCCACCAGCCTTGCCGAAGGCATCCACAAGTTGGATACGATGATTCTGGTGATCATCACCTTGATCTGCGTGTTTGTGGCTGCACTGCTGGTTTACTGCATCGTGCGCTACAACCAGCGTGTAAATCCAACCCCGGCGCGGTTCTCGCACTACACCCCGGTCGAGATTGCGTGGACCTTGGGCCCGATCCTGATTCTGGTCTTTATCGGTGCCTTCTCGCTGCCGGTGCTGTTCAAGCAGCAAGAGATTCCCGAAGGCGACATCACCATCAAGGTGGTCGGGAACCAGTGGTACTGGACCTATGAATATGTCGATCACGATTTCGCGTTTGACAGCTATCTGCTGGGTCATCCGGCCACGCTGGACGAAGGTGCGCGGCCTGCGGATGCAGACGTCACTCCGTTCGTGCTGGACGATGCGATGCGCGCCAAGCTGGCCGACTCGGGCTATAGCGATGATGAGTGGCTGCTGGCCACCGACACTGCCGTGGTTGTTCCGGTTGGCAAAGTTATCGTGATGCAAGTCACCGCCTCGGACGTGATCCATTCGTGGACCATCCCGTCCTTCGGCGTGAAGCAGGACGGCGTGCCCGGACGTCTGGCCGAGCTGTGGTTCGAGGCTGACAAGGAAGGCATCTATTTCGGTCAGTGCTCGGAACTGTGCGGCAAGGACCACGCTTATATGCCGATCACTGTGAAGGTCGTCAGCGAAGCGGCCTATGAACAGTGGCTGCAAGGCGCGATCGACGAATATGCGGGCCTGCCGCAAAGCTATCAGGTTGCTTCGAACTAAGCACTGTGCGGGCAGGGCGACCTGTCTGCAATAAACAGCCAGCTGCGCGGTGGATCGCGCAGCTTTCGCCGCAAAAGGACCAGGAATGACCGACGCAAGCATCAATGCCAGCGCAACGACCGCACAGGCGCACGCGGATGAGGCCAGCTTTGGCGATTACTTCGCCCTGCTGAAGCCCCGCGTCATGTCTCTGGTCGTGTTCACGGCCTTGGTCGGTCTGCTGGCAGCTCCGGTTGCGGTGCACCCCTTCGTGGGTTTTTGCGCCATCCTGTTCATTGCCATCGGCGGCGGAGCCTCGGGCGCGCTGAACATGTGGTGGGACGCGGATATTGACAGGGTGATGAAGCGCACCAAGAACCGCCCGATCCCTTCCGGCAAGGTAGAAGAGGGCGAGGCGCTGGCAGTTGGGCTGGCCCTGTCCGGTCTGTCGGTAATCATGCTGGGCCTTGCGACCAACTGGTTCGCGGGTGCGTTTCTGGCCTTCACCATCTTTTTCTACGTGGTCGTCTATACGATGTGGCTGAAGCGCACGACGCCGCAGAACATCGTGATCGGCGGCGCTGCGGGTGCGTTCCCTCCGGTGATCGGCTGGGTTGCGGCAACCGGGTCGATGTCGATCGAGCCCTGGCTGATGTTTGCCCTGACTTTCATGTGGACACCGCCGCATTTCTGGGCGCTGGCGTTGTTCATGCGCTCGGACTATGACGACGCAGGCGTGCCGATGCTGACCGTCACGCATGGTCGTCGCGCAACACGCTGGCATATTCTGGTTTACACCGTGCTGCTGGCCCTGCTGGCAGTCGGCACGTCCTTCTCGGGCATTGGCGGCCCGGTCTATCTGACCGTCGCGCTGGTGCTGAACGCGCTGTTCCTGCGCGGCGCATGGCAGATCGCGCGCCGGACCGAGGACGATTCCGAGGCAGACAACTTCAAAGTCGAGCGTGGGTTCTTCAAGCTTTCGCTTCTCTACCTCTTCCTGCATTTCGGGGCTATTCTGGTCGAAGCCCTGCTGAAACCTTACGGCTTGGGAGGCTGGTCATGAGCCTGCGCAAAAGCCACGAACTGCATAAACGCCGCTTTGGCCGCAACCTTGGGGTCGGCCTGACCTTGGCGGCGTTCATCGTGATCATTTTTGGCCTGACGGTCGTGAAAGTGTCGGGCACAGACTTTGGCATGGCGACTGAGGAGGTACAGAACTGATGGCATTGACCGGCCCGCAGAAGACGGTTGCACAAACGGTGGGTGTGGTTGTCCTGATGGGCAGCCTGGCCTGGGCCGCTGTCCCCTTCTACGACTGGTTCTGTCGCGTCACTGGGTTTGGCGGCACCACCGGCGTGGCCGAAGCGGCCCCCGAAGACATCCTGGACCGCACCGTCACCATTCGCTTTGATGCCTCAAAGGCCAAGGGCATGGCATGGGAGTTCAAACCGGTTGAACGTGAGATGGAAGTGCGCATCGGCGAGACTGGTCTGGCCTTTTATGAGGCCTACAACCCGACCGACCGCCCCATCGCGGGGCAAGCGTCGTACAATGTGGCGCCATATTCGGCCGGCGGCTATTTCCAGAAAATCGCCTGTTTCTGCTTTGAGGAACAGGTGCTGCAACCGGGCGAGCGGGTAGAGATGCCCGTCAGCTTTTTCGTCGATCCCGAGATGGTCGAGGATCTGGAAGCGAAATATGTGCATACGATCACTCTGTCGTATACATTCTACGAAATTGACCTGCCCGAGGGCTTTGCCGCCCTGGACGCGCAGACCGATACAAACACGAACTAACGCCTTTAGGTGAGGGACACTGATGGCACACGCAAAAGACCATGATTACCACATTCTGAACCCCTCAATCTGGCCGCTTGTCGGCGCGATTGGGGGCTTTGTGATGCTGTTCGGAGCCGTCCTGTGGATGCACGGCATCACGCCATGGATGTTCTGGGCCGGTTTGGTGGCTGTTCTTTACACCATGTTCGCCTGGTGGTCCGAAGTGGTGGTCGAAAGCCGCCAGGGCGATCACACGCCGGTCGTGCGCATCGGTCTGCGCTATGGCTTCATCCTGTTCGTGATGTCCGAGGTGATGTTCTTCTTTGCCTGGTTCTGGTCGTTCTTCAAACATCGCATGTACCCGATGTACGACTATGCAGGCACTGAATACATCCAGCCGGATATCCATGCGGTTGACCCGTTCCACCTGCCGCTGATCAACACTCTGGTCCTGCTTCTGTCGGGCTGTGCGATCACCTGGGCGCACCACGCGCTGGTGCACGACAATGACCGCAAGGCGCTGATCAACGGTCTGGCCATCGGTATCGTTCTGGGCATCGCGTTCACCGCGCTGCAGGGTTTCGAATATTATGAATTGCTCGCGCATGAGGATTGGAAGTTTGGTGGCGACCAGTTCTACTCGAACTTCTTCATGGCGACCGGTTTCCACGGCGCGCATGTGATCATCGGCACGATCTTCCTGTCTGTCTGTCTGATCCGCGCGCTCAAGGGCGACTTTACCCCTGAAAAGCACGTGGGTTTCGAAGCTGCTGCCTGGTACTGGCACTTTGTAGACGTCGTCTGGCTGTTCCTGTTCTTCGCCGTCTACATCTGGGGCCAGGCCCCGCTGATGTAACGCCGATCCGGTGATCCAATTGCAAAAGCCGCCCCTTGGGGCGGCTTTTTCTCGATTGGGGCGCTTTTCGTTTTATCTAGACTTTTTCATCAGAATGCGCGTTCGACCGAAGGGAGAGGCAGCGTATTCTGATTCAAAACAAACGAAAAGCGCTTCAAGGGCGCAAGATTGCGCCCGATACAATTGCGTGGTTGCAATCCGGCCCGCGCCGCCCTTAACAAGACGCCGGTTCCTGCAATGAGGTTTGCCCCCGCCATGCGCCGCTTTTTGTTTCTGCTGATCTTCGGCCTTGCCGGTTTGAGCGTGCTGGTGTCGCTGGGTGTGTGGCAGGTGCAAAGGCTGGCGTGGAAACAGGGTGTGCTGTCCGAAATTGAAAGCCGCATTTCAGCCGACCCTGTGGCGCTGCCGCAGCAACCGTCCGAGGGTGTTGACAAATACCTGCCGGTCGTCGTCGAGGGCGACATGGAACCGGGTGAAATCCACGTTCTGGTCTCGGTCAAGCAGGTCGGCGCAGGGTATCGCATCATCCAGTCGTTCAGCACACAAGACCGGACCATTCTGGTGGATCGCGGATTTGTACCCACCACGGCGAAACAGACCGATCGCCTGACCGGGCCTATGCAGATCACCGGCAACCTGCACTGGCCCGATGAGATCGACAGTTACACGCCCGACGCCGATATCGACGCCAACATCTGGTTTGCCCGCGACGTGCCCAATCTGGCCGCTGCTTTGGGGGCAGAGCCGGTGTTGCTGATCGCGCGGTCGCAAACCGACCCCGGCATCACGCCCTTGCCCGTCAGCACGACCGGCATTCCGAATGATCATCTGCAATATGCAATCACCTGGTTTGGTCTGGCTCTGGTCTGGGCCGTGATGACCGGGTACTTCCTGTGGCGCAGCCGTGCCAATTCTGAAAGTGACGCGACATGAAATACATCTCGACCCGTGGGCAGGCGCCCGAACTGAGTTTTGAAGAGGCGATGCTGACCGGGCTGGCCCGTGATGGTGGCCTGTACCTGCCCGCCGAGATCCCGGTGATGAGCCACGACGAGATCGCCGCTTTGGCCGGTTTGCCCTATGAGGAAATCGCGTTTCGGGTGATGTGGCCCTATGTCAGCGGGTCCTTTGCCGAGGATGAGTTCAAGGACATCATCGCCCGCGCCTATGAAGGTTTCGGCCACGACGCCCGCGCGCCGCTGAAGCAGTTGAACGAGAACCACTTCCTGCTGGAGCTTTTCCACGGGCCGACGCTGGCCTTCAAGGATTTCGCCATGCAGTTGATCGGTCAGCTGTTCCAGGTGGCTCTGAAACGGCGCGGGGATCGTGTGACCATCGTGGGGGCGACCAGCGGCGACACCGGCTCGGCCGCCATCGAGGCGTTCCGGGGGCTGGATGCGGTGGATGTGTTCATCCTGTTCCCCCATGGCCGTGTCTCCGAGGTGCAGCGCCGTCAGATGACGACACCCGCCGACAGCAACGTTCATGCTCTGGCCGTGGATGGAGATTTTGACGATTGTCAGGCCGCCGTGAAAGATATGTTCAACGATTTCGACTTCCGCGATGGGGTGAAACTGGCGGGCGTGAATTCGATCAACTTTGCCCGCGTGCTGGCGCAGGTGGTCTATTACTTCTCGGCGGCCACCAGCCTTGGCGCGCCGCATCGCAAAGTCAGTTTCACTGTGCCCACCGGAAATTTCGGCGACATCTTTGCCGGTTACATCGCCAAGCGCATGGGCCTGCCCATCGACCGTCTGGTGGTGGCGACGAACCAGAACGACATCCTGCATCGCTGTCTCTCGGGCGAGGGGTATTTCAAGGGCGACACTATCCCCTCGATCAGCCCGTCGATGGATATTCAGGTCAGCTCGAACTTTGAACGCGCGCTGTATTACGCCTATGGCGAGGATGGCAGCGTCGTGGCGCAGTTGATGGATGAACTCAAGAATGGCGGCTTCAACGTCAGTCAGGGCGCTATGGAGGCGCTGCGCGAGAATTTCGACTCTGGACGCGCGTCCGAGGATGAGACGCTGGAGACGATCAAATCCACGCTCGCCCACAGCGCCGAGCTGGTTTGCCCGCATACCGCCGTCGGTATCAAGGTCGCTGAAGCGCAGCGCGCGGCGGACGTGCCGATGATCACTCTGGCCACCGCGCACCCGGCGAAATTCCCGGCGGCGGTCGAGAAGGCGAGCGGCGAACATCCGCCTCTTCCATCCCGCATGTCTGATCTGTATGAACGTCCGGAACGGGTGACACGGATTGCCAATGATCTGGGTACCCTTGAGGATCATATCAGAAGGCATATTGCTGAGTGACAGTCAGACAGGACCAGCTGAAGAACGGCTTTCGTATCGTCAGTGAACATATGCCGGGGCTGCAATCGGCGGCCATCGGCATCTGGGTGACCGCCGGCGGGCGGCATGAGCGGATCGAACAGAACGGCATCGCGCATTTCCTTGAGCATATGGCGTTCAAAGGAACCGAGCGTCGATCCGCGCTGCAAATCGCCGAAGCGATCGAGGATGTGGGCGGCTATATCAACGCCTATACCTCGCGCGAGGTGACGGCCTATTACGCGCGCGTTCTGAAAGACGATGTGGCGCTGGCGATGGATGTGATCGGAGACATCGTTCTGAACCCGGTGTTTGACCCGCGCGAGATTGAGGTCGAGCGCGGCGTGATCCTGCAGGAAATCGGTCAGGCCTATGACACGCCCGACGATGTGATCTTTGACTGGTTGCAGGAGCAGAGTTATCACGACCAGCCTTTGGGCCGGACCATTTTGGGACCATCCGAGCGGGTCAGCGCGTTCTCGCGTGAGGATTTGTCGGGTTTTGTGGCCGAGCATTACGGACCCGAGCAGATGATCCTGTCCGCGGCGGGTGCCGTGGATCACGATGCGCTGATGAAACTGGCCGAAGAAATGTTTGGCCATCTGCAACCGCGCAAGGGTTTGATCCCCGAAGCGGCCCGTTTCACCGGCGGTGAGGCGCGGCAGGAGAAAGAGTTGGAGCAGGCCCATTTCGCGCTGGCGCTGGAAAGTCCGGGCTACCGCGACGATGCGATCTATACGGCGCAGATTTATTCGACGGCCTTGGGCGGCGGCATGTCCTCACGCCTGTTTCAGGAGGTGCGAGAGACACGCGGGCTGTGCTATACGATCTTTGCCCAGACCGGGGCCTATGCCGACACCGGCACGACCACGATCTACGCCGGAACTTCGGCCGATCAGGTGGGCGAACTGGCGACGATCACAATTGATGAGATGAAGCGCGCGGCCGAGGACATGAGCCCCGAAGAGGTCGCCCGCGCCCGCGCCCAGATGAAGGCGGGGATGCTGATGGGGCTGGAAAGCCCGTCGAACCGCGCGGAACGCCTGGCGCGTCTGGTGCAGATCTGGGGAAGGGTGCCCTCGCTTGAGGATACGGTCGCCAAGATCGACGCGGTCAGCACCGAGGATGTACGTGCCTTTGCCGAGAAGATGGCGGTGCAGGCCCCGGCGGCGCTGGCGCTGTATGGCCCCGTTTCGGGCGCGCCGTTGCTGGCGGAATTGCAGGAGAGGCGTGCGGCGTGATGCTGTTGGGCAGACGCAAGCTGAAACTCGAAACCGAGCGCCTGAGCCTGCGCCCGCCCGTCCATTCCGACTTCAACAACTGGACCGCGCTGCGGCGATCCTCGAAAGATTACCTGACCCCGTGGGAGCCGATCTGGGCCAAGGACCATCTGAGCCGGAAATCTTTTACCAATCGCGTCTACTGGGCGCAGCGCTCGGTTGCCAGCGGCACCGCCATTCCGCTGTTCCTGTTCCGGCGTGAAGATGACGTGCTGTTGGGCGCAATCACGCTGGACAATATTCGTCGCGGCCCGGCGCAAGCGGGCACGCTGGGGTATTGGACCGGGCAGGCATTCGCACGCCGTGGTTACATGCGCGAGGCCATTGGGGCGGTTGTTCACCACGCTTTCACGCGTTTGGATCTGAGCCGGATCGAGGCGGCCTGTCTGCCGGAAAACGCGGCCTCTCGAGGGTTGTTGGAAAGCTCGGGGTTCAAATACGAGGGCGTCGCGCAGTCCTATTTGCAGATCAATGGGCGGTGGCGGACGCATGTTCTGTACGCGAGTCTTCGATCGGATCGGCGCGGCAAGACGGACGCGGGGTAAGGGGGCGCTGCCCCCGTCGCGGCAGGCCGCGACTCCCCCGGGATATTTTTGGCCAGATGAACAAGGGGCATGTCGCACAAAAGTTGGCACCTGATTTGTGCCGTTCTGACATGCACAACTAAAGCGCATGACTTGGGGGCGTTCTGCGCTACACTCTGGGTATGCGCTGGTTGGTTGCGGCATTGATGGTGATTTCGGGCGGGGCCGCAGCGCAAGAGCGGCGGCCGAGCCATTGCATCGCCATTGCGGATGCAGCTCCGGGGATCGCGTATATCCACAAGGCGGCCTGGCAGGACCCTGTGCCTGAGTTTTCGGTCCGGATCAGTTATGTCGCCCATGCGTCTTTTCTGATCCAGACGCGCGGCGGGTTGAACGCAGTGACGGATTTCACCGGGTTCATCGGTGGTGCCGACCTGATCCCGGACATCGTGACCATGAACCACGCCCACAGCACCCATTGGACGGCCCACCCGGACCCCGCGATCCCGCATGTTCTGCCGGGATGGGGCGAGTTCGGTCAGGGCATCGATCACTACCTTGATCTGGGTGAGATGCTGGTGCGCAATGTTTCGACCGATATCCGCTCGGTCTATGGTGGGGTTGAGGAGCAGGGCAACTCGATCTTTGTGTTCGAGGTTGAGGGCTTGTGCCTCGGCCATCTGGGGCATCTGCACCACGTGCCCTCGGACGAGCAATTCGCGGCGCTGGGGCGGTTGGATGTGGTCATGGCGGCGGTGGATGGGGGTACGACAATGCCATTGCCCGACATGATTTCGGTGCTGAGGCGGCTGAAAAGCTCGGTCATCATCCCGATGCACTGGTTTTCCAGTTTCTCGCTGGATCGGTTTCTGGTCGATATCCGTGATGAGTTCCCTGTTGTGCGTGAAGGCACGTCCGAAATCACCGTATCGTTGCGCACGTTGCCTGACCGGCCAACCGTTGTGGTGCTTGAGCCGGAATATCTGATTGATCTGGAATAAGGCTTGTGGGTGCCGTGCACCTTGGGCAATGAAGAGCAATGACCCTGAACCCCGCTGATGACCATCTTGCAGACCTGATCCGCTCAACCGTGGGGATCGATGTGCTGCGCCCGATTTCAGAGCGATATCTGGAAGAACCGCGCGGTCGGTTTTCCGGGGAGTCGGGCCTGTTGGCTTTGCCGCATTCGGTCGAAGAGGTTTCCGCTCTGGTCCGGCTTGCGTCCGATCAGGCGGTGCCCGTTCTGCCCTATGGCGGCGGTACAGGTCTGGTCGGGGGGCAGGTGATGCCCGACGGGCCGACCCCGTTGGTGATCTCATTGGAACGCATGACTGCGATACGTGAGGTCTATCCCACCGAGAATGTCATGATCGCCGAAGCGGGCGCTGTGCTGGCCGATGTGCAGGCGGCGGCCGAGGCGGCGGGCCGGCTGTTTCCTCTGGCATTGGCGGCGCAGGGGTCATGCCGGATTGGCGGCAACCTTGCGACCAATGCGGGTGGGGTCAATGTGCTGCGCTATGGCAACGCCCGCGATCTGTGTCTTGGGCTTGAAGCCGTGCTGCCAACCGGTGAGATTTGGCATGGTCTCAGCCGGTTGCGGAAGGACAACACGGGCTATGATCTGCGCAATTTGCTGATTGGGTCCGAAGGCACGTTGGGGATCATCACGGCGGCGTCGCTAAAGCTGTTCCCGCGCCCCGCGGCGACCGGGACCGCGATTTTTCAGGTTGCTTCACCCGAGGCCGCGATTGATCTGCTTGGCGTGGCGCGCGATCAGGTGGGCGAGACGGTCAGTACGTTTGAGTTGATCCATAGGCAGGGGCTGGACTTCTTGACCGAGGTGTTGCCGGATGTGCGCCAGCCGTTTGACACGCCGCCAGACTGGTCCGTTCTGATCGAGCTGGGCCTGCCTGCCGGGCAAGACCCGTATGACGCTTTGGAGGCCCTGTTCAGCGCTGCGAGTGCAAGGGGTTTGGTCAATGACGGGGTGATCGCGCAAAGCGAGGCGCAGCGTCAGGAGCTTTGGGCGGTGCGGGAAAACATCCCCGAAGCAAATCGCTTGATCGGTTCGGTCTCGAGCCACGACATCTCAGTGCCGATTTCGGCGATCCCCGAGTTCATTCAGCATGGGGCTGAGATTATCGGGGCGCTGGGGCCGTTTCGGATCAACTGCTTTGGTCATCTGGGCGACGGCAACCTGCATTACAACGTATTTCCGCCCAAGGGGCAGAGCCGGGCAGATTTTGCCGAAGACCGCATGCTGGTCAAACAGGCGGTGCACGATCTCGTGCATGCGTTCGAAGGATCTGTCAGCGCGGAACATGGGATAGGTCGGCTAAAGACAGAAGATCTTCAGCATTTCTCTGAACCGACGAAACTTTCTGCCATGCGGGCGATCAAGGCGGCTTTGGACCCAAAGGGCATCATGAACCCGGGCGCTGTTCTAAAGATGTGATCACGGCCCAGCCGGGACCGGGCCATGAAGAATAGTGCTTAGGACGCAGGCAGGATCACCTTGTCGATGACGTGGATCACGCCGTTGCTTGTCTCGATATCGGCCTGAACAATGTTGGCGTCATTGACCATCACGCCCGAGTCCAGATCGATGGTGATGTCACCACCCTGAACGGTCGCAGCGGTCATGTCGTCGGACAGATCGCCCGACATCACTTTGCCCGGCACGACGTGGTAGGTCAGGACCGCCACAAGCTGGTCTTTGTTTTCCGGCTTCAGCAGGTCCGCAACCGTGCCTTCGGGCAGCGCTGCAAAGGCTTCATCGGTCGGGGCAAACACGGTGAACGGGCCCTCGCCCTTCAGCGTATCCACCAGCTCGGCTGCCTGAACAGCTGCAACAAGGGTTTCAAAGCTTCCGGCGGCGACGGCGGTATCGACAATGTCTTTGCCGTGGCCATCGGCCATGGCCGAGGTGCTCAGAAGGATTGAAGCAACACTGACGGCGGCGAATTTGCGAAACATAACGTAGTCTCCCTGGTTTGGGATGCTCTCAGCAGCATCAACCGGGATACGCCGGGCGCATGGAACAGATCACATGAAACGCGCAAAGAATTGGCTTGAAAACTGGCGAAGCCGGGCTAAGCCCGAGCCATTTCAGATTTCCACTCAAAAATATGTGATTTTGTTTGGGTCAAAGACCTTCGAATTCGCAAAGGATGTGCACATCCATGCCCATCTCTTCCAGAACCTTGCGCCCGCCAAGCTCGGGCAGGTCGATGATGAAAGCGCAAGAAACGATTTCGCCACCCAAACGTTCGATCAGCTTGATCCCGGCCGCCGCAGTGCCGCCTGTCGCCAGCAGGTCGTCGACCACCAGGATTTTCTCGCCGGGCAGAATGGCGTCATCGTGGATCTCGACAATCGCCTCGCCGTATTCCAGTTTGTAATCCTGACTGATGGTGGTGCCGGGCAGTTTGCCCTTTTTGCGGATCGGCACAAAACCGACGCTAAGCTGGTGCGCGATGGCACCGCCCAGAATGAACCCGCGCGCTTCCAGCCCCACAACCTTGTCGATCCGTTCACCCGCGTAGGGGTGCAGCATCTGGTCGATGGCCATGCGAAACCCGCGGGGATCGGCAAACAGGGTCGTCACATCGCGGAACATGATCCCTTCATGGGGGAAATCGACGATGGTCCGGATGTAATCTTTGACCGTCTTGTTTCTGGACATGAGGCAACCCTTTGGCGTCAAAACACGCCGGGCTGTTTGGCCCATCGGGGTCAGTCATGCAAGAAAAGAATACCGCCTGCGCCTATTTGCGGCGGTCCGGGGACGCCTTCGGCAAACCGTAATATCGGTACAGCGCAGCGGGCAACCACGACAAGTGTGGTTTGCGCCAGTTGCGCTGATCTCGCAAAAGAAATGCCTGAGCAGTATGAAGGTTCATTGCCATAATCCTATTTTTGTTGTTATGTGCCCGATATCTACAACTTCTATGCCATGTATATACATTGCATCGCAAAGAGATTCAAGGTTCAGACGGGAAAAAGACGCGTGGCAAAGAAAGACGGTAAGGGTTCCACCAAGAAAAACAGTCAGTTGGTCTTGCGTCTGGACAAAGATGAACGCGATGCTTTTGTTGAATTGTGCAAAGAGCTCGACACCTCGGCAGCGCGCGAAATCCGCCGCTTTATTCGCGGTTTCATGAAGGAAAACGCCGAGGAATAGGTCAGGCGGGACGGCGCAGTACCGCGGTTGCGATCCCCATTCCGATCAGCGCGATCCCTCCGGCGCGTGTCAGGGCGGTAATCACGTCCGCGCGTCCGATCATCACGCGCAACCGGTCGGCCAACAGCGCATAGGCCAGCGCATTCAGCGCGGCAAGGCCGACGAATGTGCCGATCAGGATAACGAATTGCGGACCCAGAGGCTCGGCGGGGCGCAGGAACTGGGGCACAAAGGCAATGAAGAACGCAATGGATTTGGGGTTCAGCGCGGTCACTGCGGCAGCGTGACCAAAGACGCCTCGGGCGGTTACATCGCGCCCGGTCTCTACCGGGGTCAATCCGCCAGACGGTGCGCTGCGCAGCAGCTTTAGCCCTAACCAGACCAGATAGACCGCTCCGACCCATTTCAGGACGGTGAATAACGTCGCCGAGGCCAGAACCAGCGCGCCCAGCCCCAAAAGCGAGGCCGTCATTGCAATCAGATCACCCAGCGCAACCCCGGTGGCCGAGGCCACGGCGACGCTGCGCCCCTTGGACAGCGCGTAGCTGAGGACCAGCAACACCGTTGGTCCAGGGATCAGCAGCAGCGCAGTTGATGCGGCGACAAAGGCCAGCCAGAGTTCGAAAGACATGGTTCACCCGGTTTTGTGCAAACCGCAGCAAGCCCATTTGGCGCGCTGGGGTCAAGAGTTTTGCTGTGAGCGCCACAACATTAACCCTAGATTAAGCTTGGCGTATGTTTCTTGAATCTGGCAAACCGGCCCCCAGACTAAGGGCATCACTGCATTCGGCGGAGTCATCGATGAACCAAACTCAAAAAGTAGGGCAGGGCACCGCGCCAAGCGATGCGCCCGGTACGCGTCGCGTGATCCGGCTGTTTGTCGCCTTGTTTGCTTTGGTCGCCGTTCTGTATCTGGCTGCTGTCGGATACATGTACGTCAATCAACGCAACTTGCTGTTCAAACCGATGGGGGATTTGCCAGAACCCGGCGCAATCGGGTTGGCGGATGTGGACGTCATTTCATTGCCCATGTCGGATGGAACCGAACTGACCGCATGGTCAGCGCCGCCAGTCACCGAAGATGCGCCAACCGTGTTGTTCTTCCACGGTCAGGGCGGCAATCTGGGCGATCGGGCTGAGCGCCTTCGGGAAATCCTCAACAGCGGCTACGGACTGCTTGCGCCCAGCTATCGCGGCTATCCCGGCAGCGCAGGTGAGCCGTCCGAGGTGGCGTTCGTGTCGGATGGGCTGGAACTGTTCGACTGGCTGAACGATCAGGGCAAACCCGTCGTTTTGCATGGCCAAAGCCTGGGCACGGGAGTCGCGGCGGCCGTTGCGGCGCAGCGTCCAGCGGCCGAGTTGCTCGTGCTTGAAGCCCCATTTACCGCAACCGTTGACGTGGCGGGTGAGCGTTACCCGTGGCTGCCGATCAAAGCGTTGATGAAGGACCATTTCGCCACCCGTGATATCATCGCGGATATCGAGGTCCCAACGCTGATCTTCCACGGCTCGGCGGATACGGTCGTTCCTTCCCATCACGGACAGGCTTTGGCGTCACTGGCCGAGGATACGGCCAGCCTGTATCTGATCATCGGTGGAACACATGATGATTTGTGGTCACATGGGCTGTGGCAGGTGGTTCAGGACACGCTGCCCCAGCCCTGAGCGCATCAAAGCACTCGCCCGGCCACCGCGTCCAGCTTGGACAGCATGACCAGATCGCGCTTTTCCGGGGCCGTAAGGATCGCATATTCCAATGCCCGGTCACATCCGTGCGGGCAGGGCACGCGCACGGCCCCCAACAAGGATGGCAAACCTTTGACCAACGCCTGTCCCTTTTCGGCATTGCCGGTCAGGGTTGCGATGATGGCGGTGACATCAACCTCGCCATGGTCCGGGTGCCAGCTGTCATAATCTGTCACCATTGCGATGGAGGCATAGCAAAGCTCGGCCTCACGGGCGAGTTTCGCCTCGGGCATATTGGTCATTCCGATGACATCACAGCCCCATTGCTCGCGGTACATTTTGGATTCGGCCAGAGATGAGAATTGTGGCCCCTCCATCGCCAGATAGGTTCCGCCGCGATGGATGTTGATACCTGCAGCCTTACCGGCGGTCTCACACGCATCGCTCAGCCGCGGGCAAGTGGGGTGGGCAACGCTGACATGCGCAACGCATCCGGTGCCAAAGAAGCTTTTCTCGCGTGCAAACGTCCGGTCGATGAACTGATCGACGATCACAAAATCGCCCGGAGCCATATGCTCGCGAAACGATCCACAGGCCGAGACCGAGATCACATCCGTCACGCCCAAGCGTTTCAGCGCATCGATATTGGCGCGATAGGGCACTTCGGTGGGCGAATGCACATGCCCGCGCCCGTGGCGGGGTAGAAAGGCCATCTCGACCCCATCCAGCGATCCGGTCAGGATCTGATCGGACGGTGCGCCCCATGGCGTTTCGACCGTGACCCATTGCGCGTTTTGCAGGCCATCGATGTCATAAATACCCGATCCTCCGATCACGGCGATTTTTGTTTGGGTCACGTTCGGCCTCCGCACTGAATTTCTGATACCCGAGTTCTGCGACCCGGCGATCAAATTGGCAAGTGCAGTCAACTGTTTGTGTCTTGTGCACGTGTCCTAAGGGTGAAGTTATGCAAGAAATGCATAGCGGGTTCCCGTTAATGTGGTATCTCAGCCCGGGCTTAACCGGTAGAAGGCCCCCTTCGCGCGAACATAACGACCCACAGGACCGTCTCATGCCCCGAGCCATGCTGGCAAGCTTTGCCAACCGTATAGCCAAACCCGATCTGCGTTGGGTTCCGGACGAGGGGCTGACCGTCTCGCGCCTGCGGATCGAGCTGTTGTCGGGTCTGACGGTGGCACTGGCGCTGGTGCCCGAAGCGGTGGCGTTTGCCTTTGTTGCGGGTGTGCACCCGCTGGTCGGCCTGTACGCGGCGTTCTTGGTCGGTCTGATCACGGCTCTGATCGGTGGTCGCCCGGGCATGATTTCGGGCGCAACGGGTGCCTTGGCCGTTGTGATGGTGGCACTGGTGGCGCAACACGGGGTGGAATACCTGTTCGCGACTGTGGTTCTGATGGGTATTTTGCAGGTCATCGCCGGTGCCATGCATTGGGGCCGGTTCATTCGCCTTGTGCCGCACCCGGTGATGCTGGGCTTTGTGAACGGTCTGGCCATCGTGATCTTTCTGGCGCAGATGGGCCAGTTCAAAGTGCCCGGTTCCATGGAAAACACCGGCCATGGGATGAGCGGGGGCGAGTGGCTCTCGGGCGCGCAGCTGTATACCATGCTGGGCCTTGTGGCGCTGACCATGGCGGTGATCTGGGTGATGCCTCGGATCACGCGCATCATTCCTGCGCCACTGGCCGGTATTCTGGTGGTTGCGGCGCTGGTGATCGGCTTTGGCCTGGACGTGCCGCGCGTCGGCGATCTGGCCTCGATCGAAGGCGGGCTGCCCGCGTTCCACATCCCGATGGTGCCTTTGAACTGGGAAACACTTGAAATCATCCTGCCCTATGCCGTCATTCTGGCTGCCATCGGCCTGATCGAATCCCTGCTGACGCTGAACCTTGTGGGTGAAATCACCGGCAAACGAGGCGGAGCTTCGCAGGAATGTATCGCTCAGGGCGCATCGAACATTGTCACCGGTTTCTTTGGCGGCATGGGTGGTTGCGCGATGATCGGTCAGTCGATGATCAACGTGAAATCCGGTGGCCGAACCCGGATCGCGGGCATCGCGGCCGCCCTGTTCCTGCTGATCTTCATCGTGTTTGCCTCGAAGCTGATCGAGCAAATCCCGCTGGCCGCACTAGTGGGCGTGATGTTCATGGTGGTAATCGGCACCTTCGCCTGGAACTCGTTCAAGATCATGCGCAAGGTCCCTGCCATGGACGCCTTTGTGATCGTTCTGGTGACTGTCGTGACCGTGATGGAAGACCTTGCGGTTGCCGTTGTGGTCGGTGTGATCGTCTCGGCGCTTGCTTATGCCTGGAACAATGCCAAGCGCATCCATGCGGTCACGCGCGACTCCGAAACCGAGAAAGGCGCAAAGGTCTACGAAATCCAGGGCCCGCTGTTTTTTGGCTCGTCAGACGGCTTTGTTGAGTTGTTCGATGTGCCCAACGATCCCGACACGGTGATCGTGGACTTCGCCGAAAGCCGGGTCGTCGATCAGTCCGCCCTGCAGGCCATCGAGAACATTGCCGGTAAATATGAGGCCGCAGGCAAGCGCGTGATGCTGCGCCATCTCAGCCACGACTGCCACAAACTGCTGAACAAGGCGGGCCACCTGATGGTGGATAGCGACGATGACCCGGATTATGGCCTTGCCGTCGACTATTCTGTTCGCACGGGCATTCTGGGCGGGCACTGAGTCTTTATGCGAGGCTCTGCCTCGCGCTCCGAGGTATTTGGGGTCAGATGAATGAAGGATCCCTTGTTTCATCTGGCTGAAAATACCTCGGGGGAGGCGCGCGTAGCGCGGCGGGGGCAGAGCCCCCAACCCCGTCAATCGTCGGGGCGGTTCAGCGAGAATAGCTCGGTGACCACGGAATAATCCCGATACCCAAGCCGGGCCAGCGGTTTGAATGAGGTCACGTCGAATTTCCCGTCGCGGATGTGGTCGTCGTGGAGGTGGATGCCTGTGACCTCGCCGAATACGACCCTGTTGGCTTCGCCCGGCAAGGTGACGATCTTGGTCAGTTTGCATTCCAGTGCTGCTGGCGCGCCAGCGACCCGGGCGCATAGGATGGTTTCGCACTCGACAGGTGTCAAACCGGCATGTGCAAACTCGTCGGTCTCTTTTGACAAACCCGCTGAACTTGCGTTCATTGCGTCCTGATGGGCATGGGCGACGACGTTTACACAAAAAACCTGTGTGGCTTCGATATTCGCAATGCTGTCCTTGCCGCCGTTCTGATCATGCTTGGTGCCGGTGGTTGCAAACATCACCTGTGGCGGCGTGTAGGCGACTCCGTTGAAGAACGAATATGGCGCCAGATTGTTGATCCCATCCGCGTCGCGGGATGAGATCCAGCCGATCGGGCGGGGCGTGATGATGGCATTGAACGGGTTGTGCGGCAGGCCGTGGCCGTCTTCGGGGCGATAGAACATCTGATCTCCAAGCGTTTGCCCAAGGCGTAGCGAAGTGCTAGGGCGATTGCCAGCAAGGAAAAGAGGGCAAGCGTGCAGCAATTCGGGATCAGGCCGGAAGAGCCGGGCGATTGGTGGGAGGTCGAGGCCCTCTATGACCTGTGCTTTGCACCGGGGCGCGAGGCGCTGTCGTCCTATCGTCTGCGCGACGATGTCCCTCCGGTTTCCGGGTTATCACTGGTGGCACGGGACGGGCAGGGTATTCTGGCAGGGGCTATTCGGTTCTGGCCGGTCCATGTGGGTGCGGATGATGCGTTGCTGCTGGGGCCAGTGGCGGTGCACCCCACGCATCAGGGTGAAGGATTGGGCGGATACCTGATCCATGCCGGGGTCGAGGCCGGGCAGGCCAAAGGGTGGAAACGGGTCATGTTGGTGGGAGATGCGCCTTATTACGCGCGGTTTGGCTTTGCCCGGTTGAGCGGGGTGGAGATGCCCCCACCGACCAACCCGGACCGAGTTTTGGGTCTGGAATTGCACCCCGATGCGTGGGTCGGTGTGCGCGGCCCCGTTACACGCTGGATGCGCTGAGCTATTGAAACCGCGCTCGTCAGCCCCGATGTTTCCATGACAGGAGGGCACAGATGCAGGACGTGGTTCTTGTCGAAAATGTAGATGCCGAGGCCGAGCTGGACCGGCTGGCGGAACATTACAAATCCGCTGGCGGGGCCGGAGTGAAACTGCTGAACGCGCTGGGCGGATCGGCGGAGTCTCTGCTGGACCAATTGCCCGACCCTGTGCGTCAGGGCCTGACCGGAGCGACGGAACGGGCGCTGTGGTTGGCGATTCATGCGGCACAGGGTTCGCGTCGCGCAATTCCGGATCAGAAACCCTGGGTCAATACCGCTGTGACAACCGCAATGGGGGCAGCGGGCGGAATGGGCGGTCTGTCCACCGCTTTGATGGAACTGCCTGCAACGACTGCGATGCTACTGCGCTCTATTCAGGGGGCGGCGGCGCGGGAAGGCTTTGATCCGGCTGAGGAAAACGTCAAGTTCGATTGCGTTCGGGTTCTGTCGGCGGCTGGACCGATGTCCTATGATGATGGCGCGGATCTGGGGTTCTTTTCCGTGCGTTTGACGCTGACGGGCCCGGCGATGCAGCGCTTGATTGCTGCTGTGGCACCTCGGCTGTCGATTGTCTTGGGGCAAAAGCTGGCGGCGCAGTCTGTACCGGTGCTGGGCGCCTTGGCCGGAGGCGGCACCAATTACGTCTATACACGCTACTACCAGCAGATCGCTCATGTGCATTTCGGCCTGCGCCGACTGGCCATTGACGCCGATATTCCACATGACGAACTGGTGCGGAAACTGTCGGCCAGAATGTAGGCCAATCCGCCTGTTCCTTGGCTTGAGCGTCATTATGTGGTATCCAGACACGTAAGGGCCGCAAAATAGGATAAAAACCGGCGGTCTGGCAGACAGGCATGACCCTCATGGCGGAAGGGATTGGCAGCGATGAATGCCCGGCTTTCATCCGATCTGTTGCACGGCACCGGAAATCTTCCGGTTTTGCCGCAGGCAGCCGCCTTGTGCTACCGGATCGAGAAAGGGCGGCCTGAAGTTCTTTTGATAACGACGCGCCAAACCCATCGGTGGATCATTCCAAAAGGCTGGCTGATGCAGGGGCTGTCCGAGGCTGAGACCGCCGCGCAGGAAGCCTGGGAAGAAGCCGGTATCATTGGGCGGTGCAGCCCGCAAAAACTGGGGCAATTTCCCTTTGTCAAACTGCGCGCCAGGAAAGGGCCAGCGCTGTGTATGGTGGATGTTTTCCCGCTATACGTAAAATCCGTTGCTCGGAATTTTCCCGAGAAAGGGCAGCGCAGGCGAGAGTGGTTCTCGCCCAAAAAAGCGGCCGCAAAGGTTGCGTCACCTGAACTTGCCGCGATATTGCGCGACTTTAAGCCTCGGCTGCATTGAAGGGCGGCCAGAGGGGCTTGATATTGCCTTGTCGGTCGGTATCTATTCGGCAATCGATTTTTGGACGGACCATGATTCAATACGCATTGAAATGCCGTGAAGGCCACACTTTCGAAAGTTGGTTTCAGTCAGCGGAAGCGTATGACAAGCTTGCGGCGGCGGGGCTTGTGACATGTGCCGTTTGTGGCAGCGCGCAGGTGGAAAAGGCGATCATGACACCGCGCGTTCGTCCTGCACGCAGCGCCGCGAAACAGCCAGAGGCTCCGGCGCCGGCGCAGAACGATGTCAGCGTGGCAACCCCCGCGCCCGATGTCCAAAAAGTTCTGGCCGAGTTGCGGCGCAAGGTCGAGGAAAACTCGGATTACGTAGGCAAGGATTTTGCCAGCGAGGCGCGGAAAATCCATCTTGGCGAAGCGCCGGATCGGGCGATCTATGGTGAGGCCAAACCGGATGAGGCGAAAGCCCTGATCGAAGATGGTGTGCCAGTTGCGCCGCTTCCCTTTGTTCCCAGCAGAAAGACCAACTGAGACATGCATATCCTGATTACCGGGGCCAATCGCGGTATCGGAAAAGCGCTGGCAGATCAGTATCGTAACGACGGCCATCAGGTGACGGGGACGGCGCGGGACGACAGTGCCGAAATCCGTCTGGACGTGTCTGACCCCGCGCACCACAGCGCCATGGCGGATCATCTGCAGGGACAGCCAGTGGATCTGCTGATCTGCAATGCAGGGGTCTATCTGGACAAGGGGCAGGGCATTGATGGCTACCCGGCCGAGATGTGGGCGCAGAGTTTTGCGACAAATGTGACCGGTGTGTTTCTGACCGTTCAGGCGCTGTTGCCGAACCTGCGCGCGGCGCGGGGTCGGATTGCGATCATTTCATCTCAGATGGCATCACACACACGTGCGCCGGGCGGTAGCTATATCTACCGGTCTTCCAAAGCCGCCGTGCTGAACCTGGGCCGGAACCTGGCCACCGATCTGCGGTCGGACGGTATTGCGGTAGGAATTTATCACCCCGGCTGGGTCAAGACGGATATGGGCGGATCGGCCGCAGACATCCATTTGGATCAGGCCGTATCCGGCCTGATTGACCGTTTCGACAGCTTGTCGCTGGATACCTCGGGGTGTTTTGAAACCTATGACGGGCAGGCGCACGCCTACTGAGTGTTCAGGGCCGCCTTGGGCAGTTCATAAACCTCACCGGGTTCGATGAAGATCACCAGCAAATCGCCACGGGTCTCATAGGTGAGTTTCGAGGTCGAGCTGCTGGAATCGGGAATGCCATCGGTGAAATAGATGTTGCGCACCTCGCCATTGCCCAGACCAACGGCAAGTGTTGCGCTGCCATCGTCGCGCCGGCGCAGTTCGGCATTGCAGGTTTTCAGCGGATCTCCGGCGTTTGCGGCGCATGGGATTGTGCCCAATGCGTTCTGACCATCGGTTCCAGCCAGGCTTGTAACCTGAGCCGTGGCGGCAGAGGACAAAAGGGCGAAGGCAGCGGCAAGACGGAGCATGAATAACCTCTTGGAATGATTGCGATGCGCAGGCTGACACCACGCCCGCCCATTGTAAAGCGGCCCTGCGTCGCAGGCAAAGCCTGTTTGCGCCCTTGCCCTTGTTCCCCCCCTCGAATATGAGGCACGGAACCATAAGTCCAAGGCGCGGAGACACCAGCCCCCATGCCCGTACTCGTAATGAAATTCGGCGGCACATCGGTCGCCAACCTTGACCGCATCCGCCGCGCTGCAAAGCGCGTGGGCGTCGAAGTGGCCAAGGGATACGACGTGATCGTCATCGTCTCGGCCATGTCCGGCAAGACCAATGAGCTTGTGGGTTGGGTCAACGAAACCTCGCCCCTGTTTGACGCGCGCGAATATGATGCCGTGGTGTCCTCGGGTGAAAACGTGACCGCTGGCCTGATGGCATTGACCTTGCAGGAAATGGATATTCCGGCGCGCAGTTGGCAGGGCTGGCAGGTGCCGCTGCTGACCAACGGGGCGCATTCCGCCGCCCGGATCGAGGAAATTCCGACCGATAACCTGAACCAGAAGTTTGGTGAGGGCATGAAGGTTGCCGTTGTGGCCGGGTTTCAGGGCATCAGCCCGGAAGGCCGTATCACAACGCTGGGTCGCGGTGGGTCGGACACGACCGCTGTGGCCTTCGCCGCCGCGTTTGATGCCGAGCGCTGCGATATCTACACGGATGTGGACGGCGTCTACACGACCGACCCGCGCATCTGTGAAAAGGCGCGCAAGCTGGACCGGATTTCGTTCGAGGAGATGCTGGAACTTGCCTCGCTGGGCGCAAAGGTTCTGCAAACCCGCTCGGTCGAGCTGGCGATGCGCTATAAGGTGAAATTACGCGTTCTCTCAAGCTTTGAGGAACAATCCGACGAGGCCGGTACACTGGTCTGCGACGAGGAGGATATCATGGAATCCAATGTTGTGGCCGGTGTGGCCTATTCCCGCGACGAAGCCAAGATGACCGTTGTATCGGTGGCCGACCGCCCCGGTATCGCCTCGATCATCTTCACTGCGCTCAGCGATGAGGGCGTGAATGTGGACATGATCGTGCAGAACATCTCGGACGAGGGGCGCACAGACATGACCTTCTCGTGCCCGACCGATCAGGTGGCCCGTGCCGAAAAGGCGCTGCTGGCGATCAAGGAAAAGGGCGAGCTGAACTATGCCGAACTGGTTGCGGATAACGATGTCTGCAAGGTCTCGGTTGTGGGAATCGGTATGCGCTCGCAATCGGGTGTGGCGGCCAAGATGTTCAAGGTGCTCTCGGATGAGGGGATCAACATCAAGGTTATTACAACCTCTGAGATTAAAATTTCCGTGCTGGTCGACAGGAAATACATGGAACTTGCGGTTCAGGCACTGCATGATGCCTTTGAACTGGACAAGGCGGCCTAAGCTGATCGGCCAAAGGTTTCGCCTGACACACTAATTTGGGTGGGCCATGGCGGACGGCACCGAAACAGAATCCCGCAAGCTGCTGGGGCGGCTGCGCGAAGAAATGGCGAGCGAGGCCGCCGGTCAGGAACGTCTTGACCGGATCACGCAACTGATTGCGGACAGCATTCAGCGCGAGGTGTGCTCGATCTACCTGTTCCGGGATGAGGAAACCCTTGAGCTTTGCGCAACCGAAGGTCTGTCGCCCGAGGCGGTTCACAAGACCCGTATGCGGCTGGGCGAAGGTCTGGTGGGGCGCGTCGCCAAATCCGGCAAAGTGGTGAATACGGCCGATGCGCCGTCGGCCAAAGGTTTCCGTTTCATGCCCGAAACCGGCGAGGAGCGGTATTCCTCGTTTGTGGGTGTCCCGGTGCAGCGGCTTGGTCAGAAGCTGGGCGTGCTGGTCGTGCAATCCCGCGAGGCGCGCGAGTTTTCCTCGGACGAGGTATATGCGCTGGAAGTTGTCGCCATGGTACTGGCCGAAATGGCCGAGCTTGGCGCCTTTGTCGGCGAGGGCGCGGCCCTGTCGCCGTTGCACCAGCAATCTGTTCTGCTGCGGGGCGGACCGGCGCAGGAAGGGGCGGCAGAAGGCCATGTCTGGCTGCACGAACCCCGCGTGGTGGTCACCAACCCGATTGCCGACGATCCGCATCGCGAGCGTGAGCGTCTGGTCGAAGCGGTCGAAGAACTGCGTGTCGGCGTCGACAAGATGCTCGAGATTTCTCAGGGCGGCGACTCGGATCAGTTGAAGGTGCTGGAAGCCTATCGGATGTTCGCGAACTCCAAGGGCTGGATGCGCCGGATGGAAGAGGACATCGCGCTTGGCCTCAGCGCCGAGGCGGCGGTGGAAAAGGAACAATCGCAGGCCCGTGCCCGTATGGGTCAGGTGACCGACCCGTATCTGCGGGAACGGCTGGCCGATCTGGATGACCTCAGCAACCGGTTGCTGCGCATTCTGACAGGGCAGGGCAAAACCGACAGTTCCGACCTGCCGCCCGATCCGATTCTGGTGGCGCGCAATATCGGCCCTGGTGATCTGTTGGAATATGGTCGCTCGCTGAAAGGTATCGTGCTTGAAGAAGGATCTGTCGGCAGTCACGCGACCATTGTGGCGCGGGCCTTGGCGATCCCGTTGGTCGTGCATGTAGGTCGGATCACGACCGAGGCTTTGAACGGAGATCATGTCCTTGTCGATGGCGATCAGGGCGTGGTGCATCTGCGCCCCGAGGACACTGTGGTCAGCGCCTTCCGCGACAAGATCGCGATGCAGGCCAAGGCGCAGGAACGCTATGCTTCGATCCGGGAAACGCCGACCGTCACGCAAGATGGCGCGCGGATAAATCTGGTCATGAACGCGGGACTGATGGCGGACCTGCCGTCGCTGGACAATTCGGGCGCAGAAGGCGTGGGACTGTTTCGGACCGAGTTGCAGTTTCTGGTCCGCAACCAGATGCCCAAACGGTCGGAACTGGTGACGCAATACAAGCGCGTGCTGGATGCGGCGGGCGACAAGCGTGTGGTGTTCCGCACGCTCGACATCGGCTCGGACAAGGTACTGCCTTACATGAAGCACGTGGCCGAGCCGAACCCGGCGCTGGGCTGGCGCGCGATCCGCGTTGGGCTGGACAAGCGCGGCGTGATGCGGATGCAGTTGCAGGCGCTGATCCGGGCCGCAAACGGGCGGCCGCTGACGATCATGTTCCCCTTTGTCGCGCAGGCCGATGAATTCCGCGAGGCCCGGTGGGAAGTCAACAAGACCATCGAACGGGAAAAGCGTCTGGGTCACGTACTGCCCGAAACGCTGGAAGTGGGCGCGATGCTGGAAACGCCCTCGCTGGGGTTCGCGCCGCAGAAATTCTTTGACGAGGTCGATTTCATCTCGATCGGTGGCAATGACCTGAAGCAGTTTTTCTTTGCTGCCGACCGCGAAAACGAACTGGTCCGCCGCCGCTATGACACGCTGAATGTCAGCTTCCTCAGCTTTATCGAGCGTATCGTCGAACGCTGCGATATCTCGGACACCCCGCTCAGCTTCTGTGGTGAGGATGCCGGGCGTCCGGTCGAGGCGCTGTGTCTTGCGGCCATGGGGATTCGGACCTTGTCGATGCGCCCGGCTTCGATTGGTCCGGTCAAAACCCTTCTTCTGCGCTCGAACCTGCAGGATGTGCGCAAAATTATCGCGGATGCGCGCCACAGGGGTGAGCAATCCGTAAGGCCATCGGTGATGGAGTGGCTGCGCAACCAGCCATAGGTGGAAAACCTGTCGCATTCCGCAAATCCAAGCTTGATTTTTCTTCGCGGCCTTTCTATTGACGCCTTAAATGTTAGCGATAACAGTTTCGCGTTTTGGGCGCTTCGTGCCGAAAAAGCCGGTCGTGCTAAGCTGACGACAGAGAATTCGAAAGGAACCTTGCCATGGTGTCTCGCGTAATTCCGGTGGATCCGTTCGACCTGGTGCTGTTTGGTGCGACAGGTGACCTGGCGCAGCGGAAGATCATTCCGGGCCTCTATCATCGGTTCCAGGTGGGCCAGATGCCGGAAGACGCCAGGATCATCGGCACAGCGCGGTCAGATATGGACAGCGCCGCGTTCCGGGATCAGGTGCGCAAATCGATGGACGAATTCGCGCCCGGCTTTGACAAGGCCACGCTGGACCGCTTTCTTGAGCGGGTCGAATATGTCCCCGTGGACGCGCTGGGCGCGGCGGGCTGGGATGATCTCAAGTCCGTTTTGCGCGAGGATGTGGTCCGCGCGTTCTATCTGTCGGTGGGGCCAAGCCTGTTCTCGGGGATCGCAAAGCGCCTTCAGGATCAGGGTCTTGCGACACCCGACAGCCGTATCGTGGTGGAAAAGCCGTTTGGACATGACTTGGCCTCGGCCAAGGCGCTGAACGAAGGTCTGCGCGCCTGTTTCGAGGAACATCAGATTTACCGCATCGACCATTATCTGGGTAAGGAAACGGTGCAGAACCTTATGGCGCTGCGCTTTGCCAATTCGCTGTTCGAACCGCTGTGGAACTCGACCCATATTGATCACGTGCAGATCACAGTGGCCGAAACTGTGGGGGTCGAGGGGCGCGGCGCGTACTACGACCAGTCCGGCGCTATGCGGGACATGATCCAGAACCACCTTGTGCAGCTTTTGTGTCTGACCGCGATGGAACCCCCGTCGAAGTTTTCGCCAAACTCGGTGCGCGACGAAAAGGTCAAGGTGATCGAGGCGTTGGAGCCGGTTGATGCCAAAGACATCGCACGCGGCCAGTACCGTGCGGATAAGGGCGAGGGCGGATATGTCGACCACGTCGGCGATCCGGCCAGCCGTACCGAAAGCTTCATTGCGCTCAAGGTCCATCTGGGCAACTGGCGCTGGGCCGGGGTACCGTTCTACCTGCGCACGGGCAAACGGTTGCGAGCGCGCGAATCCGAGATTGCGGTGTTCTTCCGCGACCCGCCCCATACGATTTTCCCCAATGTCGGCCCCTTGCGCGGCAATGTGCTGGTGATCCGCCTGCAACCGGATGAAGGCATCACCCTGCGTACCACGATTAAAGACCCGGGTCCGGGCGGTTTCCGCCTGTCCGACGTCTCGCTGGATATGAGCTTTGCCGACGCGCTGGGCGACGATGCCAGCGCCCCGGACGCCTATGAGCGCTTAATTATGGACGTCATCCGCGGCGACCAGACCCTGTTCATGCGTGGGGATGAGGCCGAAGCCGCCTGGGCCTGGGTCGATCCTATCATTCAGGGGTGGGAACAACGCGGCGACCGCCCGTCACGGTATGATCAGGGCAGTTCGGGGCCGGAAGAAGCACTGATGCTGATGCATCGCGATGGACGCCGCTGGCGTCAGATCGGAGGTTAGGAATGGTTCACACCGTCATCAAGGACGTCACCCAGCGGATCATCGACCGCAGCGCCGACCTGCGTGGCCCGCATCTGGAACGGATGGAACAGGCAAAATCCAAAGGCCCCGCGCGGGGTCATCTGTCCTGCAGCGGTCAGGCCCATGCCTATGCGGGGGCGGGCGATGATCAGCAGGCCATGGCAACCGGTACTGCCGGAAACCTCGGCATTGTCACGGCTTACAATGACATGCTGTCCGCCCACCAACCGTTCGAGCGCTACCCCGAGCTGATCCGTCAGGCCATTCGCGCCGCAGGCGGAACCGCTCAGGTCGCAGGCGGTGTGCCCGCCATGTGCGACGGCGTCACCCAAGGTGAGGCGGGGATGGAATTGTCGCTGTTCTCGCGGGACGTGATCGCTTTGGCGACCGGCGTGTCGCTTAGCCACAATACCTATGATGCTGCCGTGTTCCTTGGCGTCTGCGACAAGATCGTCCCCGGCCTTGTGATCGGCGCACAGGCGTTTGGTCATTTGCCCGCGGTGTTCCTGCCTGCCGGTCCGATGACCAGTGGCTTGCCGAACGACGAAAAGGCCAAGGTCCGTCAGAAATTCGCTGCAGGAGAGGTCGGTCGCGAAGAACTCATGGCCGCTGAAATGGCCGCCTATCACGGCCCCGGCACCTGCACCTTTTACGGCACTGCCAACACCAACCAGATGCTGATGGAGTTCATGGGCCTGCACCTGCCGGGCTCCAGCTTCATCAATCCAAACACGCCGCTGCGCGATGCCCTGACCGAAGAGGGCGCGCGCCGTGCGCTGTCGCTCAGCGCTTTGGGCGATCACTATACGCCAGTGTGCCAGATCCTGGATGAACGCGCCTTTGTGAACGGGATCGTGGGTCTTATGGCTACCGGTGGATCCACGAACCTGCTGATCCACCTGATCGCTATGGCCCGCGCGGGTGGTATCGTGCTGGACTGGCAGGATTTCTCGGACGTCTCCGCCGTGGTCCCCTTGGTTGCGCGGGTTTACCCCAACGGTCTGGCCGACGTGAACCACTTCCACGCCGCCGGAGGGTTGGGCTACACCATCGGCACCTTGCTCGAGGATGGCCTGCTGCATCCCGACACACTGACAGTCGCTGGGCAGGGCCTGCACAACTACACCAAAGAACCCAAGCTGATCGGCGGAGAATTGACGTGGCAAGACGGCACGGGCCACAGCCTGAACGAAAAGATCGTCCGTTCAGCCAAGGACCCGTTCCAACCCACCGGAGGCCTGTCGCGCCTGACCGGTAATCTGGGCACCGGGGTCATGAAAGTGTCTGCCGTCGCGCCTGAACATCAGGTGGTCGAAGCCCCGGTCCGCGTGTTCCACGATCAGGACGAAGTCAAAGCCGCCTTCAAAGCCGGTGAGTTCACCGATGACGTCATTGTTGTCGTGCGTTTCCAGGGGCCGAAAGCCAATGGCATGCCCGAGCTGCACTCGCTGACCCCGATTCTGTCGATACTGCAGGGGCGCGGACAGAAGGTTGCGCTGGTCACAGATGGCCGCATGTCCGGCGCATCCGGCAAGGTTCCGGCGGCAATCCATGTCTCGCCCGAGGCGCTGGATGGCGGTGCAATCGCATATCTGCAGGATGGCGATCTGGTGCGGGTCGATGCGGTGAAAGGTGAGCTGGAAATCCTCACCGATGGGGTTCTGGACCGGGTGCCTGCGAAGGCCGATCTCTCGGCCAATCAATTTGGTGTCGGGCGCGATCTGTTCGGCACATTCCGCGCCAATGTCGGGTCCGCCGACACCGGTGCCAGCATTTTCGGAGTGTAAGCCATGTCCAAAACCCAACGCACGCGCGAGATTTGCTCCCTGGCCCCGATTGTTCCGGTTCTGGTCGTGGACGATGCCGCCACAGCGCGCCCGCTGGCCGAAGCACTTGTCGCTGGCGGCCTTCCGGCGCTTGAGGTCACATTGCGCACTCCGGCGGCTCTGGACGCAATCCGGGCCATGGCCGACGTGCCGGGCGGTGTCGTTGGGGCCGGAACACTGGTCACGCCCGACGATGTCCGCGCCGCGAAAGAAGCGGGCGCGCAATTCGGTGTTTCACCCGGCGCGACCGACGCATTGATTGCTGCCTGTGAGGCGGAAGGCCTGCCCCTGCTGCCCGGCGCAGCCACCGCCAGTGAGGCGATGGCGCTGCTGGAACGGGGCTATGACATGCTGAAATTCTTCCCTGCCGAAGCCTCGGGCGGCGCGCCCGCATTGAAAGCGATCGGAGCACCTCTGCCCCAGATCAAATTCTGCCCCACAGGCGGAGTTTCCCCGGCAAATGCGCGCGATTACCTCTCCCTGTCCAACGTGGTCTGCGCCGGTGGCAGCTGGGTCGCGCCGAAACAGATGGTGCAGGATGGCGACTGGGCAGGCATTGAAACTCTTGCGCGCGAGGCGTCCCGCCTGACGGATTGACGCCGCCCAAAGCAACGCTAGGGTAAGGATCAATTCATACAGGTTGATCCCATGACAAACCAAATCTCCCTTGCGCAGGGGCGCGGGTATCTGGCGATTCCGGGTCCGTCCGTCATACCCGACGCGGTTCTGCAGGCGATGCACCGACCGTCGCCCAATATCTACGAAGGCGCGCTGATCGAGATGATGCCCGCGTTGACCCGCGACCTGCGTCGCGTGGCCCGCACGGATCACAATGTCGCCATCTACATCTCCAACGGCCACGGCACGTGGGAGGCGGCGCTGTCCAACGTGATCGCACCGGGTGAAACGGTGCTGGCCCCGGCTTCGGGCCGGTTCACCCATGGCTGGGCCGAGATGGCCGATGGGATCGGCGCCAAGGTCCAACTGCTGGATTTCGGCACCGCGTCGCCGTGGGATTTCGACCAGATATCCGAGGCCCTGCGCGCGGATACCGCCCACCAGATCAAAGCGGTGCTTGCGGTGCATGTCGATACCTCAAGTTCGGTCCGCAACGATATTCCAACCCTTCGCGCGCTGCTGGACAATCTGGATCATCCGGCGCTTCTGATGGCCGATTGCATCGCCTCGCTGGGCTGCGACCGGTTCGAGATGGATGCCTGGGGCGTCGATGTCATGGTGACCGCCTGCCAAAAGGGGCTGATGACCCCGGCAGGCGTTGGTTTTGTCTTCTTCAACGACAAGGCACAGGCGAAACGTGCAACCATGCCCCGCGTCTCGCAATACTGGGACTGGGTGCCGCGCGCCAATCCCGATCTGTTCTACCAGTATTTCAACGGCACCGCGCCCACCCACCACTTATATGGTTTGCGCGCCGCGCTGGACATGATCCATGCGGAAGGGATCGAGCATGTCTGGGCCCGCCACGAACGTCTGGCACAAGCCGTTTGGGCCGCCTGCGAGATCTGGTCCCAGGGCGATGCCCTGCACATCAACATCGCCGACCGCCAGCACCGCAGCCACGCGGTGACCGCGCTACGCCTGACCGATGGACGCGGAACATCACTTCGCAGATACACCGAGACCCAATTGGGCCTGACACTGGGGATCGGGCTTGGAATGGCGGATGAAGACGGCTGTTTCCGCCTTGGCCATATGGGCCATGTAAACGGGCAGATGATCATGGGGATGCTGGGTGGCGTCGAATCCGGCCTTGCTGCGCTGAACATTCCCCGCGGCTCAGGCGCGCTCGATGCTGCAGCTGCCGTTCTTGCGGGGTAACCCCTCAACAGGATCCGCTGCTTCATCTGGCCAAAAATATCTTCGGGGGGAAATCGCGCAATGCGCGATTGGGGGGCAGACAGCCCCCCCTGCGCCGATCACATCCCGCGCGCCGCGTTCAGCGCTTTGGGCAACGCGACCGCAAATGCATCCAGATCAGCATCCGTCCCGCAACTGACCCGGATACAGCGATTTTGCGGGGCAACAAAAGGCATCCGCACAAAGATTCCCTGCGCGACTAACGACTCCAATACTGCCTTGGCAAAGACACCATCCCGACCGCAGTCAATCGCCACGAAATTGGTGGCCGAGGGCAAGGGCACCAACCCATTGTCCCGCGCAATCTGGTTGATCCGATCCCGAGCCGCGTCGATCAAACCCTGAACCTGCGCCAACCAGGCCCCATCCGCCAACGCGGCCAGCGCCCCGGCCTGTGCCGCGCGGTTCATCCCGAAATGATTGCGCAGCTTGTTGAAGGCCAATATCAGTTCAGACGCACCAATCGCATAGCCGACCCGTGCTCCGGCCATCCCGTAGACCTTGGAAAACGTGCGCATTCGGATCACGCGCGGGTCTTCTGCCGATACCGGCGCTGCCGTACCTTCGGGCGCGCATTCGACATAGGCTTCGTCCAGCACCAGCAGGCAGCCCTTGGGCAGTGCCTCCATCGCGGTCACGATATCCTCCCCGCTGTGCCAACTGCCCATCGGGTTGTCCGGATTGGCAAGATAAACCAGCTTGGCTCCAACCTCGGTGGCCTTGGCAAACAGGGCCGACGGGTCTTCGTGGTCTGCGGCATAGGGCACCTTGTGCAAAACGCCCCCATAGCCCGCGACGTGATAGTTGAACGTCGGATAGGCCCCATCCGAGGTCACAACCGCGTCGCCCGGACCTACAAGCAAACGCACGAGATAGCCCAGCAGCCCATCGATGCCTTCACCAACCACGATATTCTCGGCTGACACAGCATGATGGTCGGCCAGAGCAACGCGCAGATCGTGGTTTTCCGGATCTCCATACATCCAGATCTCGGTCGCTGCCTGTCGCATCGCCTCAATTGCGCGCGGCGAAGGGCCGAACACGCTTTCATTTGCGCCCAGCCGGGCGGTGAAGGGCGCGCCGCGCTGACGCTCCTGTGTTTCGGGACCGACAAAGGGCACGGTGGCAGGCAGGGATTGCGCAAGGGATGTGTATCGTGGTCCGGTCATACGTGCAGATAAACGCAAGTCGCGCGGCTCGACAAGGCTCAGCCAAGGCCGGCCTTTGCCCTGACGTCGCAGTGGAACTCGGCCCGCCTTTCGGGGCATGCTGACAAAAACCAGAGTTGGGAGGCCCTGCATGGCGCGCGTATCCGTCGAATACAAAGACCACATTGCCCACGTAACGCTGACACGCGGCGACAAGATGAATGCGCTGGATGACGCGATGTTCAAGGCGATTGTGTCGGCCGGGCAGGACGTCGCGGCCTCGGACGCCCGCGCCGTTGTGCTGTCGGGTGAAGGCAAAAGCTTTTGCGCCGGGCTGGACATGGCCAGCATGGCGGGGCTGGCGCAGGCCGATCCGAACGAGATGCTGATGCCGCGCACGCATGAGGACGCCAACCCCTTGCAAGAGGTCGCGATGATCTGGCGGCGCGTGCCGGTGCCGGTGGTCTGCGCCATTCAGGGCGTGGCCTATGGCGGCGGGCTGCAAATCGCGCTGGGCGCGGATATCCGCATCGCCCACCCCGAGGCCAAGCTGGCCCTGATGGAGATGAAATGGGGCATCATCCCGGATATGGGCGGCATGGTTCTGCTGCCGAATCTTGTGCGCTCGGATGTGCTGCGCCTGCTGACCTACACCGCGCGCCCCATCGGCGCGGCACAGGCCGCCGAGTGGGGGCTGGTCACAAAACTCTCGGACGATCCGCTGACCGAGGCGCAGGCACTGGCCGAAGACATCGCGGGCAAAAGCCCCTCGGCCATCCGTGCGGCGAAACGGCTGATTGATGTGGCCGAGACCCGGCCCCGCGCCGACGTGCTGCTTGAGGAGTCCGCCGCGCAGGTGGAACTGATCGGCAAGCCGGATCAGATGGAGGTCGTGATGGCCCAGATGCAGGGCCGCAAGCCCGAGTTCAAATAGTCACCGCATGAAGGCCCGTCGCGCATCGCGGGCCATGTTGTATCGCATCTCAAGTTCGGCGATGCGGGCCATGGCGGCCTTGCGGGCCTCGGGGTCGGTCAGCGCGGCATAATCCTTGCGGGCGGCGTCCAGATTTTTCCGGATCTCGAATTCTTCGGGCAGCACACCGGCCTGCGCCATGATCCGGTGCCCGGCGGCAATGGCGGGATCGCCTTGCGCCTCGGCAGACCGGTCGGGCAGGGGTTTGCCTTCGCCCTCAAGCCCCTGCAACTGGCCTTCGGCCTGCGCCTTTTTGATCTGGCGTTCGATCAGTTTTCCCAGCGGTCCAAACACGTCTTCACTGTACCTCAATCTTGGTCCCGGCAGCTAGCGGATTCGGTTTGTCGCCAGATAGGCAATGCCGCCCGCCAGCAGTCCCCAGACCGCGGCACCCAACCCAAAAACGGTAATCCCCGAAGCGGTGATGGCAAAGGTAAGGATGGCCGCTTCACGTTCGGCAGGCACTTCGAGCGCGGCAAAGGTTGCGTTCGCCATTACGCCGATCAGCGCAACTCCGGTCAGGGTTCCCATCAACAGCGGGTCGGCATGGGCGGCAAATCCGGTGATCGCCACCGCAAAGACGCCAAACAGGCAGTAGAACACCCCCGCCATGACCG
Source organism: Ruegeria sp. H7 (assembly GCF_056532945.1). Taxonomy (NCBI): domain Bacteria; kingdom Pseudomonadati; phylum Pseudomonadota; class Alphaproteobacteria; order Rhodobacterales; family Roseobacteraceae; genus Ruegeria; species Ruegeria sp. H7. The sequence goes on from NZ_JBQFNZ010000006.1 coordinate 211,848, forward strand.
CCGACCAATAGCGCTGGTCCCGGTCCGGGTGGCTGTCCTCGTTCGAGCACATCGCAGCGGTGATTGCGGCAAGACAGGTGGCGGGCGCTCCGAACGGGGCCGACAGGAAGCTGGCCCCTCCGACCGCCGGGAACAGCTTGCCCGCATCCGGCGTGTAGCCAAAGCTGCGCATCACCGCGATGCCGGGGATATTCTGCGTGGCCATGGTGACGATGAACAGCGGGATGCCGATCCCGACAGCGGACGCGACCGAGAATGTGGGCATGGTCCAGACCGGCGCGGCCACCAGATGCTCGGGGCGGACCGGGCTGCCTCCGGCGTTCAGGACAACGACGATGGCCGCCGCGACCACGGCGGCGGGGACGGCGAACAGCCGGTTGAAACGGCCCGCAATGAACCAGGTCAGGATCACCGGCAGGGCCTGCCACGGCAGATCGACCGCCGCTTTGAAGGGAATGATGCACAGGGGCAGCAGCACTCCGCCCAGCATGGCCTGCGCCAGTGTCGTCGGTATCGCCGCGGCCAGCCGCCCCAATGGCCGCCAGAGCCCGGCCAGAACGGTCAGGGCTCCGGCGCACAGAAACGCGCCGACGGCCCCCGAAAAGCCAGCAGCAGGTGTGGCCGAGACCGCAAGCAGGGCTGCACCGGGCGTGGACCATGCCACGCTGATTGGCTGCTTGTGCCAAAGGCTGAGGATGATGGCCGCCAGCCCCATCGCAATCGCCGCCATCATCAGGCCGGATGCGGATTCAGCGCCCGAGGCGCCCATCGCCGCAAGGCCCTGCAACACAATCGGAAAAGAGCTGAAGAACCCGACCACCGCCACCACGAGGCCGGTCGAGATTGTCTGCACGGGGGGAAGGGGGTGCGCCATTGCTGCCTCGGGGTTGTTTGAGCAAATTGCTAACAATCGCGGGCCATGATCAGCAAGGGGAAAGCCGTGCCGCCCATAAAAAACCCCGCCGGGTGAGAGGCGGGGTTCGGGATTTGAGTATTTGCGAAAAGATGAAGATCAGGCGATTTCGGCCAGACGGGCGAGCGCCTCGTTCAGTTTCGCCTCTTCCTCTTCACGGGCGGCGAGGTTGGCTTTGGCTTCTGCCACCACCTCTTCCGGGGCCGAAGCCACGAATTTGGGGTTGTTCAGACGCCCGCGCAGGCCACCCAGTTCCTTGGCCAGCTTGCCTTTGGCTTTTTCCAGCCGTTCCTTTTCCGCGCCGATGTCGATGATGTCGGCCAGCGGCAGGCCGAAAGACGCGCCGGGGGCGGCGATTGAGATCGTGCCTTTGGGCAGTTCATCCGCTTTGGTCAGGCTGTCGATCCGCGCAAGGCGTTTGATCAGCGTCTCGTTGCGGTCCCATGCTGATTGGCCGTTTGCATCGATTTCCGTCACCAGCATCGGCACATAGAGGCCCGCCGGAACCCGCATCTGCGCACGGGCCGAGCGGGTGTTTTCGATCACCGAGATCACCCAGTTCATCTCACGATCCGCGTCCGCGTCGATCAGGTCAGCGGCGGCGTAGCTCGGCCAGTCGGCGTGAACGATCATTTTCGCGCGGTCGCCGGTCAGACCCCAGAGTTCCTCGGTGATGAAGGGCATGATCGGGTGCAGCAGGACCATGCACTGATCCAGAACCCAGCGCATGGTGGCGCGGGTCTCGGCCTGCGCCTCGGCGTCATCGCCTTGCAGCAGGGGTTTGGACAGTTCCACATACCAGTCGCAGACCTTGCCCCAGACAAAGGCGTAGAGCCCGTTGGCGGCGTCGTTGAAGCGGTAGCTTTCCAGCGCGGCGTCGACCTCCTCGCGCACGCGGGCGGTTTCGCCGATGATCCAGCGGTTCACGGCAGCTTTGGGTTTCAGGTCGGCGACGTCCAGTTGCGGCACGGCGTCGGTGAAGACCTCGTTCATCTCGGCAAAGCGGACGGCGTTCCAGAGCTTGGTGCCGAAGTTGCGATAGCCGGTGATGCGCTCTTTGGACAGCTTTAACACGCCGCCAATCGCCGCCATCGAGGCATTGGTAAAGCGCAGCGCGTCGGCACCGAATTCGTCCACGATCTCAAGCGGGTCGATGACGTTGCCGGTGGTTTTGGACATCTTCTTGCCCTTCTCGTCACGGACGAGCTGGTGCAGGTAGACGGTGTGGAACGGGATTTCATTCACCACGGCCAGTTGCATCATCATCATCCGGGCGACCCAGAAGAACAGGATGTCGAAGCCGGTGATCAGAACATCCGTGGGGAAGTAGCGCTGCATATCCTCGGTCTGCTCGGGCCAACCCAGCGTACCGATGGGCCAGAGGCCGGACGAGAACCATGTATCGAGGACGTCGGGGTCGCGCCACAACGCAACTGGAAGCATGTATCCAGCTTCGTCGCCCATATCATGCGCATGGATGGCATCCTGAGCTTCACCGACCCATTTGGCATCGGGTCCAGCATTTGCGTAGTAGTACTCCATCGCCTTCGACTTGGCTTCGTCGATAGTCGGCGCACAAAAATGTACTGGGTTGAGGTAGTCGTACTCCCAACCATTTACATCTTCATCGGAAATATCGACCACACGTGGCCCATACCAAACCGGAATCTGATGCCCCCACCATAGCTGGCGCGAGATGCACCAGGGCTCGATGTTTTCCAGCCAGTGGTAATAGGTCTTCTCGCCCGACTCGGGGATGATCTTGACCGTACCGTCCTTGACCGCATCCAGCGCGGGGCCGACGACCTTTTCAGCATCGACGAACCACTGGTCGGTGAACATCGGCTCGATCACAACTTTCGAGCGGTCGCCGAAGGGCTGCATGATCGGCTTGCTCTCGACCAGCGGGACCAGCGCCGCCGGGTCGTCATCTTCGCCCAGTTTGGTGCCCAGAACCGGGTTGTCGGCGCGGGTCATGACGGCCAGACCGTCAGCGGTGATCTCTTCGACGACCTTCGCGCGCGCCTCGAACCGATCCAACCCACGCAGGTGATCGGGCACGAGGTTGATCGCGTCGATCTCGTTCTCGGTGAACGCGCGCCCACGGGCGTATTCCTGCGCCTTGCCAGCCTCGTCGGCGTAGGGCGCACCATCGGCCCGCATCGCGCCTTTGGTATCCATCAGGCGGTACATCGGGATGCCGCCACGCTTGGCCACCATGTTGTCGTTGAAGTCATGCGCGCCGGTGATCTTCACCGCGCCCGAGCCGAAATCAGGATCGGGATAATCATCGGTGATGATTGGAATCTGACGGCGATGCTCTTTCGGGCCAACCGGGATTTCACAGAGTTTTCCAACGATTGGCGCATACCGCTCATCTGACGGATGAACCGCGACCGCACCGTCACCTAGCATGGTTTCGGGGCGCGTTGTAGCGATGGAGATATAGTCGCGCTCTTCTTCAAGCACGATATTCCCGTCCTCGTCTTTCTCGACATAGGTATAGGTTTCACCACCCGCCAGCGGGTATTTGAAGTGCCACATATGACCGGCGACTTCGATATTCTCGACCTCAAGGTCCGAGATTGCGGTTTCGAAATGCGGGTCCCAGTTGACCAGTCGCTTGCCGCGATAGATCAGGCCCTTTTTGTACATATCGACAAAAACTTTGATGACCGCGTCGTGAAAATTCGGAGAATTTTCGTGCCCCGTGCGCGGGTCGCGTGGCGCGCCCGCCATTGTGAAGGCGTTGCGCGACCAGTCGCAGCTTGATCCCAGGCGCTTCAGCTGCTCGATGATCGTGCCGCCATATTCGCCTTTCCACTCCCAGACCTTATCCAGAAACGCCTCACGCCCCAGTTCGCGGCGGCTTGGCTGTTGCTCGGCGGCCAGCTTCTTTTCCACCTGCATCTGGGTGGCGATGCCTGCGTGGTCCTGACCGGGCTGCCACAGCGTGTCGAACCCGCGCATCCGGTGCCAGCGGATCAGGATGTCCTGCAGCGTGTTGTTGAACGCATGGCCCACATGCAAAGCGCCCGTTACGTTGGGCGGCGGGATCATGATGGTAAAGCTTTCGTCGCGCGATTTGTTCGCGCCTGCCTTGAAGGCTCCGGCCTGTTCCCAGGCCTTGTAAATGCGGGCCTCGGCCTCGGCCGCGTCGAATGTCTTTTCCATCGCCATGGGGTGCGTCCTGCGTCGTCAATCTCGGGTCAGCGCCTGCAATAGCGAATGGACGCGGGAAGGGGAAGGGCCTGCGCGCCTAGGTCATGCCAAAGCGGGCTTTGAAATAGGCATCGACGCGTTGATAGGCCGGTTCGTGGAAGTCGAGGGTCAGAAGCGAGTGGTCCTTGCCCGGATATTCCTTGGTTTCCAGCAGATCGCCAAAGGCCCGTTCCAACGCGTCCATCAGTTTTTTCGGGGCCAGCTTGTCGCCTTCGTATCGCATTGCCAGTCCGGGGCCTTTCGCCGTCATACCGGCCGAGGCTGCGGCGATGTCCTGCGCGCTCATATGCAGGTGCTTGCCGCCAAAAATGGGCAGGGCGGGCTGGCTGGCCACACCGCCCACCACGGCATCTTCGGCCATCAGCGTCAGGGCGAAGCTGCCACTCAGGCACATGCCGATGACACCGACGCCCGCGCTGTTTTCGCGCTGCTTGATCTCTTGCGTCAGGGCGCGCATCCATCCGGCGATGGGGCTTTGCTTGCCTCTTGCGAAGATGTTGAACTCTTTTCGCACGCAAAACAGCCGGGCGGCGTTCTTGGCCATTTCAATCTTGCCATAGGTGCCGAACAAATGCGGCAGGTAAACGCGGAACCCTGATGCGTTCAGCTTGGTTGCCAGATCCAGCGTTTCAGGCCCGATGCCCGGCAATTCCTGAAGGATAAGGATCGGAGGGCCGTTGCCGCCGACATAAACATCGTGCGTGGTGTTCTGCCCACCGGTCAGCGGGGCTGTGAATGGGAAAACGATGTCATGTGTCCAAGCCATGGCTTGCATGCTACCTGATTTCTGAAACGCAGCAACATTTGGGCGCACGGGTACCGAAAATCGCTGCTTTGGTGTGGGTTCGCAACGTGAGGCGCGTCACAGACCATGCGCTAACAATCTGCTACAAATTGTAACTCAGATAGCAATACCGCGAGCAGATCGGCTGCCCAAAAACTCATATCTGGGGTAGCTGCGACGCTCAGGTGATAGCTTTGGTCTGATATGTTGTGTTGTTTGTGTTTTGTTAATGGTTTCAGTGTCATGAAGGTCATAACGCGTTTGAAATCTCTGGTTTGGGATGCTGTCGATCCGGCGGTGAGATTGGCCGTGATCCTTGGTGCCAATCGGCAACGGCTCACGCCTTCGTTCATGGCCTGTGCCTTGCCCCAGGCGTTTGGGATACCCATGATCAGGTTTGCCCCGGCGGTTGTGTTGGCGATACCTGTATCTTCGGGATCGGCGGCAGAGACCGGGGCAGCTTGGCAGGCGCACCGGTCGCTTGGAAGATACGGCCGGAGACGTGCCCAAGGCGTACAGGGTGCAGCGGGCTGAAATGTCCGCCACACCCCAAAACGAATAGGAAGTGCTGAAAGATGAATTTGTCGCGGTTGAGTAGGAGGGTTCTTGGATGGCTCGGACGGCCATTGCGATCCGAGCATTCCGCCGAGACGCCGCATCGCGAGCCGATCAGCCATGTCATCATTCTTGACGGAACCATGTCGACGCTGGAGCCGGGGTTTGAGACCCACGCCGGTCACACCTACCGTCTGTGCCGCGAGGCCGGAAGTCAGGTCTCGGTCTTCTACGAATCTGGTGTTCAGTGGGAAAACTGGAAGTCTTCGCTGGACGTAATGATGGGGCGCGGCATCAACCGGCAGATCCGCCGGGCGTATGGGTATCTGGCGTCTCGGTACAAGCCGGGCGACCGGATCTATTTCATCGGCTATTCGCGGGGGGCTTATGGGGTGCGCAGCCTGGCCGGGGTGATCGACATGATCGGGTTGCTCAAGGCCGAACACGCAACCGAGCGCAATATCAAGCAGGCCTACCGTCATTACGAGTGCAACCCCAGCGGCGCCGCGGCGCGGGATTTTCGACAGCAGTTTTGCCATGACGAGATCGCTATCGAGATGATCGGCGTGTGGGACACGGTGAAAGCACTGGGTCTACGCCTGCCGCTGCTGTGGCGCTGGGCCGAGGATCGGCATGCCTTTCACAACCATCATCTGGGTCGCGCCACCCGGCACGGCTATCACGCCATGGCGCTGGATGAGACCCGCGAAGTCTTTGAGCCCGTCTTGTGGAAATGCACGCCCGACTTTCAAGGCCATGTCGAGCAGGTCTGGTTTCGCGGCAGCCACGGCGATGTGGGCGGCCAGTTGAACGGGTTTGAGCAGGCGCGACCGCTTAGCAATATCTCTCTGATCTGGATGCTGGATAAGGCCGAGATGCACGGTCTGCCGCTGCCCGAAGGGTGGCGCGACCGGTTCCCCACAAATGCCCACGCGCCGTCTGTTGGCACGTGGCGCGGGTGGGGCAAGATTTTCCTGCTGCGCAAGCATCGAAAAGTGGGGAAGGATCGGTCGGAACGGCTGCATGTCTCGGTCGCGCCGGATGAGTTGCCGCGTTGGGTGCCGATGCCGGATTTCCCGTCACATCCGGCGCAGTAACCTTCGGCTTAATCGAACAGTACCGAGGGGTGTTGGGACCGAAACGCTTCGAACGCCGCCTGAATGTCCTGTTCAAGGTTCCGCGTCAAAGAAAGATCGGGCAGAGAGTTCATCGGAAAGAACGCCACGTCGCTAGTCTCAGGTCCCGGTTTCGGTGTGGCCGCACCCGCCTCATCACACAGAAAGAACAGCTTGTAGAAATCCCGAATGTCTGCCGGGTACGGGTGCCGTGCCTTGTGCCGAAGCGCATAAAGGTGCTGTGCACGAACGCGCAATCCGGCCTCTTCCCAAACTTCACGCGCGATGTTTTCCGCCGGAGAGCTTCCGATATCCGCAAATCCGCCCGGCATCGCCCATTTGCCGTCACTGCGCTCGCGCACCAGCAGGATGTGGCCGTCGCGGATCACGGCCCCTCGAATGTCGATGCTGGGCGTGGCGTAGCCGCCCGCATGTTCGGATACCAAACCGTCGAGTTCCGACAGAGGGATGCGCCCCAGATCGGCCAGCATGGCGCGGGCCATGTCGGCGATCTCGTCATAGCGTTCGCGGTCGAACGGGTCTTTGGTGAAATGCTGGCCGGTTTCGGCCAGAGCCAGCAGTCTTTTTGCCCGGGCAAGCCAGGTATCCTCCATCGCAGTCGGATCCTGGCGCATCGGATTTAGCGGCGACGATCCCGGCGCGAGCTCATGGGTTGGAAGGCCACGCCCACATGCGCCTCGCAATAGGGTTTGCCAGCCTCAACGGGCAGGCCGCAGAACCAGAAATCATCGGTCGCGGGGTCGCCGACAGGCCATTTGCAGGTCTTCTCGGTCAACTCCATCAGCGTCAGCTTCTTGGCCTTCTTCTCAACCTCGTTGACCTTGGCCAGCGCCTCGGGGCTGATTTCGTTGGCGGAGGGCTGCGGCGGCAATGGCTGACCGGCAGGGATGATCTGACGGCGGGCCGGAACCGCCGGTTTGGCTTCCGCCGCCGGGGCAGGGGCCGGGCGCGCCGGTTCGGTTTTGGGCGCAGGCTTGGGCTTGGCCTCGGCCTTGGGTGCGGGTGCCGGTTTTTCCTTGGGTTCGGATTTCGCCGGGCTGGCGCCGGTTGCCCGGTTCGACAGGCCCAGACGATGTACCTTGCCGATCACCGCGTTGCGTGTCACGCCACCCAGTTCTTTGGCGATCTGACTGGCCGACTGGCCCTCGCCCCACATCTTTTTCAGCAGTTCTACGCGCTCGTCGGTCCAGGACATGGGTTGCCTTTCAAAAAACGGGAAAGCGGCCCCGGATTCGGGCCGCCTTGGGAATTCGTGTCAGCCCCCTATTCTAATCACTGCGCCCCGAGTTACAAGCAGTCTTCGAATCGGATTGAGGTCAGATGATGCAGAGCCCCGCAGAACAGAGTGAACCACGGTTTGGTCCGGTCAACTGGATGGGTCTTTATACGCTGGCGCAACGCGAAACGCTGCGCTTTCTGGCGGTCTGGACACAAACCTTGCTGGCGCCCTTGGTGACCGCCGGTCTGTTTCTGCTGATCTTCAACATCGCTATCGGCCCCAGCCGGTCGGACGTCATGGGTGTGCCGTTTCTGACCTTTCTGGCCCCGGGCATCATGATGATGACGGTGATCCAGAATGCCTTTGCCAATACGTCCTCGTCGATGGTGATCTCGAAGGTACAGGGTAATATCGTCGACACTCTGATGCCGCCGCTCTCTCCTTTGGAGATCCTTCTGGGCTATCTGGCAGGTGGTATCGCGCGCGGCGTGCTGATCGCCTGTGTCGTTGCGGCTGCGCTGGCTTTGGTGTTGGGGATCGTGCCGCAACACCCGCTGGTCGCGTTGATCTTTGTCATCATGGGCGGCGCATTCATGGGGGCCCTGGGGCTTTTGGCCGGGATATTCGCCAACAAGTTCGACCAGATGGCGGCGATCACAAACTTCATCGTCACCCCGCTGGCTTTCCTGTCGGGCACATTCTACTCGGTCGAGGCGCTACCGCCGCTTCTGAACCGGATCAGCCATGTAAACCCGGTGTTCTATCTGATCGACGGGTTGCGATACGGCATGATCGGTGTCTCGGACAGCGCACCTGTTTTGGGGTTTGCGGTGTGTGGGTTGGCCACGTTGATCGTCTGTTGCGCCACCTGGCAGATGCTGCGCACCGGTTACCGGCTCAAGGCCTGACGCTGCCGTGTTTCACGCCAGACCAGGATCAGTGCCCCGGTCAGGATGACCGAGGATCCGATGACACTGACGACATCGGGGATCACGTCGAAGATCGCGAAATCGTAAAGCGCAGCAAAGATCAGCGTTGCATAGCTGATGGGGGCGACAAATGACGCATCCGCCCGCGCCATTCCATTGACGAAACACGCCTGCGCACAGGCCATCAACCCTCCGATACCAGCCAGCGCCGCCCATTGGGCAGGTGTAGGCGGCTGCCACACGGCGATCACGGCGACCGTTGCAATGGCCAGACCCATCGAATTGTTCACCAGCAGAATCTGAATCGGAATTTCCCGGCCCGCCAGCTTTTTGATAAAGATCAGCTCCATCCCGATCACCGCCGCCGCCGTCAGCGCCAGCAACGCAGCGGGCTGAAAGCTTGCAGGCGTCGGGCGCAGCAGAATAAGCGCCCCGGTCAGGGCCACCGCAGCGGCCAGCCAGCGCCAAGGCCCAACACCTTCCTTCAACAGCGGGATGGCCAGCACCATCGCAAAGACGGGGTTGAGGAAAGAGATCGCGGTGGCATCCGCTATTGGGATGTAAGCGACCGAAGCAAACATCAGCGTGATCCCCAACCAGCCAAAACTGGTGCGACCAATGTGCAAACCCCAATGCGGCCGCCGAAGCCTGGGACGCAGCACGGCGACAGCGCTGATGATCACCAGAAACGCGAACAGAAACCGCCCATGGCTGATTTGCATCGGGTGCAAGGGCGGGCCCAAAGTGTCAGTGCCCAACGCCTTGGCCAACAGCGTCGTGGCGGCGATCAGGGCGCTTGCGACAAAGATCAGCAAAGCCGCAAGCGGCGGGTTCTGGGGCGTGGGTGTCATGTCCAAGCGGTGCGTTACATCCGGGGAAATGGCAAGTGGGAAAACCCGCGCCTTATGCCTTTCGGGTATCAGCGCAGATTCGGGGTTTTCAGATCCTGCACATCCCGCTATACGACCGGCCATGATCAAAACAGCACATATCCTGCGCCTCCGACGCCGACGCCGCACAGCGTAACCGGCCCGTTTGATCCAATTGCGCGCTGTAAATCCGCGCAAACCCCACCAAATCAGTTGACGACCATGGCCCTTGTGTATCAACCACAGGGCTTAACCTACCCGAAAAGGATGATCCGATGATCCCGTCCGTTCTGCCGACCTATAACCGCGCGCCCCTGACCTTTGTGAAGGGCGAAGGCGCCTGGCTGACCGAGGCGGATGGCCGACGTTTTCTGGATCTCGGCGCGGGGATCGCGGTAAACGCGCTGGGCCACGCGCATCCGGCACTGGTCAACGCCCTGACCGAGCAGGCAGAGGCGATATGGCATGTCTCGAACCTCTACCACATCCCGCAGCAGCAGGCGCTGGCTGACAAGCTGGTCGAGCACAGCTTTGCCGACACGGTTTTCTTCACGAATTCCGGGACCGAGGCCTGCGAACTGGCCGTGAAAATGGCTCGCAAGTATTTCTATGACAAAGGCCAGCCGGACCGGGTCGAGATCATCACCTTCGACGGCTCTTTCCACGGTCGCTCCTCGGCCGGGATTGCGGCGGCGGGGTCCGAGAAGATGACAAAGGGCTTTGGCCCGCTGTTGCCCGGCTTTGTCCACCTGACCTTCGGTGATCTGGATGGCGTGACCGATGCGATCACCGAACAGACAGCCGCAATCATGATCGAGCCGGTTCAGGGCGAGGGCGGTATCCGCCCGGTCCCCGACGCGGAACTCAAAGCCCTGCGCCAGATCTGCGACGAACACGGGCTTCTGCTGATCCTGGACGAGGTCCAATGCGGCGTCGGGCGCACCGGCAAACTCTTCGCCCATGAATGGGCGGGGATCACGCCCGATATCATGATGGTTGCCAAAGGCATCGGTGGCGGCTTCCCGTTGGGCGCGGTGCTGGCCACGGAAGAGGCCGCCAGCGGCATGACCGCAGGCACCCACGGCTCGACCTATGGCGGCAACCCGCTGGGCTGCGCCGTCGGATGCGCGGTGATCGATCACGTCGCAACCCCTGAATTTCTGGAAGGCGTTAACCGTAAGGCGGGCCTGATGCGCCAGAAACTCGAAGGTTTGATCGCCGATCATCCGGACGTCTTTGAAGAGGTCCGTGGCTCTGGCCTGATGCTGGGGCTGAAATGCAAGGCGACCAATCTGGACGTGGTGAATGCAGGCTACGACAATCAGGTTATTACCGTGCCTGCCGCCGATAACGTGATCCGCCTGCTGCCGCCTCTGACGCTGACTGAAGACGACATCGCGCAGGCTGTCATCCGCCTGGACAAAGCCGCCGCGCAGGTCGAAGGCCAACTTGCCACCGCCTGATCTTCATCTTTTCCCAAATACTCCGGGGGTGTGGGGGCTGGCCCCCACCTGCCGATCAGCCAAAAGCGAAACGATATGAACCATTTCCTTGATATCCACATGACCGATCAGGGTGACCTGCGGGCCATGATCGATCAGGCCGCAGCAATGAAACAGGCCCGTCTGGGCCGCCCCAAGGCAGCACTGGACGACGAACAACCGCTCAAGGACCGCATGGTCGCCCTGATCTTCGAAAAACCGTCGACCCGGACGCGCGTGTCCTTTGATGTAGGTGTGCGGCAGATGGGCGGTCAGACCATGGTGCTGTCGGGCAAGGACATGCAACTGGGCCATGGCGAAACCATCGCCGACACTGCCCGCGTCCTGTCGCGCTATGTCGACATGATCATGATCCGGACATTCGACGAAACGATCCTGACCGAGATGGCCGAATACTCGGATGTGCCCGTCATCAACGGCCTGACCGATCGTACCCATCCCTGCCAGATCATGGCCGACGTGTTAACGTTTGAGGAACATCGCGGCCCGATCAAAGGCAAAAAGGTGGTCTGGACCGGGGACGGCAACAATGTCTGCGCCTCGTTTCTGCACGCTGCCGGTCAGTTCGGGTTTGACCTGACCTTCACCGGCCCCGCGCAGTTCGATCCCGAGGAAGAATTCATGGGGTTTGCTCGCCAGAAAGGCTCGAAGATCGTAGTGGAACGGGACCCGTACAAAGCGGTCGAAGGCGCGGATCTGATCGTTGCCGATACATGGGTCTCGATGCACGATTCCCAATCGGCCAAGGAACGCCGCCACAACCTGCTGCGCCCCTATCAGGTCAATGCCGAGCTTATGTCGCATGCCAAGCCCGACGCGTTGTTCATGCATTGCCTGCCGGCGCACCGGGAAGAAGAAGTCACGTCCGAGGTGATGGACGGCCCGAACTCGGTCATTTTTGACGAGGCTGAAAATCGCCTGCATGCGCAGAAGTCGATCATGCGGTGGTGTCTCGGCGTCTAGGCCCGCCGCCTGACATCCCACACCCGCAATTTGGTGAGCGCCCGGGCGCTCGCCAGTACCACCAGAACGCACAAAGCGGTCTTGGTCATGATCTCCATCGTGCCTTCGATCAGCATGGCGTGGATCACGCTGCCCAGAATTGTAATCATCGCCAGCCCCGTATGACTCAACCGCCACAGGCGAAACCGCAGGTTCAGGCGCGCCCGGCAGATGCCCAGAACAGCGGCCCCAAATGCGGCCCACATCGCAATCACGCCCCATGCCGAAAACGGAGTTGGCGATGTAAAGAGAAGGGCATCGACGACATCCGGCGGGCTTGTAATCCACAACCCGATCACGTGGATCAGGATGGCCAAGACCAGTATTATTCCAAGCGCACGATGCAAGCGTCGGCTGGTCACGGGCGACGGTCCCGGCAGGTCCTTGGCTGCCAGAAGTGGTTGCAGCAACAGAAGACCCATGCTCAGAACACCCGCGAACCCGGCGGTAATGTAGATGGGGTCACGCCATTGCAGATACGGGCTGGACGCCGCTGCAATCAGCGGAACAAGCAAGGCAGCCGTCAGCGCCCCCCAGATTGCCAAGCTGCGGATCACGCTTCAGACGGGCTGAAGGACGAAATGCGCCGCAAGGGTTTTGTCCCTTGCACTGGACATGACCGGGCGCAGGAACACGGTTTCGAAGTCGCCACTGTCATAGGCCAGATGCCCGTGTGGCTGGCCAAAGGCGGGCACGATCTGCGGCATTTCCAGCCGGAATTCACCATTGGCGTCGGTCAGGGTTGCCCCATGGCTGTGCGGATCGCGCTCGTGCCCTTCGGTGGTATGTGCCCAGATCTGGATGCGCTGACCGGGCAGGGGTGCCCCATCACCAGCGCGCCGCACTGTTCCGGTCATCCAGAAGCCGCCGCCGCCAATCCGTTTGACGATCGGTGCGCCGGGGCGGTAATTGTTCGACCCGCCCCGCATCGATGGCGTGGGGGCAAGACCTGCTGCACGCGCCGGGTTTGGGCTTTGGACTGCAACGCCGACCGCAGCTGCTGCACCCGTTGCGATAAGGGTTCGACGTGTCATCAGTATACGGGTCATGAATAACGCTCCTATCGATCCTGCGGCGACCTTGTGTGATCCAACCATTCAGGCGCAATCGATGGCTAAACATAGCACACCCAAGCTGGATTCCGAGTTTCTACCCTTTAGTATTCGGCAGGATTCTCCTCACGCCTGTGTGAGCGGTTGGGTCGAGGCGGCCGCTTCGGCATCGGCTTGCACGGGCACTGTGCGCTCGTGCGCTTTCCCTACTTGTTTTGCGGTATATATTTGCACTCATGAACACAATGCGGTGCAGTGGCCGCTTCTTGAGGGAGAAGAGAAATGAGTTGGAATCCGACCCACAATCCCGAATGCGTGTCCGAAAACCCGGCGTTGGATACTCTGATCATCCCGCGTGCGCGCGATCTGGGCGGGTTCGAGGTGCGTCGCGCCCTGCCATCGGTTCAGCGACAGCTTGTCGGCCCGTTTATCTTCTTCGACCAGATGGGTCCGGCGGAATTCATCACTGAAGGCGGCATCGACGTGCGACCGCATCCGCATATCGGTCTGGGCACTGTCACCTACCTGTATAAGGGCGAGTTCGAACACCGCGACAGCCTTGGCACGCATCAGATGATCTACCCCGGCGAGGTCAACTGGATGGTCGCCGGGCGCGGGGTGACGCATTCCGAGCGCACAAGCGACGAAACGCGCGGCAAAAGAAACAGCCTGTTTGGCATTCAGACCTGGATCGCGCTGCCGGAACAGCATGAGGATATGGCCCCGGATTTCGAACATCACAAACAGGGTGCGCTGCCTTGTATTCAAGATACCGGCGTCACCGCGCGGCTGATCCTTGGCTCGGCCTACGGCGAAACAAGCCCGGTGACCATGATGTCCGAGACCTTCTATCTGGATGTCCAGCTTGATCCCGGCGCGTCCTTCCCTCTGCCCGACGACCACGAGGACCGCGGCGTCTATGTCACCGAAGGTTCGGTTGAGATCGCGGGCGATGCGTTCGAGGCCGGGCGCATGATGGTCTTTCGCCCCGGCGACAAGCTGTCCGTCAAGGCAGGGCCTTTGGGCGCGCGGCTGATGCTTCTGGGTGGCGCGACTTTGAATGAAGATCGCTATATCTGGTGGAATTTCGTCTCTTCTTCGAAGGAAAAGATCGAAACTGCGACGCGGGAATGGAAGACGGCTGATTGGGCCAACGGCGCCTTTCACCTGCCGCCCGGTGACGATCAGGAATTCATTTCGATTTCCGAGGATCTGGAACGCACCAAGCCTCGGCTCGCGCGTCGAACGTGACGTCATACGGCGGCAGGGTTGTTCTGCCCCCGTAACGCTGTGATCCTTCCCTGAACGGAGGGATCGCCATGAAAATTGTCGTCGCAGGCGCTGGCAGTATCGGGTGCTATTGCGGGGCTTTGCTTGCCGCCTCGGGGCATGAGGTCACCTTGCTGGGGCGCGCGCGCGTATTGGACCCGGTCCGGAAAGATGGTCTGACAGTCACCGATTTCACCGGGCTGCGCCGCACTGTGTCGGCTGAGGCCCTTGTGTTGAGTGAAGACCCCGCCTGTCTGGGCGAGGCCGAGCTTGTCATCGTGACCGTGAAATCCGGGGCCACGTCCCAAATGGCCGAGTTGATTGCGTCGAACGCTGCACAAAACATCCCCGTCCTGTCCTGGCAAAACGGGATGGAGAACGCGCGCGTCCTGAAAGACATCCTGCCCGGTTATGACGTTCGCGCCGGGATGGTGCCCTTCAACGTGGTGCCGACCGATCCGGGGGCCTATCACCGGGCGACTTCGGGCGACATTGTTATCGAAGGCGGCCCCGGCGGTTTGGCGGCGCGGCTGAGCAGCCCGGACCTGCCCGTCTCGGAAAGCGACCGGATCGAGGCGGTTCAGTGGGGCAAACTGGTGATCAACCTCAACAACGCCCTGAATGCGCTGTCAGGTCTGACGCTGGTGGATCAATTGACGGATCGCAACTGGCGGCGTCTGATGGCCGACCAGATGGTCGAGGCTTTGACCGTTCTGAAAGCGGCGGGCCAGCCAGTTGCCTCGACCACCCCGCTGCCTGCCGGGATGACGCCGCACATTCTGCGCCTGCCGACGCCTCTGTTCACCCGCATCGCGTCCAAAATGCTGACCATCGATCCGGCGGCGCGAACCTCGATGGCCTATGACCTGATGGAGGGTCGGCCGACGGAAATCGACTCGCTGCAGGGTGAGATCATGCGTCTGGGTCAGAAAACCGGGGTGCCGACACCGATTTGCACGCGCGTTTCAGACCTGATCCTGCAACAGCCTTCGACCCGGCTGACACCGGATCAAATCCGGCCCTGACGGCTCTGGCCTCACGCGAAGGCTGTCAAGACCCAGAAGATCAACGCAGACATGGTCGCCGCTGCCGGTACGGTGACGACCCACGCGGCAACAATGGTCATGAAATGCGACCGCCGCACCAGCTTGCGCCTTTGGTGTTCTTCGCGCGCCAGTCGCTTTTCGCTGGGGCGTTGCAGGTTCGACTGTTTCCAGCGCCGGTCCGAGTGCCATTCGCGGTAGAACCCAACACCGAACACGGCCCCCACCGCGATGTGGGTCGAACTGACCGGCAAGCCCAGCCAGCTTGCAACGATAACCGTGATCGCGGCAGACAGGGCCACGCAAAAGGCGCGCATCGGGTTCAGCTTGGTGATTTGGCTGCCAACCATCCGGATCAGTTTCGGGCCGAACAGGAACAGACCAAAGGAGATCCCGAACGCGCCGATGACCATGACCCAGATCGGGATAGAGACCTTGGCGGCGAAATCACCGAACTCTGCCGCATGTACGATCGCGGCCAAGGGGCCAACAGCGTTGGCCACGTCATTTGCCCCATGCGCAAAGCTCAGAAACGTGGCAGAGATCACCAGCGGCAGGCCGAACAGTGTTTTAAGCGACCGCGTGCGGTTCTCAAGCCCTTCGGATTTTCGTTTGACCCATGGCACGGTGACCGACCACGCCAGCGCACCAGTGGCCAAGCCGATCAGCAGGGCGGTCTCGGGTTCGATCTTGACGATCCGTTTCAGGCCCTTGACGGCCAGATAGGTGGCAAACGCACCGGCCATCAGCGCCACAAGGATGGGCACCCAGCGGCGGGCGGCGGCGATCTTGTCGTCTTGGTATTGGATTTTGGCCTTGATCAGCGCCAGAAAGGCGGCTGCGATCAATCCGCCCAGAACCGGAGAGATCACCCAGCTTGCGGCAATCGCGCTCATGGTGCTCCAGTTGACGGCGCTCATCCCTGCGGCGGCGATGCCGGCGCCCATCACCCCGCCCACAACCGAATGGGTCGTCGAAACCGGCGCACCGACCCATGTGGCCAGATTGACCCACATCGCAGATGAGATCAGCGCGGCCATCATGGCCCAGATAAACACGTTGCTGTTCTGCACCGACATCGGGTCGATAATGCCCTTGGATATGGTCGAGACCACATCGCCCCCTGCCAGCAGCGCGCCAGCGCTTTCGGCGATAGCGGCGATGGCAATTGCTCCGCCCATGGTCAGTGCGTTGGCCCCGACCGCGGGCCCCATGTTGTTGGCCACGTCGTTTGCGCCGATATTGATCGCCATATACGCCCCGAAGGCTGCCGCAGCGACGACGATCAGGCCCCCGTCAAAGCGCCCGAAAAAGACCGCAGCCGTCAGTCCGGCCAATGCCATGAAGGCCAGTGCCAGACCGGGTCCCAGCAGCGGGCGCGCGACATGAGAGTTCGCGGTTTCGACGCGCGAAATACGGTGGAGGTCGGTGTCCAGCGACTGCCAGCGGGCTTTGGATTGTGTATTCGACATTGGCTCGATCAGATCATCTATGCGATCACAGGCCGCTATCGGTTTACGGACAGCAGGGCAACGTGTCTGTCATCAAATTTTTGCAATCTCGTTACATTTCGCCAGCAATGACTGCAATTCCGGCTCGGCAACCAGGGTGGCCGCCGTTTCGGGTGAGACCCAGTTGCGGGTGCGCTGATCGGCTTCGGGGAAATCCTCGGACAATTCTGCCACGGTGACATGGTAGACTGTTGTCAGAACCGGTTGTGCAGACCCGTCTTTGAGGACCTTGTCATAGGTGTAGTGACCGACCGGCTCTTTCCGGACCGCCTCGGACCGGACGCCAGCCTCTTCCCACGCTTCCTGAGCAGCCGTTTCCGCCCCGTCCAGCCCATCGATGGGCCAGCCTTTGGGGATGACCCAGCGGCCGGTGTCGCGGCTGGTGATCAACAAAATTTCCATCCCGGTTTCGGTCTGACGTGTGCACATGGCAGCGAACTGCACCCGACGCGGGCGCAGGAACAGGGGTCTTGCGACCTCTTCCCAGATGTTTCGAAACCAGTGTGTCATTGGCACAGTCTAAAATAAGCCCAGGTCTTTCAGAGCGGCTGAGGTAACAATTACGTCAGGTAATTTCAATGAAATCGTAAAGTTTCGGTGAATTTTAGCCTGTTTTGGCGAAAATATGTGACTTTTTGTGGGGTATAGCCGTGCATCGGGCTGGTTCAGCCTTTCGACTGGCCATGCCTGCGTTTGGCGCGCAGGGTCGGATCGGCCTGCGTTGGGTCTTCGGGCCAGGGGTGTTTCGGGTATTGCGCACGCATGTCCTTGCGCACGTCCGCGTAGGACCCGGCCCAGAAACCGGGCAGGTCGCGGGTGATCTGAATGGGCCGCTGCGCCGGGGAGAGCAGGGTGATCTTCAACGGGGTGCCCCCGACAACCGGGTGCTGAGTAACACCAAAAAGCTCCTGAAGGCGCACCGCAATTTCCGGGGCTGCGCCACTGTAATCAATGGGAACTTTGCGACCCAAAGGCGTGACAAACGAACCCGGCGCGCGCCGGTCCAGTTCCTGCGTTTGCGTCCAGTCCAGACGGGCGCGCAGGGCGTGCAACAGGTCAAACCGTTTCCAGTCTTCGGCCGAGCGGACGCCGGTGAGCATCGGCAGCAGCCAATCCTCAAGCGCGTTCATCAAGCCGTCCACCGAGAAATCGGGCAAATCGACCCCGTCCACGCGCACCAGTTCCACCCGTGCGGCAAGGCGGGCGGCGGCTCCGTCCAGGTGCAGCCCCAGATCGCGCACGCCGTCTAGCATGGCCCCAGCCACCGCGTCTTCAGGCACGTCCTTCCAGATACGATCCCCAAGCGTGATCGCGCCGAATTGCTCCTGCCGTCTGGCGACGACGCGACGATCCCGTTTGGACCAGACGCAACTGTCGACCCAACGAATCTGATCGCCGAATTGATCGCGAATCTCACGTTCCGAGATCTGAACTGCCATCCGAACCCGTGCCTCGCGCGGGTTTCCGTCGGTGTTGAGCACAACTAGATAGGGGGCTGCGGCCAGTGTGTCGTCGTTTTCCAGAATAACCCCTTTGCCACCTGACAACACATATCGCGGCGCATCGCCTTTGCGCCGCTGTCCGATCCTGTCGGGATAGGCCAAGGCCGCCATCGCGGCGGGGCTTTGGGTGTCGGTCTGGGGTGGGGCGACGGCCCGCAGGCGTTTTGCCTCGGCCTTGATCCGGTCCAGCGCGCCCACGTTCACCTGCCAGGGCTTCCCCCTTTGAAACGCGCGCAGGTCCCGTATTGCATCTAACCGCAACGCCAAATCGACCGGAGCGCCACGCAGCGGGTCCCGCTCGGCCAGCAAGGCGGCAAGCGGCGCGGCCTGGGCCCGGGCGCTTACCAGCATATGCCCCAGACGCGGATGCAAAGGCAGAGCCGCCAGATGACGCCCGTGATCGGTGATCCGTCCTTTGCCGTCGATGGCATTCAGCATACCAAGCAGGCTTCTGGCCTCGGTCAACGCGCCTTCTGGGGGCGGCGTCAGAAAGGCCAGATCGCCAGCATCCGCACCCCAAAGGGACAGCTCCAACGCCAATCCGGTCAGGTCTGCCGACTCGATTTCGGCAGGCGGGTAGGCGGCCAGCGCTCCCTCTTCCCCCTTGGACCACAGCCGGTAGCAGACGCCCTCAGCCACACGCCCGGCGCGGCCCATGCGTTGGGTTGCCTCGGCCCGAGTGACCCGCTCGGTTACCAGACGCGACATGCCCGAGCCCGGATCGAACCGTGCCCGGCGCGCCTGTCCCATGTCCACGACCACGCGAATATCGGGAATCGTCAGCGATGTTTCCGCGATTGAGGTGGCCAGTACGATTTTGCGCCCGTTTTCAACCGGAGCAATGGCCGCGCGCTGGGCGGCAAAGGGCAGGGCACCGAACAGGGGTCTCAGAACGCAGTCCTTCGGCAAGCGTCGCGTCAGAGCAGCCTCAGCCCGCCGGATTTCCCCTTCGCCAGGTAAAAAGACCAGCACACCGCCGCCTGTTGAGCGAGTCTCGTGCACTGCGGCTTCAACCAGATCGCACAGCGCATCCAAACGGCGGGCTTGGGTGCCCAAAGGCCGATCCAGCCAACGGGTTTCGACCGGATAGCTGCGCCCTTCGGATGTCACCAACGGGGCGTCCATCAACTGCCCGACGGGCTCGGCATCCAGTGTTGCGGACATGGCCACCAACATCAGATCGTCACGCAGCGCCCCTGCAACTTCAAGACACAGCGCCAGACCCAGATCGGCATTCAACGAGCGTTCGTGGAATTCGTCGAAGATCACGGCTCCGACCCCGGGCAGGTCCGGGTCGGATTGCAGCATCCGGGTCAGGATGCCTTCGGTAACGACCTCGATCCGGGTCTGTTTTGAGACCTTGGCGTCACCGCGCACGCGGTAACCGACGGTTTGGCCTGCACGCTCGCCCAGCGTTTCAGCCATCCGTTCGGCGGCGGCACGCGCGGCCAGTCGGCGGGGTTCCAGCATCACGATCCTGCCGTCGCACAGCCCGGCCTGCAGCATGGCCAGCGGCACGCGCGTGGTTTTCCCCGCGCCCGGTGGAGCCTGCAACACCGCACGGCGATGGTCGGTCAGGGCCGAGAGCAGTTCGGGCAGGGCGTCATCGATAGGCAGTCGGGTCATGTCGCCTTATCGCCAAAGCTTGCGGCAAGGTCCAGAAGGCCCGGCGGGAACCACGCATAAGTGCTCTGGACAAACAGGGTTCCGACCCTTCATTTAGGGCAAAATTCCAAAAGGGTCGCACGCATGGATATTGCTGAACTGGGTGAGAGGATTTTGCAGGGCGAACGCCGTGCTTTGGCGCGTGCGATTACTCTGGTCGAAAGCATCCGGGCCGATCACCGGGCACAGGCGTCCGAGCTTTTGGCCTACCTCGCCAAATCTGGCCGCCAATCGCTGCGGATTGGTCTGTCAGGCACACCGGGTGTCGGCAAATCCACGTTTATCGAAAGCTTCGGCATGATGCTGATCAGTCAGGGTCTGCGCGTCGCGGTTCTGGCGGTAGATCCCAGTTCGGCCCGGTCGGGTGGCTCGATTCTGGGCGACAAGACCCGGATGGAACGCCTGAGCCGCGAGCCAAACGCGTTCATCCGCCCCTCACCCAGTCAAAGTCATCTGGGCGGCGTCGCGCGTCGCACCCGCGAAGCCATTGCGCTGTGCGAGGCGGCAGGGAATGACGTTGTGCTGATCGAAACCGTCGGCGTCGGTCAGTCCGAGACGGTGGTCTCCGAACTGTCTGATCTGTTCCTGCTGCTGCTGGCCCCGGCTGGCGGGGACGAGTTGCAGGGCGTCAAGCGCGGCATCATGGAGATGGCGGATATCATTCTGGTCAACAAGGCGGATGGCGATCTGAAGGCCACGGCAACGCGCACCTGCGCCGATTATGCAGGGGCCCTGCGGCTGCTGCGAAAACGACCTCAGGACCCCGAGGGGTTTCCCAAGGCCATGACCGTTTCTGCGGTTGAAGAACATGGGCTGGATCAGGCTTGGGACGAGATGCAGGCCCTTAGCCAATGGCGACGCGACAAGGGGTATTGGGCCGCAAGCCGGGCAACGCAAGCGCGGTACTGGTTCGATCAGGAGGTTCGGCATGCCCTGCTGGCCCGGCTGGACACGCCCTCGGCCCGCGCCGAAATGGACCGGCTGAGCACTGAGGTCGGCGCAGGCACGCTCAGCCCCTCGGTTGCGGCGCGGCAGATGCTGACCGCCCTGGCGGCGGACTGACCCGGCCGCCCTTGCGCGCAACGCTTGGCTAGGGACCGGTTGTCGGTGTAGTCTGAACGCAATGTGTTGATACGTTGCTTTTTACATTGATTTTAAACGGTCTTGGCCCCGGCGGTTTTGTCTGGTGCTAAGCTGACAGACGGGAACTGCCGACCATGCCCAATATTCGCGGCACCAATGGCAATGACATAATCGACGTCACCGATGACAACGGGACGTTGAACGGCACGCCGCAGGGAACGCCGATTGACAACGTTCGCGGCCGACGCGGTGATGACGAGATAACGGTCACCAACAGCACGGTTGTTGGCATCGTAGGCGGTGGGGGCGGTGATGACGATATCACAGTCACCGGCAGTACCGTGGGAACCGTGGGCGGCGGAGGCGGGGCCGATACCGTCATTGTGCGCGGATCGGACATCTCGAACATCAATCTGGGCAATGGCAACGACACGCTGGACTTTCAAAGTTCAACCGTATCGGGTTCGATTGATGGCGGCGGGGGCACCGATACGCTGAACCTGCCGGAAGGTACGGTGATCAATGACAGCACATTCGGGACGATCACGGTTGTGGCAGGGACCAGTTATTCCCTGTCCAGCGGATCGTTTACGCTGCCATCGGGCACGACTGTCACATATTCGGCGTTCGAAAACGGGGCCGGCTTCCCTTGTTTCACACGCGATACCCTGATCCGGACGGATCAGGGGAACCGCCCTATTCAAACCCTAGCGACCGGTGACATGGTTCTCACCATTGGCAATGGGCTGCAGGCTATCCGCTGGGCGGGCAGAAGGCGGTTCGACCTGGCGGCGATGGAGCGTGACCCCAAGCTGCGTCCGGTTCGGATATTGGCCGGTGCCTTGGGGCAAGGGGTGCCGGACCGGGACCTTTTGGTGTCGCGGCAACACAGGATGCTGGTGCAGTCCGAGATCGCCCAACGGATGTTTGGCGCGGCCGAGGTTTTGATCCCCGCGATCAAACTGACTGCGCTGCCCGGTATTTTTGTGGACCAAGAGGTGCAGGAGGTTGAGTATTTTCACCTTCTCTTCGACCGGCATGAAATCATCGAAGCTGAAGGCGCACCGACCGAAAGCCTTTTCACCGGCCCCGAGGCGCTGAAATCCCTCAGCCGCGACGCGCGGGCCGAGATTTTCGGGATATTCCCGGAACTGGCGGACATAAACCACCAGTCGGATCTGGCGCGCTTTGTGCCCAAGGGGCGGCATCAGATGAAACTGGTGGCACGGCATCTGAAAAACAACAAACCCCTGTTGCAGCGCCCTTGATCCCGATACAGGTTCTTGGGGCCGGGCAATGCCTGCCGACATAGTGCAAAGAATTCGTGCTGGCTGTCTTGACCCTTCCTGCGATTCCCACTACACGCATCCAACCAGTTTTCGGGCGCGACTTCGGGTTGCGCCCCTTGTGATTTGGCCGCAGGCATTTTGCCCGGCCTCCAGAAACAAAGGAAGAAACCATGTCGCGCCGTTGCGAACTGACCGGAAAAGGCCCGATGACTGGCAACAATGTCAGCCACGCCAACAACAAAACCAAGCGTCGTTTCCTGCCGAACCTGAACGACGTCACCCTGCAGTCCGAAGCTCTGGGCCGTGGCGTCAAGCTGCGCATCTCGGCTGCTGCTCTGCGTTCGGTTGACCACCGCGGTGGTCTGGACGCGTTCCTGGCCAAAGCCAAGGACGAAGATCTGTCGGCGAACGCGCTGAAAGTGAAGAAGGAAATCGCCAAGGCGCAAGCCTCGGCCTGATTGCTTCCACTGCCAAGCATTCTTGACCCCGTACCAGTCTGGTGCGGGGTTTTTCTGTGTTAGGGGTGCTCTGGCGTGGCGCTATTGTTGACGATTTGGAACTAAAATCTCCGAACCGTGAACTAGTTCACATACAGTCAGGCGGGCGCGACGTACCGTTGGGATATTCTTCTGGCGGGGGCCGTCCGATGTCATTTAAAAGTTTCTATATTTTTCTGTTGCTTACCAGTGTTTTCAAAAAGGCATACTTGGCTTGTACCCGTATGCAGCGTCGGGTGAATCATTCCCACACCAGCCTGACCAAGGGCACCGTCAAACGGCCCGGGCTGGACTACTAAGATCCGCTTCAAGCGCGACCCTTTGGCGCTTGAAGCGTTTTCGTTCTGTGAATTATATGCGGATCAGGATGAGATCTGCTGTTCATAGCCTGTTCCCCATTGTGCTTTGCCTGTTTGTGGTTCTGACCGGGCAGGGTGTCGCCGTCTCTCGGGGCGTGGACAAGGCTGTGGGTCAAATGGTGCTGTGCACCGGAAACGGGCCGGTTGTCGTTTACATGGACGAGAACGGGCAACCGACGGCCCCCCCGCACTATTGTCCTGACTATGCGCTGACGCTGCTGGGGGCGGTTGCGATTGCGCAGCCGTCTTTGCCCCAAGCCCCGTTGCCCGAAATGCTGCCCCTTTTGCGGGCCTCAGAAAGCCTGATTGCACCGCCTGTTCCGCAAACACCGGCGCGCGCGCCTCCTTCGATCGTCTGACTTTTTCCAAAAGACTCAAATCTCAAGAAAAAGGAGACGTAAGATGTCCCTCAAAACCACTCTGTTTGCTGCCCTTGCAACCGCCATTCTGGCTGGTCCTGCCCTTGCCGAGGGCACAATTGTTGTCGACGACGCCTACGCCCGGTCTGCAGGCAAGGCCGCCAAGGCGGGGGCGGCGTTCATGATGATCAAGAACACCGGCGACACGGATGACCGTCTGGTCAGTGTCACCTCGGATGTATCGGCCCGGGTCGAGTTGCATACGCACAAGATCAACGATGACGGGGTCGCCCAGATGATCCATGTCGAGGAGGGCTTTGTCATCCCGGCGGGTGAAATGCACATGCTGAAACGTGGTGGTGACCACGTCATGTTTATGGGTCTGAAAGAGCCGTTCGAGCAGGGCGCGACGGTTCCGGTCACGCTGGTTTTCGAACAAGCGGGCGAGATTGTGATCGAGGTTCCGGTCGATCTGGAGCGGCAGGATAAGCACGGCCACGAACATAAGCACGAGCACGGATCGGAGTCGAACTAAGACGTCGCCTGTCTTCGGGCCGCTCCGCGGCCGTCATCCATGCGACAGGCCGGGCGATGCCCGGCCTGTTGTCGTTTTTGGCCGGTGTCGGTGAGTATGTGTTCAGCGGTTCACCGTCTTTAGTCCCACGCGACTTTTGGCATTGCGAAAACGTATCGCCAGCCAGACCATGACGGCTGAAATGGCCAGGGCCGAGAACGCGATGGCCCATCCCAGCGCCACGAGCGCAATGGCGGGCCAGATCATCAACACCAACCCGACAATCAGTGCAGCAAACCCCGACCCGCGCATCGAGCCGCGCTGTGGGTCGCGTTCGTGCATCTGACCGGCTGCCGCCAATGAACCGATGCCGATGATAAGCGCCCAAGCCCCCAACAGGAAAAACGCCAGTTTGACGGTGCCTTCGGGCCAGATCATCAGGATCAGACCGATCAGAACACCGCCAATGGCGGCCCCGCCCAGCAGCCCCCGACGCCCAACACCGAACAATGTCAACGCGCCATCCAGGATCAGCAACGCCCCCACCAGCCTCAGCAACAAGGCGATACTGCCCGAGGGCCAGAACAGGGCGGCGATGCCCACAGCCCCGGCCAGCACCCCGCGCAGCAGAAAGGTCCACCACAGGCTGGCCAATTGCGCGCTCAGCATGTCGCGGCCCGCCATGCTGCCTTCGTCCATGATTTCACCGGTTCGGGGATCTTGGTCTGTCATGACATGGTCTCGCTTTGGTTATGTGGTCCGCTTATAGATGGTTTGTTATGTCTTGGCCTGTAACAGCCGATCAACCCATAGCGGCACAGTTTCGGTTGCCTTGCCGACCAGCCTGTCATCAAAGCTGTTGTCTGTGGGTTCGAGATTGATCTCGATCGTATGCGCCCCGAATGCCTGCGCCTCGCTCACAAAGGCAGCGGCGGGATAGACCTGACCGGATGTTCCTATTGCAGCAAAGATCGAGGCTGTCGCCAGATGGCCGAAGATGTCATCCATGTGATAGGGCATCTCACCGAACCAGACCACATCGGGCCGCGCGGCGGGGGCGTTGCATGCCGGGCAGGGCTCGGCCACGGCCATCTCGGGCGGCGCGGTCCAGCGATGTCCGCAAGAGGCGCACAGCGCGCCAGCCAAAAGACCGTGCATGTGGATGACGCCCTCGGCCCCTCCGGCCTCGTGCAGGCTATCGACATTCTGCGTCACGATCACGACCTCGCCGGGCCAGTCCCGTTGAAGCCGGGCCAGAGCGTGATGGGCCGCGTTGGGCTGCACCTGCGCGGCTTGAACACGGCGAGCGTTGTAGAACCCCTGAACCAGGGCCGGATTGCGGGCAAAGGCTTCGGGCGTTGCGACATCTTCAATCCGGTGCTGCGCCCAAAGCCCATCTTCGTCGCGAAACGTGCTGAGCCCGCTTTCGGCGGAAATACCGGCCCCGGTCAGAATGACGATCTTTTCCATATATCCTCGGCGCGTTATGAGATGAGTCATGACACACCGTATCCTCTTTGTCTGTCTGGGCAATATCTGCCGGTCCTCTGCGGCCGAAGGCGTGTTTCGTGCCCGTGCCCCTCAACACAAGTCCGACAGTGCCGGAACCTCGGGCTGGCATATCGGCAGCCCGCCTTACGGCCCGATGCAAGAGACCGCCCGCGCGCGCAACATCGACCTGAGCGATCTGCGCGCGCGCCAGTTCGTGGCTGAAGATTTTGACCGGTTCGATCTGATCGTGGGGATGGACGCGAACAACATCGCCGATATCGAAGCCCTGCGTCCTTCAGGCAATGAGACCCCTGTACGGCTGCTGACAGATTTTGCACCGCAGACAGGGGCGGATCACGTGCCCGACCCTTACTACACGCGGGATTTCGACGGGGCTTTGGATTTGATCGAGGTCGCTGTTGACGGCCTTGTGGACCATTTGGGCGATTAGCCGTCCATCACCTTCAACTGACTGCTCAACCACGGCAGTTTCGCCATGGCGGGATCGATGATCTGGCTTTGCATCAGACGCCGCATCATCCCGGCGACCTCTTGCGGAACCTGATCGGACCAATCGGTCCGCGTGAACAGAGAGATTGTCCGGGAAAACGCGCCAAACGGGCAGGGATGGGCCTGCAGATCATCATGGAACCGCGTCGCCCGCATATAGCCCAGCGGTGTCGTGATCGCCCAGCCCAACCCCCGCGCCACCATGGCCATCAGCGCCAGATGCGAGCCGATCTCGAACCGTTCCTCGAACTCCATCTGTTGTCGGGCCACATGGCTTTCGATCTGGCGGCTGATCAGTTGCTCGCGCGCATAGCGCAGGAATGGCAGCTCTTGCACAACGGCATCCGCTGAGCCTGCGCCGTTGGGAGCCACCAGAATGAACGGATCCTGAACCAGGGGGTATTCGACCACACCTTCCAGCACTTCGCCGCTATGGGCCGAGACCGCCAGATGCAGTCGCTGCGCGTCCAACTCGGCAAACAGGTCCAGACTGGGCAGGGTAATCAGCTTGAATTTCGACCGGGTCAGGCTGTCGGCCAGCAAGGTGGCCAGCCGTGGCGTCAGGTCATTGTCGAAATCGTCGATCAGGCCAATGGACAGAGTGGTCAGATGCCCCAGGTCCATCACGGTCAGTTCGCTTTGCGCCATTTGCAACTCGGCCAGAACCGCTTCGGCCCGCGACAGAAAGCTGCGCCCGGCCTGCGTCAGACGCATGGGCCGCCGCCCGTGATCCACCAGA
Organism: Ruegeria sp. H7; assembly: GCF_056532945.1. NCBI lineage: Bacteria > Pseudomonadati > Pseudomonadota > Alphaproteobacteria > Rhodobacterales > Roseobacteraceae > Ruegeria > Ruegeria sp. H7. The sequence continues at coordinate 238,862 of NZ_JBQFNZ010000006.1, forward strand.
TCGGTGCCCAGAGCCTTTTCCAGATTTCGCAATTGCTGGCTGACCGAAGGCTGGCTGAGCCCCGTGATCTCGGCCGCTTGCGCCACCGATCCCGTCCGCGCCAACGCCTCGAACACTTCGAGACCGCGCAGGGTCAACCCTTTCATTACCATGCAACGTCCTTTCGCTGCGCCTTTTCTGAGGGGCAGCGGGCGTCAGGTCAAGAAGAGGAAGCGTTTAGCTGCAGATCGCCTGCGCCATTTGGCCGAAGTTCTGATACCGATCCCACAACGCATCATCGCGCGCCGTGCGCGACATCTTCAATTCCTGCGCCTGATGGGGGTCTTCAAACCACTTCGAGACGGTTTTCTGATCGCTGCGCGTCAAAGCCTGATCCGCCACGCGTTGAATGCAACTGCACCGATCCCGCGTCGCCGCCTGACGATCTGACGCCAGACATGCCCGTTTGATCTGCGACGCGTCCGTTGCCGGAGCGACCGCCGTCAGCGATGCCGCACAAAATGCGATTAGGAGGAACTGTTTCATACTCGAGCCTCGTTTTTTGCCTGCCCGGACGGGTCTTGTGCCCCTCTCGGTCTGCGGCGGAGTATGAATCAAACTGACTTTTCAATCAATTCACAAAATTTGCATCGGTTTGTTTCCGGTCAGACTACACCCAGAAGCTTCAACCCTAGTTGCACGACGGCATACAATACTCCGGAGACACCAACCGCTTGCATTCCAAGACTTACCACCTTGTTACCTTTGCTGTCGTGAAAATCTGCGGCTTTGTCGATGAGCAATGCGATCTTCGAAACTCGACTAAATATGCGAGTAGCGGCGTCTGTTCCAGGCAGAGGGGGGGCACCACTTGGTAGCGGTAATAAACTATCGTTGATAAGTGAAGGAATGTCTTCCGCAAAATCCTCGGCCAAGCCGCCCTCGCTGATACCAGCCAAAATTGGCTGGGCTTTGCTCAGCAGCAGCATGTCCTCATCTCGTAGCTCTCCGAAAGCCTGCTTTGCAAGTTGTTCTCGATTAGCTGCCACCTCAGGGTGGTTTGCTCGTATACCGCGCACACTTTCTTCGACTGCGTCGAGTAACGCGAGATTGTCTACGTTATTGGGCAATTCCGAGGTTTCATAAATTTGTCTGCGGAGACCTTTGGCAACTGTCGTTAGGGTCAACTCCGCTTGTTGGGGATCGTTCCCATATCGAGTAACTACACGTGTGATTTTCCGGAACTCGCTAGAACGAATGGTTAGGCCATTATCGCCGTGTAATGCATCTTCCAATGCGTCATGAACAGCGGTTAGAGTCGCGGACAGAAGCGACAAGTTTTGAGCGGATATTGGTACGGCGTAGAACCGCTCAGTTTCCTGATTGTATTCGATCGTTTCAGCCTGAGGGAGTGTTTTTGAAAGCAGCTCAGCTTTGATCCGCTCGACTCCATGTGCTACCTCATCGACACCCGCCTCCCAGACTTCGTCTGGCAAAAATGCGATACATTCCTCCAGAGCCGGGTTCATCGGTTCTCCGACTAAATGGGCGGCGTACCAGTCCCTCCAAAATGACCATTTGTCTTCTTCCCTGGGTTTGGCAAATTCTAAGCCGACAGTTAGAAGAGCTTCCGCCTCGCCGGCTTCTCCAGGTCTCGAGGCCCAGAGAGGGCGCTTCTTCAATTCAACTTCATCAATAGACAGGTCTTTGTTCAACTCCTTGAGTATACCAAAAAAATCTATCTCATTTTGCAGCGGCATTATGAATTGGTTATCTAGATCGGTGCCCAAAGTGGCGGCCAAAGCTCGTTTTGCTGAACTAACCGGAGCGGCCTCCAGCCAGGTCATTTTTTGGCTGGTTGAACTGTTACTCCAAGTCGGAATAGAAACATCTCTCAGCACTTTCTGGTGCGAGTATTCCCCTTCTTCTAAAAGATCATCTAACCCAATAAGTCTCTTGTGATCGGTGCTCATTTTTGTCGGCGAATTCAGTAGGGTGGAGGCACTGATAATTGTGCGGCATACATGCAGTTTGAAGATGGGATAGTCATCTTCGACAGTGTGCCTAAAAACGAGAGGAAAAAGACGCATAGCGTGCCTGAACAAGACAGTATTGTTAGGCAGTTCGTCCATCATGTCGGTTTTCCCTAGTTCAAGTGTTGAGCGGAGCTTGACCAACCCACGATTCCTCTACATATCCCCAACCCATGACAGACCTCGCTCATATCCGCAATTTCTCCATCGTCGCGCATATCGACCATGGCAAATCCACCCTTGCTGACCGGCTCATCCAAGAGACCGGAACGGTCAAGGATCGCGACATGAAGGAGCAGCTGCTCGACAGCATGGATATCGAGCGGGAACGCGGCATCACCATCAAGGCCAACACGGTTCGCATCGACTATACCGCCGATAATGGCGAGGCATACGTGCTGAACCTGATCGACACCCCCGGCCATGTGGACTTTGCCTATGAGGTCAGCCGGTCCATGCGCGCGGTCGAGGGGTCGCTGCTGGTCGTGGACTCGACCCAAGGGGTCGAGGCGCAGACGCTGGCGAATGTGTATCAGGCCATCGACGCCGATCATGAGATCGTGCCGGTGCTGAACAAGATCGACCTGCCAGCCTCTGATTGTGACCGCGTGGCCGAACAGATCGAGGATGTGATTGGCATCGACGCCACTGACGCCATTCAGGTCAGCGCCAAGACGGGGCAGGGCATCCACGAGACGCTCGAGGCCATCGTCACCCAACTGCCCGCGCCGCAGGGCAATCTGGACGCGCCGCTCAAGGCGATGCTGGTGGATTCGTGGTACGACGCCTATCTGGGCGTGATCGTTCTGGTCCGCATCATGGACGGCACGCTGAAAAAGGGCATGCGGGTCAAGTTCATGTCGAACGGCACCCTGCATCACGTCGACCGCGTCGGCGTGTTCCGGCCCGAGATGGAGATGGTTGAGTCCTTAGGCCCCGGTGAGATCGGGTTTCTGACCGCATCCATCAAACAGGTCCGCGACACCCGCGTCGGCGACACCATCACCAATGATCGCAACGGCACCGAAGTTGCGCTGGACGGCTTCAAACCCGCGCAGCCGGTGGTGTTCTGCGGCCTCTTCCCCGTGGACAGCGCCGAATTCGAAGATCTGCGCGACGCGATTGAGAAACTGGCGCTGAACGACGCCTCGTTCTCGTACGAAATGGAAACCTCGGCCGCGCTGGGGTTTGGCTTCCGCTGCGGTTTCCTGGGCCTTCTGCACCTTGAGGTTATCCGCGACCGCATCGAACGCGAATATAATATCGAACTCATCACAACCGCGCCTTCGGTGATCTATCACGTCTACATGAAAGACGGTGAGATGATCGAGCTGCACAACCCCGCCGACATGCCGGACCTGTCCAAGGTGGACCACCTTGAGGAGCCGCGCATCAAGGCGACTATTCTGGTGCCTGACGAATACCTCGGCGACGTGCTGAAACTCTGTCAGGACCGCCGCGGCATCCAGCTGGACCTGACCTATGCGGGCAGCCGCGCCATGGTCGTCTATGACCTGCCGCTGAACGAGGTCGTCTTCGACTTCTATGACCGCCTGAAATCGGTGACCAAGGGCTATGCCAGCTTCGACTACCAGATGACCGGCTATACCGAGGATAATCTGGTCAAGATGTCGGTGTTGGTGAATGACGAACCCGTCGACGCGCTGTCGACCATGGTTCACCGCGACCGGGCCGAGATGCGGGGCCGGGCGATGTGCGAAAAGCTCAAGGACCTGATCCCGCGCCACATGTTCAAAATCCCGATCCAGGCCGCCATCGGAGGCAAGGTCATCGCCCGCGAGACCCTCTCGGCGCTGCGCAAGGACGTGACCGCGAAGTGCTACGGAGGCGACGCCACACGGAAACGCAAACTGCTGGACAAGCAGAAGGCGGGTAAGAAGAAGATGCGCCAGTTCGGGAAGGTGGATATCCCGCAGGAGGCGTTTATTAGCGCGTTGAAAATGGATAGCTAGGTGCAGCGACCTAACCGGTTGTGTTTTCACAAGAGCTTCGTAGCCTGTACAAAAAGAACTTTTGAAAGAGCAATAAATGGCTGAGTTTGTAGTGGATTGCCCTCGGTGCGGAGCAGTTCTTTCCACCCATGACGTCCATTCTAGTGTGGTGGTCGCGGTTCGTCACAATTGGATGCAAATTGTTGAGATTTCTGGCGTGTGTAGAAGCTGCCACTCCATGAGCGTGAAAATCGTTTCCCGAAGGAGTTCAAACCGCGAGCTGGATAGGTTCTTTGGTGGTGTTCGAAGTCAGAATTTATTGAGTTCTTATGGCGGTTCATTGAATGATATTGTTAAATTTGAACGCAATATCACCCTTCGTGACAGGGTGCAATCTGCTCCACCTGAGCATGTCCCGGAAGAAATTGATACCGTTATTCGCGAAGGAAACGCTTGTCTAGCAACAGAGTGTTGGAATGCAGCGGCCGCGATGTACCGCTTGGCGTTGGACATGGCGACAAAAGCCTTGCTGCCAATCGATGGAGATCCTCCTGCTAGAATTCGTCGTAGTCTTGGTCTTAGAACCCAGTGGCTGTTTGACGAACAGCGGCTGCCTGCTGATCTGCAAGGGCTTGCTGAGTGTATCCAGCAAGACGGCAATGATGGAGCTCATGATGGGACGCTTACGAAGGAAGATGCGCATGATCTTCATGACTTCTGTTTTGAGCTAATGCGCAGACTTTACACTGAACCCAAGCGGGTTGAACTGGCCGAAGCTCGTCGAGCGGCAAGGCGTGAAAACTGAAGTTCCGCCGATCCAAATGGGAATCGGAAATTAAGATTGTGTCCCGCCCGGCGGCACCGCCGGGGCCGCGCCGACCCGCCCCCATGGGGCGGCGCGTTTGCGCCTCCCCTCGGGCCGGCGCTGCCCTCCGCTCCACAATCTGATGTACTGAAGTCCTCAAAATCAATTGGCTCTTGCTGCTTGTTCCTTCAGAATGCGTAAAGCGAAAGCACGAAGAGGCAGTGAGACAGTGATGGCTTCATTGATTTGGAAAATCATTGCCATCGTCCTTGCAGCAGTTTTCCTTTATTTTTCAAGAGTCGTGACGCAAGGCGAGAGTATCTGGCCTACAGCCGCCATCGTATTTCTTGTCAGCTTGGGCATTCTGTTTTCTGAGTTCAGGAAGAAATAGCCAAATCGCTGTTCGTCAAAAGCGAGTGGCACTGTGAACCACCTCACAGCCCCAACCCCATCCTCCTGCTACACTTGACCCAACGGAACCCTCTGCAGGAGGCCCAAATGTCCACATCCATGATCCCCATCATCGCCCTCGGGTCGGCGGGGCTCTATTCCGTGGCCATGATCGCGATGAAGTTCTGGTGGAAAATCCCGGGTGTTGGCCTCGGCCTGTTGATCGTCGCGACGCTACTGGCGGGCGCGACGCTGGAACTCGCTGCTCTGCGCGAGGAGCGGTTGGGCATCATCTACACCGGCATTCTGGGGGCTGAGGTCATCCTGATCGCCGTCGCCTCGTATTTCCTGTTCGGCGAGAATTTCTCGTATCGTGAGGTCCTTGGCATCAGCCTGGTCATCCTCGGCACCGCGCTGGCCTGGGCCTGAGGGCGCGCGTCACCTAACGCCAAGCTGAGCCCGCCGTTAAGTTTCCTTTAGGTAAGTTGTAACCGCCTCTCCCCCTCCCAATCTGTTCGACAAGGCCATTGACGGCCACGATCTGACGGAGGAGAGACCATGACCAGATATATGACTGCCGGAGCGGCCGCTTTGGCCTCGACCCTCGCCCTTGGCAGCGCGGCTGCCGACACCACGCCCGATCTGCGCGGCACCTGGACGGCCAGCCAGACCACCGTGTCGCCGTCAAACGCGGCCACGGGCGATGCGCCTCGGTTCAACCAGTCGGAATGGGTGCTGGAGATCCAGACGCAGCAGGAGAACGTGTTCTGGGGGCCCAGCATGTGGCGGCGCAATGCGATGGATGACTGGACGTTGTATGAGGCGACCGGTTCGATCAGTCAGGACGGCTCGGGCAAGATCGGGATCGTCGAAAGCTCGGCCGAGCCAGCCGTCGGTGTGAACGCGCTGATCGATGCGCGCTATGAGGATGGCAGGATCTATGCGGATTTCCGTAGCCTGCGGACCGGAACGACCTACAGCACCGTTCTGGAACGACAGGTGAACTGAAGCGTTTCCGGCCTGATCGCATGTAGGGGGTACCTGCCGTCCATTCCGGCGGCCTGTAATAGGTAGCTAAGGTCAGGTCGGAACGCTTCTCAGATCAACGGCCCCGAGTCGTTCGATTCGGGGCGGTTTTGGGGTGGATTCGGCTGCGTGACCGTCTGTTTTCAAGTTCGCACCTGCAGCATCGGGTGATTTTTGGGCCTGCGTCCGGTGTTTCGACTTTTCCGGCACCAAGCCTGCGCGGTTGCAAAACTTCTCGATTTATCCACATCGCCCTCCAGCCAGATATCAACAGGTTATCCCCGTCTAATTTCCATGCTGCAGTGCTATTTTCTTGCCGGAAACAGGGCGCAATGTAACAGTCTTATTACCGCAGCACTTCTTCGGATAGGGCGGCGGGGCGCAAGGGCCAAGGTGGCCGGAGCAAGTTGAGCAGATCTTAGGATTTTGTTTAGTTTGCAAAGGTTTGCCAGGCGGTGATCGGTCAGTGTTGGGTGTCCGCCCAGTGGTGAGAGATCAACGTCTTAAACGGTTCAGGCGCGCTGCGGAGGCCTTCGGGTTCAAAGCGGCAGCCGCAGTTTCGCAAGGGGCTGAGGTAACTGGATCGATGCACCCCTCGGGGCAAGTCGGACCGGTAAGGCGTCAGGAGTGTCCGAAAGGATGCATGCAAAGACCGCGTCTGCGCACCTGACGCCTTTTCCTATTCCAGATCAGGGTTCCATACAGGCTACCACAATATCTCCTTAACATGTTGATTGCATTCGATTTACCCCGTCGATTGCAGTCAATGCCCAACATTTTGCCCTACAATTCAATTTTGACGGCAGCCGATGTGGACGCAAATTCGTTCATGCTGGTTTCAAGGCCGCTCCGCGCCTTTTCCATCATTCTAAAGCAGCGCGCCGGTTCCTCAGTTTGAGGATACGCAACCGACAACCAGCAGAAAGCCCCGTTTATTTCCATCCTTGTGGAATGGAATGGTCACCTTTGAAGTAGAGGCCAACGAGCTAGCCACGCTGAGCGCCCCTGCTTAGTATCGCTGCGTAGGTACTTTCCTGATGGTACGAATTGAGCAACGCAATGGATAGCTTGTCGAATTGGGACAACACTGGCTGGGCGAGCAAGAATGGCAAGGCCGTTCACATAAGTGAGGTTGAGCGAGGGTTAGCATGCGATTGCGTCTGCCCGAGTTGCGGTGGGCAGTTGATTGCGAGGAAGGGTAAGCGGCGGATACATCATTTCGCCCACGCTCAGAAAGTCGATTGTACTCGCCTCGGTGAGAGCGCGTTGCACCTTGCATGCAAGGACGTGATTGCTGAGGCACGGGAAATGGTCCTCCCTGAGGTTGTCGTTGCAGACGGGCTACATCAAGGGAGTAGGTGTCATTGGCCACAAGGTCACGATATTGTCGCGGCCTCCAAGCGCGTTCAATTTGACACAGTGGAACTGGAACGAGGTCTGGGACGTATCATTCCTGACGTGACTGCCTCATCCAGTGGTCACACGCTGTGCATCGAAATCCTGGTCACTCACGCGGTTAGTGAAGAAAAAGCGCTGCAGTACGAAGCCATGAAAGTGTCGGCGCTCGAAGTTGATGTATCGGAACTACCGCATGATGCCCCAAAAGAAGAAATCAAACGGCGCGTCATCGAGTGCGGCGAACAGAAGAAATGGCTCTATAACGCAAAGGCTACAAAGCGGCTTGCAGGCTGCACAAGAAAAACCTCTGGTGGTGTAGTTTCTTGTCCGCTTCCGACGAAGGCACTGTTGGACAATTTACCAAGAAACGGATGGAGGTCCGCAGCAAAGCGGCAGGCTTTCCAGGGGAAAGTCTACTGGCTCAACTATTGCCTCTACTGCAAACACGCTCTCTGTTTCGCTGGCGACGACCTTTACTGCGATGCGACGGTTGAAAGCACGAGGCACTACAAGAAATTCCCTGGCGGGTTTTAGGATCGATGCAAAAGCCTAAGGGCAGGTTTCGCCGTTTTCCGCCGTCATTGAACGGTCGGGGATACACTGCTGTCACGGACCACAGGGAGAAAACTGCGATTCCAATCCTGAGCGAGTGACGTGATTAGAAGCGGCTGACTTGTAGTTTTTTTGTCCAACAGGGATTCGGCGGATAGCGAATTCGATTGGAGACCGCCAAGCTCATCCGACGTTATGCCGACAATCTGCAAGAAATCCAAACGTCCATGCGGCGTCTCTGCCGAGGTTAGTTCTGGGTCGCTACAAAAAACGATGGCGGTCTTGTCAGTGGTTGCATCCGCTTTGATTGGGCCTTTCGCATCGATGTAATGACCGGCTTCAAACCACTTTTGAGAATTGTAGACATAGCGGGCAAGGTTCTGCATGAGACTCATTGGCCAATGCGGAACTTCTGTCGCCTCGTTGGGCAGTTCAGAAGCCTCCAACGCAAGACGGAATGTCAGTTCGAAACCCCAACCACTGTATTCTCCGTCTACAGCTTCTTCATCGTAATACAGGTTGGACAGGCCATAAGATACAAAGTGCAAATGATTTGGATCGCGGCGGATGTAGACGCTTATGCCGTCTAGCGGGTCTTGTCCGCCCAACGCAAATCGGTGGGTCGTTCCAAAGTGGAAGTCCGGTTCAGCGCGACCGAAACAGGCGACCAAATGCTCGTCTATAGCATCCCAACCTGGAGAAGAATCCGGCGTAAATCGCGTCTTGTACGTTCTTATGTCCAATTCTCTTGTCCTAACGCCTAAACGAAATCTGACTTTTGCCGCTTCACGGTGCACCGTCAAAAAAGACTCAAACCGGACAAAGCCGCCGGTGCGCCCAACTTGAGGTCCTAGCGAACCATCGAGAGTTCTGCCCACTCGATACCTGTGACCGAAAACTCTCTTCCAAAAAGGTTCAGCTCTTCGTCTGCGCGACCCAAGACAGTCCAAGAGTGCCCGAAGGACTGGGCTAAGGTCATCCCCGTCAAAAAGGCATCTGGCCAACTGGTCTCTGACAAGTCCTTTTCAAGCAAAGCTTTAGTGCCGCCTTTAGGATATTTCTCTAGTTTCGGAGAACCGGCTGAGATGAGACTATTGAGACGAGACACAACCGCCAGAGCGTTCTTCTCAATCTCGGTCTCAAGTACCAGGGAAATTCTTAGTCTCAAATCCTTGCCCCCTATTCGTACTGAGAACGAGCTGTAGCCGATATGCGTTTGGTTGCGCAATGGAGTTTGGGTTTGGGCTATAAACCAGTCATTGCTGTCGCTTGCAGCTTCAGGATTTACCCTCGCCCAGGCTCAACTCATAGTCAGAGTGACGTCCAGGGAACAATTCCTCATACCGAGGGTGTGGAATTCCCAAGACATCGATTTGGAGTTCTTTTTGCTCACCAAAATCGTACTCAAAAAGGACTACATCTGAACATTCGAGCTCGGCACCATCTACAGTGCGCACAGATAATCCGACCCAACGATTAATGGCCGGATCATAGTCAGGTTCAGGTGCGATGTTTGCTCGGAAGTCTCTGAAACCTTCCTCGGCGATGAATACACCCTCGGCGCAACCCATTGGTGGGTCTCCATTCTCTAGGGCCGAAGTTCCGATTAGTTTTTCGTTGCAATAGATGTGGAACATGACAGAGCGTTACCGTGTCGGAATATTGGACGCAAGGGATGGTGGACACTCTAGCCGCACCGCTCCAAGATTTGCGCTACGGCTTATCGCTACCTTCTTTTTCCAGAATTACGCGAACGTTCTCTCCGTCTAAACCAACCCTGCGTAGGATTTCCGCAGCCTTTACAAAATCCCCTCGAACTAGGGTTTGCTGGTATGAGACCATCAATCCACTCACAACAAGGCGCTCATTGACAGTCATCCCTGCATATTGGCTTGTCATTTCAAAGTCCGTCTTGTCTTCGACAGTTGTCCGCTAAGCGGACAAAGCTGCCATCTATATTTTCAAACTCAAAGACCGGCACCTTCGTCGTAGAGATACAGCGTAACTTTTCCCGGTTCGCGTTCTGCCCATTCAATCGCTTCGTGCAGCAGAACCCCTTTCTTACTCTCATAAAGTGGAGCTAAGTCGTTCTGCTCGTCAAAGATATCAGTATCTTCCACGGAATTGTCGTGCTCTACATTTTCAATTACTGCGTTGACGGAACGCCAGCGATACCTTCGTGTCCGATTGTCAATAATATTCCAAATCATATGGGCTTCCAGATACTTACCTGATCCCAAGACTTAACATGGTGACTATGAAGGTAAACCGCATATTGGACCCTAAACGACACCCTAAAATGAAATACCGTCAGGTTGGAGACGTGGCATCGCGCTCAACCCCGCGCCACCACCAACGGCGGGTCCTTCGGAAACGACCGTATATCGAACCACTTGAAGCACGTCCCATCCGCGTTGCGTTTGTCACCCATGAGCAAGTGCGCCCCAGTGGTCCTATGCCGTATCAGCGCCGCCCTGAACGCCTTGAGGTCAATGAGCCACCAGCTCAGGATAGTATGCCCGTCTGGCCCCGCATGGCCGTAGAACATCCAGTCTCCGTGGCCGTTCACTATCTTGGACAGCTCCGTCTCAGCACCTGTCGGTAGCTTGGCCCGGATGGTGAATTGGTGCGGGTATCGGTCGGCGTAACCGTGCCTTCTGACCCTGGCCGCTATACGCATGTCCTTGGCATCCAGCATCAACAAATCCGTGGCTTGGAAGTGGTCCAGCGGATCTGGCGCAGCCTGAAGGATGTGGCTGCCGATGATGCTCTTTATCTCGGGCAAGAACTGGTCGGACCAGTGGCGGTTGACGCTGTAATAGCTCATATCAAATCTCACAAAAGAAAAGGGCGCAGTTAGTCCCGCGCCCGTTGGTGGAGCAACCTCAGTTTGCCACTCGGCTACGCATCAAACCCTGAATTGCTTCAACCCTACGTTCGTCGCCGCGCAACGCGCTATGGCAAATCACCCGGCCCCAGTACACTACCTCGTTCTCATCGCAAATCGACTTCAAACGTGCGAGCAAGTCAAAATCGATTTCGCATGACACATCTTCTTTGTCCTGCCTGGGCGTGAGAGCATAGTTGTCTAGGCCCGTGCTGAGCTTTTCATCATCTCTACGTAGTGCATGGATTTTCAGGGCGACCAGTGCAGTGTCTTCAATATCAAGCTCGCTCATCCGTTCTATGATTTCATCAACCAAGTTGTCAGGGATGGGCTTCTCATTCGTGTCGGTTGGGATTGTTGGAAAGCCCGGCATGTTATCCCCCTTTCATATCTCAGACGCTCAGAAGCCGCAGCGCGTCAATGTTCAGGGTGCGATACTGGTTTTCATCGTGGGCACCCTCTACGCGCAGGGCGATAACGACTTTCACGGCAAGGTCGCGCGGGCCTTCGATGGGCTGTTCCATTATCTCGGATTCAATTTCCACCATCGCGAGATAGGCCGGATCAACGACTTCGCGTTCATAGCCCCGGCCTTTCCCGTTTGTATCGCCTTCTTCGGCCAGTCGCTCATATTCAGCGTGTGCCGTTTCCCAGCGTGAGAACAGCCGCTCAATGGGTGTGGCCTCTGCGATTGCGCCTAGCGCGGTAGGACGGCCTACTTTCCCCGACAAGGATTGAAGCGTGCCCAGAACGTTGTCCAGCACTTGGCCGTCCAAGTCACCAGCAACACCGCCAACCAAATCAAAGTTGGCCTCATCGCTCAGGGCAAACTCAAGCTGCGCCGCCGCACCCTCTGGGGTGCTGGCCGGTGTCCGGCATATCTTCCTTTCAAGTTCCTTGCACTGAACCCAGACAGGGTTGTTGGCTTCAAGGTCGGGCGCATCAGGTGCGAAAACACTCTGGAACCCCGCCTTATGTTCTGCGACCCACGCGATATGCGGGTCTGTGGTGTCCGAGGCTGCGGCTGTTGCGCCGATGGACAGGGCGGCAACAGGGGCGGATTGAATGAGGGTTCGACGGTCAATCATATCGGCTCCTTTCAGGGTGTTTCTGGCTGGCGGGCAAGGTCTTCGAAATGCTCTGTCGCCTGCTGGTTGATGGTACGGATTAGAGCAGCGGTTGGCCCCCAGTCCGCTGGGATACCTTCCCACGTTAGCGCGTCCAGTGCTTTCGCTAGGCCTTTCAGGGTCAATGCGTCGGTTACGATTTCGTCCTTGGCCTTAGGCACAGTTCCACGGTTCGCGCTGGCGCGTTGTTCAGTCATTGCTGTTTCCTCCGATTTAGTATTAATACTAAAAGTATCAGCATAGGGGTATATAGGTGTCAATACTAAAAGTATCAATAGAGCAGGTCAAAGCCGCGAGAGCCTTATTGCAGTGGTCACAAACTGACTTGGCCAATGCGTCCAGAATCTCGGTTCCTACTATCAAGAGGCTGGAGGCGTCATCCGGAGAAATTGGGGGGCGACAAGAGACAGTAGAGGCAATACGAACCACATTGGAAGCACAAGGCATTCAGTTCCTTGACGAGGGCGACAAAGCAAGCGGGGTTGGGGTGGTTTTGGTGAAGAAAGGTGGTCGGTGATGACGGCAACCGCTTTACCTGCCTTGGCGCTACTGCTGGCGGCAAGCCACCTGCATGCTCAAGAGACTTTTCCGTCCTTTCCACAAAACACATCGCCAGAATGCGCTGTGGTTTGGACACCGAATGAAGCCACCCAATTGACGGTCCAATGCAGGCCGGGCGTCGAGCTCGTTGTGGCAAGCGACAAGGGTTCAATTGGAGTTGGGGTGAAGTCCAACGGAAAACTCTCGTTGGTCAATGGAATGGTTGAGCCGGTCAAAGACGTTCCAGAACACATTGCTCGCTTTGTTTCTTGGTTGAAGCACTGCGACCAATTCAGCGAATGCGAAATAGATTCGAGCGCCGCAGATGCAACTGATACCTTCCTGCAGGCGGACCTGACTAAAGGATCTTGGCGATTTCAATTATCGAGCTCTAGTTTGAGACCCCCTCCTGGTCCGGTTTACTATTTTCTAAGTGTTCCGAACGCAGTTATCGCAGTTCGAACAACAGGCAACGAGGCGCTTCTGAACGAAAGCATAACTGTGCTCCCATTCATCATAGTCAAAGACTTGAGTTGAGGCATTGGGCGCATGGGTGAACATGCATTCGGCGCGCCCTTGGACTGCCCTCGCGTAAGAAAACCAAAAGACAGGTTTTAAAGTGACGTTTCAGTTCCCACCCCGCCTGATGCAGGCGAAGGCAGCCGCCCATTACCTTGGAGTATCTGCCTCGAAGCTTCGAACTTTGGATATTCCCGTGAAGGTATCTGGCGCGAACAGATTGTACGACATCCGCGACCTCGACGCGTATGCAGACCGGTTGCCTTACCTAGATGAAGATGATGACGCATGCGCAAGCGCAGACGCAGCTTGGGGAGGGCCGCGAAAACCACTGCCATGGCCCAAACGGAGATAGCCTGATTGCTCGTATTCATAGACGAAACCGGCGACCCTGGCTTTAAGTTGGACGAATAAGCGGCTGTTTCGGCTCCCTTCGGTCTTGAACTCAAAGGTTCCACGCCGGTCTGTCACGCCAGTCATCGGGAAATCCCATTGCCAGTCTGTCGTCATCTTGAACCTCATCAACTAACGACTTTAGGCGCTCAGGGAACGAACTGTCTGTCGCCTGGTTGTGCAGCATCTGCTGCAAGACAGCCATGGTGTTATAAATTCGGTTCGAGAGTTGCTTTTGGCCGTCATTTACCTCAACGACGAGGTCACTTCTAAACCGCCTAATATTGGGAATCCGTTTGACGAAGCGCCTGTTCCACAAGCGCGAATGATGGGCGCATACATTTCTAACCAACGAAAGCACTTGAAGAACACCCTCCGTAGCCTCACGCGTTGGAAGTCCCAGTTCTCTACCTATCTCGGACTTAATGCTTTGGTCGTTCGTTGCTTGGAACCACTTGCTTAGCTCCCCGAGACTCATGAGCTCCGTTACCGACCAAAGCGGCGGCGAGTATGGCTCTGTGTATTTGTTTTTGTAATGGTGAATGAATACTTCATCGGACCTATCCACGGCCCTGGCGAGCCTTGCCAATTGTTCAGGATGGAAAGTCCCCCCTTTAAACAAAAGATGGTTCAGATGGGCGTGTGGCCCGTGGGCATGGGACATGTGATAGGTCCAGCGCGACCGCAGGTTAATTTCAATCCGCTCAATAGCTTCAAGCAACAGCAACCGAAGTTTGCGGTCAAAAACATAGAGGTCACGAACTCTTTCAAACGTTGTCCCGTCCAAAAAAAGTTTGCTCCGGGCGCGCCCGCCTTCGGGAGGGTGCTCAAATGGCAACCAGTAAGCACTTAGGCGGTAATAGCCCACCGTCTCAAGCCATCTGCTCACTTCGGATCGGTCGCTGATTGTCATGCCGCGCTGCACTAGAAGGCGCGTTTGTTCTTCGACAGTTGAAGGGGCTTTGTTAAATCTCAAATCAATCCGTGGCCTAAAAATAAGTAACCCCCCGGTATTGAGCTCAACCTTGCGGTTGGTCGCCTGGGGGGTGTTGTTAATAAAAATATATGAACTGGTCGGGTTACTATCAAGTTAAAAGTGGGCGCTTATCAAAACAATAAATGAGTAGTGTTCTCAGCTAAGCCTTCTTTTACTGCTTTCCAAGCTTCTTTAGTGCATCTGCTGCACTCTTTGCTGACGCGTAGGCGGTCTGTTCATCGGATCGACGGTGAATGCCACCCGAGATATCAAAAAAGAACGGCTTATAGGCGGCTCTTTGCACTTCTCAACCAGATCCCCGAGTTGGTCTTGGTCAATGCGCACGGCTCGACCTATGCGAACCAAGAAACCATGTTCCTCGGCGGCGGCGCGTAGCGATCCCTTTGGCACGTTCAGCAGTTTGCTTGCCTGTTCGATGGTCAGTAGTTTGGTCATCGGCTTGAGCCCTCAAGTGAGTCCGTAGACTGCAACTGACAACACAACCCGAAAAACAGCAACGATTCCCCGGCGAGGGGAATGCCTGAAATCGACGGTAGGGGCCTGCTAAACTCGCTAAAACCGCTAAACAGAAAAACTCAGTTTCGACGGTTACCCCCTGCTACATCTGCTACATCCGCTACACGGGATTGGTTCCAACCTCCTAATTAGGGGGACGAGTATTGGAACAACTTGTTCCGAAACCTGCCGTTGCCATGTCCGAAGATTGTCGGCGCGCGCCGACATTTGCCAAGAGTCTGCACGCACAGACGGTTGGGGTTTCTTGGTGGAACTGGCAGTTCCGGCTAGACAACCCCCAATGGGGGACGTGCTAATTGCGGGATTTTCCGTAATTGAGGCCATCCACCAACGGCGGGGCACGTATGAGCATGCGCAAATTTGCGCACCCCCATTTTAAGATGCGCAACCGCCTGTATTCATGCGAGAACCTGCGGAAAGGTGATTGAGTGTCACCTTTTACGACTGGGCCGTAATAACCGGCTGAGAATTAAGCCCGCTAAACACCGAACACCGTTCGCAGTTTAACCCGCCAAAATAGGCGGCGTATGAGGCGCTGCATCCAGAGACCATTAATGGGGCAACGGGCAAAGGTCGCTCTAAGCTTGGCCAAGTTGGCCACTCCTGCCGCCGCAAGGGTATCGTTAATACCGACACCCCCACAGAGGCGATATGCGGACCACAGGGCGGCAAACAGGCTGTCTGACGCATGGTCGCATCCGAACCGCTAATTGTGCCTGACGGGCCTATTTGGGGCCTGTGGGCTTCCTGCAAATTTGCAGTGTGCTGATTGCCGCGAAATTCTGTGGGAAAGGTCATGACGCCCCCAGCTATGGGGCGGATGGGGAGGAACGAAACGTTCTCCCTCGGCGGGATCTGGGTACGCCCCCCAATGGGGGATGAACATAGGTGCGGGAAACGCGCACCCCGGACAGCAAGCGATAGGACGCCCCAAGTTTGGGTTCACCTATATGTGAGGGTGCACAATTCGTTCACCCCGTCTCAAGGGGCCCTAAATCAGGGCCCCATGGACCGCCTCAAAAAAGCAGTGCGGGTATCACGCACCCTGCTACCGGATCGGGCGAGTTGCTTTCCTGCATTGAGGAAAGGCGAAGCTGGCAGAATCACCCTTTAGGCGGATAGCTTCCAAGGCATTCAACTTGGAGAATTTCTATGGCAGATAAATGGGCCTACATAAAATGTATCAACAAAGACGACAGATATAGTCCCCATGAAGCGATTACCCACGTTGGTGGTTTTGGCAACAAACAGTGGAAGCTGACCCAAAAAGACGCCATCGGTAAAATCGAACGTGGGGAATGGGATTTTTACGTGAGCGTCGATGGCGACAAAGTAAAGGTGGTTGTTGCGACCAGCCGATACGGAAACAAGTACCTTAAGACGGAAGCGGACGGGGATCTTCCAAACAACCTTCTGAGCCTTCCTGAGTGCCCCTGATTTGGGCCATCGGTGACTTGTAGCCGTTGGGCTCAAGTGCCCATGAAAGTGCTTGCTGAGCGGCGAACAGCTCAGCCCTATCATTCGCATCCGGGCTTTCTCGAAGTGCGGATGATATTTTGTCGAGTTCGCGTTGAATGAAACTCATTTGAATACTCCGTTAGCTTTGGTGGATGATATCGAAGCGCGTCTTTTCCGCGCTGCCATCTTGCGACAACCTTCCTTGCAATACTGAGCGTCGATCCTTTTCCACTCGGGCATGAGTTCGCCACAGTATGCGCAGTGCCAGCCTCGGGAATAGTTCTGTGCCAGCTTGTTGGCCCGCTCAGCGATCCGGGTTGAGTTCTGCCACGGGTAGTGGGTGAAGCCCATACGGACATGCGGCGGGTTCAGTTCCTCTACCCAGATTGTGCTGTTGTCCCTGTCCGTCATTTATCCTGTTACCTTAGCCGGGAACTGCCTTTGATATTGCTGGGCTTTCCGGTTTAACTCCCCTCGGCCCAGCTCCCCTTTTTATGGCGTCCGAAAACTCATGCTCCGACCTGTTCAAGTTCACGTGCCAGAGCCATCAGGCGCTTGCGTTCCGCCCATGCTGCTACATTGGCCTCAGAGATACGTTTGCGGCCTTCTGCGGTCCTTGCGCCGGTCGATAGTCCGCCGTGCAGGCGACAGCGGATCTTGCCCGGTACGGGTGCTTCCATGCACACGCCGTCTCGGGTGTTAGCTCCACAGACTTTGGTTTCACTCGACATGTTCTAACCCTCCTATCTGGACGTGAGGCGCATCGGCGCTTAGGTTTGTGCTATGCGCAGACTTCTTATCAACATTGCAATTATTCTCATTTTGGCTTGCAGCCCCATCACGGTCCTCGCAATCGGCTGGGGCTACATGCAGATTTATCATCAGTTCGGAATGATCCCTTTCATTATCGCCTGCCTTAGCGGGACTGTGTGTGTGCTAGGGATTGCTTGGCGCTCTGATATAGCCCAAGAGCGGATGCACCCGCCGTCACACGGCCAATAAGTTCCGCCTGAGCATCTTTGAGCGGTTGTCCCTTTAACGCCGCTCTCACGGCTTTGAGTGCGCCCTGTGCGTCCTTTCCTTTGATGCCCGTCAACGCCCTTGCGATTTCCACAAACATGCCCCGTTCACGTGCAGACATGCTGCGTGGGTCGATTGAGGCAATAGACCGCGATATTTCCCGTGCGGCCTCAAGTGGGTTGCCCATGTTGCCGGTCGTGCGTCTCATCAAACCCGGAGCGGTCTCTTCAGCCACCTGGTCCTGAATGGACTGGCGAATAGCTGTCTTGGAGTTTTGAGCCACAGCGGCCCTGAGCTCTAGCGCCGCCGCTGAGCGGTCAAGCTCATTCAAGAGCCGATCCGCACGTGGGCCACCCAGTACGAGGCGCAGCTTTTCGACATTCGCGCGGCTGGACATTTCCTTGACCAGTTGCATGGCTTCCCGCGCGTCTGTGTTTGGATCTGTGATAGTCCGGCGAACGTTGGACAGGTTCTGCTCAATGCTTTCCCTGACACCTTGTCGAATAGCCTGACGGGCTTGGTTGGAGACGCCTTGGTTCAGGAAGCCCTTCACGTCCTCGACAGTCGTTCCCTTGAACAACAGGTTCTTGCCCAGAACTAGGGCTTCGTCTTGTTGAGCCTTATCGCCGCCAAGACGCAGAGCGCGCCCATAAAGGGGCACAGCGTCCTTTACGGCTTCCCGTAGCTCAGAGGCCAGCTTACGCGCCCTGAGACCCCGTGCATTCATTCTGCCGAACTGATCCACGGACTCTCGGGCTATGCCGTCCAGAGCTTTCTTTATCTCGTCCAGTTGTTGAACGTTCGGCATTTCCCGGAAGGTCACGCTTCCGTCATCGGCTATCTGGGCCATGATTTGCTGATTGCGTTGACCTGCCGCAATCATCGCGTCGTTGGCTTCGTCTATCGCTGCTTTCAGAGAATTGGGCGGCACCCGAGACAGGACGGATTCAATCTGCCTGCCTTTCGGCCCGGAATAGTCAATCGGGCGGGCGTATGCGGCGTTATAGGCTTTCTGCCGTGCTGAGGAAGTGCCCTGCGAGATTTCCTTAGCTGCTGTCTTGATGCCCTTGGATGCGCCGAAGACGGTATCAAGAACCTGGGGCAGTCGCTGTCCAACACGCGCTGAGCGCCCCTCTACGGCGTCCTGAGCCGATTTAAGGGCAGTTCCGCCCGTTGTGGCCGCTGCGTCCAGTAGAGCGCCTGTAGACGGCCCTGCGTCGGCTAGAAGCGCATCCTCGCCCAACTGTGCCAACCGCGCCTGAGCCTCGTCCAAGTTGTCACTCATGATACCTTGCTTGACGATCCGGGCGGCTTGTGGAGAAATCCCAAGCTCGTCGGCGATAGTGCGAACATCCAGTTTCTTCACCCGGCGGGCAATCTTGACAACCTGCTCACCAGTGACCGAGGCCACGGGTCCAAGGAACGTTGCGAGTGTTCCCCCAATGGCTGCGCCTTTGCCACCCTCCTGCAAGCGCTCGCCTTCATCACCTCGGCCCGAAAAACTGGCCGCGCCTTCAACTGCACCCGCTGGTGCGGCAACCGCTCCGGCCCTCGCACCTCGCGTGAGCATGTTTGAACCCTTGGCGATGAAATCCAACGCCTTTGCACCGCCTGCTCCTATTGCCAGCGGGGCCGCTGTCACCAGTCCACCAGATACGTTGAGCGCCGCTGATTGGCCGGGGTTCTGACGCTCCATTGCGTCGGACGTGAGGCGCATGTTTTCCGCTGCCTGCGGTGAAACCATTCCAACCGCCTCGTCAGCCCATTCCCCAATGAACGGGGTGCCCTGGATGAACTCTTGCGCACGAGCCGCCACCGGATCTTCTGCAATCCGTTGCTGGTCAAAGTCCCGCTGAACCAGATCCACCGGCTGTGCACCATGCATGATTTCCTGAATGCGGGCTTGGTCAGTGGTGGCGAAGCCCGGCGACGTGAAGGACAGCGACCCGTCCTGTCGCTTATAGACCTTGCCGCCATCCTCAGTTGTAGCGACAACCTCACCGGACAGTTCCTGCCTACGCTTGGCAATGCGGTCCTGCATTCCTGCCAGATTGCCCTGTTGGGCCAGTTCCGCGCGCCTGTTGGCGATACGCTGCTGTAGGTCACCGTTCATTGGTTTAACTCCTGAAAGCGGCGCTCTAAGGCGTCCAGTTGTGGCCCGGTCATTTTCTCGACGGGCACCATGCTAAGCTGGTTGAGGTCCATCTGCAGGATGCTGTCAGGCGTATAGGACATGGCGGGCTGACGGCTTAGATAGCTTTGCCAGTCACCCTCGGGGTTGGCCTTGATGCCGTTGCCATCCTCGGCAATTAGCGGGTTATCCCGCATGTATTCCGACCAGACCTCTTGTGCGCCTTCCAAGCTACCATGCTTGCGCGCCCAGTTCTCAAAGAATGCGGCGCGGGTCTGTGTCCGTGCAGCCCCAGCTTTCATAACCTGAGCAATTGATGCGTTACCTTCTTGGGTCTGGCTGAGGTTCGGAACGGCAGCTCTGAACATGCCCATTTCGCGATCCGTGATTGCGCCCTTGGTTTTCTCGGTGAAGGTCAATTGCGCTTCCATCGCCAGCGACTTGAACGCGCCGCGCGCGCCGCTGTCACCGGGAAGGAATCCAACCACATCATCGATAAAGCCGTAGACCTGCCCACCGGGGCCGGTGTAGCCCACCTGAGGCGCTACCGTCTCAAGCTGGGTTGCGAGGCTTTCAATTTCGGTTGCCGTGCGGGCGGCGGTGCCGATTTCCTCAAGCGTGGCGGCGTCCTTCTTGGACAACTCGCTGCTGAGTTTTCCGGGGTCGCGCGGGGTTCCCGTCGCGTTTGCATTCTGGCCCGGCGGGGTGTTGCCCTGCCAGCCGTGCGTAACGGTTGTGCCGTCTGACGTGGTAACGCTGAATCCGGGCGTCAATTGGCTGCTGCCGACAACAGATGGGCCACCTTCAGTTGAGAGGTCGTAAAGCTGGTTACCGACAACCTTGAAGTTGCTGTAGTCCGGGTCGTCTGGCGTTTGATCCAGATACGCCGCCATGATTTTCTCTGAGTTCGAGTATTTCGCGAGCACTTCCTCAAACTCGTCCATGGACTCAATGTCAGGGTGTCCGACTTGGCGCAGGATTCCGTTAATCCCGTTAATGTCGCCACGCTCAGCAAGAACTGTTGCCTGTGCGAGACCCTGGCGAAGAAACTGTAAGTCCCTCTCAATCTCAGCCGCCTCTTTCCCGGCAATATGCTCCTGAACACGCATTTCCATGGCCTGCATGTCGAACTGTTCTTTTTGCCGACGCTGGCGCTGCAGGTCATGCTGCCCACGAATCTGGACGGCTTGGCCCGGATCAATCTGCGCTAGCACATTCATCGCTTCCGGGTTGCCCGAGAGAATGCCCTCGCCATGAGATTGATAAACCCCCCGCAAGGCGTTCTGGTGCTGCATTTGGTCGTGCCGCGCGCGGAGCATTTGGCCTTTACCAAAGGCGTTGACTAAATCGGGTTGCTGGCCCGCTAAGATGATGTTCGGGTTTAGTTGATTCACTGCATTGTCCTCGGCATATCGTTTGTGGTTAGCCGGTCCATTTCGCGCACGGCGGCTTCAACACCGTCACACTCCAGAACCAGTTCCAGCCATTTCGCTTTGAGTTCGGGTGCAAGCAGTCCCTTCCGTCCGCCTGCAAACCACTTTCTGAGCGCAGCCCTCTGCCGTTCATGTTTCGCCCGCTCGGCGTTGAGTTTGCAAATCAACCGCCAAGTACTGCAATTTCTCAGTGACTCGCACAGTTCTTCAAACTCTGGGCTGTCCGTTGAAACCGTACGAGCCTCGGCCATCATGTTTTGGATTTCTACGCCCATCAGCCCGCCTTCCTGTAGCTGACTTCGATAGGTGTGTAGGACAAGCGACGTAACAGGGTGTCCGCTCGATCCAGGTTAACCAGAGAGGTCATGCGAACTTCATTCGCACCCTTGCGCTTCGCCCACTGCTCGAAGGCCTTTAGCAGCTTCACACCGCCCCTCTCAGCCCACCACGCAAGCTCTACGGCCATGACCCAATCGGGCGAGAACATGGTCGGTGCCAAAATTCCCCCAATCATGCCGTGGCCGCTGACAAGGATTACCGCATCGTCATTTTCTATGAGTGCGTGGGCAAATTGTTCCGAGGCGTCTCGTTGGTAAGGGAAGGGTTGTTTGGCCTGCTTGTGGAACTTCTCACTGAACTCAAGGACGCGCGGCATGTCATCCAGTGTTGCGCTGCGAATGCCCCCGACTGGGTTTCCCTGTGGCGTGTCCGCCTGTGCCTGCTGTGCTTCCATTTTCTGCCCCCATTTACCTAGCATAGAGGTATCATAGTACCCCACAAAAAGCAAGAACGGGACGGGAACGCCCGAGTGTTTGGTAGGCAGATTTGCCACCATGCAACAGTTCGATTTTCACTTTGTTTTCTGCGCAGTTGGCGCATCTTGTTGCATGACCTGAATACTGGCCAAGGAGCACTAGCCAGTGGTCAAACAAGTAAGTTGCGTTACGCGGACTACCTTGGTTGTGCTATCAATTAGATGCCGAACTACGCCATGCAGGATCGTTTGGCTATCGTGATTGATTTGTCGATTGGAGGGTAACAGATGTCTATTTTTGAAGAGGAATTTGACGTCGATCCAGAGAAACTAAAGAAGCAATTAAACGCACAATTGGACCGCACCGAAAGGAACCGGAAGCGGGATAAGGCACGAACAAAGTGGATAACACTTTCGGTTGCGTGCGCGGGTGCAACCACGTCATCGCTAATTGGTTTGAGCCAGTTTTTTCCTCAATACGACACAGTTTTGCAAGTTGCTGCACTAGTATTGAGCGCTGCAATCTCAGTCGTAGTGGCCTGGGATAAATTGTTTAACCATAAGAACTTATGGCTGCTAAGCGCGCGCGGCTACAGAGGCTTCAAACAACTTCTGGACATTCTGGAACACGCTGAGGGAACTGATACACTCTCGCAAGGTTTGGCCAAGTCGATTTTAATAGAATGCCAGAAGAACATCGATAAGATGAATGAGGAATGGGATCAGCTTAGGGCCGTAGAGGGTTGACTGCTTCGAAGCTAACCGGTTTGGGTTTTGAAAGCATCGGCATGAGGACAACCATGCTAGTTGTGTTGCTGGCTTTTCAGTCTGGATTTGAGGGGGGTGCGAGTTAGGCGCACCGCACTTACTCTACCAACCTTAGGGTATTCTTAGGGTGACTTCTGCGCTCGGTACGCAGCCCAGCGCCGCCTTTGCGCCTCGGCTATCCGCTGCTTTCCGGCTTCGGTCTTTGGGCCTGTGGACATGCCCCCGTGAAACCGGCACCTGTTCTTTCCTGGCTCTGACTTGGCGCGGCAGGGACGGCCTTTACGAGTGTTCGCGCCACATACCACTCGGCGGGTTGCTTTCTTCCGTTCCTCGGCTTGTCTGACGCGCTGTAGCTCAGCCTCTACTTTGCGTTCCATGGCCTCTAGTTGGTGATCCCGGAATTGCGGCCACTTTGTCCAGCGGGGCAGGGCGATGCCCAGAACTTCACACATCTTCGCGCATGCGCCCCAGCGGCTAAGCAGGGGCTTGTTTTCCCAATAACTGACAGTGTGCCTGCCACAGCCCACCAGCTTGCCTAGTTCCGTCTGGTTCAGCCCTCTGGCCTTCCGGGCCGCTCTGATATCGGATCCGGTTACATTCACTGCATAGCCCTCTTTTTAGGGGGTGGCAAAATACGGCAGGGTAACACCCCATATCGTGCGCGCGAGTGCTGCGCGGAAATACGGCAAGTCCTCGTGACCGCCTCTAATTTCCGGCAAACCAGTAAGACAC
This sequence comes from Ruegeria sp. H7, assembly GCF_056532945.1. Lineage (NCBI taxonomy): Bacteria > Pseudomonadati > Pseudomonadota > Alphaproteobacteria > Rhodobacterales > Roseobacteraceae > Ruegeria > Ruegeria sp. H7. The sequence goes on from NZ_JBQFNZ010000006.1 coordinate 262,272, forward strand.
TTACATGCGCGCGTGTATCGGTCTCCAAACTGCCAAATGATAAGTGCATGCGGCTACCCAATGTCGCCCGTTAATTGCCTGAGAGCGCGAGCCATGCGAGTTAGTTCATTTACAGCCTTGCGGCTACTTTCAGCCTCTCTGGTGCGCATCCCGTGCTTATATGCCGGGTTTGCCTTTCCGCGACCGTGCCCACCACGCGCGCCGTGCATCCGGCAGACAGTCCAGCCACGAACAGCGGGGTTTTTGCATGGAAGGCCGGTGCGCTTGGACTTCGCGGTGCATCGCGGAGCAGCGTGAGCCTTTTGCATGGGGTTGTCGTCACTTTTTGTCATCAACCCGCCCCCCGTGGTGTACGTCACCGACAATGGCCTGACCGCCTTCTTTCACTTCAACACGCTCAACCCGGACGGTCTGATCCGCTTTTGAGCGATACCGTTTCAACGTCTCAACTTGGCTGGTAAATGTGCGGGCTAGTTTGTTTAGCGCACGTTCCGCAGAGTCTTGCTGAGGCAGGGTTTCGACATGATTGAGCCTGCGAGCCATCATCATTGTTGCTTGGTGGATTGCGCCCATTTGGACCGCGAGCATCGCTTCAATCTCGTCTTCTGGCTTTACTCCGCCAACGACGGACATAACAAAGTCAGAGGCTTTCTCAGAAACAGCACTACCGTTTTCTCCAAGTATCGAAACCTGTCCGATGATTCCGCCGTAGAACCTGGGGTCAGCCGTACCCAGTTCATGCATGGCCAGTGCAGCGGCAGCCAATGGGTTTTTGTCCTTATGACCGATTTCGAGGCGTCTCTCTTCGCTGTCAAAGTTGAGCTCCAGCTTGGGGGCGCGAACACGTGACCGCTTCATTTCCCTGACCTCCACCACTGCTGCGCGCTCGGCATCAGAAAGGCCCTCGTAAACTTCGTCCGCCTCAGCCACGCTAGTGCTGGCGCTTGCTAGTTCTGCGTTCTGTTTTTCTTCACTCATTTCGCCTGCTCCCATTTTTGAGTTTTGCCGCTCCAGTGCTTGCCGTTCGGGCCATGCTTTTCCCAGTCGGTCATGTTCCGCCATTCTTCCAGGTTGACGACTTTGCCGGTCCATGTGACGGGCCTGCCACCTACGCCTACCTTGTCAGGTACTGGTCCACGCTCTGGGGGCTGTGACGGGACATGTCGGGGTGGTTTATGTGGCGCGGGTTGAGCCACCTGATTTTCTGCATTTTGGCCGGTAGGGGCTGCTACTTTTGCTACTTTTGCTACATGGGGCCTATTTTGCCCCTCCTGTGTAGCAGATGTAGCAGATGTAGCAGGGGTATCCCGCCGATTTTGAATTTTTGCCAATGCGGCCTGAGTGTCGAAAAAGAAGGTCATTCCTGCCCCCTATCTATGCGGTAAGCCAATGTCCGGGCGGCACCGTCTACAACGGTTCCCGCGTCCAGTTGGTGAAGCCACTGATACTCAGCGAGCGTTGAAAGCAGAGACTTGGCTTTCGGCGTTTCCCGGAATGCGCCGGGGCCATAGAGAACAACATCGCGCGGCAGGATGGTCTTGCTGTCTCGCCCGAGCTTGTTGGCGTGGTCGGGCCAGGATTCCACAACCCATTTGCGCAACGTCTCGGCTTCCTCGGTGCGCTGTGTAACCATCGCAGTTTCAGCCAGCCGCTTGGCTTCGCCGAGGTAGAAGATTGCCAGTTGGATGGCATTGGCCATGACCTCAGACGAAACCTCTCGGGCGTTCAAATTCTGCCAGAGCGTCAGCACCCCGGCGATGCGCGCGGCCTGTTCCGCAGACTTTGAAGCAAAGGACTTGATATGGTCAAAGTCACCCCCGCTGCCCTGTGCCATTTCTGTGGCCCGGTAGTATTCGAACAACAGTTCTTTGGCGTCACTCGACAGGTACAGCGCTCTCGGTTTCAACTCTTGCGGCTTATCTTCGTCAACCGGCGCGGGCTGGCTCAAAATCTGGGTCAAACGGCCCGCCATTGCTACACCTGCTGCATTTGCTACTTGCGGGTCTGGCCGGTTCAAACGTGCGCCGATATTGCTAGGCGGTTCAGTTATCAGGAACCGAGCTAAGAAGCCTTGACCAGAAGCTATCGGATCTGAAAGCAGGGGCCTTGCGGCAACAGGCTGCACCATGAGGTGCATTGCGAGCCTGCGTCCGTACAGGGTAACCGCCCCATCACCTGCACGAACCCGGTCAGGTGGTTCGCCGTCCCAGAGCTTGGAAAGCCCGGCGACGGTTTTCATGCGGTTGTCAGAGTTCATCGCGTGACCGCCCAGAAATCCGCCGCCCTCATCCGAGAACAACCCAAGGCTGGGTTGGCCTACAAGGTAGAGCTTCACCAGCCCTTCAATCGTCGGCTCTGATGCTGTCAGCTTCGGGGACAGAGGCTGTTCAGGCTCCGGCCCCATTGCCTTTAAATCTGCTTCCGCAGCAGCGGCTTTGTCCGGCTTGCTACCTGACGCCTCTTTCAACAGCCGGTCGCGCTTAGCGTTCCAGAGCTTATGGGCCAGAGACCATTCTGCCTTAGCTTCGGTGTATTCACTGGATTGCTCGCGCTCGTATTCCCGCACGCCGTTCATCACCAGCTTATCACACCCGCTTTTCCGTTCCCCGGATTGAGCCACAGTCAGGCAGAACAGGGACGTGGGCGAGAACCCGGCCAGGGTCTCAACGTCTGCGTGAGCCTGCACCGCCAGAGACGCAACTGACAGGGCCGATTGAGCCGCAATGGCTACGGGTGCCTGTGTTGCCTGCTGGACGGCCCTCACAGACCCTGAGAGTGGCCCCAGTGCGTCAACCGGATAGTCAGCGCCTCGGGGAATTTCACGCAGCAGAGGCTGGGGGCCTTCTGCTTTGTATGGGATTGGTTGTGCTACATTCATTTCACTGCTCCGTCTTTTAGGACGTCGTTCCAGTCCTGCCCGTCTGGTGCGGGCATCATCGATACTTTCCAGCCGAGGGCGTGTGCCCGAGAGGCGAGCTTGTCGCCCGCTTCCCGTCCGGCTGGGTCTCCGTCTGTTGCGACAATCAGCGCCCCCGGTTCATCCGGTAAGCGCAGTGCTTTCATTCCCGATGTGGAAAGCGTGGCCCAGACCGTCGCAGGCTCGCTCAGAAGCCCTGACAGCAGGGACAGGCCGGTTTCTATGCCTTCACACACCACCAGCGGCCCCTCAGCCTCTGACAGGACCACAGAGCCGCCAGCGCACGGCCCCAACATCAACTTTGGGGATTTGGCGACCCTGACGCCCCTCTTGTCGAAGAATGTCCGGTGAATGCCGCCTGTGGTGACCTGTGCCACCATGGCCGAGGCCCACGAGGTGCTTGGGCTGTGAAACAGGTCAGGTGCCCAGCGCAAGGTCGGCGGCAATTCACAGGCGATGCCCCGCCCCCGTAAGTACTTCTCGCCCTTGGTGCGTTCGATGGGCCGGGATGCTTCCCAGAGGCCGCGCGCCTGCCGCAGCTTGAATTCTTCGTATTCACTGCGTTTGCGTTCAGACTCGCGCTGTGCGACCGGATCGACTTTTACCGAACCCGGGGGCATGCCTGCCGCCTTCGCAATTTCGCGAAAGTCGCAGCCACCCTTGTGGCAGTACATCAGCAACCGTCCATCAGCTTCCGTGAGGGACAGGGCCGTTTGATCCCGGCGGCGCTCCGGCTGGCAAATCGGGCAAGGCACTTGAGCCTGCCCGTTCTTCCAAGTTCCACCGAGGCGGTATGCAGCATCGGGGCCGTTCATAACGCACCCCCTTCCTTTACAACGTTGTCCGGTTTGATGCGGGTCACCTTGCAGTTCAGGCGAAACACGCCGAACCACGCCAGCCCGGAACCGGGTTCGCGGTATTCGTCGGTCACGATGTCAATCTGCTTGTCCTTGCGCATCAGATGCACATACACGCCGATCCGGCACCGCGAGGCGCAGTAAACCGGCCCCACCATCAGGGCCTCTAAGATGCGCCGCATGTTCTTGCTGACAGTGACGGTGTGGCTTTTGCCGTCTTCCGTCTCAATCAGGTACTGCGTTGGCGCTGTGGTGTTGGGGAAATCCGCCCAGCGATCCGCAGAAAGCGTATTCGCTGGGGGCGTGAGTGTCGGGGGTGTTGTGGTGGTTACTGACATTGAGCCGCCTCCAATTCCACGCCGAACCAGTGGAGCGCCACAATCGGGCAGTCGCGCAGCAAATGGCGCGGCGGTGCGTTGTCGTTGTTGGGGAAAACCGGCATCGATCCGAACTGCTCGGACGGATCAGGTTGCCAGTGGTTTGCGTGATATTTTAGAGTCATGCTTGCTTCCTCAAGCTTGCGCCGAGGGCATGAACACGCTACATTTCGATTAGTCATTGCTACCGACTGAAAACGAATGTCCCGTGTCCATGTGTGCCCATGGCGCGGGTTTCGTTTTAGGCGGCAACCGACTTGCGGCTCTCAAGAAAGCCACTCAGGTCGCTTTCCTTCCACGCTACAATATTGGCTGACATCTTGACCGGGCGGGGAAACTCCCCTTGGTCCATGAGGCGGTAAATCTGACGGCACGACAGCCCGGTTACTTCCTCAACTTCCTTACGGCGATAGTGCTTCTCTATCATCGTTTTCACCATTGTCTGCCACCGGCAACCAGCGTCCAGCGGCTTCAATGGTTAGCTATTCTAGGCACATACAAGTATTTGAAAATACTACAATTTAACCATTATGCCCATCAAAAGACTGACGGATTTTGGCTGCGTATTTGGCCATCCTGGGCGCGCCATTTGGCCAAATTGGTCAAGTTGGCCACACTTCATTTCGTTTTGGTGGCGTCAATCTTTGCCCGGCCAAGCTTTTGCTATGGCTTTGTCCATTGTGGTCTTGCCTACGAGAACCCCCGTTTCCGACTGCACCTGTCTTTGCAGTTCGTTCACTGTAGCGTCCGGCCTTCCTTCTGGATGCAACCTTCTTAGGGCCTCGATTGTTGGTTCCAGCTTGTACTTTCGGTTGGTGGGGGACTTCTCAGACTGCACGAGTTCTGCGCCCAATACAGGGAGCAGGCCCTCGACTCGATCCGTTTCGAACATAACGTCCAATTCTAGGTCAGTTCCTGTTGCTGCGATCCGACCGGAAAGAAAGCAAGAATTCGAGTTTTTCACATCAAGCCAAAATGCCTCGTCCCTGTACTCAAAAACTCCTGTCAGGGCGCTAGAGAGGAAAGGCGTTAGCTGACCGGCAAACAGTTTATCGCGAAGCAAGTTAGTGACCTGCCGAAACCTAGCAAAGCCAATTTCAATAATGTGGTGCGGGGGGCCTTGGTGTTCGGGCCAGTCAGGCTTTGTAGCTGAGCGACCATCTGTGTATAGCTTGCCGTCACTCGGAAAATGCAGGAATTCAAACTCTGGAAACGGTGGGAACAGAGATAGGATCGGGTCGAATATTCTGTCAGCAATAGCGCGCTCAACAAACCTGCACAGTGCAATCTCAGTTGTAAGCTCGCCTATCCTGCGTCGGATCTTCTGCTCTTGCTTTCGTGATAAGCCAACAGCGTCCAGGTTCCGAATACACCTATCCAAATCTTCTTCAAACGAGAGGTAGCGCAGCGCGGCTTCTATTAGCTCGGGATCAGATAGAGGCTCGGGATACAAATGATAATAGGCGCGCTCCAACAGATAGTAAGTGCCGCAATAGCCGGGGGGATAATACCTGTTCTCATCTCGAATCATATTGTCACCCCATCGCTTTCATTCAGGACAAAACCTGTCCACGCCTGCATAAGCTCCAGCCGTTTGGCCAACAGGTCGGATCTTGCGTAAGCTGCCTCTGTTTCGTCACCCATTTTGTGGGCCAAAGCCATTTCGCAGACTTCACGAGGGAAGTTTGTTTGCTCCTGTGCCCATGTTCGAAAACTGGCGCGGAAGCCATGAACATCGCAGTCATAGCCTTGCTCACGAACCACATTGAGCAAAGTTGCATCACTGATGGGCCTGCCATGAATGCGTCCGGGAAAAACCAGTTCACCTTGGTGAAGCTTGCGGGCCGCATTCAGGACTTCGATGCAGCGCTCAGTCAGGGGTACTTGGTGCGCCTCGGCCATCTTCATTCGCACAGCCGGTATCGCCCACACGCGGCCTTCCAAGTCGAATTCCGACCAAACCGCCTCCCTGACCTCAATTGAGCGGCAAGCGGTAAGCACAAGAAACTCTACAGCCAGCCTCACGGACGCTTCTGCTTCGGACTGACGAACATCTGAAACGCAGCTTGGTACTTCGGGATAGGGCAGTGCCTTTCGGTTCGTGCGCTTTGTCTTATCCTGCTTTGGCAGCACTGCCTTCACAGACTCCGCTGGATTGTCCGCTCGCCAGCCATTTGCAATCGCCCATTTCAGCACTGAGCCGATTCGCTGACGCACTCGCCGGGCGGTGGCGTCCTTAGTTGTCCAGATTGGCAATAGCGCGGTCAGCACATGCGCCCCGTCAACATCAGCAACGCTGACCCGGCCAAAGTGGGGGAAGGCGTACGTTTCAAGTGAACTGATATACTTCTTTGCGTGGGCAGGGCTGCGCCAAGACGCCTTATTGGCTTTGTGAACCTCGCGGGCGGCTTCCTCGAATGTTGGGATAGCCTCGTGCTTCTTTTTTGCGGCCACCGGATCGCCACCTTCTCGGGCAATCCTACGATTATCGAGAGCCGCTGTCCGTGCGCTGGCAAGGGAAACCAGCTTTGTTGACCCGATAGCAATCTCAGTTCTTTTGCCCCGGATCACTATGCGCTGTATCCAGCGGCTCGCACCACTTTCATCGACTTTTAGGTAAAGCCCGTTCCCGTCTGCATAGAGCGCTGGACCCTTTGCCGACTTAACGAACGCGGGGGCTAGTGCATTGTGCGGGTGCTTTCCTTTGCGTTTACCTACCATTATACCCAACATTTATTTGTCAATGTACGGCAACGGGTGGCAACGGGCAACACAAAGGTTCCTGTTTTTTATAAGACTATTTCTATGTGTGGCAACTGTTGGCAATCAGGGTGGGTAGCCATACAGGCTACCACTTACGACCCCGCAAATGGCAACGGGGTTCTTTCGCGCGAACGAAAGAACCCCGTCTTAACGTCAGAAATGCAATGCCGCGTCTATGCACCTATGCTTGTCAGCCTAGCGCCTTCGGATCAGGTTTTCAACAAGATGTTGATGCAATTCTACGCGACCCCGCAATATGCTGGGCGTGTCAGATGCTTTCCTGAACGTCGGTCGCGGCGTTCTGGATCGCGTCTCCGGCCTTTTCAATGTCTTTACCAGCGCCTTTGGCTGTTTCGCAGGCGGTCAGTGCAAACAGGCTCAGGCCAATCAGAATTGCGCGGATCATGCTTGTCTCCTTAGTGCTCGATCCTGTGTTCGGTAGCACCTTTTCCAACGACGGGCCAGCGTTAGGCAACGTCGTCCTGACAAAACAGTTCGTAGACGGTTTCCAGCATCTTACGTGGGCGATCATCCGCGAGCCGGTAGTAAATGGCTTTGCCCTCGCGTCGCGGCAAGACCAGACCTTCCAACCGCAGCCGGGACAATTGTTGCGACACGGCGGCCTGACGGGCGGACAGCAACTCTTCCAGTTCGGTTACAGATTTTTCGCCGGACACAAGATGACACAGGATCATCAACCGACCTTCGTGGCTGATCGCCTTCAGAAAGTTTGAGGCGCGGGTCGCATTGTCGACCATTCGGTCTAGATCATCTCGAGTCATGTCCGAAGATAGCTGGGGAAGGGCCATCACTTCTTTTCCTTGCAGGCCCGATGAGCGGGCGTTGTTTTCATTCCATAAGTGCTTTGCGTGCGAAACACTCCGTTACGTAGTTTGGACGTATTTTCCTATATGCATGAATCAAAATGTCGTGATGAATGTAAGGGGAATTTATCGTAACCCTTGTCCCTTATGATCCAGAGGCATTCGCGGAACAGGTCGGTTTCAGGCATGTCAGCCGTCGCAAACCACCAACAATTCCACAATCGGGGGCCGATGTTTGCAGCCCCCCTTGCAGCCCCCCAGTGGCGACACTAAGACTCGGGTAATACTTGTTGGGATAGTCTCCCGAACCATAGCAAATCAGGCAGGTTACGAATGTTCGATCCAGTAGACACCTACATGAATACGCTTGTCCCCATGGTGGTCGAACAGACCAGCCGGGGCGAGCGCGCATATGACATCTTCTCGCGTCTGCTGAAAGAGCGGATCATCTTTATCAACGGTCCGATCCATGACGGGATGAGCCATCTGGTCGTGGCCCAGCTGCTGCATCTTGAGGCGGAAAACCCCAACAAGGAAATCTCGATCTACATCAACTCGCCGGGTGGTGTGGTGACCAGCGGTTTGTCGATCTACGACACAATGCAGTACATCAAGCCGAAATGTTCGACGCTGGTGATCGGTCAGGCGGCCTCGATGGGGTCGGTTCTGCTGGCCGGTGGTGAAAAGGGGATGCGGTTCTCGCTGCCCAACAGCCGGATCATGGTGCACCAGCCCAGTGGTGGTTATCAGGGCCAGGCCAGCGATATCATGATCCACGCGGCCGAGACGCAAAAGCTGAAGGATCGTCTGTATGACATTTACGTGCGTCATACCGGCCAAACCAAAAAGGCGGTTGAAAAGGCGCTGGATCGTGACAATTTCATGAGCCCGGAAGAGGCGAAAGAATGGGGCCACATCGACGAGATCGTTGAAAACCGTGCCAAGATGGACACGGAAGAGGCCTAAGAGACGGACCCCGCGCCCATCGCGCGGGGGTCATTTTGAGATTGTAGCCGCCACAGTGCTGGCCTAAGCTGCACGAACATGCGCAAGGGCGCCCCGGCAGACAGGGGCGCAGGGACGAAGCCCGAAAGGTAGATCATGGCGACGAATTCAGGCGGTGACGGCAAAAACACGCTCTACTGTAGCTTTTGTGGAAAAAGCCAGCATGAGGTGCGCAAGCTGATCGCAGGACCGACCGTTTTCATCTGTGATGAATGTGTCGAGCTGTGCATGGATATCATCCGCGAAGAGACCAAAGCCAGCGGGCTGAAGTCATCCGATGGTGTGCCGACGCCCAAGGATATCTGCGAGGTTTTGGACGATTACGTGATCGGTCAGGCCACCGCCAAGCGCGTGCTGTCCGTGGCGGTGCACAACCACTACAAACGTCTGAACCACGCCCAGAAAGCGGGCAGCGATATTGAACTCGCCAAGTCCAATATCCTGCTGATCGGCCCGACGGGCTGCGGTAAGACGCTTTTGGCACAGACTCTGGCGCGTATTCTGGATGTACCGTTTACCATGGCGGACGCAACCACGCTGACCGAAGCCGGTTACGTGGGTGAAGATGTCGAGAACATCATCCTGAAACTGCTCCAGGCCAGCGAATACAATGTCGAGCGCGCGCAGCGCGGTATCGTCTATATCGACGAGGTCGACAAGATTACCCGAAAGTCCGAGAACCCCTCGATCACGCGCGACGTCTCCGGCGAAGGTGTTCAACAGGCGCTGTTGAAGCTGATGGAAGGCACCGTGGCCAGCGTTCCGCCGCAAGGGGGGCGCAAGCACCCGCAGCAGGAGTTCCTGCAGGTGGACACCACGAACATCCTGTTCATCTGTGGCGGGGCCTTTGCGGGGCTCGACAAGATCATTGCGCAACGTGGCAAGGGTTCGGCAATGGGCTTTGGCGCCGATGTGCGTGACAATGATGACCGCGGCGTGGGTGAGATTTTCAAGGATCTCGAGCCTGAAGATCTGCTGAAATTTGGCCTGATCCCGGAATTTGTCGGCCGTCTGCCGGTATTGGCGACGCTGGAAGATCTGGACGAAGATGCTCTGGTCACCATCCTGACCAAGCCCAAGAACGCTCTGGTCAAGCAGTACCAGCGCCTGTTCGAACTGGAAGATGCCGAGCTTGGCTTTACGGACGATGCGCTGAAGGCGATTGCCAAGAAAGCGATCGAACGCAAAACGGGCGCGCGGGGACTGCGGTCGATCCTTGAGGATATTCTTCTGGATACGATGTTCGAGCTGCCGGGCATGAAGAACGTGACCGAAGTTGTCGTCAATGAAGAGGCGGTCAGTTCGGACGCGCAGCCCCTGATCATTTACGCAGATGCAGCACCGGAATCTGCATCCGCAGGTTAACCCAAGCGACGGTTCAGGGGGGCTCTGCCCCCATCGTGGCAAGCCACGATTCCCCCGAGGTATTTTGAAACAGAAGAAGTGCGGATCCTTTCTTCATCTGGCTAAAAATATCTCGGAGCGCGAGGCAGAGCCTCGCAATGAATCCGGTTTGCGTGGTGGAGTCCTTTTAAGTTCTCGGTACGGTGGATCGCAGTGAAACGTATTTCTTCAGGTGGCGAATTCGAAGCCAAGGCCGGGTATTGCCGCGCCGTGGTTGCAGGTGGTTGGGTACATGTCGCCGGGACCGTCGGGCAGGGAGATGACGTTGTCTCACAATGCCGGTCTGCGTTGTCCATCATAGAAAAAGCACTGGCAGAGGCCGGAGCGGAATTCTCAGACGTTGTTCGCGTCACCTACATGTTGCCGGATCGTCATGAATTTGAACCTTGCTGGCCCATTCTGGCCGAAACCTTTGGCGCAAACCCTCCGGCGGCGACGATGATCGAATGTGGTCTGATCGATCCAAAATATCGTATTGAAATCGAAGTGACGGCGTTCTTGCCCGAGTGACGCAGTCACGCGGGTGGTACTGGACCTTTGCCCGCCTTTCGGTCATATCTTGCCTGACGAACACGCCGGAGATCACCTATGGGACTTCTGAACACTCTTTTGCAGGCTGTGACTTGGTGGAATGGGGCGACCCTGAACACGAAACTTTATACAGCGCGCAAGGGTGTCAAAGTTGGTGAAGACAATGAAGGTAACGTGTTTTACCGCAATGCGGATGACAGCAAACGCTGGGTGATCTTCAACGGTGAGGCAGAGGCCAGCCGCGTTGATCCGGACTGGCACGGTTGGTTGCACCGGACCTGGGATGAGCCACCGACCGATAAGCCGCTGCCCCACAAATCCTGGGAAAAGCCGCATCAGGAAAACCTGACGGGCACTGCATTGGCGTACACTCCGGCAGGATCGTTGCGCAGGCCTGATCCGGTCGAGCGCAAAGATTACGAGGCCTGGAGCCCCGAATAACAGAGGCGAGCAATGTCGACCCATAATTGGACCGAAGTTTTTGTCGGTGGCGCCGTATTGGCCGTTGCCGTTGCATTTGGCGTTTATGCCAGCCAATCGACCGGCCTGTCGCAGGGCGGCACTGGTTACGAGCTGGGCGCGTCCTTCCGCTCGCTCGAAGGGGTTGGTGTCGGCACAGATGTCCGTCTGGCTGGCGTCAAGATCGGCACCGTAACCGGTGTTGAACTAAACGCGGACACGTACCGCGCGGATACGACCTTCACGATTTCTGACGGCATTCTGGTGCCCGATGACAGCGCCATTGTGATTTCGTCCGAGGGGTTGCTGGGTGGCAACTTTGTTGAGGTGATGCCTGGCGGCTCTCCGTTCTTTTTTGAGCCAGGGGACGAGATTGAGGACACACAAGGCGCGGTCAGCCTGATCTCGCTGCTGGTCAAATTCGTTGCCGGAGACGGCGGCGAATGAGGGGGCTGGCGCTGACCGCTCTGCTGCTCTGTGCGACGGGCGCGGCGGCGCAGCAGAAGGTTGAATCCGGGCCCGGGGCGATGCTGCGTGGCCTGGACAAGGTCAGCGGTCAGACGGTCGATGTCGAAATGCAAAGCGGCGAGACTCAGCCGGTGTTTGGTCTGGACGTCGCACTAGGGGATTGCCGCTATCCGGCGGACAACCCGACGGGCGATGCCTTTGCCTATCTGACGATCTGGGAAACCGGCAAAGCCGATCAGCTGTTTGATGGTTGGATGATCGCCACGTCGCCCGCGCTGAACGCATTGGATCACGCGCGCTATGACGTCTGGGTGATCCGCTGTATCACACCTTCGGCCGACTGAGTTATCGGGGCGGTAAAATCGGCGCTGGCGCTGATCGCATTTTCCAATGCTTTCCTGTAGCGGCTGCGCGGTATTTCGATTGCCCCGAGTGAGGCAAGGTGGGCCGTCAGAAACTGGGTATCGAACAGTTGAAACCCGGTTTGGCGAAGCCGATCGACCAGATAGGCCAGGGCGATTTTTGAGGCATCGGTGCGGCGCGAAAACATGCTTTCCCCAAAGAAAGCTGCGCCCAGAACAACCCCGTAAACGCCGCCGACCAATTGGTCATGGTCCCAGATTTCAAGCGAATGCGCGTGGCCGGCCTGATGAAGCTGGCTATAGAGATCTCGCAGTTCGGCGTTGATCCAGGTGTCGGCCCTGTCGGCGCAGCTGTCGACGACTGCGGCAAAATCCCGGTTGATAGTGACGTCGAAACCGCAATTGCGGATACGCCGGGCCAGACTGCGTGAGATGTGAAATCCGTCCAGCGGGAACACGCCCCGCAGTTTCGGGTCGACCCAGAACAGGTCCGGGTCATCCCGATGTTCGGCCATCGGGAAAATGCCGATGGAATATCCATGCAGCAGAAGTTCGGGGGTCAGGCTCATCGGATATGCCCGAAGGCCGGACGGGTGGACCCGTCCGGCCTTGCGACTTTATTCGCCCATATTCTCCGCAAGCCAGTGCTCCAGCCAGTGGATGTTATAGTCGCCGCTATGCAGGTCGGGTTCCTGCAACAGCGCGTGAAACAGAGGCACGGTGGTGTCGATGCCGTCTACGATCAACTCTCCCAAAGCGCGGTCCAGACGGGCCAGAGCCTCGGCCCGGTCGCGGCCCTGAACGATCAGCTTGGCGATCAGCGAGTCGTAATAGGGCGGGATCGAATAGCCGTCATACAGCGCTGAATCCATCCGTACGCCAAGACCACCCGGCGCGTGATACGCGGTGATCTTGCCGGGGCAGGGCGAGAAGTTGGGCAGCTTTTCGGCGTTGATCCGAACCTCGATGGCGTGGCCGTTGATTTCCAGATCGTCCTGTCCGAACGACATCGGTTCACCAGCCGCAACGCGGATCTGTTCACGCACCAGATCGACGCCAAAGATGCCTTCGGTGACGGGGTGTTCCACCTGCAGGCGGGTGTTCATCTCGATGAAATAGAACTCGCCATTTTCATACAGGAACTCAATGGTGCCCGCGCCGATATAGTTGATCTTGGCCACCGCATCGGCGCAGATCTTGCCGATTCTGGCACGTTCTTCGGGGGTGATGCAGGGGCCGGGGGCCTCTTCAAACACCTTCTGGTGGCGACGTTGCAGGGAACAGTCACGCTCACCCAGATGGACGGCGTTGCCTTTGCCGTCGCCGAAGACCTGAATTTCGATATGGCGCGGCGTGGTCAGGTATTTCTCGATATAGACCTCGTCATTGCCGAAGGCGGCTTTGCCTTCGGCCCGGGCGGTCATGAAGGCGCTTTCCATCTCGGCGGCGTTCATCGCGACTTTCATGCCGCGCCCGCCGCCACCTGCGGTGGCCTTGATGATGACGGGATAGCCGAATTCCTCACCGATGCGTTTGGCGTCTTCCAGCGTGGGAACGCCACCGTCCGATCCGGGAACACAAGGCACACCCAGTTCCTTCATCGTGTCCTTGGCGGTGATCTTGTCGCCCATGACGCGGATATGTTCAGCGGTGGGGCCGATGAAGGTGATGCCATGGTCTTCGACGATCTGCACGAACTCGGCATTTTCGGACAGGAAGCCATAGCCGGGATGGATCGCCTGCGCGCCGGTAATCTCACAGGCCGAGATGATCGCAGGCACCGACAGATAGCTTTGCGGGCTGGGCGGAGGACCGATGCACACCGATTCGTCTGCCATGCGCACATGCATCGCGTCGCTGTCGGCGGTGGAGTGCACGGCAACCGTCTTAATCCCCATCTCGCGCGCGGCGCGGATGACGCGCAGGGCGATCTCGCCTCGGTTGGCAATCAGGATCTTGTCGAACATGGGCCCGCCTTACTCGATGATGACCAGAGGGGTGCCGAATTCCACAGCATCGCCATCGCCGACCAGAACACGCTTGATGGTGCCCGATTTGGGCGCGTGAATGTGGTTCATGGTTTTCATCGCCTCGACGATCAGCAGCGTGTCGCCTTCGGACACGGACGCACCAACCGAGATAAAGGCAGGCGCGCCAGGTTCGGGCTGCATGTAGACCGTGCCGACCATGGGTGACGTCACAGCGCCGGGGTGGCTGGCCGGATCTTCCTGTGCGGCGGGGGCTTCGGCGGCGGCCGGGGCTGCTGCGGCAACGGGTGCGACGGGTGCAGCCGCAGGAACGGCAACCTGCACCGGGGCGGCAACCGCCTGAGCTGCACGGCTGACGCGGACATTCAGGCTGTCGTCGTCGCCATATTCGCGCATGACTTCCAGTTCGGTCAGGTCGTTTTCGCGCAGCAATTCGGCCAGTGCCTTGATGAACGCCACATCCGCTTCGTGTTTGGTATCTGTCATGAGTGTCCTCGACGGTTCCCCTTTGGCCCGTCTGTTCGCGCGGGCTTTGGTATGATTACGCAGCGTTATAAGCCAAGCGACCGGTCATGAAAAGCGCAGTCTGACAGGAGAAAACGAACCTTTTGCCCCTGCTGCACAGGCAGTTTCGCGTCACAGGGGCATGCCTGACAGTTTCGCCACCAGTTCCGGCAGTTTACGCGCCCCGAATTTTTCAAGCAGGCGGGCGCGATAGGCCTCGATCGTGCGGTAGCTCAGCCCCAGTTCCATGCCGATTTCTTTTGCCGAAAGACCCCGGCAGGACAGGATTGCGACCTCGCGTTCGCGCACGGTCAACTCGACGAGGGGGCGCTCTTCAGAGATATCGGAGAAGCTCCAGATTCCATGGCGAAACGGGTCGTCGGGTGTCAGCGACCGTCCTCGCGCCCGGCACCAGAACAGATCGCCATCGCGCCGACGCATCACCCGTTCGTCGGTATAATAGCCGGTGCTGCGCATCACCTGCAGGCTGCGTTCCCCGATCCGTTCCCAATCAGCGACCGAAGGGTACAGATGCAAAAGCGGCATGTTGCGATAATCGACTTCCTCGCCCCCGAAGGTGCGTGCGAATTGCAGATTGCACCGCCGGATGATCCGGTTTTCCAGTTCAACCAGACCAATGGGGGCGTATTCGAATGCGGGGTCGCTCATGGTCTTATGGTGCCGGGAATTGAGGTGGATTAGAAGGGGCCTTGCGCAGTCGCCGGATATTCTGCGCCATCGTGCTTTTTGCCGTCGGTGTCAAAGCTGTAAATCCATAGTGAAAAGTACGACTTAACTGAATGCAAAAAATAGAATAATCTGAAAACAACTGGATCATTCGCAACGCTCAGGAGGTGGAGCTATGCGCGACACTCTTACCGGAAGCCGCATACGTGAACGGCGCCAGATTGCCGGGCTGCGGCAGGCTGAACTGGCGCGTCGTGTCGGAATTTCTGCGTCCTACCTGAACCTGATCGAGCACAATCGCCGCCGGATCGGGGGCAAATTGCTGGTCGATATTGCCGGGGCACTGGCGGTTGAGCCATCGCTGCTGACGCAGGGGATCGAGGCTACGCTGATCTCGGCCTTGCGAGAGGCGGCGGTTGATGCGGTCGGGCAAGAGGCTGAGGTTGACGGGCTTGAGGAATTCGCCGGGCGCTTTCCGGGCTGGGCGGGTGTCCTGGCGCAAATGCATCAGCGGGTGATCTCGTTAGAGCGCACGGTGGAAACCCTGTCAGACCGCCTGACCCACGACCCGCATCTGGCGGCCGCGATGCACGAGGTTCTGTCGACGGCAGCCGCGATTCGCTCGACGGCGGGCATTCTGGCGGACACGCAGGACATTGATGCCGAGTGGCAGGAGCGGTTTCACAAGAACCTTCATCAGGATGCCGAGCGGTTGGCCGACAGCTCCAAGGCGCTGGTGACCTATCTGGACGAAAGCGACTCGGCCACGGACCCGCGGGGCGTACCCTTGGAGGAGGTCGAAAGCCATTTTGCTGCACGCGGTTACAGTTTCCCCGAACTCGAGGAGGGCGGGTCCGCCGATGTCAATCTGGACGGGCTGAACACAACCGCCGCGCGCACCGTGGCGCGCGAGGTTCTGGACCTGTGCGCACAGGACGCAAGGGCGATGCCGCTTGCCCAGCTTAAAAAGCTGATGGAGGAGAAAGAGCCGGACCCAATCGAACTGGCCCGCCTGTTTTCGGTCGATGTTGCAACGGTTCTGCGGCGGTTGGCCTTTCTGCCGGAAAGTGTACTGCACCGCCCGGCCGGGTTGGTTCTGTGCGACGCATCCGGCAGCATCCTGTTCTTCAAGCCGCTTCCCGGTTTTGTTCTGCCGCGACATGGAGAGGCCTGCCCGTTATGGCCGCTGTTCACCGCGTTAAGCCGTCCCTTGGTACCGGTTCGAAAGCAGATCGCGCAGCTTGGGCGCAGTTCGGCTGAATTTGAATGCCACGCCTATGCCTGGCTTCATTCAACGCCCGGATACGATCAGGACCCTGCTTATCGCTCGGCGATGTTGGTGCGCCCGGTCGGGGATGGGGTACAGGGTGTCGCCTCGACCCGGGTTGGGGCAAACTGTCGGGTGTGCCCCAGCAAAGACTGTGCATCCCGGCGCGAGCCTTCGATTCTAAACGAAGGCTTTTGACAGTATCCTGACTGAGCGCTTAATCTGGCGGTGGCAGCGGGCTTTGTGCGCCAGTTGCCATGGGGAGGAACTGCAAATATGAGCCGCAAGGTTCTGTTGATCGAGGATGAGCCGAACATAGCTGAGGCAATCCGATTTCTGCTGACCCGCGAAGGGTGGCAGGTTGAAACACATGCCGATGGGGCAGACGCCGTTCAGGTGATCCGGACAGCGAACCCGGACCTTGTGATTCTGGACGTCATGCTGCCCGGGAAAAGTGGCATGGATATTCTGCGCGACTTGCGAGACCTGGACGACATGCAAAGCCTGCCGATCCTGATGCTGACCGCGCGCGGACAATCCAGGGATCGGGAAATGGCCGAGAATGCGGGTGTCAGCCGCTTCATGACCAAGCCCTTTTCCAATGCAGAGGTGCTGACTGCGGTGCGGGATCTGCACGCACAGGCATCCCGATTATGAGCCCCCCGGAAGAGACCGACCCCAAGCCAAAAGGCACACGCCCCTCGCTGTTTCTGGGACGCCAAAGCTATCGCCGCCGCAGGCTGACCGACGCGGCGCGGTTGTTGCCTTTCATGGGGGCCGCGTTGCTGGCGATCCCGCTGCTGTGGCCTGACCGGGCGTCCGGGGATCAGGCGGTGCCGTTGTCTTCGGCGATGTTCTACATCTTCGTCTGCTGGGGTTTTCTGATCGCCGTTGGCCTGATCTTTGGCCTGACCGCCCGTCGCCTGGGCATGCGCGGCGACTTTGACGCGGACACCGAGTGATGGCCACGCTCAACATCCTGATCCTGGTCAGTTTGGGCTATGTAGTGCTGTTGTTCGGCGTTGCCTTTGCCGCCGACCGAATGGCTGCGGCAGGGAAGGGGAAGTGGCTACGCTCACCTCTGATCTACACGCTGTCCCTGTCGATCTACTGCACCGCCTGGACGTTTTATGGTGCGGTCGGCAACGCGGCCCGATCCGGGTTGGAATTTGTGACGATCTATCTGGGCCCGACGCTGGTGATGGTCAGCTGGTGGTGGGGATTGCGTAAACTGGTCCGCGTCGGGCGCAGCCAGCGGGTGACATCCATCGCGGACCTTTTGTCGTCGCGTTATGGCAAATCCAATACGCTGGCGGTCTGCGTCACCATTCTGGCCGTTCTGGGCGGCACGCCCTATATCGCCCTGCAGCTTCAGTCGATCACACTGTCCTTCTCGATCTTTGTCGAGGCTGATCCCTCGGGCCTCTATCGCGGCGGGTCGAACGTGTTCTGGGTTGCCGCCGGGCTGGCCGTCTTTGCCATTCTGTTTGGCACCCGAAATCTAGATGCGAATGAGCGCCATCATGGCGTGGTCATGGCGATTGCGGTTGAATCCGTGGTCAAGCTGTTTGCCCTGATTGCGGTTGGTGTCTTCGTTGTCTGGGGCATTGCTGGCGGCATCGGTCCGATGATGGACAAGATTGATGCGTCCGAGATTGGCCAGTGGCATGTGGATGCCGGGCGCTGGACCACCTTCATCTTTCTGTCTGCCGCCGCCTTCGTCTGCCTGCCACGGATGTTTCAGGTCATGGTCGTGGAAAACGACGACGAAGGCCACCTGAGAACCGCCGCCTGGGCCTTTCCGCTGTATCTGCTGTTGATGAGCTTGTTTGTCGTCCCCATCGCTGTCGTCGGGCTGGACCTGTTGCCGCCCGGATCAAACCCGGATTTGTTTGTTCTGACGGTGCCGCTGTCTCAGGGCAATGACTGGCTGGCCATGTTGTCCTTTATCGGCGGGTTTTCCTCGGCCACATCGATGGTGATCGTGACGGCCATGGCCTTGTCGACGATGGTATCGAACCATGTGGTCATGCCGATCTGGCTGAATACCCATGAAAGCGCGGGCTCGGTTTCAGGCGATGTGCGCAACATCGTTTTGATGGCGCGGCGCGTATCCATCGCGGTTATCATGGCGCTGGGGTATTTCTACTACAGCCTGTCCGGGGGTGGCGCGGCGCTGGCCTCGATCGGGTTGATCGCCTTCGCCGGTATCTCACAAATTCTGCCCGCTCTGGTCGGTGGCCTGTTCTGGCGAGGGGCGACGCGGACGGGCGCTTTGGTTGGGCTGTCGGTCGGGTTTGTTCTGTGGATTTACACGCTGCTTCTACCCGGGATGGGCGGGGCTTGGATGCCGCAGTCGGTGTTGGACTACGGGCCGTTCGGGATCAGCTGGCTGCGCCCGCAGGCGATGTTCGGCATCGAAGGAATGGACCCGATGGTCCACACCGTGATGTGGTCGATGTCCCTGAACACAATCGCATTCTGCGTTGCCTCGCTGCTCAGCTTTCCCAGCCCGCTGGAACGCCTGCAAGGCGCGCAGTTCGTCAACGTCTTTGATCATTCCGTCGCCCCGCGCGGGTGGACCGGATCGGTGGCGCAAAGCGAAGACCTGATGATCATGACCCAGCGGATTCTGGGCACAGGTCCCGCGCAGGAGTTCTTTCTGGCCGAAGCGGAACAACAAGGGGCCCGTTCGCACATGCCCGAACCGACGCCGGGCTTCCTGAACCGGCTGGAGCGGGAACTCAGCGGTTCCGTCGGGGCGGCGACGGCCCATGCGATGATTGGCCAGATCGTCGGTGGCGCGTCGGTGTCGGTCGAGGATCTGCTGGCTGTGGCCGACGAATCCGCTCAGTTGCTTGAATATTCCAGCCAGTTGGAAATGAAATCGGCCGAGCTGAGCCGTACCGCCCGTCAACTGCGTGAAGCGAACACAAAGCTGACGCTGGTGTCTGAACAAAAAGACAGCTTCCTTAGCCAGGTCAGCCATGAATTGCGTACGCCGATGACGTCGATCCGAGCGTTTTCCGAGATCATGCGCGACACCGAGGGGCTGAGCGCCGAAGAGCAAACGCGCTATGCGGCGATCATTCATGACGAGGCGCTGCGACTGACCCGATTGCTGGACGACCTGCTGGACCTGAGCGTTCTGGAAAACGGGCAGGTCAATCTGAACATGGGTGAAGGCACTTTGCGTTCAATTCTGGATCGCGCGGTGTCCAGTGCCCTGGCCGGGTCGGACAGGGGCCTGACCGTGCGTCGCAGCCGGACGTCCGAACGCTTTGCTCTGCATACCGATCTGGATCGGTTGGGGCAGGTGTTTATCAACCTGATCTCGAATGCGCAAAAATACTGCGATGCGGACGAGCCTGTTCTGACTATCTCGGCCCATGATGTCGGCGGGCGCTTGGTGATCGATTTCATCGACAACGGCGGCGGCATCCCCGCCGAGGCGCAATCGCTGGTTTTCGAGAAATTCGCCCGTGTCGGCGCCGACAAGGCCGGGGGCGCAGGGCTGGGTCTGGCGATCTGCCGCGAGATCATGCAGCGACTGGGGGGCGAGATCACCTATCTGCCGGGGCAGGGCGGGGCCGCATTTCGTGTCAGCCTGCCGCTGGCCTATCAGCAGGCGGCGCAGTAGGGGTCGTCTAAAGAACTTCGTAACACTCGCCGGGTTACACCAGTGGTCAGGGACACGACAAATTGGTGAACTTTGGGCATGGCACAGACTGTGAATGCGGCTTTGGCGCGCAAGCTTTCAGCGGGGCGGGAGGATTTGAAGAACCGGCCCCGCTCGATTCTGCGGGCCTTGCGTCTGGGTTTTGCGCGGGCCGCAGCGGATCGGCTGAACCTGCCCTTGGCGGTTATCGGGGCCAAACAGTCCAACCAGCCCGCTGCCGATCTGGTTGCGGATGTGGGCGACGATTGGTTGCTGTTGTTCTTCCGGGGTCCTGACGGGGTTGCCGCAGCTTGTCTGGACCCGAACACTGTGTCGGCAATTGTGCAGACCCAGACGATTGGACAGCTCTCCGCCACACCGCCCGAGGCGCGCGCCTTCACCAACACCGATGCGGCAATGGTTGCACCTTTGGTGGAAGAAGCGTTGGTCAAGGCTGCGGAACTGGCCGAGATGGTAGAGGAAGAGGTCGACCTGACCGGTTACGAGTACATGGCCCGCGCCGGGGATTTGCGGTCGCTTTGCCTGACACTGGTGGAAGAGGTCTATTGCGGTTTCGAACTGACAATCGATCTGGCCGGAGGGGTCCGGCAGGGCCATATCGCAATCCTGTTGCCTCAACGCCCCTGCGACGTCGAAGAGGATGCCGGGGCGCAACCGGATGCGGGGGCACGCCTTGAGCAATCCTCGGGCGTTGTGCGGGCCGAGTTGAACGCCGTGCTGTGCCGTATGAATGTGCCGCTGTCCGATTTGTCAGGGCTGGGGATTGGTGACGTTTTGCCCTTGGAACGGGCCCGTCTTGATCGCACCGAGGTTCTGGCGATCGATCGCACGCGGGCTGCAGTGGGGCGACTTGGGCAAAGTGGCGGTCTGCGGGCCGTCCGCATCAATGAACACGCAGCTTTGCCCGCCCTGTCCGATATTGAAGCACAAGATTTCATCGCAAGCCGCGCCGGGACGCCGAACCGGGGCGCTGACGCAGTGGATGTCACCCCATATCCCAATGTCACCGAAATTCCCGATCCGCTGGACACCGATCTTTCATTTGCGGATTCGGATCAGATGGTCGCGGAAATCTCGCAACTGGCGGGCCTGACCGGCCCGGATGATGGCGCAGATCCGATGTGACCGAAGGGCCGCAAGATCACTCTGCGTTGTTGCGAATTTGATCCAGGGCTGGGCGCAGGTTTTCCAACTGGTAGCCCGCGTTGGTTGTTGCGGTGAGAATCTCATCCGTGCTCATCCGGTCGCACTGCCCAAGCGCCCAGACGACCGAGCAGCGTGTACCGGACGCGCAATAAGCCAGCACCGGGCCGCTGCAGGTCTCGGCCATGTCGCGCTGACGCGACACGTTTTCAGGTGTCATTGTCTGATGGGTCAGTTCCAGAACTTCATATTCCAGACCCGCTGCACGCACGGCTTCGCCGATTGCATCCGACTGCATGTCAGCCGGAACTTCGGCATTCGGACGGTTGCAGATCACCTTGACGAAACCGGCTTCGGCGATGGCCGGAACATCCTCGACCGTGATCTGGGGTGAGACGGCGTAGCGGGGGGTAATAGGTCGAATCTCCATGCCAATTCCTTAGGCCGCGTTTGCAGCCCTGTCTAGCTGTGGCCCCACGTGAGGGGCGAGGAACATTCCCGTGATCATGGCCAGCAGAAACACCACCCCGCCGCTGCCGCCAAAGCTGAGCGAGGCCAGCGCCGGACCGGGGCACAGCCCCACCATGCCCCATCCCATCCCGAACAAGATCGAGCCCACAATTAACCTCCGGTCAAACTCGGCGCGCGTCGGGGCCGGAAACTCACCGCCTGCCATTGGGTGCCGTCCGGTCGTAAGACGCCATGCAAGGATCATTGGCAGGATTGCACCACCCATCACAAAGGCAAGGGTCGGGTCCCAATCCCCGAAAACGTCCAGCCAGCCTTGCACTTTGGTCGTATCGGTCATGCCAGAGACCAGAAGGCCAATGCCAAACAGGGACCCGGCAAGTGCTGCGATCAATACTCGCATCATGCGATCCCCAGAATATGCCGCAAGCCCAGCACGGTCAGCCCGCCTGCTGCAATGTAGATCAACGTGGCCACGATCCCACGCATTGAAAACCGGGAAATGCCACACACGCCATGCCCCGAGGTGCAGCCATTGGCAATGCGCGTACCGACGCCCACCAACAGCCCCGCCACAATCACCAGCACCAGATTGCCGGTCAAATGCGTTTCGGCCCCCGGTGCGATCCATGGCCGCAGCAGCAAGGGCATCCCGATCACCCCGGCGAGGAAAGCCAAACGCTCGACCGCTTCGTTGCGCGCACTGCCATCGACCAGCCCACCCAAAATGCCGCTGGCACCCATGATGCGGCCATTGCCCAACAGGTATACCGCGCCGCCAAGGCCAATCAGCACACCGCCAATCAAGCCCATCACCCAAGCCGTCATCATGTTCGATTGATCCCTTTGTTAAAGCTTGTTGATCGGCAGCTTCAGCATCACATCGCCCTGTTCATCTGCCGGCGGCATCTGACCTGCGCGCATGTTGACCTGCAAAGACGGCAGGATCAGGCGCGGCATTGCCAATGTCGCGTCGCGCGCATCCCGCATTTCGACAAACTCTTCGATGCTGCGCCCCTGGCCGATGTGGATGTTCAGCGCCTTCTGCTCACCCACCGTGGTTTCCCAGGCATATTCATCGCGCCCGGGGGCTTTGTAATCGTGTCCGACGTAAACGCGAGTATCATCGGGCAAAGACAGGATCTTTTGGATTGAGGCATATAGCGTAGATGAGGAACCGCCCGGAAAATCGCATCGCGCGGTGCCGAAATCGGGCATGAACAGCGTATCCCCGACAAAGGCCGCATCCCCGATCACATAGGTCAAACAGGCAGGCGTATGACCCGGCGTGTGCAGCACGTCGCCGCGCATCTGCCCGATGTGAAAGCTGTCGCCTTCCGCAAACAGGGCGTCGAACTGGCTGCCATCCCGCTGAAACTCGGTCCCTTCGTTGAAAACTTTGCCGAAGGTGTCCTGCACGGTCACGATCTGGTCGCCAATTCCGATCTTTCCGCCAAGCTTATCCTGCAAGTAGGGGGCCGCCGAAAGATGGTCGGCATGCACATGGCTTTCCAGGATCCATTCGGTCCTGAGCCCCTGGGACCGGACGTAGTCGATAATCTCATCCGCCGATTTGGTCGTGGTACGACCGGATGCGTGGTCAAAATCCAGAACACTGTCGATGATGGCACAGGCCGCTCCATCGGGTTCGTTCACCACATAGGACACCGTGAAGGTTTGATCGTCAAAAAACGCTTTCACATTTGGGGTCATGGGGTCCTCCGCTCCTGTCCATACTTCATATATTGACCATGGAATGTGTTGCAATATCCGATTTGGTTTTTGATGTCCGTCAAGGCAGGTTTGATTAATTTGGCTTAAACTTTAACCGTACCGCGCCGGATTGCCGAAATTGACGGACTCTCCGGCGGGTTTCCGCACAGTATCAGAGTAATCTGTTCCGGTCTTAATCCCGTTACCTATATCGGAGATACTGGCATCACTGGGGAGGAGCGATATGGAACCGAAATCCATCTATTCCGAAGTCGAGAAGCTTGAACAAAAGCTGGAAAACGCGTGCCTGGATACGCGTCTGGCTCTGCAACCAAGTGTCAGCAAGATTGTCGATCATATGCGCCGACAGGGCATGCATGTTCCATCCCGCCTGCGTCGGTTGGATTCCGCTTTGTGCGAAGATGCAATGGAAGCGCGGTTCGACAATATGCCGATCTAGCGCCGGGCGGTCATCCGAAGGAGATCCCGAGGATGACCAGCATCAAGCCAATCACGGACAGAAACAGGGACCCCAGGTTCCATGGCAGAACGCCCTGAACCACGGCACGCAATTCATCATCCGACAATCCGGCCTTGCGCGCCTTCATCACGCGCAGAATGCACCAGACCAGTCCGGCAAGCCCGGCCAGTGACAGGGCGGCCCCGCCCCAGGTGATGACTTCAAACATGGCGCCCCAAAAAGTTGCTGCGAATTGAACCTGCGCTTACTGGATCGCACCGGCACAGACAAGCCCGGTGACGGATTGGGTGCTTGCGACCTGCGCGGACCCGATGTATCCGCGAGGTAACTGCATCCAATTCAAGCCTTAGGGAAAGACGTCGATGGAAGATATGACCGAAGATCAGGCCACCGCAAATTACCGCGTAACCGCTGGCGAATTGCGCCAGTTTATCGAGCGGTTCGAGCGTCTGGATGCCGAAAAGAAGGACATCGCCGAACAGCAGAAAGAAGTGATGGCCGAGGCCAAGGCCCGTGGCTATGACACCAAGGTCATGCGCAAAGTGATCGCGCTGCGCAAGCGCGACAAAGACGACATCGCCGAAGAAGAAGCGGTTCTGGAGATGTATAAGGAAGCGCTGGGGATGTAACCCGGCCTAGACGTCCAGAACCCGAATGTTTGGCAGGGTTCGGATTTTCGCCATATCCTGCGCGTAAAGTTCTGAAAACGCGCTGACGATATCTGCGTTCCAGCCCGGCAGATCCAGTTCCTCTTCGATCTGGTCGGGCTGCGCATAGTCTTCAAACAAGGCGATCAACTCATCGCGCGAGGCAAGCTTGGCCCCCGATTGTTCCTGTTGGATCAGCGGCAGAAGCTGGTGTTTGCCTTGCTCGGTCAACAAAGAGGCCAGCAGCGTATGCTCGCCCTTTATCGCAACGTCATTCCCCAAACCGGCCATGGCACGCACGATGTCGCCCCAGATCAGGGGTGTGTCCTCGTTTTCCCACAGCGTGATCTTCACGTTGGGCGCCAGATCGCTCAGGTCTTCGATCATGCTGACCCAGCTCAGGCAGCTCAGGTCCGTGGTGTCCAGAATTGACCGCGCGCGGTCAGGGTCCATTGCCGTCAGAATCTTCGGAATGAACGATCCCGGGTTCATCAGCCCGGCAAAAACCTCGACCTCTGCCCCTTCCAGAACCTCTTGCGAGTATGCAATGCGCCGTCCGGCAAACGGATACATCTGGCCATGTTGCAAGGCAGTCTTGATCGGGCCAAAGAATTTCTCGCTGGACACGATCAAACGCCCGAAACCCGAGGTATCTGGCAGAAGCGCCCGCAACTGATCCCGGGTGTCGGCGAGAGGCAGGTTTTTCAGGATCGAATCCGACATAATCCTTTCAAAATGCCGACACTTGCGCGGCCCCAGCGGAAAAGCCCCGGTCTGAGTGATGACGCCTTTGTTGGCGACCAGCGAGTCCAGCAATTGCCCTTCATCCGTGAAGGCGACCCCAGCGTGAATGACTACCTGCATATTTTCCTTGCGCCCAAAGGTTTTGCCAAGCGTTCCTCGACCTGCATCACATAGAACGAAGCCCGCCGCTTCGATAGGTTGAGTTTCACACAATCGCAGAAATTTCGGCAATCCCCAACCGAATGCTGAAATTCCGACTTGCAGTCCTGTTCCGAAGGCAGTAATCGGCAGCCAGTGCCCCTATAGCTCAGCTGGTAGAGCAACTGATTTGTAATCAGTAGGTCCGCGGTTCGAGTCCGTGTGGGGGCACCACTATCACGCCTCAGAACAATTTACCTGATTTCAATGGGCTGCCATCCCTAAAAATCGGGGTAAATTGCAGACAGTTTTGATATTCAAAAGTGATTATAGTGTGAACAACAAGCCGCTTCATCCGCACGATTAACACCGCAGTCAGGTCTGCCGCACGAGTTTGCGGAAAACTGTGCCACTAACCCTCTTGATAAAGGTCGGTCGCCTCGCAACGCCGTCCAAATTTTGCAGCTTTGAGCACAGATGATTTGTTAGTACGGTGCTACCACAGACGCAGTCATTCAGTGTGTTAAGCGATGAAAATCAACGCTCTACTTGTTTCCGCGCTGCTGGTGAGCAGCGGGATTGCCATATGGGGGATTATTGACCCTCAAGGGCTGGGGTCCGTCTCGGCCAGCATCGTGGCGGTGCAGTTCGAAAGCCGAGGTTGGTTTATCATGCTTGAAGCCAGCGCGCTTTTGTTGCTGGCGATCTACCTTGCATTCTCCAGGTTCGGCTCGATCAGAATTGGCCCTGAAGGATCCGAGCCCGAGTTTTCCACGCCCGCGTGGATTGCGATGCTCTTTGCGGCGGGTATGGGGGTGGGGTTGCTGTTTTTTGGCGCATCCGAGCCGCTGACGCATTTCTCGGTTATTCGCGCGTTCAGCCCGGATTCTCAAGCGGCAAGTCAGGCTATCTTTGTCACCTATCTGAACTGGGGTTTTCACGCCTGGGCGATATACGGGGTCGTCGGGTTGATCATTGCCTATTTCGCTTTTCGACGAGAACGCTCTTTGTCGCTCAGCGCGCCAGTTTTGGATGTGTACGGAGACAGGGCCTGGACCCGTGCATTGGCTTGGGTGTTCGATTTTTTGTCGGTTGTCGCCATTGCAGTCGGCTTGGCGGGTTCTTTGGCCATGGGCGTGTTTCAAATCCAGACAGGTTTGGCTGGGGTCCTTGGAATACCCAACTCGTTTTACCTGACAGCGCTCATATTTGTCGTCATGTGCGTTGCCTTCCTCATCCCGCTCAGACGGGATCTGGGCGAGGGGATGTCCAAACTGTCAAATCTGGCGATGAGTATCGCGATCATCCTGTTGGTCTTTCTGTTGGTTGTCGGGCCCACGTCTTTTGCAATGAACACGATCGTTTCAGGGTTTGGGCGGTATGTTTTCAACGTCCTTCCCGCCGGGTTTTCGACAACCGAGTTTTTTGACCAAACCATATCGACCTGGTTCCAGGACTGGACACTGAATTACATGATCTGGTGGCTGGCATGGTCCCCGTTTGTGGGCATCTTCATTGCCAGAATTTCACGCGGGCGAACGATCCGAGAGTTTTTGACCGGCGTCATTATTGCGCCAACGCTGTTTTCAATCTTTTGGTTCGGTGTTTTCGGCGGGATCGGCATTTTCGACGTGCTGCAAGGAAACGGACAGTTGTTGGAGGTCAACGACCAAAGCCTTGATGCGACGACCTTTGCGTTGCTTCAACAGTTTCCCCTGCAATATGTGACGCAGTTGGCGACAATTGCAGCGGCGTTCCTGTTTGTTGTGACCAGCGTTGTCAGCGCAGGCTTTACGCTTGCAATGATTGGAACAGGCGGGGACGAAAACCCGTCGCCCGGCATTCGCACAATCTGGGGCGCGGTGCTTGGGGCCCTTGGTCTGGCCATGATCTTTGTGAACGACGTTTCTCTGGTCCGGTCGATCATCGCGCTTTCAGCCATCGCCTTTGTTTTTATCGTTCCGGTTTTGGTGATTTGCCTTCTCAAGTCTCTGTCAAAGGAGGTTTTGAAATGACTGGCACAATTGTCGATACGGTTCTGAACGTTACCGTTTTTGTGTATATCGGCTTTCTGATCTGGCTGGCGCTTTATCGTGTTTGACTAAGGACGGCAGGCAACACACCTGTCAGGTGTTTGTCGACATCTGCCGTTTCTTTTCCGGCCAGAACTCATCCACCACGACATAGGCAACGATCACAAAAATCGCAGCACTGGCAACTTGCAAAACGCGGGTGATGCTTTTGACGTCGGCCTCATCCGAAAACGGAGAGATTGATCCACCATAGACGATCAGCACCGTTGTCAACGCCGAGCCTGCCGCGGCGGCGAGCGTAGCCTGAGATTTTCCGAGTGCTCCAAGCGTTATGCAGAAGAAAAAGCACAGCAGAATTGGCGTCAGAATAATCGGGGCGATGACGTTGATTTCGTAGCAAAGGATCGACACTGCCGCACCCAGCAGGTTTGCCGTCAGCATTGCCTTGGCCACGGTTTTGCCCGCGGCAGGCATTGCCGCCAGCTGCTGGCTGAGAAGTGCCACAAAGAACAGAACCAGCAACGCCGATGCGCCGGACACAAAGAACGCCAAGGCAAATGGAACCGTGACAAGCGACATTCTGACAATCCGGCGGTGCGGGTCAAAGTCAGTTGGGGGTGCTGCTTTTTTCTCGGCCGCTGTCTGGGGTGCGGCTGGTATCAATACAAACATCAATGTCGAAACGAACCCTGCAAACAGCAGGTTCAGTGGTATCCAGAACACTAGCACCAAAGCCAGATCCTGGGATTGCAGCGCAAGGTTGGGGATCATCAATGCCCCCATCAGGGCGATGACTCCGGGCAGAACACCTGCGCCGGATACCGACCAAATGAACGACAGGATAATCCCGATGGCCACCAGAATGAGGAAAACCACCGGATAGGGCGCGAAGGTCGATGACAAAAGGAAGGAAATGAACATCAACCCAATCGAGAAGACAAACAGCTTCGCGAAGGCCGCCAGTGGCAAAGCGGCTGGGGCCTGAAGAAACAGGGCCGTGAACACGGCCCCGACAACGGCCAGAGGCCACCCCAGAAACAGCCCCAGCGCGAAGACGCCAGTTACACCCAGCGCAAGTCTGTGTACTGCGCGCCGATCCTCAGTACGCATAGGACAGGATCGAAACCGCGCGAATGTAGGCGCGGCCCACCGCGTTCAGCAGAGAACTGTCGCTAAGGTACATGATCACGTCGGCTTGCCCGTTGAGCTGAAAGCGCAGGTCATCCTCGGTGCTTCCGGCCTCGTAACCCGGCAGCACGATACGGACCGGGAAGCGCTCGGGTTCGCGAAGAAACCCCTTGGTGCTTGGGGGGCTGGCCAGTTGACCGGGTGTGTCGCCGCCGCTTAGGGAAACGGCTGCGCTAAAGCTTTCGATGACGCCGGGAACAATTTTGCCGGGATGCATGTCCAGCACCACATCTACAGGCGATCCAACCGACGCCCGACCCAGGTTGTTTTCGGTAAAATACGCCTCGATCCAGACATCCGTCGCATCCAGGAAAGTCAGCAGGTCCTGCCCGGATCGGGCATAAGTTCCGGGTGCGATCAGCAGATTTGAGATCACGCCTGTCGCCGGGGCGCGCAGTTCCGTCCATTCAAGGTTAAGCTCTGCATCCGCCAACGCGGCCAACGCGCGCTGAATCTTCGGGTTTTCAATGCCCTCGTCGCCGAGCCTCTGCTTGGCTTTCTCCAGATCTGCTTTGGCGTTTTCAAAATTCGCCTCGGATTCGGCCAGTTGCCCCCGCGCATCATCTGCTTTCGAAACGGCAATCAGCCCTTTCTTTTCAAGCGCAAAAACGCGTTCTGTCTGGATGCGCATGGTGTCCAGATCACTTTGCGCCCGTGCCAGTTTGGCCTGAGCGGCGCTGACCTCTGCCGACGAAGCGCCAACCTCTTGTGTTGCGGCTTCCAGGTCCGCTTCGGCTTTGTCGCGGTCAATTTCGTATGGTCTGGGGTCGATCCGAACCAGTACATCTCCGGCCGAGACGACCTGACCATTTTCGACCAAAACCTCGATCACCGTTCCGGTGACTTGCGGGACGATCTGGGTTGCAACGGCCTTGACCCTGGCGTTTCCCGTAAATGGCGTTTTTCGATCAGCAACCAGATACCAGACGAGAAGAACCAAAATGACGGCCAGCGTCGTCCATATTGTCTTCCTCATTGCGCCGCTCCGTCCGCGGCGTCATTGCCTTCCGGCGAGGCATCGATCCAAACCTTGAACAGTTCGTAGAAAACGGCAAACAGAACCGGTCCCATGAAGATGCCGATCAATCCATAGGCCATCATGCCGCCGAGAACGCCGATCAGGATCACCAGCATAGGCGTTTCGAGACCTTTTGAGATGAAGACGGGCCGCAGGAAGCTGTCCATTATCGTTGTGGGAATGGCCAGAATGGTGAAGGCTAGGGCCGCACCACCTGACATCGAACTCCACGCGTAGATGATGACCGGTAACAGAACCAATCCCGGCCCGATCTGGATGATCGAGAGGATCAGGCAAATGAATGCCAGTGTCGCAGCAGAAGAAATCCCGAACAGTGCCAGCAAAATCCAGACAACCACGGCCTGAATGGCTGCAACACCGATGACACCTTTGGTCACATTCCGGATCGTCGCCCCCGCCAGCGTCACGAATTCGCCGCCTCGCGGCGCGAACACCCGGTTGGCAAAGCGCTGAAGACCTTGCACCAAAGTCGGTCCGGGGCTGAACAAGCCCCCCATGATCAACACCGAAAGGGCAAGACCCAACAACCCGATTCCGATGCCCAGAACCTTTCCGAACAGCGATTTTGTGATCTCAAGAATCTGCGCCCCGTATTTTGCAAGCGCACCATCCAGATTCCGTTCAAACAACCCCCAGACTTCGGCAATTCTTTCTCCGATCAGGGGCAAGTCCTTGATGCTGTCCGGGGCAGGTGGAATTTCCAATTCGCCTCTGTCAGCCTGTTCGGCAAACTCGGACCCAAGTTCAGCAGCCCCCGACACCGCAGTGGCAATCGGCCCCAAGGTCAGCACAAGGCCAAGCAAAACCAGGATCGTTGCGGCAAGCGACTTTCGCCCGCCCAGCTTGGACTGTAGCCAATCGAATACCGGGTAAATCGCCACACAAAGGATCGTGGCCCAGATCACCACACTTGCCAGCGGGGCGATCATTACCAACGCGCTGTAAAGGAATAACCCGAGAAAGAGCAAACGTATTGCGAGATCGACGATCTTGGCATCTTGTGTCTTTTCCATTCCATCCCTCCGTTCATTTGTTAACAATACACTCAAAAAACTCAATATGAATATCTTTTGTGAATTCCGTGCTTTGGTCGTAGTTTGGGCCCTTGCGCCGCCTTGGACGGCGATCAGCCTAATCAATAAAGTCCAACCTTCAGGCGACCTTGCTGCGCTTGTATCCTACGGCGTTTTTTGGGTGACTATTCGTCGTCCTGAGACAGGATCGTGTTTGCGATTGTCGTCGCCGCAGCCACAAAGATGCCCAGACCTACGATGATGTAGGCCATCGTAAAGATCTTCCCTGCCGCAGTCTGAGGGTAAAAATCGCCAAACCCTACGGTCGAGATTGTCACGACAGAAAAGTAGATGGAATCCAGCCAGCTCCAGCCTTCAACATAGTGGTAGAAAACAGATGCCCAGAGGATCATTCCCAGTGTGAAGGCAAGCAGGCTTTTGACCCGGCCGTCCCGAAACGCGACACCTATGCCCCGTGTAATTCTTTTCAGTGAGTTCATTGGTCCCTCATATATATTGGAAATCGTATATATCATTAATTTGATGATATAAGAAACCGGGACGAGTTGGCCGTCAGAACCGTCAGAAAGATCGCGCATAAAATGACTGTTCGTTTTCAAAAAAACCCAAAAGGGCGGGTGTTTCCGTTTTTTGGTGCTGGACTGCCCGGCATCACGGTAACGCAGGTGTTCACGCGGACCGAAGTTGATTCCTGTTTGATTAAGTCACTGGAAATTTGCAACTTATCGCTAAGGTGCGCCCAGTGCTCGGAACATCAGCAGAGCCGCGTATTCAAGTGTCGCACGTGGAATTGGCCCAGCCACACAGTGCATCGAAACCAAAGGAGTAGAACGTGCGTTTGATTTTCAAAGGCGTTTTGATTTGCTGCGCGATTGCGTTTGTTGCTGTTTTGGCGGCTTGGCTGTTCCTGTCCTCGGCGCTGTTTTCTTCGCTTAGGACCGGTTTCGTTGAAAACCTGATCTCCAAAAAACTTGGTCAGGACGTCTTGATCGAGGACGAGGTGCGTTTGGGCCTTGGTCGGCAACTGCAGGTCTCGGCGGCGGGGCTGGTGCTTCCCGGTTCGTCCGGGACTGACGTGAATTTGGCGGCCATCGACGCGATTGAGTTCAAAATCTCTG
The DNA here is from genome assembly GCF_056532945.1 of Ruegeria sp. H7. Classification (NCBI taxonomy): domain Bacteria; kingdom Pseudomonadati; phylum Pseudomonadota; class Alphaproteobacteria; order Rhodobacterales; family Roseobacteraceae; genus Ruegeria; species Ruegeria sp. H7. Next base: position 294,110 of record NZ_JBQFNZ010000006.1, read on the forward strand.
CCCGCGATCTTTGGAACAGCAAGCTGTCGCTCAGCAACCTTGCCATATCGGGTATTCACTTGAACCTGATCACCGACAAAGACGGAAATGCGAACTGGCAGTCGCTTTCTACGGTGGAAACCGAAAAGCCTGAGAACTCTCAAAAACCCTCTGTCGGCGGAATTCTGGCGGATCGTCGAGTTGACCTGAGCGACGTCACCATACTGTACCAGAACGGCCTGAACGGACTTGATCTGGATCTGCGGCTTGAGGATCTGGTGCTGGCGCGTGATGAGGGAACGAACACCGCGTCTGCCGTTGGGACCGGTTCCCTAAATGGCGAGCCGTTTGACCTGAATGGGACATTCCCCGCGGAAGACCCGTTTCAGATGGCATTGGACTTCGAACAGATATCGATTGCGGCTGAACAAATCCCCCAAGAGAACGGGTTTCAGTTCAAGACGACTGTGGAGATTGCAGAACTTGGACAGCTTCTGGACGTGCTGAAACTTAACCGCGTGCTGGAAGGGTCGGGCAATGTGGCGGCAACCTTCAAATCGGCTGACGGCGTCGCCCGGATTGATGATCTGAGCGTATTGGCTGAATTGGATGGCGGGCAAAGCCTTTCGCTGACGGGCCAAATCGGAGAGTTGGGGAACCCCGCAGATGTGTCGCTGACAACCCGTATTCGGCTTTATCCCGAAGATGCGGAACCGGTCCCTGCGGCATCTCGCTATGACCTCAAGCTTATTGCGGTTGATATGGTTATGGACAGCGTGCCGGGGCAGGTGCCTCAGCGGCAAATGGTCATTAAAACCAATGGGTTCACGCTGGACACCGCAGGTGAAGGGCCGCCGCCGGTCAAATTTTCGGAACTTTCCAGAACGCCGGACGGTGCTTTGCGGGTCGGAAACATAAATCTGCGGATCGGGAACCCGGCTGATCCGTTTGTCATTTTGAATGGATCAGTTGATGACGCGCTGCAACTGCAAGGCGTATCGGCCGAAGGTCTGATGGATATTCCCGCCAGCAGCTTGATCTCGCCCGAACTCATGGGGCCAGACGATCAGCTTGGCCGGTTTTCGGGCGATTTTCATTTGAACGGGGACATTAATCAACTTTCACTGACCAACCTTGATGGCAAGACGAGCGAAACAGATGTCTGGTCCCTTGAGGTGCACGGCACGGTTAAGAATGTCCTCAAGTTCGAAAACCTGGATCTGGCAATCGATGTTGATGTTCCGTCCGGTGCAGACCTGATGGCTGCATTGTCGCTGGACCCCGTTGAAACCGGGCGCGCGCGCTTTGGGATCGATTTGGTGAGCGAAGGCACCGATTGGAATGCAAACGCCAGCGTCGAACTTGCCGAGTCCGTATTGCTCGTGAAGGCCGATCTTGATGACGCGACAAGCGATCCTGTGCTGCGGGGCGCGATTGAAAGTGACCTGATTAAGATCGATCAACTGCGTGATATCGTTCAGGCCGCCGCGCAATTGAGAAAGCTTGGCAGCGCAGCGCAGGATGTCGAAGACGCCAGCGCCGAAGCCGATGGACCCGGCGCATTGAGAGATGTGACGCTGAAACCCATCGGACGTTCCATTCTTCTGTCGGGTATTGATATCGATGTTGATATCGACCTTCGGCATATCGAAGGTGCCAAAGGCGTCAGCAGCTTGCAAAGCGAACTGACGCTCGACGAAAACGAGCTTCGCGCCGGTCCGCTGGCATTTGAATATGGCGGGGCCCAGTTCGACGTAAGTGGGCAGATGGATCTTTCGGATGAGGCGCATCTGCTGACCCTGACCGGCAAGGCGGGCGGTTGGCAGTTAGACGACATCCTTCACACCCTGAACTTCAAAAAGGGCGCAAGCGGCACGATCTATGCGGATTTTTCGGTGACCGGAGGAACCGAGTCCGCCAAACACTTTGCCAGCACGATGAGCGGCAGTGCGACGGTTTCCATGCGCGACGGGTCAATCGAAACGCAGTTGTTGGATTTGGCAGGGCTGGGCGTTTTGCCCTGGGTATTCTCCAAGGAAAAGCAGAAGGTCGCGCCAATCGTATGTCTGCGCGCACCCCTCAGCATTTCGAACGGCAATATTTCAACCAAACAAACCACGTTGGAAACGGATCAGGTTCAGGTCGTCGTCTTTGGCGGTGTCAACATGGCCGACAAGGCCATGGAGCTGAACCTGCAACCGCGCAAGATAGGCGAGCCGCTTTCGCGCAGCCCCTGGCCGGTCACGTTAAAAGGCCCGTTGGCCAAGCCGAAGGTCAAGGTCAAGGACGGGCCAAAGCGGCTCAAGCGTTCCGACGGTGCGGATCAAATGCCGGCGCAGCGGAAGCTTTGCATTCCGGATATCCTGCAATTGCAGTAGCGATGCGGTGGAAAAATCAGTTGGGCGCGGGCGTGTTCGAAATCTCGCGATTTTACCACATTGCCTGAGCTTACCGCATTGTTTTCATTTATTCGCGCCTGTAATGAAGGCGGACGGGGTTCGCCCCTGATCACGACATGCCCGCGTGGTGGAATGGTAGACACAGGAGACTTAAAATCTCCAGGCGGAAACGCCGTGCCGGTTCGAGTCCGGCCGCGGGTACCAATCTTGTTTCGATCAGAGCTTTAGCAACAAGTTCCGACATCTGTTTTCGGCGCAACCCAAGCGATCTTGAGGCTACACCTTCCAGTTTTTGCATGTTAGCCTTTTTCAAAAGGCAAGAAATCACGAGGTGCATATGCCGGTTACAGTGAAAGACATGATGGCGGCGGCCAACGCTGTCGTCCCACGGGTTGATATGGTCAAGGCGCGCGAGCTGATCGAACACGGCGCGTTACTGTTAGATATTCGCGGCACTGCTGAGGTGCAGAAAACCGGCCGGGCAAAAGGGGCGGTGCATATACCCCGTGGAATGCTCGAATTCCGGGCAGATGAAGGCCTGGAGTCTCATGACCCAAACATGCGCAAAGACCGGCCTGTTGTGATCTATTGCGCCTCCGGCGGTCGCGCCGCTTTGGCGGGCAAGCTGTTGAAAGATATGGGCTATGAACAGGTGTTCAATCTGGGCGGTTTCGCCGACTGGGTGAATGGCGGCGGCGAGGTCGAAGACACCTGAAGCATGGCCTGCCCGATCAACACACGGCGATTGGTTCAGGCGTTCAGAAACGCCCGGACGGCGGCTTCGAACTCGCGCGGTTTTTCGGCATGCAGCCAGTGTCCGGCACTCGGAATTTTGGCAAAGCGCGCACCGGGAAATAGCGCTCGGATTTTGTCGCGGTGTTCCGGCAGGACGTAGTCAGACGCGCCGCCCGACAAAAACAGGGCCGGGCCATCCCATGCGCCATCCAGCTCTGGAAAGCTCATGATGTTTGGCATCTGATCGGCCAGCACATCCAGGTTCAACAGCCACCGTTTCCCAGCGACATCCAGCGATTGGGTGAAAAAGCTCTGCAGTGCTTTTTCAACGCCTTGATCCGCCAGTTGCAGTTCCGCATCTGACCGTCGGGTGATCGTTGAAAAATCGACTGCCCGCATCGCCTCGATGAACTGAATCTGGCTGTGCCCATAGGCGACCGGGGCGATATCGGCGACCACAAGCTTGCGCACCAGCGCGCCGTGCCGCAAGGCCAGCGTCATCGCCGCTTTGCCACCCATGGAATGCCCCAGCACATCGACCGGGCCACCGACATTTTCGATCACCTGCGCGATATCCTCGGCCAATGCAGAATAGTCGTGCCGGGGGTCCCAAAAGCTGTGCGCATGGTTTCGCATATCCACCGCAATAACCTGCCGTTCATCCGACAGCCTTCGCGCAATCACACCCCAGTTCCGGGCCGATCCATACAAGCCATGAGCGATTATAAGGGGCGGCAGCGCAGTGGGTTCGCCGTGAATGATCGTGTTCAGCATAGCTGCGTGATACCGCCCTTGTTCCAAAACAGCCAGCCCCATTGTCGCGCGCAGCATCAAAGGCTAGTGTCGCGCGTCAGGAGGGGCCATGGCGCAAGACACCGACATTCAGGACAGGATCGCGGAAACCGTTGCTTTGCTGCGGGCCAAGCTGGGTGTGCGGGACAAAACGCTCGAGGCATCGATCCGCCGCGCCCGACACCGTTTGCCGCGCCGGGTGTTCAAACAGGCGATGATTCTGGCCAGGGCCGAACAGATGGCGGCGCACCCCAAACTGCGCCGCGTTCTGGATACGCCTGCCTTGACGAAAGCCTCGGACGAGGTTCAGTCGCACCTGACGGCGATCAATCTGGCGGATCGGCGCTGGGGGTGGTTCCTTGGCATGTTGGGCGGTCTGGCCTTCAACTTGCTGGCCTTGACCGTGTTGGTTCTGGTGTTTCTTCTGTGGCGCGGCTTGATCTGATCGCAGGTTTTGTCCTTCGCGCGGCGCTTGCCCTAGCCTTTTCTTCGCATGTTTGATGTGTGCCAAAAGGGGCGGGAACGTCTACTGAAAAAAAAACGGCGCCCGTTCTGGGCGCCGTTCTCTTTTTTCATGCCGATCCGATCACAGGTTCGGATAGATGGGGAACTTGGCGCAAAGGTCTGCGACCTCGGCTTTGACCTTGGCCTCGACGGCGCCGTTGCCGTCTTCGCCATTGGCGGCCAGACCGTCGA